>JAKARO010000028.1 GCA_021821885.1 Pseudomonadota bacterium
CCGCCGCTGGTCAGAAAAATCCCGACCTGCGGCCGACCATCCCTGGCGTTGTTACCCCACCGCAGATCGTCCTTGAAAGAACCCAACACCCAGGAGAACCGGACATCTCTATCTTGCCCAACACCGGACATTTCTAATATGCCTTGACACCCGGTTTGGCACAACCAGAGCCATTGGACGCATCGCCGGAGCGGCTTTACGGCCGCATCTGATCGGGCAGCCGAATGGCCGGCCGGGGGATACCAAAGATCACCTGGTTCCAGAACCACGTCGGCACCGTCCATGGTCTTCCTGTCATGAAGAGCCAACACTGATAAGTGTCACTTCCTCCGGAACGGCCCCGCAGTACAGACTGCAAAAGTTTCATATCCAGATCTTTCTGGCACTCCATGCACAGCTTTCTTTTTTCCGTACGGTAACCCCACCCTCTTCGCAGGTCCCTACATCCCGCCCACAGAAAATGTTCTCCGGCGCCCTAGCCAGGTCCCCACGGAGAGAGGGTATTGCACCGCAGAAATGTTGTGCCTACGATGGCATGGTCGGGGTGTCCGCCATGTTCCTGTCTACGGAAGCATCGCTCCATGGCGCGGCCAGAAGGCATGTGCGTTCGAACCGGATTAATGAGGTTCGTTCTTTAAGCCCGGCCACTGGCCGAAATTCTGTTCTTTCTGGCTGCAGACCTCCACCATCGGCCTGTAGCCCATAGTTGCATGCAGGCAGTACGGTGGGGGTAAAATCTCTCTTTCCGTACTCTAGGAGCTTTGAGCAGGAACTCGCCATGAGCCAGCCGGATAGAGCACGCGGTCCAGGACAGGACCCGATGAAAGGTGCCGTCACCGTACTCATCGCCATGGGCCTTCTGGCCGCCATGACAACTTCGCCGGTGCGGGCCTCAGGCCTCTACCCCATATCGGCAAACAGTGCCGGCAGAGCCGGTGATCCGTACGGATCACCGGGAAAATCGCTGGCTGTCACCCGGACCGTGCGGATTGTGGCTCTTGATACGCTGCGTTTCACGCCCTCCAGAATCCATGTCCGCCCTGGACAGACCATACGGTTCCGGATACACAACGGTGGCCATCTGACGCACGAGTTCGTGATTGGAGACCCGGCTGCACAGCTGGTACATGAGGCCCAGATGGAAGCCCACCCAGGCATGGGGATGGCAAATGACTCCAATGGCGTGTCCATCCCTCCAGGCCAGACCCGTACCCTCATCTGGCAGTTTCCAGAGCATACCGGAACCGTAGAGTATGCCTGCCATGAACCCGGCCACTTTGCTGCCGGGATGGTCGGACATATTGATATTGTGTCTGGCATCCCCCGCAGGGGGCAGGACAAACAGCGCTAGGCATCCTTTTCGCCACGGCCGATGGCTGTGGCTCCAGGGAGCGGAAAAGATGGGCCTCCTTCCCGCCGGTGATGGCACTGCTCCGGGCAGTTCTCCGTCACGCCCGAAAACAGGCTGCCCGTACCCTACCATGGACGGCAATTCCTTCGCAGGGTGTGCAGCCCATCTGGCCGGGATGCTACCTGTCCAGACCCTTACAGGAACAAACCTGCAAAATCTCCCAGCTCCTAGTCCCATGTTGCTCCATTCCCGGAAAGATGGGAGCATCCAGCGAAAGGATGAAACCTCCAGGAAACCATGCAAAAAAAACCTCTCATCATTACCGTGGCCGCCATACTGGTTACCATTCCCCTTGTGGTTTATTTCCTGCTGTTCTGGACGCCATACAGTGTCCGCGTAAAGATGGCAAACGAAAACCGTATTGGCCCCCTGCCCATTCCCGGGATTAGCATTCCCCTGCTGCAAGTGACCGTGAAAAACCGGGGAACGGGTGATCTTCATGGGGTATGTACCAAAGCCAGCTTCTACAGTGCGCGAACCCGTTCCCTGATTGACAGTGTACAGCGGTGCGCCGGAGGGCCGGTTCTTTCCGGATCCCGAATCACACTGGATTACAGCCTGCTCAGTCTTGTCGTGCACATGGGACTGAACGGGACATCAACCGAGAAATTTCTTGCGGATATTGAGGTCAAAACTCGGGGGCAGACCTCGTGGAAAACAGCCTACCATGGCACGTTCCGGCTGGGGCATAAACAGTCCCGGGGAAACGTACAGCAGGATGGCTGAATTCTGCCAAGCACCACGGCAACGGAGCTGGTCTGTTTTGCGCTGAAAAATTTTCCGGCCAATTGGCCGCTGCTGAAAATGAATGCGCGGCCGCCCACAGCTTCCGGCGAAGGAAGTACTATAGCGGCCAGAGTAGTGCACCCAGGGTGTCTTGTGGATACCTGGGTAGTTTTTCCGAAAGGGAACGCAGGACTTTCTCCTCCGGCTGGTTACTCCACCTGCACCGACAGCATGGAGATCGATCCACCTTCCATACCCTCTACCGGGAAACGGATACTCTCTCCAGGCTGCGCGGACCCCAGCACATAAAGCAGGGGAAGGAAGTGCTCTGGTGTCGGAACTGAAAGCGCGGCATCTGGACCCAGCGACTGATAATCCACTACCTGCTGGATGTCTCCCGCCAGAATCAGCTCCCTGATCCTGTTTTCAAAGCGCACGGCCCAGTCATAGGGATCACGCCGCTTCCCACTCCAGTCATAGGTACGAAGATTGTGTATCACATTGCCGCTCCCGGCGATCAGGATTCCTTCTCCCCGGAGAGGTGCAAGCTTCCGGCCCAGTTCATAATGGAAGGCGGCAGGCCGGGTACTGTCAAGGCTGAGCTGCAGCACCGGAACGTCCGCTTCGGGGTAGACATGCCGCAGCACCGACCATGTCCCGTGATCCAGTCCCCAGGAGATGTCCGGAACCACGTTCAGCGGCAAAAGAAGTTTCTGTACCTCCTGGGCCAGTTCGGGATCTCCCGGGGCTGGGTATTCCACCTGATAGAGTTCTTCAGGAAATCCCCAGAAGTCGTGGATAGTGCGGGGAGCAGGAGAAACCGTAATTCCCGTTTCTGGAACAAACCAGTGGGCGGAAATGCAGAGAATGGCCCTTGGCCGCGGAATTTCCTGCCCAATACGGCGCCAGCCATCCGCGTACACATTGCTGGAAATGGCATTCATCGGATTACCATGACCAAAGAAAATAGTGGGAAGCATGGGATCAATTCCTGGAAGGATCGTCGAATGGCAGGACAGTCCTTCTGGCCCTTATGCTCTGCCAGACAGATTTTCTGCCATTTTTTGGCGGATCGGACGGATGGCATACCTCACCCAGAAGGAAAAAAATGCCAACCCGGGTTACTGAAGCTGAATTGCCCCGCTGCACCAGATGGACCGGGTAGAAAAATAGCCGGAGGTGCAGTCAGTCCGGGAGCTTCCGGATCCCCTGCCAATCGTGGAAACGTTCGATTTCTTTCCGCACTCCTGCCTCCACAGGCGCCCCATGGGACCGCGCCAGAGCCTGGTACAGGTCAATGGCGGTTTCGGCCAGACGGTCCTGCCCGCGGAGCACAAACACCGGCTCATCCCTGCCAATTCCCGGGATATCCAATTTGCCGTACTTTCCTGATATGGCCATGACTACCTCCTTTTTGTCTTGTCGAAGAGAGGGGCACAACAACACTCTTTCTAACCTATAGCAGGCCCTTCCGCTTTTTCAAGAAAAGGGTGGAAGACCGGGCTCTGGTGGGAACTCCGGCGTCTAACGGGATTACCGGCGTCGGGGTTTCATTGCCAGCACAATCAGAAGCACAGCCACAAATGCTCCCAGAAGAAAAACGAATGCGTCGAGTATGCCCCGCATGGCCGCCTGTCTTTCCAGCATCTGGCCCAGAACCGCCCATTGTGTCTGCCCGTGAATGTTCGTCATCCCGAAATAGCGGTACAGGGCGGGAGAAAAAGGATTGACATGTCCCCCCATCTGGTTCCACGCGGACTGGGCTTCCTCGGTCATGATGGTAGAGACAAACGCAATGCCGATAGAACCGCCGAGATTGCGCATCAGGTTGAAGATCCCCGAGCCCTCTGGCGTCTCCGCCTTGCTGAGCGTGCTAAAGGCCAAGGTGAACAGGGGAATGGAAACAAGCCCAAGCCCAAGCCCGCGGATAACCCCAGGCCAGACGATCCAGGCCGGGCTTATATCCAGATTGTAGTGGAGACTGAGCCAGGTACCAAGCGAACCCAGAAGCACACCGGCAGAAATCATGATTCTGGGATTGGCCCCCCGATTCAGGAGCCAGCCGGCCATCCACATGGAGATCCACGATCCAACCCCCTGTGGCGCCATGACCAGGCCCGCAGTTTGCGCTTCATAGCCCATATAGTTCTGCAGGTAAATGGGCAGCACCACCATGGTGCCGTAAAGGGCCAGGCCAAACAGGCCAATTCCCAGACTGGCCAAGGCAAGGGCACGGTCCTTCAGAAGGCGCAGGTTAACGACCGGATGGGCAGTTTCCAGACTGTGTATGGCAAACAGAAAAAGGCCAAGACATGAGACGATGGAACTACCGATGATAAACCGGGAACTGAACCAGTTATCTTGGTCGCCCAGGCTGAGTACCATCTGCAACCCGCCAAGACCAACCGCCATCCAGACGAGACCCAGAAAATCCAAGGGGCGCGGCTGGCTTTTCCGGCCAAAATCGGGGGCGTAAAAAAAGAGCATCACCAGCGCCACCACTCCGACCGGCAGGTTGACATAAAAATTCCAGCGCCAGGAAAGGTTTTCCGTCAGGTAACCCCCCAGTACAGGGCCAACAATGGGACCCAGCATTGTGCCCATTCCAAGGGTCGCCATGGCCACTCCGCGTTTTTCACGCGGATAGCTTTCGACCAGTATCGCCTGCCCCACCGGTACCAGGGAGGCACCAAAGACCCCCTGGAAAAAACGCCAGAGCACGATCTCCGTCAGCGTATGCGACTGTCCGCTCAGGGCTGAACAAAGCAGAAATCCGGAAACACTCCAGAGAATGAGCCGCCTCTGGCCAAAACGCTCGACGAGGAGGCCCGTCAGGGGGGTGACAATCACCATGGCCAGCATGTAGGTGGTCAGAGCCCATGTAATCTGGTTGCTATTGGCATGGAGGGACCCCTCCATATGCGGCAGGGCCACATTGACGATTGTAATGTCGAGGACATTCAGGATGATGGCCGTCATGACCGCCACCGTCACAGCAACCAGGTGGGGGGAGGAAGCGCCCGGGGAATTTTCCTGTTCTTCCCTACCAGATGCCATGGCAGATCAGACCTGTGCGGCCACAACCGGGCAGGCAGACCGAATGCCGAAACCTGTCACAGTCCGAAGAGGACCGTAACCTCCCTGCGCCAGAAACAGGGCCGGTTCCAGAACTGGTCCAGCGGCATTGCGGAGATTCCTTTCCAGAAGACTGTTACGGAACATGGACACCCACCCGAAATCGTGCCAGTTTTTATTTGCTTCATTTGTACCCGCTCTCCGCCAGATGGAACGCAGGGAATGCAGCCTGCTTCCGCATTTGTGCAGGAAACAGAAGTTTCCCTTCCCCGGAGCGAACCTTCAGCGCCGGCCGTCCCCCAGGCTCCAGCTCCAGTTCAGCACCCACCTGCCTATTGGAAAACCCTGGACAAAATTTCCGGCAGGGCGCCCCGCCACTTTATCCTGGTTCAGGAAAGGGCTGGCGGCAAGAAAAAAAGAGGGAATATCCGGGACATCCCATCGCAGACACACAGTCGTTACCTAAATGGTACAGGCAGCTACATCCTGATACACGGGAGGCTTGCCATGACCAATATTATCCTTTAAGATCAGGAAGATAAAATCTTACGAAAGGGGACAGAAAGAAAGTGCTACCGGAAACCGCCGGAATCCCGGTGCGCGGCCCATTCTTCCTCTGGGCCTGCCTGACCGGTCTTGTCCTGCTGCTGGTCGCTGCTACACCTGCTGCATTCGGCGCCCACGGGAGAAACAGCATTACTGCCTCCACCCAGGCATGCCAGTGGCTTTCGCGCAATGCCCTGACCATGACCCAGACGGGCCAGCAGATCTTCGATCAGGCCCGCCGTTTCAGCCGCCAGAACGTTCCGATCTACCTGGTTCCCTCCAGAATTCTGGCACATGTGGCCCACATTCCCAGTGCCCCCTATCTGACCGCAATTGCAGGTCGCCAGAGACAGTGTGTAGCTGTCGCCCCAGCCTGGTGGACACCCCTGCAGCCGAGGGAAAGGCTATGGCTTGTCCTTGTGGGAGTCGCCAGCCTTGAGCATCCCCACACATACCGCATGATGGTAAAAGGATCCGGGCACCCGCCATCCGGTCTTTTTTCCGGTCTGGAACGATGGTGGGGAAAAAGGGCAGCGGAACGGACCATTCTGGATTCGGAAAAACAGGCGGCTACCTGGCTGGCTGCTGCCGGTACGGGAACTGTGGTGGCGAAAGGTGCCCTGGAAAAACTCAAAACCGTACCAGGTTTTACCCGAAATCACTGGCTGCCCTCTTTTTCCAGCCAGATGCGGTCTGTAAGCGTAACGCTGCCCCAAGAAACGGAAACACACGGCTCTCTCTCCCATTAGCCTCTGCGGAGAGAGGGATTCTGCATGCCACGCCGTCTCCTGCCCCCAAGCCAGAATGCCCTTTTCAGGGCATCGGAACTCCCCCCTCGCTGCGGCTTCTGCCATAAGCTTCCGGCCCTGCCCATTCATGACGCCATCGGGCACCGGAATTGAAATCCAGGGGCTCGCCGGGTGGAAGCAGTGCCAGCAATTCCCCGGCGGGCCATCCGATCCGGTCCAGGTTCTCCTGTATCCCATAGGCAATATGCTGGGCCTCCTGCAGAGAAATTTCCAGGATAACCCGCCCTGTCCCTTCCTGAAGAAAAGTTTTCATCAAAACCTCCTCAGCCAAACGCGTGGGGCGGCTGGCCAAAATCGTTCTCCATGCGGTAGGACTCTTCTGCAAGCAGATAGGCCATATCCAGAACTTCCCCTGAAAACTGCTCTGCATTGCGGATGATGGGGTCCACAAGGGCATCAAGTTCCTTTTTGTCCAAGACTATATGGATCCTGGATGCTTCCATCGAGATTTTTTCCATGGCAGCCATTCCTCCTCAAAACAGTCTTAACTCCAGTTTGGACAGAAAACTTTCCCGTGGGTTCCAGGGCGGCCGTCTGCCTGTGCTGGAGTTATGCGCCTCCATTGTGTGCAGTATCGCGGGATGGCCTGATTGATCCTGGCGACCGTGGATCGCAATATGTCTCCATCCGGTACATGGAGCGTCTTGCCGAAGCTGGAATTAAGCAGAAATTCCGAGGGCATAACAGTCAAACGTCTCTCCAGGAGCGGTATTCTCCGTTTTATCCCGGAAAGGAAAGACCACGCGCCAGCATCTCTGGCTGGGCGATGTTTACACATGCTTCCGTGTCCCTCGGTAATCCCCCCATTTTTGGTTGGGGTCAGAAGTAGAGTTATGTGGCCATGGCAAGCCGCTGTTTCGGTGTTATCCCGCCCAGTGCCATGTGCGGGCGGCCGTGGTTGTAATCCTGCATCCAGTGCGTCGCAAAGAGCTGCACTTCTGCCAGGTCTTCCCACAGATATTGGGACAACCATTCGTACCGGACAGTCCGGTTGAACCGCTCGACATAAGCGTGCTGTTGCGGGTTTCCTGGCTGGATATAGTCCAGCCGGATGCCGTGTTTTGCCGCCCAGCCCTGCAACAGCCCACTGATGTATTCCGGACCATTGTCACTGCGGATGGCAACAGGCCTGTCCCGCCACTCGATGATCTGGCCCAGCGTCCGGATCACCCGTTCAGCAGGCAAAGAGAAGTCCACCCCGATTGCCAGAGCTTCCCGGTTAAAATCATCCATCCCATTGAGCAGGCGGATGCTGCGGCCGTCTGCCAGCGGATCGTGCATGAAATCCATCGACCAGCCTTGGTTCATGGCCTCCGGTACGGCCAGCGCATCAGGCTTTTCCTGACCAGCCTCGGATCGAACCGCGATACCCCAGTTCGGATTGGCCTTGACCAAGGCATCCTCGGTTCCCCAGTCATTGGTGTCGTCCATGCCATAGATGATCCCGAACTGGCTCTCGTCGGCGAAGACGCCATCCGGTAGTTTGGTGACAAAGCTGCGCACCTCATAACAAATGCCGGCGCGATTGCTGCCGGCGGTCGTGATCACCTACAGGAGCGAGTTATCGCGCTTGCCGGTGCCGGTTTCAACCACGTCGTAGACCGTCCGGGTCTTGTGAGCGTGGAGTTCATCCACGCAGCCAAAGTGGATGTTCAAACCATCGAGCGTGGAGCCCTCGGCCGACAGGGCTTCGAACTTGGAGCCCGAGGTCAGCACATGAAGGTTGTGCGCACCAACCTCCACTGAAAACCTGCGGCGAAATCCCATGCTACGTCTGGCCATACTTTGGGCATCGCCAAACACGATGCCCGCCTGGTCCCGGGTGGTGGCCAGGGAATACACCTCAGCGCCCCCTTCACGGTCGGCGGCGAGCATGTAGAACGCCACGGCAGAAGACAGCGTCGACTTGGCATTGCCCCGTGGCACTTCGATGTAGGAGCGCCGAAAGCGTCGCTTGCCATCGTCCTTCACCCATCCAAAGACGGTCGAAAGGATAAACACCTGCCAGGGCTCCAGGCTGATCGGCTCACCGGCCAGCGGCCCTTTGACATGGGGCAGGCGCTCGATGAAGGCGCACAGGTTGTCTGCTGGGTGAAAGGCTCGGCCATCTTTGTCCGTGAGCTTCGGATTGAAACGGTATGGACTGGATTTGCCCTTGAATCTGGCCAGATCATCGAGTTGCCGTTGGCAGGCCAACTTGACCCATCGACAACTGGGAACGTCTCCAGCGACCACCTGCTCGGCGTAGCGCTTGGCCATGGCCGCATAAGGCTTGCGACGTACATCCATGTATTTACAAATCCCACTGCATCGGCTAGGATATACGCGTACATCCAATCACCTTCTATGGGGCGTCAGCCATGGCCAACACCAAACTTTTCAAGAACGGCAATTCCCAAGCCGTGCGCATTCCATCGGAACTGGCCTACAGCAGCTGGGATATCGAACTGGTCATCGAGCGCCAGGGAGATGAACTGCGCATCCGCCCCGCTCAACGGCGCATGGGTGATGTGCTGGGCAAGCTGGCCCAGTTCTCCCCTGACTTCATGAGCGAAGGCCGAGGCATGAACATCGAAAGCGAGCGCGAGGCCCTATGAAACCGAAATACATGCTCGATACCAACATCTGCATCTACCTGATGAAGCACCAACCGCCGCAGGTTCGTGCGCGCTTTGCTGATTGCTTTGTGGGCGATGTGGTCATCTCAGCCATCACCTTGGCCGAGTTGGAGTTTGGGGTGGCCTGTTCAGGACAAGCGCAGGCCCACAACCAAGTGCTTCTGGACAGCCTGCTCGAAGATATCCTGGTCGCGCCATTCGAAGCCCGTGCCGCGCGCGCCTATGGCCCACTACGAGCAGCCAACCGAGAACGCAACAAAGATGCGCTGGACAAGCTGATCGCTTCACACGCCATGTCACTGGGTATAACTCTGGTCACCAACAACGAAGCCGATTTCCTTGGCTTTACGGGGCTAGCCCTCGAGAACTGGGTCAACAACCACTGATCACGTCATGAACCAGACACCCTTCAAAAAGAATGAGGCAGTCGGTGATCGCCTGCTGGCGATCACCTCACCCTGTGTAACTGAAGGCACCTGATCTGATCAGCCAGCGATTTCCGCCCAAGAATCGCTCTTGTCGACCGACTCTTGCTGAACTGGAATGTGCCAGCGTTTATGAGACGGGTTCGGAGAGGGGACTACTTTCCTTTGATCTACCGCCGGCAATCTATTGATTACCGACCCGCCTAGACTTGTGGCCACAGCCTGACAAGGCGGTTCGTCCCCGCATTTCACTCAGCCCCACCGGCCATCGATCTCAGCCAACCAGCATTTGGCAATATTGACCGTGCCTCCGCGTCAGGTTCGTTATCTCCGATTACCCCTGACGCGTGCCACTCCACGAAAGAGTGAACGGGCTTCAGTTACACATGCTAGCACAGCGCGTGCGATATGCAAAGTAACCCAATGAAAACAAATAGAAATATGTTTAAGTATCACCGCCCTCTGGAAAAACGTCGTGGACACGACATGGACAAGCAACCATCAACAACTATCAACATTCGTGGACACTATATGGACAATTGCGCCCAAAAAAGTACGAATTTTGCCAAAAAAAAGGCCGCACATTAAGCGCGGCCTTTTTGTAACTCATTGATTTACTTGATTTGTGTGGTGGAGCGGAGGAGGATCGAACTCCCGACCTTCGCATTGCGAACGCGACGCTCTCCCAGCTGAGCTACCGCCCCATTGCGCAGGAGGATAGTGTCCGCCAGCCAAAAAAGCAAGACTGCCATGCC
>JAKARO010000014.1 GCA_021821885.1 Pseudomonadota bacterium
TCTCCCGTCTCCGGCAACGGTACGCCGCCTCTGCCGGTTCTGCCTTCTTCGGCCGCTTCCGTGGTCCGGTCCCTTCCATCTGGCAGCCCCCTGGCGCAGAAGATGCGTGTCCAGTGGAGTGGCCCTGAGTGTGGGCGAGCGGATTTTCCGCCTGACGGACCCGGCCATTTCCGCGGGTGCGGGAAAATGATGCATGGGGGCAGTACGGAGCCATGCTGGCGCCATGGGTGTTCTGTCCTCCGTGCCTGTGTCGTTCCGCTGGCGCCAGAAGGTCCTGCGGCTGGACGTGATGGGAGCCTGGTCCGGTGAGCTGGCGGGGCGCGTTCCTGCTCCATTGCAAGACCAGAGTCGATCGGAGGAGGGCAAGGCTACAGGAGATAAAGAGGACCCTGCGCAAGCGCATGCATGCCACGATCCCTCAGCAGGGAAAGTGGCTGAAGGCGGTGGTCCACGGGTTACTACGCGTATCACACTGTGCCCACGAACATCCGGGCACCCAGGCAGTTCCGGTATCACGTCACGCGTCTCTGGCTCCGGACGCTGCGGCGCCGCAGTCAAAAGGACAAAATGACGTGGGCACGTCTGAGCGGGATCGCCGGTGACTGGCTGCCGACACCCCGTATCTTTCATCCGTGGCCGGGCGAGCGATTTGCCGTCAAACACCCGAGACAGGAGCCCAGTGCGTTAATTGCGCACTCTGGGATCTGTGCGGGGGGCGTCCGGTAACGGGCGTCCCTACCGCGATCGTCTCCCATTTTTTAAGCGGCCTTTTTATCCTGCCGCTACGGGTTCAGATCTACCGCACCGATCGGTGTCCAATTGCGTGTGCCGCCTGAGCAGCGCACAGGGTTTCTCGCCCTGGCCGCCTCATGGATGGCATGACGTTTCACCAGCAGCGCGTGATCTTCGCCATTGTCTGTGCTCAGGCAATGCATCGAGCAACAGGAAGGCCGGAATGATCGTCCTGCGGGCGATAGCGCCGCCTCACCGCCACCTGAGCAGATCCGCGGTTACAGGCTGAATACTATGGCGCGCTCTGGTAGATGCGGTACAACTCTCTTGCGGTCACGAAAACAGGAGCTTCCTCCCTGTAGTCCAGATTGCCGCCCGCACCCCGCCCAGAGGCTACTCCAATAGAGGATGTATAATGACAAATAGGGGTCCAGGCTAATCCCTGATGCCTTGGGGGAACTCCCGCAGCGCTCCTTCTCCTGCCTCCGGACCGGATGGCACGGCGGGCGGTGGCGGATGTCCCAGGGGCCTTTGGACCGGGAAGGCAGGAGACATCATGGACGCAGATGTGCCTCGCGGTCTGTCCAGTGAAGTGGCCCGAAACCGCCTGGCTGCCGAAGGAACGAATGAATTTGGTGCAGGTCAGCAGCGGACACTGCTGACGATTGGGGGGGAGGTGTTGCGGGAGCCCATGTTCCTGCTGCTTCTGGGCTCTGGTGCCATTTACCTGGCTACGGGCGATACCCATGAGGCCCTTGTTCTTGTGGGTTTCGTCGCGGCGATCATGCTGGTGACCATTTTCCAGGAACGCCGAACGGAGCATGCCCTGGCCTTGCTGCGGGACCTTTCCAGTCCCCGGACCCTTGCGGTTCGGGACGGGAAACCGGTCCGGATTGCCGGCCGTGAGGTTGTGCGCGGGGATCTTCTATTTCTTGAAGAGGGAGACCGGGTTCCGGCGGATGGTGAGGTTTTCCAGGCACATGAACTGGCTCTGGACGAATCCATGCTGACCGGGGAACCGGAAGCGGTTGCCAAATTTCCCCGGGTATCGAGGGTTTTTGCCGGAACACTGGTGGTGCGTGGGCAGGGCATGATGCAGGTTGCCGCCACGGGGGGGCGGACAGAACTTGGACGGATCGGGCAGTCGCTGCAGGAGATTTCATTGCATTCTTCCCCACTGCAGGAAGAAATCGGCTGGCTGACCCAGCGTCTTGCCATTGCCGGCATGGGCCTATGTTTCCTCCTTGCAGGGCTCTACTGGCTGCTCCGTGGGGGGTGGCTTAAGGGAATTCTGGCCGGTATTACCCTGGCTATGGGAATCCTCCCCCAAGAGTTCCCTGTGATCATGATAGTCTTTTTTGCCATGGGGGCCCGCCGCCTTGCGGGTCAGAGAGTCCTGGTACGCAGGCTGAACGCCATAGAAATTCTTGGGGAGACAACCGTTCTTTGCGTGGACAAAACCGGAACAATTACCCAGAACCGGATGTCTGTCGCGGGGCTTTCCATTGATGGACAGACACTGGAAATCCACGGTTCTGGACAGGAAAATCTGCCACAACGGTACCAGGAACTCCTGGAATACGCAGCCCTTGCCTGTGAAATCCGTCCCCACGATCCCATGGAGCAGGCGATCCGGCAGTTTGCCACGGATTTTTTGGAAAGTGGACGCCTGCACCCTGAATGGCTCCTTGTCCGGGAATACGAACTGGCTCCAGGGCTTCTGGCCATGTCCCATCTGTGGCAGGAAGGCCCTGGTGGAGCCAGTATCGTGGCCAGCAAAGGGGCTCCAGAAGCCATTGCGGAACTCTGCCATCTTCCGGTTCTCCAGAGGGATGCTGTGCTGCAGGAGGCTGCGCAGATGGCGAAAAGGGGCTGGCGGGTACTGGGCGCCGCCAGGGCCGATCCCGGGGTGGACGGGCCCTGGCCGGATACCCAGCATGCTTTCCATTTTGTCTTTCTCGGGCTTCTTGGGCTTGTGGATCCTCTCCGGCAGGAGGTTCCCGATGCTGTGGCAGAATGCCAGCGTGCCGGGATACGCGTGATCATGATTACTGGTGACCATCCCGATACGGCCATGGCAGTCGCCCGGAAAGCCGGAATCTCTGGAAAGAGCGTGCTTGCTGGGGCCGAGATCGCGGCACTGGACCAGATGGCCCTGCGGAAAAGACTTGCAGAGGTCAGCATATTTGCCCGTGTTTCGCCAGGACAGAAGCTCGCCATCGTAGAGGCTCTCAGGGCAGAGGGAGAGATCGTCGCCATGACTGGAGATGGGGTAAACGACGCACCTGCGCTTAAGGCCGCCCATATCGGCATTGCCATGGGCAAACGCGGTACGGATGTTGCCCGTGAGGCCGCGTCGGTCGTATTGATGGAGGACAATTTTGGCTCCATCGTTGCCGCCATCCGGCTGGGGAGACGCATCTACGCGAATCTCCGTCAGGCCCTGCTATATACGCTGACGGTACATGTCCCCATCGTCGGGCTTTCCATTCTGCCCGTCCTGCTGGGTTTTCCCCTCCTTCTGGCACCAATGCACATCGCGTTTCTGGAACTTGTCATCGATCCGGCCTGTTCCGTGGTTTTTGAGGCGGAAAAAGGGGACCGGCTCCTGATGGAGCAGCCTCCCCGTTCTACCGCAGAAAGGCTGGTTCCTCTCCGCCGGGCTGTACCCGGACTGGTTCAGGGGCTACTGGTGACCCTGGCCGGCTATTTCTGGTACATATCTTCCGGCATGGCTGGAGGGCAGGCCAGGGCACTGGCTTTTGTGATTCTTGTAACCGCTAACGCCCTGCTTCTTTTTCCCGCACGGTCGTCGAGGCCGGGATGGTCGGGCGGGGCATTTGCCCGACTGTCCGCCACGGGAATGGCAGTCCTGGGCGGGACCATGGCGGCACTGGTACTGGTCACGACAGTGCCTTTCATTTCGGGGGCTTTTGGTTTCCGCCCTCCTTCCTTCCTGCAGTGGCTGGGAGCTTTTCTGGCGGGTATCGCCACGCTGGTTTTTTTTGAAACAGGCCGCGCCGTTATGGGCGGAAATCCACAAAAAATTACTGGTTAAACTGCGGGAGCGATCCATGCCCGGCGTCAGGGCTGCCACCGGGGACCATCGGGTCCGGGGATAATCCGCAGAACCGGAAGCAATCTGGAATATTTGGCATATTTATTGCAAATCTGCGCTATTGCTGCCATTTCATGACAGCGAACAAGATTCTGTGCCAGTATCCGTCAGTATACCCCGGATGCACCAGTTTCGGCGATGGAAACCGGCAGTACCCGGGGGGAGAAGGCCCCCCTTTCTCCCGGGGCGTGGAATAGGGGTGCCGGCCCGGCTGTATGGGACAGGGAATATGGAGGTGAAATTGGATACCGGACAGCTGTTTCTCCATTTTCAGCCAGTAGTGAATCTGGAAAGCGGACTTTTGGGCGTAGAAGCTCTGGTCCGCCTCCGCCATCCCCAGCGTGGGGTTCTGCTTCCCGCGAGTTTCCGGAAAGCTTTGGACCATCCACCGATGAGCCGGCGGATTGGCTGTTCGGTACTGGACATGGCCCTGTCCCAGACCGCACTCTGGCGGCGCCAGGGATGCCATCTCCGAATGGCGATCAACATTAGTGCCTGCCATCTGCTTGACCCGCAGTTTCGTGCCGACCTGCATCAGGCCCTGGACCGGCATCCAGATGTCCCCCCGGAATCCCTGATACTTGAAATTACCGAAACGGCTCCCATGCTGGATTTCGAAATGGCGCGGAAAATACTTCTCACCTGTGAAAAACTCGGCATGCAGATATCCCTGGACGATTTTGGGACGGGCAATGCCTCCCTGACCTGGCTGCAGAAGCTGCCCGCCCATATCCTGAAAATCGACCAGAGTTTTGTGCGCGGTATTCTCGGAGATTCCCGGGATCATGCCATTGTTTCAGGGATTGTCACCAGCGCGAGGCTGCTGGGTCTGGAAACGGTTGCTGAAGGGGTGGATACAGGGGACCAGATCCAGAGGCTCAGGGCAATTGGCTGTCATTCCATGCAGGGCTATGCAATCGCCCGGCCCATGCCACCAGACGATATTCCAGCCTGGGTCGATTTCTTTGAGGAGCAGTGGCTGGCAGAGATGAATCCCCTGTTCTCCAGCCGCATTGCTGCCTCCTGACTGGTGGTCAGGCAAGGTCCGGGCAGCCATGTTTCGGGCTCCTGGATGCTATCCTCCGGTGGAAAAAAGAAATCCGGGCTTTTTCTCCCAATCATGGAGCTGTGCTGAAATCCTTCCTGCCGGGCCCGGAAAACTCCCTTTCTGCCAGGGAAGTGGGCCAGATTCTTCAGGACCCTGTATCATGGGTGCCAGGAGGACTTCCGGAATGGAGGAAACGGAATGGAAGAAATCACACTTCCTGCACCCAGACGGCGACTTGAACCCCTCTGCATGAAGATTGGTCTGCATGCCATTCGTGCAGTTGTGGTCGATTTTTATGGAAGGGTGCAGGAGCATCCCCGCCTGGCAGGGCCTTTTTCTGTTGTGGGTGACTGGGACCTGCACGTGGAACGTCTGGTCCATTACTGGTGGACGGTCATGGGAGGACTGCCCTACAGTGACTTCCGCTATGCACTTGGTGACCGCCATGCTCCTCTTGGCCTGACGCATGCGCTGGTCGATGACTGGCTGGAACTTTTTCAGCAGACCCTGCTGGACCATGTGGATCCAGAACTTGCCAGCCGTTGGCACGGCCTGGCCATGGGGATTGGCGAATCTCTGCGTCTCATGTTTGCCAGGATGGAGGCAGAGGGCTAGCCGTCCTGGCCAAGGAAAAAACGGTAGGCAGGATTTCCGGTTTCTTCGGCGAAGGGCAGGCCGGTCTCTTCCAGCATTTTTTCGAAACGGACGTGATCGGTCTCGCCAATCTCAAAACCGGCTAGAACCCGGTTAAAGTCGACGCCGTTATTGCGGTAATGGAACAGGCTGATATTCCATCGCCCGCCGATTTTCTCCAGAAATTCCATCAGGGCCCCTGGCCGTTCCGGAAATTCAAAGCGGAAAATCCGTTCGTTTCGTGCAAGGGGGGCATGTCCCCCGACCATGTGGCGGATGTGGAGTTTTGCCATTTCATCCCCACTGAGGTCCAGCGCTTCATGACCAAGGGAACGCAGGTTCTCAAGGAGTGTCTGGGCATCTCCCCGGTCCTGGACCGCAACACCCACAAAAATGCGCGCGGCACTGCGCTGGTAGAGGCGGTAGTTGAACTCTGTGACCACCCGCTGGCCACCTATCGCGGCACAGAAGGATTTGAAAGCACCCGGTCTTTCAGGAATCGTTACGGCAAACAGGGCTTCCCGTGCCTCCCCCAGTTCTGCCCTCTCGGCGATATAGCTTAGCCGTCCGAAGTTCATATTTGCCCCGGAAAGTATGGCTGCCCAGGCTCCCTCCCGGGTCTGCCCTTCTTCTGCAGCCTTCCGCTTCAGTCCGGCGACAGCCAGTGCCCCAGCAGGCTCCATGATGCTTCGGGTTTCATCGAAAACATCCTTGATGGCAGCACAAATCTCATCATTCGTTACCCGGACGATTTCATCAACATGGCGCTGGCAGAGCCGGAAAGTGTGTTCTCCAACCCGGCGGACAGCCACACCATCGGCAAAAATGCCGACGCTGGCAAGCTCTATCCGTTTTCCTGACTGAAGGGACTGGTACATGGCATCGGCCTCAAAAGGCTCGACGCCAATGATCCGGAGTTCCGGGACGATACTTTTAAGGTAGGTTGCAATACCCGCGATGAGTCCCCCTCCGCCCACCGGTACGAAGATCGTGTCGAGGCCTGTGCCGCGCTGCCGAAGAATTTCTGCCCCGATGGTTCCCTGTCCGGCAATGGTCAGCGGGTCATCGAAGGGATGAATGAACACCATGCCGGTTTCCGCGATCAGCGCGTCACAGTGGTTCTGCGCGTCGGAATAGCTGTCTCCGTGCAGAATGACCTCCGCGCCCATATCGCGTACCGCGCGTACCTTGATTTCTGGGGTGGTACGGGGCATAACAATAGAAGCCGGTATGCCCAGGAACCGTGCACTGTACGCAACTCCCTGGGCGTGATTGCCGGCGCTAGCGGCGATCACGCCCCGGGCACGCTCCTCGGGCGAGAGGCGTGCCATACGGTTGTAGGCGCCACGAAGCTTGAAACTAAAGACCGGCTGGAGATCCTCCCGCTTGAAAAGGATCTCGCGACCGAGCCGTGCCCCGAGTCTGGGGGCGGGTTCCAGTGGGGTCTCCCTGGCGACATCATACACCCGGCTGCACAGAATTTCCCTGAGAAGATCTTTCACCGGTCTGCCTCTGGTGGCGGAAGAGGACCCCCGGGACGCAACAGATCCCGGAACCGGACAATATCCTCCGCCAGGGCGTCACTGGCCCGTTTCTCCATATCTCCATAACGCTGGAGCACTTCTGTGCCGAGGCCGGTCAGGGTGGCTCCTCCACCCTTCGAGCCGCCGGTTGAGGTTTCCACGAGTGGCCCAATAAAAGATCGGTTCATGGTATCCACCAGCAGCCAGGCCCGGCGGTAACTCATGTCCATGGCCCGTGCCGCGGCAGAGATAGAGCCGTGATTCCGGATTTCCTGCAGCAGGGCCGCCTTGCCCGGACCAATGGCAATCGCTTCCGCCAGCAGCACACGAAGACGTGGTGCGATCACGTGCTCATGCTTCTTCATCGGGTTCGTCTCCCTGAAAAAAGCGCAGGAGGGCCTGGGGCAGCCAGCGCAGGTTTCCGGGGAAACTGCCCTGCACATAGCCCACATGCCCTCCCTGCGAGGTAAAGCAGGTACGCAGCCGGGTGCCAGCCGTCCACTGCCGTACCTGGTCTATGGGTACGATAGGGTCATTGCGGCTGTTGATCAACAGGCAGCGGATCCGGATCCGCTGCAGGAAGGGTCCGGAGGAGGACTGTTCCCAGTAGTTTTGTACGCTGGAGAAGCCGTGTACAGGCGCGGTGAAAGCATCGTCAAACTCCCGTAGCGTCCGTGCCCGGGCCGCCCTGTTCCAGTCAGCCATTCCGGGAAAATGGCGGCGGTAATACCCCATGCCCCTTTTGAGATGGAACAGAAAGTGGCGATGGTAAAACTGCAGGTATCCCTGTTCCAGATATTCTGCCGTAGCCGGCAGGTCTACGGGTGCGCAGACAGCCGCGGCACTGTCCAGAGGCGCACTTTGGCCTGTTTCTCCCAGGTATTTCAGCAGGACATTGCCGCCAAGGGAGACCCCTACAGCGTAGAGGGGAACTGCAGGATGGTCCTGGCGAATCCGGTCCAGGATCCAGGCTATCTCCGGGCTGTCGCCGGCGTGGTAGGACCGTGGCTGGAGATTTGGCAGCCCGCCGCATCCCCGGAAGTTGATAAAGCATCCTCTCCAGCCCGTAGACCGGAGTTCCCTGGCAAGTGCCTGTGCATAATGTCCGCGGCTGCTGCTGGCAAGGCCATGGAAGAGGACAACGATGGGACGGTCTTTGGGCCCATCTACCCAGTCTGCCGCAATCCGGTCAGAGTCCGGGGTGCTCCAGACTTCCCGGCGGTAGGGTAATCTGGGTACCGGCGTGAGGATGGGCGCCCAGAACGTTTCCCAGTGCCCATTGGGGAGCCAGGAAGAGGCCCTGAACGCGCAGGAAAAGCTCAATCCTCGATATACGCGCTATTGGCACGCAGGTACTGCTCAAGTTCATTGATGCAGCTTCCGCAGCCGCTTCCGCAGCCTGCATGTACCATGAGCAGTTCCATGAACGGGAGCGGGCTGGCCTGCTGCCGTTCAAGTATTTCCTGAAATGTAGCAGCCGAACAGCAGCAGTAGGGACTGTCGTCGGCTTCCTGGGGCTCAGCGGACATGATATAGGCCAGACCTCGAAGATTTGGAAAATGGTTTGGTGCGAAAGGGGAGACTCGAACTCCCACGCCCGGAGGCGCTGGAACCTAAATCCAGTGCGTCTGCCAATTCCGCCACTTTCGCGTTTGCGCTATCTTAAGCCCTCACACCAGAACAGACAATGATGTCAGGCAGGGTATGGCAAAATCCACCCAGTTTTCCCGCATGCGACGGCTGCTTGCCGTAGAGTCGGCCCGCATCATGGCCGAGGAAGCGGTGACTGATTTTCGCGCCGCCAAGGAAAAGGCCGCCCGGCATCTGGGAGTCGATGCGCAGCAGCACTGGCCCAGCAACGTCGAGATCCAGGAGGAGCTGCAGGCGCGCCTGGCCCTGTTCCACGGAGATACCCAGCCGGGAGAGCTGCGCCAGCTGCGGGAGGTGGCTCTGGAGGCCATGGACTGGCTCGCAGCGTTTCATCCGCGTCTCGTGGGTCCAGTGCTGGAAGGCCATGCCACCCGTCACAGTACGATCGTGCTCCATCTTTTTGCGGATGCCCCAGAGAGTGTCCTGTTTTTTCTGGTGGATGCAGGGACTGCGTATGATGAGGGCTGGCAGCGGCTCCATTTCGGGGAAGAACCGGCGGCCGACTATCCTGTGGTTTCCCTGACATTCGAAAATGTGCCCCTGCGTCTTGTGATTTTTGGCCTGGACGATGACCGCCGCAGTCCGTCCTCATCCGTGGATGGCCGTCCTGTGCGACGTGCAGCCCCCGCGCAGCTCAGAAAACTGCTGGAACTTCCAGAAGAACCCTGCAGTTTCTGACCTATTCCTGGGGGGGGAAGTGCGTGCTTCTGTCGCCAGGGCGCAGGTGCTGCCAGCTGGCCAGGGCCAGGGAGGCCAGTATGGCCGCCATCCCTGCCGTTTCCCATGGGCCAGGACGTTCGCCAAGCTGGGCCCAGGCGGTGACTATTCCCACAGGCGGGGCCAGCAGGGTGGCAATGCCCGCTATGCCAGATGGTAGCCGGTGGAGCGCAAAAGTCCAGAGCAGGTATGCCACTGCCGTTCCGGGGATGGCGTTGTACGCCAGCGCCAGAAGAAATTCCGGGCTCCAGTGGATTCGCGCCGGTTCGGTCAGGGCAGCGAGGACGACCAGAACGCCGCCGCCAATGAGGGCCTGCCAGAAGGTGGCGTTGACCATGTCCTGGCCTGGGGGCGCGTACCGTTTGTGCCATATGGCCGATACGGCCCAGGAGAAGCCCGCGAGAATGGCAAAAATGGGAGCCTTCCAGGGACCATGGAAATCCCATGGCCGCAGAATGGCAAGGAGCCCGAGACCGGCCAGAAGAACAGCCATGCCCTGCAGGCGGTGCAGGCGCTCCCCCAGTAGTGGCCAGGCCAGCAGCATCAGCCAGATTGGCATCATGTAGACCAGAATGGCGGTTTTTCCGGCTCCACCGTACTCCAGCGCGAGAAGGCTCAGCCCGATAAAGGCTGAACTCTGGATCAGCCCATAGGGGATAATATAGGGAAGGGGAGGAAGACGCAGGGGTCTGTGCAGCAGGACCATCATGGGGAACAGCACGGATGCGGCCACCAGCAGGCGCAGTGCCGCAAAAAACAGGGGAGGGCTGTCGGTGAGGGCTACCTTCATGACGACCCAGTTGTAGCCCCAGATCAGTGCCAGAATAAAAATTGCGACAAAGGGAGCGGACGACCTGCGCCGGAAATTTTCCATTGCTGTCTCTGGAAAGTGGACGGGAAATGGGTAAGCAGGAACCGTTCCCGGTTCCTGGACCCGTACGCCTGGGATGCGATGCCCCGTGCTAGCCGTGTCTCCTGGCCCGCTCATACTGTACCGGCCAGGGATGTTCTGCTCCCAGGGCGTGGGCTGCCTGAAGTGGCCAGTAGGGATTGCGCAGGAGTTCCCGGGCGAGGGCTACACCATCGGCCTGCCCGGTGACCAGAATCTGCTCGGCCTGGTAAGGTTCCGTGATGAATCCCACTGCAACGGTTGGAATCTCCGCTTCCCGCCGGATCCGGGCTGAAAAGGGGACCTGGAAGCCCGGTCCGGCAGGAATGGCGGCATCTGGCGTCAGTCCACCCGTACTGCAGTCAATAGCGTCGACGCCAAGTTTCCTGAGCTCCAGGGCGAGGAGGACAGACTGCTCAATATCCCACCCTCCTTCGACCCAGTCGGTTGCAGAAATGCGGACCCAGAGGGGCAGATGCTGCGGCCAGACAGAACGGACGGCACGGACGGTTTCCAGGGGGAAGCGCATCCTGTTTTCTAGGCTCCCCCCATAGGAATCCTGGCGCTGGTTGCTCAGGGGAGAAAGAAAACTGTGCAGCAGGTATCCGTGGGCCATATGCAGTTCCAGCACCTGGAAACCGGCTGCCAGTGCCCTTGCTGCCGCCGAGGAAAACTCCTCCAGAACGTTCTCCAGATCGGCCATTTCCATGGCTGCCGGCACGGCGTGTGCCGGGCTGAAGGCGACAGGGCTGGGTCCCACGGGCTGCCAGCCTTCCGGAACTCCGGGAAGGAGAGGAGTGCCCCCCTCAAAAGGGGGCTGTGTCGATGCCTTGCGACCGGCGTGGGCAATCTGGATGGCTGCGACTGCTCCCTGGCTTCTGACGAAATCCATGATCGGTTTGAGGGCTTCTGCCTGGCGGTCATTCCAGATCCCGATGTCCCTGGGGGAAATTCGGCCTTCCGGGCTGACGGCGGCCGCCTCTACCATAACCATGCCGGCACCGCCCACCGCGCGGCTGCCCAGGTGGACCATATGCCAGTCTCCGGCAATGCCCTCTGCCGTAGAATACTGGCACATGGGAGCCATGATGATCCTGTTGCGCAGGGTAAGGCTCCGCAGCGTCCATGGAGAAAAAAGCCTGCTGCTCATGCCTGGTCACCCAGATATTCCCGGAACTGCTGGAGGGTGATCTGCCAGGCCGCCTGGGCAGGGCCTGCGCGATAGCTGTCACGGCGGTCACTGAAGAAGCCGTGGGGAGCGTCCGGGAATACGCTCAGGTTATAGCGTTTTTTGGCGCGACTGAGGGCCGTAGCGATGCGCCCATGTTCATCCGGCAGGATGGAGGTATCTTCGGCGCCATACAGCAGGGTAATCGGAGCCTGCATGGATTCTGCCAGATGGAGAAGAGGCTGGCGTCCAGCCGGATCTTTTTCCGGTGCGATGCCCCCGCCATAAAAGGCAACGGCCACCGAAACGCTGTCTGCGAGCTCGGCATTGGCCATGAAGGCATAGCGTCCTCCCATGCAGAAGCCGACCACTCCCACGCGGCCTGGCCTGACTTCCGGCCGGCTGCGGACATGTTCGAGAGTCGCGCGCGCCTCGGCCATCACCTGCGCATCACGGAGTGTTTTGAGATGCCCGATGGCGGAGCTGAAATCTGTGTAGTCATAGACCCTGCCATGGTAGCTGTCGGGTACCACAGCGCAGTAGCCTTCCCGCGCAAGCCGTTCGGCCACGTCCTGGAAATGTTCATTGACCCCAAAGGCCTCAATGAACACCAGAACTGCAGGAAAAGGTCCATTTTCTTTCGGCCGGGCATACCACGCACGCAGGCCAGCAGAAATATCCAGCCACTGGGATTGAATTTGGGTCATGGTTTCGGCTCCTTCGGGGGATTGTACCCGGTCATCTGTCCAGAAATGATACCGACCGATCGGTATAGATGGCAAATGGTGACTTGCCCCGTAGCGGGAACGGGAAGCCGGGGTCAGCCTGCCAGAGAACGGATGAACCGCTGGAGCTGACGGAGACAGGTCTGGTAGCTTTCGACAGACTGCGCGTTTTTGCCCAGCCCCACGCATCCCTCAATTGCGGCGACGATGAACAGGGCAGCTTCCCCAGGAACGATATCCGGACGGACACTGGCATTTGCCTGCCCCCGTGCCAGGGCACTGCGGATGGTAGAAATCCACTGTTCCAGTATCCGCTGTAGCCCCTGCCGGAACTGCTCATCCAAAGGGCTCATTTCCTGGATCAGGTTGTTGAGGGGGCAGCCATAACGGATAAGATTTTCATCTGCTGCCTCAATTTTTTCGTCCAGTATCTGGCCGAGACAGGCCACGGGGTCGTCCGCTTCGGCCAGGGGGCGGAACCACCGTTCTGCCAGTTGTGGCGCAATGACATCCTCCACCACGGCCAGACCCAGTTCCTGCTTGGTGCCAAAATGATGGTAGAGGGCGCCCTTGCTCACGGAAGTTTTTGCCAGGATGCGCTCAAGGCTTGCCGCCTGGAATCCGGTTTCCAGAATTTCGGCATAGGCGGCAGAGAGCAGGTCAACCCGGGTCTGCTCCGGATTCCGCAATTTTCGGGTGCTGGTAACACTCATGGATACACTAATACCGACCAATCGGTATCCTGTCAAGTGGTGGCCTGGATCCTGTGGCACCTGAAAAGCGCTGCAGGGTAACAGGAGGAACAGACCTGTTTTTCTTGGGACAGGATGGTCCATAATTGGGGAAACCTCCGCGGCATGGATGGGACCCTTTCCTTTCGGGTATTTCCGGTCACTGAAGAGCAGGATGGCATGGAGCAAGGCATATCCGGGATGGTGGATACACACTGCCATCTGGATGAGGAAGTTTTCGCGCAGGATTTTCCCCTGGTCCTCGCCCGGGCGAAGGAAGCGGGGGTGGAGCGCATGGTAGTGCCCGGGTATAGTCCACACTACTGGAACCGCCTGCAGACGGTAACTGCCCTTCACCGGGACTGCCTGTCGGCCGCATACGGGCTTCATCCGGCCTACGCTGGTCGCATGGGCCAGGGCTGGCTAGCCGAACTGCAGACTTTTCTGGGTACTGCGGTAGCCGTGGGTGAGATCGGACTCGACGGATCTCCAGGATCCCCTCCGCCCGACCGGCAGAAACCGGTGCTGGAAGCCCAGCTTGAGCTTGCCCGGCGCATGGATCTCCCGGTCATCCTGCATGCACGGGGCGCCACCGAAGCACTGCTGCAGATGCTGCGCTCCTACCGGGGAATCCGGGGAGTCATCCACAGCTTTTCCGGGAGTCCCGAACAGGCGGGAAAAGCCCTGGATCTTGGCCTGTATCTGGGAGTGGGCGGTGCCATAACCCACGACCGGGCCTTACGGCTGCGCCGGACCATACGGGCGCTGCCCGCGGAATCCATACTTCTGGAGACGGATGCACCGTACCAGCCCCCTTCCGGCTACGGCGGCAGGCGCAACGAACCCGCATTTCTGCCCCAGACGCTCCGGTGTGTTGCTGCTTTGCGCGGAGAGGCCGCCGGAGTGCTGGCCGGGAGAACTGCTGAAAATGCCCGATTCCTGTTTTGCCTGAGAGGTCAATCTTGAACCGTCCCGAAAATCCTTTTGTCCGTACGGAAATCCTTCTGGGGGAGCATGCCCTTGAGCGGCTGGCCGGATCCCATGTCTTTGTGGCCGGGGTAGGCGGGGTTGGCGGATATGTGGCCGAAAACCTTGCCCGGGCAGGGATCGGCAGACTGACCCTTGTGGACCATGATGCGGTGAGCCCGAGCAACATTAACCGCCAGCTGGTCGCCCTGCATTCGACCATTGGGATGGCCAAGGTCGACGTTATGGCCGCACGCATAGCCGATATCGCTCCGGGATGCCGGGTTACAGCGTTGCGGCAGTTTATTGGCCGTGAGGATGCGGAAGCGCTTCTGATGCAAAGTGGTGCCGGAATGCTTGCGGACTGCATTGATGCCATTGCCTGCAAGGCGGGCCTTATCCATGCCGCCCAGCGTCTCAACCTGCCGGTCTACTCCAGTATGGGCGCTGGTAACCGCTTGGACCCGGGCCAGGTACGCATTGCCCGGCTTAACCAGACCCATGGATGTCCGCTGGCACGGGAGCTCCGGGGGACTCTTCGCCAGGCAGGCGCTTCGCTTAGCCTCTGGGCGGTCTACTCACCCGAGACGCCGCGGCCTCCCGCACCGCGGGAACTGCCCGGCAATGGTCCGGCGGGCCGGGCCAAAACGGTGAACGGCACGATTTCCTACATGCCCGCCATTTTTGGCACTCTCCTTGCCGGAAGCATCCTCCGCCACCTGCTGGCGGATTCTCCGGATTCGACTAACTAGGAACTCTCTTGGCCAAAAAGGGGGGCCGGCATGGCTTTGTCCGAGTGCTGCACTGTTCCGATAGGAGTTGACGCATGACACCCAAATTCATGAGCCGGGAGTGGATCCAGCTGGTGGGCAGGCAGTGGGATTCCCATCCGGACATTCAGAAAGATCTCCGGAATTTTGACGCCACATGGGAATATTACATTGAAGACCGGCCGGATATTCCCCATGTCATGCTTTTCTGCAAGGCGGGAAAAGTGATTTATGCCGGTCCTTCGGATGGTCGCGGACGGGATTTTATCATGTGGGCGACCCTCGACAACTGGAAAAAGATCCTGCATGGGGAAATTTCCGGGAAGGCGGCGCTCATGAGCCGCAAGCTCAAGTTCAAGGGGTCCATGATGACGGCCATGAAATACATGACCCCCTTCAATGTCCACCTCAATATCCTCGGGGAAATTCCTGTCGATTTTGATATCTAGCCCTGGAGCCTTGGCTAATGAGCGGAAATTCTGCAGAAAATGCCCCTTTTTCGTTTACGGTCGATCCCAACTATTCCGGGAAAAATCTTCCGGCCTGGTTCCTGATGAATACATATTTCCAGCGCCAGATAGGCATTCCCCTCCGGTTCTCGGCCCACGACGATTTTGATGCCTGCCGGGATGCGGTTCTGGGGGGCGGCTTTGATCTTGTCTATGCCAATCCCTTTGACTGGGTCCAGTATGTTGGGCAGAAGGGGTTCCAGCCGGTGGCCAAGCCCAGGGACCATTTTGATGAAGTCTATATCTGTTCGGGCGCCGATTCGGGGATCGGTTCCGTAGATACCCTGCCGGAGAAAATCCGGGTGGCCTCCGCGAGTCCTGCCACCCTGGTCCATATGGTGGGGCTGTTTCTGCTGGACAGGGCAGAAATTGACCGGGCAAGACTGGAATTTACCTTTACCGGCAGCTATCAGGGAGCCCTGAAAAGCCTGCTCCAGAACCAGGTGGATGTCGCCTTCATATTCAATGAAATCTACGATGCGGCCAGCCGCCTCGTCCGGGACCGCCTCCAAACCGTTCTGGTCTCGGAAGATGCCTTTGCTTTTCATGCGTTCTGCGTAGGGCCACGCCTCGCCGGGCAACGGGACCAGATCCGCGAAATTCTCTGTGGGATGGCGCAGGACCCCAAAGGACAGCAATTGCTAAAAGATACCGGGTTTTCAGGTTTTGAGCCGGTTACCGAGGAAGAGGTAGAATGTCTCACCGCCCTCGCGCAGGAATATGTCTCAGGCCATGAGGCCATCGATATCCGTGCCACCTCCAGTCTGGCCGTCGATGACACAGCCTTTCTGGTGGCCAGGGAAGAACCCGGGACAGAAGAGACAAAGTAGGACGTCCTGTATACAATCGAAAAATGAGCTATGTGGATCTGCGGGCCTTTATGGCCGATCTCGAGACCCGCGGCTGGCTGCGCCGCATCGGCCAGTGCGTTTCGCCCGTGCTGGAAATGACGGAGATCTGCGACCGCAGTCTCCGCCGTGGCGGGCCAGCCATCCTCTTTGAAAATCCTGCCGGATTCCGGGTCCCTGTGCTGGGCAACCTTTTTGGCACAACGCAGCGGGTGGCGCTCGGCATGGGAGGCGAATCGCTTGACGACCTCCGGGAAATTGGCCGGCTGCTGGCCTATCTCAGGGAACCTGAGCCCCCGAAGGGGCTGAGGGATCTGTGGGACCGTCTGCCCACCCTGCGGAAAATCCTGCATATGGCGCCGAGGGTGCTGGCGCGGCCACCCTGCCAGGAAGTGGTGCTGGAGGGAAATGAAATTGACCTCGGCCAGTGGCCGGTACAGACCTGCTGGCCAGAAGATGCGGGCCCCCTGGTGACGTGGGGGCTTACCATCACCCGGGGGCCTCTCAAGAAGCGCTCCAACATGGGGATCTACCGCCAGCAGGTCATTGGGCGCAACCGGCTGATCATGCGCTGGCTGGCCCACCGCGGAGGGGCCCAGGACCTGCGGGAATTCCAGAAGGCCGAGCCGGGAAAACCCTTCCCGGTAGCCGTGGCGCTTGGCGCCGATCCGGCGACCATTCTGGCTGCTGTCATCCCGATCCCGGATACTCTTTCCGAACACCAGTTTGCGGGACTTCTGCGGGGATCAAGAACGGATCTCGCCAATGCCATCGGGGTTCCCCTGCAGGTCCCGGCGCGGGCGGAGATGGTTCTGGAAGGGCATATCTACCCCGGGGATTTCGCCCTGGAAGGACCTTTTGGGGATCACACGGGGTATTATAACGAGACCGAACGTTTCCCGGTCCTGACGGTTGAGCGTCTTACCCATCGTACGGATCCCATCTACCATAGTACCTATACGGGCCGCCCACCGGACGAGCCAGCCATTCTGGGCGAAGCGCTGAATGAGGTGTTTGTGCCGCTTCTCCAGAAACAGTATCCTGAAATCGCCGATTTCTATCTGCCCCCGGAAGGCTGCTCCTACCGTCTCGCTGTGGTGAGCATCCGCAAGGGATATCCTGGACATGCCAGACGGGTCATGTTCGGGATATGGGGTTTCCTGCGCCAGTTCATGTATACCAAATTCATCGTCGTCGTAGATGAGGACATCGATGCCCGGAACTGGAAAGACGTGATCTGGGCCATGACCACACGGATGGATCCGGTTCGGGATATCCTCACGGTGGAGAACACCCCTATCGACTATCTGGATTTTGCCTCTCCGGTAGCCGGTCTGGGGGGGAAAATCGGTTTTGATGCCACCAATAAACTGCCAGGAGAAACGGGACGGGAGTGGGGGAGACCGATCCACATGGATGCGGCTGTCCAGAACCGTGTGGACAGTATTCTCGCTTCCCTGGAAAAGCCCCTGTTCTGATGGGCGCTGTACAACTGGAGCGGGTGATGGGAATCGAACCCACGTCATGAGCTTGGGAAGCCCATTATTTTACAACACATGGCAATGATTTATATATGTTAAGTCCGTCATGAAACAGGGCATGGGGCACTCATGGGACAGTAATCGGGCAAGAAAGCCTGCCCCGTTCGCTTCCAAAAATCAGCATATATGGTTATTGTTCATTACAAGTGGTTGCGATTGTTTGCGGTCTAGTGTCCCGCCAGTGTCCTACGGGCAAAGAAAAAGGGCCCAGCCGTGAAGCTAAACCCTTGAAATTAAATGGAGCGGGTGATGGGAATCGAACCCACGTCATGAGCTTGGGAAGCTCAGGTTCTGCCATTGAACTACACCCGCATTTGAACGATTCTATGCAGATCCCGCTGCAATGGCAAGGCAGGGCCGGAGCCTCGGCGGACTGACAGGGGACGCCCCCCACCGGCATTCGCTAACTAAAGGAACGAAGATGGAAGGTTTACCCACCCGAGAAGAGGACATCGAACAGGCTTCACGCTCCCTGAAAGCCATGGCACATCCGTTGCGGCTCAAGGTGCTGTGTGTCCTGGGCTCAGAAGAAATGAGCGTGCAGGACATCGTTTCAGCTGTCGGGACCACGCAGAGCAATATTTCCCAGCATCTTGCCATCCTGAGGGAAAAGGACATTCTCAAGGCCCGGAAGGACGCGAACAAGGTCTACTACCGGGTGGGCGATCCCCGGACGCTGCGGCTGATTTCCATGATGAGCGAGGTATTCTGCTCCATCCGGTAGAAAGGGCATCCATATGTTGAATTTTATTATTATTTAATAATATAATTTAAAATAAACTTGTGAGGCGCTATCCGGCGCCCTCAGTGAGGTGCACAAGCTTTCTGGATGTCAAGCCGGCGAGGAGAAACTGCATGGGCTGCCGTCAACGCCATCGCTATCCATCTGCCATCCTGCTGTCCGCCCTGCTGGCATCGCTCTCCGCGAGTACTGCGGCTGCCCTCGGTTTCCCAGCCTGTGTACAGGACGCCCTCCGCCAGAACCCCGCAATGCTCCTGGCGCGGGCCAAGATGGCTGAAGCCAGGGGACAGGCGTCATCCGCCGAGGGGCGCCTTCTACCGAGGCTTTCCGGCAGCTTTTCTGCCATCCAGTCCAATAATCCCCTGACGGTTTTGGGGATGAAACTGTCCCAGAGATCTGCTACGTTCAAGGATTTTGGCGCCGGAGCATTTTCCGGACCGGCCACGCTGGGAACGGCACCCGGCAATCTTGACCACCCCCATGCGTATCACAACCTTGGAACCCAGCTGCAGCTTGCCATTCCCATCTGGGATGGAGGCGCTGTCCGCAGCGGAATCGACGAGACAAGGGCCATGCTGCGTGCCGCCAGGAGCGGAAACATCCTCGCCCGCCAGCAGCTGGTTTTTTCGCTACTTGAAGCCTACGACGGC
This sequence comes from Pseudomonadota bacterium, assembly GCA_021821885.1. Taxonomy (GTDB): domain Bacteria; phylum Pseudomonadota; class Gammaproteobacteria; order Acidithiobacillales; family Acidithiobacillaceae; genus Igneacidithiobacillus. The sequence continues at coordinate 18,961 of JAKARO010000014.1, forward strand.
GTGATTGCTGCCCGGTCACAGGTCCGGGTGGCTCTCAAGGACCGGTCTGCAGACGCCGCCAGTGTAAAAACCACGGAGCAGCTGTTCCGGCGGGGCGTGGTGCTGCGAAGTGATCTTCTCGCCGCCAGAGTGCATGCGGAAGAAGCAGGGCTCGGAGTCCAGCAAGCCCGGAATGCACTGGCCAATGCCCTGGACAACCTGGAAATCCTGATAGGCTGGAACCGGCCTGTTCCCCCGTCTGTCGGCAAGCCGGTTCTTCCGGAAATGCCATCCGGGAACATCGCCGCCCTGGAAAAGGAAGGCCTCTTCAGGAATCCGGGCATCCGGGCCCTGCAGCAGAAGGTTCTTGCCGCCCGTGCAGGTGTAGCCATGGCTAGGGCTTCCTACATGCCTCATGTCAATGGTGTGGTGAAGCAGGAATGGAATGGCACTTCTCTGGGAAATGGCGCTCCCTCCTATACGCTGGGTGGACAGATTACCTGGGATGCCCTGGATTTTTCCCGGGGGGGGCAGGTCGATGCCGCCCATGCAAAAGTGGAAGAACTACTGGCCCGCCTTCGGCAGGCCCAGGACCGCCTGCGTCTCCAGATAGCTGAAGCGGCACGGGCGGCACGCGTGGCCGCGCATCAGGCCCGCATCCGGGAACTGGCACTGGAGCAGAGCAGGGAAGCGCAGCGTCTCCTGCGTCTCCGGTATGAAAACGGGATTGAAACCCTGACCGGCCTACTTCAGGGACAGGCGGAACTGGATCATGCCCGCAGCGCTGTCGTCGAGGCACGCTATGAAGAGGCCGTCCGCCGTGGGGCGCTACTGTTCGCACTCGGCCGCATGGAACTGGCGGATATGCCGGCTCCGGCCCGCTCTGCCGGAAGCGCAGGAGAACAATCATGAAAATTTGGATGGCCCGTACAGGATGGTTTCTGGTATCAGGCATGGCGCTGTCCATGGCCGCGTGCAGCCATGCGCCAGATCAGTTGCCGGGGCGGCAGCCGGCGGGAAAGGCCGTCGTTGCCACGCTCCTGACCGTACAGGGAAGCAAGACGGCCGGGTATGCCAGTCTTCCAGGTACCGTAGTGGCGAGCGAACAGGTCCAGATGGGTTCGAGATTGAGCGGTTATCTCCGGAAACTCCACGTCCGTGCGGGTCAGGCCGTGAAGATTGGACAGCTACTTTTTGAGGTGGATCCGGCTGGTGTGGATAGCCAGGTGCGCCAGACCCGGGCGGATCTGGCCCAGGCACAGGCCGCCTTTTCGGAGGCGCTGTCCGATTACCGGCGCTTCGGAAAGCTGTATGAGGCCAAGGCTATCCCCCGCCAGAAGTGGGACCAGGTCCGGTCCCGGTTTGCCATGGCTCGCGCCCGGGTGGCGGCGGCTATGGCCGGTGCTGCCAGTGCACTTTCGCAGCAGCGCTACGCCAGGGTTAGAGCCCCCTTTTCGGGCATTGTTACCGCGAAGTTTATGCAGGATGGTGATCTGGCCGTTCCGGGCCGCCCGATTCTGGCCCTGGTCAATCCCGGACATCTTGAAGTGGAATGCAGTGTGGGTACCCGGCTTTTCGGTCTTCTGCATCCCGGGGAGCCGGTTTCGGTGGAAAGGGAAGGGAAAAGTATTACCGCTACCGTTCTGGACCTGGTTCCGGTTGCGGATCCCCTTACCCATACCCATCTGGTCAAGCTCGCCCTTCCGGGTACAGGCAACGGGTTTCCGGCAGGCAGTTTTGTCCGGGTACGGATTCCCTTTGGTGAACAGACGGAAATAACGGTCCCGGCCGGTGCACTTCTTGACCGTGCAGGCATTCCCGGGGTTTTTGTGGTAAATGGACATGGTGTTGCCCATTACCGCATGGTCCGTCCGGGGACCGCTAGTGGTGGCCGGGTCGTGATTCTTGCGGGCCTGAACCCTGGAGAACGGATCGTAGCCAGCAGCAAACCCGACATCAGCAATGGGGACCACGTTGTTTCTGGCAGGCCTTCCAATGGATGAAGATGAATATGCCCCTTCCCTGAATCTGGCCGGGAAACTGGCCCGCGCATTCTACCGGTCCAAAATAACCGTGCTTGTCATGATGGCCATTGCCCTTTTCGGAATTCTGGCCGTTATGGTTACCCCACGGCTTTACAATCCGGAAATCATGGTTCCTGCGGCAGAAATTTTTGTCATGCGGCCGGGTTCCAGCAGTGGCGAAATTCAGGATCTCGTCATACGGCCCCTGGAATCCCTGATGGCATCCCTGCCTGGCGTAAACCATACCTATGGCTATGCGGTCAATGACATGGGCATTGTTACGGTAGAGTTTAAGGTAGGATCCAATGAGGAAAAGAGCCTGCTGGAAGTTTACAACCAGCTGAGCCGGAACATGGACCGGATGCCTCCTGGCACCTCGCAGCCACTCGTCAAATCCATTGGCATTAATGACGTCCCCATCATGACGGTCAACCTGAGCTCTGCACGGATGAGCCCGATCCAGTTGCGCAGTGTGGCGGTGCGGGTGATGGACCAGCTGCAAAACGTTCCGGATGTCTCGAATGCGGAAGTGATCGGGGGAGCCCCCCTGGAAGCCAGCATCTGGCTGGATCCTGCAAAACTGGCGGCTTTCGGGCTGGGGCTGCAGGAAATCCGCAGGACGCTCGAGGCCAGCAATATTGTCCTGCCCGGAGGCCACCTGGTGCGCGGCAACCGGGAGACCCCGGTCCGTGTCTATGCTGCCCTGGACTCAGCCCATGCGCTGGAGAACGTCATTGTCGGCAGCCATGAAGGGCGGCCGATCTTCCTCCGTGATGTGGCACGGATCGAGATGGGGCCTGCAGAAAGCCGCACCGCGGTAACCAGCACCTTCGGGCCGGCCAGCCGTCGGGTCCTCCCGGCCGGCAGCAGCATGCCCTCCGTGACCATCACACTGGCCAAGCGTCCCGGCACCAATGCGGTGGCGGTTACCAGCGCCCTCCAGGAAAAACTGCACCGGCTCGAACTCGAGGCCATTCCCCAGGGAATCCATGTATCCATCACCCGGGATTATGGGGCTAGGGCAAACGGGGCGGTATCTACCCTTTTTGAGCATCTCAGCATCGCCGTTGCCATCGTTGCCGCCATCCTGCTTTTATTTCTGGGCTGGCGGGAGGCAGGGATCGTCATCCTCACCGTCCCCCTGACGCTTGGGGTGGTTCTGGGGCTTGGGTGGATTCTGGGACAGACCATCAACCGTATTACCCTGTTTGCCCTGATCCTGTCGCTCGGACTGCTCGTGGATGGAGGGATTGTCGTCATTGAGAACATTCACCGCCATCTGGCCAGCAGTCATGGTCCGCTCCCTTTTGCCGAGCGGATCCTGCTTGCCACAAACGAGATTGGGAATCCGACAAACATTGCCACGCTGGCCGTGATCCTCGCCTTTGCGCCCATGGCCTTTGTCACCGGAATGATGGGACCATTCATGCTGCCCATTCCCATTTTTGTTCCCATTGCCATGATCGCGTCCGTGCTGCTGGCCTATACGGTAGTCCCCTGGGGAGCCCACCGTTTCCTGGCCAGAAAGGCAGCCCATTACCGGCAGATACCCCAAGGGCGGGAAGGAAAGGCTCGCGATGCCCTCCAGCGTGCCTATCTGCGGGTTTTTCAGCCCCTGCTCCAGTCGGGAAGGCGGCGCAGCCTGTTTTTCCTTGCCGTCATCATTCTGCTGCTGCTTTCTCTTCTCATGCCCCTGTGGCAGTTTGTCCGGCCCCAGGGTATGAACGGTCCCCTGAGCCCTTTCGGGGTCAATCTCAAAATGCTGCCCGAAGGCAATGTCAGTGATTTCATGATCCAGATCGATACCCCGGCCGGAACCGCCCTGGAAGAGACTGGACGGGTAGCGCAGGCTGTGGGAGAGGTCCTGTCCAGGAACCGCTATGTCAGAAATTTTCAGACCTATCTTGGGCGGACGGCACCCGTGGATTTTGCGGGCCTTGTGCGGGGAGATCTCATGCGCCGCTCCAGCAGCCTTGCGCAGATCCAGGTCAATCTGGTACCGAGGGGAGACCGTCCAATGTCCCACAGGATTGCCGCTGCGGTATACCATGCCCTGAAGCCGGTACGGGCGCGTTTCCATGGGACGGTGATCAAGATTTTTGAGGTGCCCCCCGGACCACCCGTCCGGGCCCAGGTTGTGGCCGAACTGTATGGGCCCAGCTACCATAAGTTGCGCAAGCTGGCGGGCGGTGTGGAGGAATATTTCCGTCGGGTATACCACATGGTCAATGTGGACGATTCGGTGACGGCCCCTATGGCGGAATACCGCGTCCATGTGGACCGCCAGAAGGCCCTCCTCGCCGGGGTGGCGCCCGCGCGAATTGCCAGGCTGGTACACGACTGTATTGCCGGGTCCACTGTCGGAACCATGGATGTCCCGGGGAGCCGGGAGCCGGTTGACATCGTGCTGCGTCTTCCACCACAGGACCGCGCCTGGCGAAGCCAGATTCAGGATCTCCAGATCCGCAACGGGCAAGGCCGGGAAATCCCGCTCTCTTCCCTCGTCCAGATTGAGACGAGGGAAGCCGCCAAACCGGTCAATGACCGGGACCAGCACAGGGTGGTCTATGTAACGGGGGATCTGCTGGGTTCCAGCCCGGTATACGCGGTGCTGAGCCTCAACCGCTGGCTGGATGGCAGAACCCTTGACGGTGTCCGCCTGACGACAGGCAATCTGGGTTTTATGCCCGCCCAGCCTAGGGACATTACCCACTACCAGATTCTCTGGGGCGGGGACATGCGTCTGACCCTCGATGTATTCCGGGATCTTGGGGCGGCTTTCATCGTTGCCCTGGCGTGCATCTATCTCATGCTGGTGGCGTACTACCAGTCCTTTGTCATGCCGGTCATCGTCATGGGAGCCATTCCACTGACCCTCGTGGGAGTGTTTCCGGGACACTGGCTGCTGGGAACGCCTTTCAACGCGACTTCCATGATTGGTGTGATTGCCCTCGCAGGAGTCGTTGTGCGGAATTCCCTGCTGCTTATCGATTTTATCGTCGAATACCGGAAAGAGGGGTATCCGCTGGAAGAGGCCGTTCTGGAAGCCGGCGCCGTCCGTTTCCGCCCCATACTGCTGACCGCACTTGCCATCATGCTGGGATCGGCAATCATGGTGACCGATCCTGTTTTTGGGGGGCTTGCCGTTTCCTTGATTTTCGGAACGTTCGCTTCCACCATGTTGACGCTGGTTGTCATTCCGCTGCTCTACTATCTCTGGGAGCGGCATCTTGAACGGAGAACACAAGGAGTATCCCGCGCATGAATACGGAACGGATGGTAAGAATTATTGCCGGTACTTTTGTGCTGGTGAGTGTCCTTCTGGGGGCGCCGGCAAGTCCGGTTTTTGTAAGTCCATGGTTTCTGGCCTTTACCCTGTTTGTAGGTTTCAATCTCATGCAGAGCGGTTTCAGCTGTTTCTGCCCCCTCGAAAAAGTTCTGGCCAGAGTGGGTGTGCCCGATGTGCGTACCTGCAGGAAATAGGCCATGAGTGGACTGGAAGAATTTCTGTCGGCCAACTGGATGGTCCTGCTGGCCGCAGCAGCACTGGCAGTACTGGTCCTTCGGGGCCCTCTCAGCAGGAAGCTGTCGGGTATTGAGGAAATCGCGCCAGAAAAGGCGGTACAGCTGATCAACCAGCATGATGCACTGGTCATCGATGTCAGGGAACACCAGGAGTGGTCCGGTGGCCACCTTCCGGGCGCCCGCCATATTCCACTCGGTGACCTGCAGAAGTACCTGAAGGATCTGGAAAACCACCGGGAGCGTCATGTCATCTGCCAGTGTGCCAGCGGCATGCGTTCGGCAAAGGCGGCTGGTGCGCTGCACAAGGCTGGCTTCGAGCGGGTATACAGTCTGCGGGGGGGGATCCAGGCATGGAAAGACGCCGGACTCCCGGTGGAGAAATGATGGCATTCCCGGAGAACCGGCAGGTGCGTATGTACGCCACCAGAAACTGTCCATACTGCCACAGGGCCGAGGCGCTTCTGGGGCGGAAGGGGATCCGCCCCCATATTCTCCTGGTTGACCATAATCCTTCACTGCGCCTCGAAATGGCACGGCTGTCGGGCGGCAAACGTACTGTGCCGCAGATTTTTATCGGTAACCAGCATGTCGGTGGATACGATGACCTGTCTGCCCTGGACCGTAGCGGCATCCTTGACCGGATGCTGGGAATTGCGGATTCCGGAAAAGGAGCCTGAAATGCATCTTGTCTGTCCCCAGTGTGGTGCTCTTAACAGTGTCCCGCCAGAACGGCTGGGAGAGCGGCCCAAATGTGGAAAGTGCCATGCCCCGCTGTTTGGGGACCATCCGGTAGCCCTCTCTGGTGAACTCTTCCGCCAGTATGTGCAGAAAAACGGTCTCCCCGTAATCGTGGATTTCTGGGCGTCCTGGTGTGGTCCCTGCCGCATGATGGCCCCGCAGTTCGAACAGGCCGCGCGCCAGATGCACGGGCGCTGCCTTTTTGCCAAGCTGAATACGGAAGAGGAAAGCCAGACGGCGGCCCGGTACCAGATCCGCTCCATTCCAACCATGATCCTCTTCCGGGGCGGGTCCGAGGCGGCAAGAATGAGTGGTGCCATGGGCACTGCCGAAATTGTACGCTGGCTTGGCAGCCAGGGAGTCTGATAATGCCATGGTGATGTTACCGTGGAAGTGCCGGTGACCGCCGTGCGCCCGGATAAGGGGACGCAGGCCCAGCTGTCCAAAGGCCTGACCGCATGCGTGCCGGATGGCCTATGGCTGCCCCGGCGCCTTCCCCTTTTGGGGAGGTCTCCGGCCGGAGATCCCAGGAGCGGAATATGAAAGCTGCGGTAATCCAGATGGTTTCCGGAGACCGGCTGGAAAGAAACCTCACACAGGCGGAAAATCTGCTGGCAGAAGCGGCGCGGGCCGGTGCAGAACTGGCACTCCTCCCGGAGAACTTTGCACTGATGGGACAGGGGGAGACGGACAAGCTTGCGATCATGGAAACCCCGGGTGGAGATGGGCCCCTCCAGGCCTGGCTTGCGGCCCAGGCCCGTGAGAAAGGGCTCTGGCTTTTTGGGGGGAGTCTCCCCATGGCTGCAGAAGCCGGCCGCTGCCGTGCGAGCCTGCTGGTATACGATCCATCTGGCCAGTGTATTTGCCGTTATGACAAGATCCATCTTTTTGATGTAGACCTGCCAGGCGGCGAAAGCTACCGCGAATCGCGGACAATCCAGCCTGGGACAGAGCCCGTCCGGGCACCAACCCCATGGGGGGATACCGGACTGTCCATCTGTTACGACCTGCGTTTTCCCGAACTTTACCGCCGGTATGGCGGCGTATCGTTCCTCATGGTTCCTAGCGCCTTTACCGCCCAGACTGGCCAGGCCCACTGGGAGGTACTGCTCAGGGCGCGGGCCATAGAAAACCAGGCCTTTGTCCTGGGCGCAAACCAGGGAGGGCTGCATGCAAACGGGCGTAGGACCTATGGCCGGAGCATGATTGTGGATCCTTGGGGCAGCATTCTGGCCCAGCTGGAACAGGGACCCGGGTGGATACTGGCCGAATGTGATCTGGGCCAGCTGCACCAGCTGCGAGGCAGGCTCCCAGCCCTTGAGCACCGGACCCTTGATACCGGTCTTCCGTGTCACCAGGCAATGTAGGCGTATCCCTTTTTCTGGAGTTCTATCAGGTCAACGGCGCCACTGAAGACGGGTCTGGCCTCACGGACCAGATCTGTCTTTTCCAGACGGACGGTCTTCATGGTCTGCCCGCAGGCGTTGAATACCACCCCATACATGGCGAGGCTGGAAACCTGCTCATGGATGAAGGGCTTATAGTGATACCGGTTTTTTTCTTTCCGGACCAGCAGCCAGATGCCGGGACCAAAGCAGTCGATGACAATGTCCACGTCATTGCTATAGTGCTGCAGAACCACGGCAGCGCTGTGCAGGATCTCCTGGATATAGTCGGGATCCGGGCGATTGAGCTGGTAGACGACCCGGTTTTGCGCTGGACCGGGCATGCCCATGCCAAAGCCCTGGGCGTGGGCCAGTCCGCCGGCTCCGGCCGTGGCCAGGAGACCGCCAAGAAACCGCCTGCGAGAATGGTTTTTGCCTTGCGGCATGGTATCCTCCTGTCTGTCTGGAACAGGCGGTATCCTAGCAATAAATGGGCCGTGAATGTGGCCCCATACCCGAACATCCCTGAAAGGAAGCCAGGGGAGCATCCTCATGCGACAGTTTAATCGCGATTTTTTCCGCGATCTCTGGAAAATGGCCCGGCCATACTGGCGGGAGTCGGAAGAGCGCCCGCTGGCCTGGGGAGTTTCAGCCCTAATCGTTTTTCTCAATCTTTTCATGGTGTTTATTTCCTACCGCATCACCGAGTGGTATGCGGTGTTCTGGAATGCACTGCAGCGGTTTGATGCCCCGGCGGCGTGGACACAACTGGCGATTTTTGTAGGGCTGGCGACCGTGTATATTGTCGCGGCGGTCCTGCAGACCTTTTTTACCCAGATGCTGGAGATCCGCTGGCGACGCTGGCTTACATACCATTACCTGGACGACTGGCTTGCGCGTGGGACCTACTACCACATGCAGGTTCTCGGGGACGGAACCGATAACCCGGACCAGCGAATCAGTGAGGATCTGGCCTCCTTTACGAGCCAGACACTTAATATTGTCATTGGCCTGCTCAGTTCTGTTACGACACTGTTCGCCTTCATTTTCATGCTCTGGGAGCTCTCCTCCCAGATTACCATCCCGTGGGATGGACAGATCTTCCGGATCCCCGGATATCTTGTATGGGCTGCCCTGATCTATTCCGTTTTTGGTACGCTGGTGACAGCCTGGATTGGTCGGCCACTGATACAGCTCAATTTTAACCAGGAACGTTTTCAGGCCGATTTCCGTTTCAGCATGATGCGGTTGCGTGAAAACAGTGAAAGCGTGGCCCTCTATGGCGGCGAAAGTGAGGAGCGGCAGCATTTCCTGCGCCGTTTCGCTGAAGTGTATGCGAATTTCTGGCGCATTATCTGGCGGAGCATGCGGCTGAACTGGTGGACGTCCGGCTATGGCCAGGCTGCGATTATTTTTCCCATTCTGGTCAGTCTTCCGGCCTATTTTGTCAACCGGGCGATCGGGATCGGCGGGTTGCAGCAGATTGCCTCCGCGTTCAGCCAGGTACAGGGTGCGCTTTCTTTCATTGTCAGCAGTTACGCCATGCTCGCAAACTGGCATGCGGTTGTAGACCGTTTGCGCTTTTTCCACCAGTCCATGGAGGAGGTCCGGCAGATACAGGACCACCATTACCGCATTGTCCGCGGGGAGTCTGACCACCTTGAAGTCCATGGGCTGAACGTGCGGCTGCCAGACGGCAGGGTGCTGGTGCGCGGACTGGAGCTTTCCGTCCGGCCAGGGGAACATTTCCTGGTGATGGGGCCTTCCGGCAGTGGAAAAAGTACGCTGGTCAGGGCACTGGCCGGAATCTGGCCATTCGGTGAAGGAAGTGTGGGCCTGCCTCAGGGGGAACATCCGCTTTTCCTTCCCCAGCGTCCGTATCTGCCCATGGGCAGCCTGCGCGATGTGCTGGTCTATCCATATGGGCTTCCGGATGGCAGGCGTGAGGACGAACTCCGGGAAGCCCTGTCGGATGTGGGCATGGCCTCACTGGCCGACAGTCTCGAAGAACAGAAACTCTGGTCTCATATACTTTCCCTGGGCGAACAGCAGCGTCTGGCCTTTGCCCGCATTCTGGTCCACCGTCCGCGGTGGCTTTTCCTTGATGAGGCTACCTCGGCCCTTGATGAGCCTGCGGAAGAAAACCTCTACCGCCTGATTGCCGACCGTTTCCCCGGGACCGCCGTAATCAGCGTGGGCCACCGCTCAAGCCTTCTGCGCTACCACCAGGAGTGCCTGCGTCTGCTAGGTGATGGAGAGGGTTCCTGGAGGATCGAAGATGTGGCGTCTGGCGATAGCAATACCCCTGTCTGGGGTACCCTGTCCCACGCATGATTTCCCCTTTTTCCTGCGACATTATGAAAGGAATTCTATCATGGCCATGACCGGAATGGATTTGCCTCTGGGCACCCCCCTGCCTGACTTTGATCTCCCTTTTGGGGGGATTCCGGGACACTGGAGCAGCGCGCTCCATGCTCCGGGAAAACCGCTCCTTGTCCTTTTTATCTGCAACCACTGTCCCTATGTGATCCATATATCCAGGAAACTCGGAGAACTGTCCCGGGAATGGCAGAAAAGAGGGTTGGAGACTGTTGCGGTCAACAGCAATGATCCGGAAACCTACCCGGAGGATGCGCCAGAAAAAATGCCAGGGGAGGCAGCCCGTGCCGGGTATGGCTTTCCTTACCTGTTTGATGCGGACCAGTCTGTGGCAAAAGCCTTCAATGCGGTCTGTACACCCGATATTTTCCTGTTCGATGCGCAGGGAAAACTTTTTTACCACGGGCAATTTGATGCCAGCCGTCCGAAAAACGGCCTTCAGGTAACGGGGGAAGACCTTATGGCCGCAGTAAACGCCGTTCTTTCCGGAGCGGAGCCCCCTGCCAGCGTGACCCCCTGCATGGGCTGCAGTATCAAATGGCGGACCGGAAGCGGCCACGAAAGGGCCTGATCCGGTTTCTCCCATGGTTTGGCCTGCGGTACCTCTGGTGACGTCCGGAAGACCGTGACTCTCCATATGAGCGGCGGCGGAGACCTGGCCAGATGCTTCTGGAACAGGGGCATCTATCAGTCCGGTACAGCTTGGAACGGGCTGTCCTCCAGCAGGAGGAAGACGCCGGAAAACGGATCGGCTACCTGCCGGCCAGTGAGGGACGAGGTGTCAGAATGGCATCTCCATCTGGCGCTGGGCCAGCAGAGCCGCCAGCATTCGGAGGAACGGCTGGAACGCCGTATGGGGCACATGGTCCTTTCGGTGGAAAAACTGCGGGGTGAACTGGAGAAACAGGCACCTGGACCTGTTGCGGGAGTGGCAGAGGCGGGTACAGCGTACGAGTGACCGTGCTAGCGTGGAGAACGCCGCAAAGAGAGTCGGCACTGTGTGTCAGGCCATGGATTTCCCCCGGGGGCCCCTGCGGCGGTCCGCGAGCCCATTGACCGGGCCACAAACCGGGGTCAGCTGAACCTGCTCTTCAGGGGCATGGCGATCCTGGGGGACACGGAGAAGGGCCTGTCGGTTTTGCGGAAGACGGCGGATTGCTGGGACATCCCTGTATCCGGTTGCAGAATGCGCCAGACGCTGGCAGTCTCTGGTGAACTGGGGCAGGGATTTTCAGCGCAACATGGCCTGACCGGAATTTTCCCGAAGGCCGGTCAGTGAAACAGGGAGTGCCACAGGGCGGGATAAAAAGCTTTCTTTCCCGCCGAGAAGGCGGTTCTGGCCTGCTGCTGATGGCGCAGGTGGGCCAGGCGCTTCTGGAGTTCCCGCTTGATCCGCTGTCTCTCGTGCTCGGCCATGAAAGAATGGTAGCTTGGGAAGTGCCTTACCCGCCGAAGGGCTGCCAAAAGTTTCGTTCGGTTGTCCATGGATACCTCCTCGTGTCCCTGAAGAGGTATAGCAATTAATGTGCCATTATTTTTTATCCATAGAAATCAAATTGTTGTGAAAAATGTTGTGGGGTCGTCGCACTGGTAACCGTTGTTTTTTGGCGACAAACGGATAGCTAGTGCCGCCGGAAGGCGTCGACAATGAGCATAATGGCACCGATGCTGATGGCGCTGTCCGCAATATTGAAATAGGGCCAGTAGAGCGTACCCCAGTGGGCGCCAATATAATCGATAACATAGCCCAGACGGATCCGGTCAGCCAGGTTGCCGAGGGCCCCTCCCAGAATCAGCGCGATCGCCACGGCGGTCCAGTGGGAACCGGTTTTCAGGCGTCGCAAAATGGCTACAAGAACAATGCTCACCAGTACCGCAACCAGAATCAGCGCCCATCTTTGCCAGCCTCCCGCTCCGGCGAGAAAACTGAATGCCGCCCCGGTATTGTGGAGCAGCCGCAGGTTTAGAAGCCCCGGAATGAGCACGATTCCATGCCCCACACGCCAGATATGGTTGAGCCATAACTTGACGCCCTGATCCACAAGAAAAACTGCCAGGGAAAGCCAGAGATAGCGCAGCATCAGCAGTACTCCCTGTTTTCGCCACCGGCGGTTTCCAGATTCTCCACGCAGCGCCCACAAAGCCCGGGATGGCTGGAATGACCGCCAATGTCACGGCGACGGTGCCAGCACCGTATGCATTTGGGTGCTCCGGCCGGTTCTGCCGTCACCCGTAATCCTGGAAGGATTTCTTCCGATGCGCTGTCCGCCGTTTCGAGGGGGGTGATCTCAAGTCCGGAACAGAGCAGATAAAACCGCAGCTCCTCCGAAAGGGGGGAGAGAAAATCCCGCCAGTTCTGGTCAGCGTGGATCCGGATGCTGGCATCCAGGGCGGTGCCGATGAGTTTTTCCTGCCGCAGGACTTCCAGCCGGCCATTGATTCCTTCACGCAGGAGGGCGAGACGCTGCCAGCGGTCTTCAAGGGTACCGGCGCCCGCTATTGCCGGGAATTCTGGGTAGAGGGAAAAGAAGACACTGTGAGCGCTACGGCCGGGCAGATGCTGCCAGATTTCTTCCGCCGTAAAGCTCAGGATGGGTGCCATCCAGACCAGCATGGCTTCCAGAATCCTGTGCAGGACCGTCTGGGCAGAGCGTCTGGCCCGGGAACCTGCAGGGAGCGTATACAGGCGGTCTTTCAGAACCTCAAGATAAAGACCACCCAGATCAACCGCGCAGAAATTATGCAGGATCTGTACTACCCGGTGAAACTGGTATTCCTGATAGGCATCCTGGACCTGGTTCTGGACGGTGGCCGTACGCAGGAGCATCCAGCGGTCCAGTTCCAGCAGTTGGCCTGCAGGCAGGGCATGGCGTTCTGCATCGAAATCATAGGTGTTGCCCAGGATGTAGCGTGCCGTATTGCGTATGCGCCGGTAGCTGTCGCCAAGGCGCTGCAGGATCGAATCAGAAATGGGAATTTCACCGCGATAGTCTTCCGAAGCGACCCAGAGCCGCAGGATATCAGCCCCAAACCGGTCGATGATTTCCTGGGGAGCAATGACATTGCCCAGTGACTTGCTCATTTTCCGCCCTGCACCGTCTACAGTAAAACCATGGGTGAGTACAGTCCTGTAGGGCGCGCGGTTACGGGTACCTACGGATTCCAGCAGGGAGGACTGGAACCATCCCCGGTGCTGGTCAGATCCCTCAAGATAAAGGTCCGCCGGACTCGACAGTTCAGCCCGGCGTTCCAGGACAAAGGCATGGGTGGAACCAGAATCAAACCAGACGTCTAGAATGTCGGTCACTTTCGCGAATTCCGGGTGTCCGCACTGGCTGCAGCACCTGTCTCCGCTTCCCAGAAACTGTTCCTCCGGGGCACTGAACCAGGCATCTACGCCGCTTTCTTCTACCGCCAGCGCAACCCGGGCGAACACTGCCGGATCCCTGAGCGGCTCCCCGCACTGCGTGCAGGCAAAAATTGCGACAGGGACCCCCCAGGCCCGCTGCCGGGAAATGCACCAGTCTGGCCGCTGCTCTACCATCTGGCGGATCCGTTCCCTTCCCCATTCCGGAATCCACCGCGTACTCTCAATGGCCGTGAGGGCCTTCTGGCGGAGCCCGCCGTCTTCCATGCTAATGAACCATTGTGGGGTGGCCCGGAACAGCAGGGGGGTTTTATGCCGCCAGCAGTGGGGATAGGAGTGGGAAAGTTTTTCCATATGCACCAGCCTTCCCAGAGTATGGAGAAGGGCAGGAATCCTCTGGTTGGCTTCCTGGGTATCCAGCCCTCCCAGACCATGCCCCAGTCCCTCCTGGTACCGTCCGCTGCCCAGAAGCGGGGTTTCCACGGGAAGATGGTAGTGCCGGCCAATCTGGTAGTCCTCCACGCCATGGGCCGGGGCCGTGTGTACGCATCCGGTCCCGGCTTCCACCGTGACGTGTTCCCCCAGAATGACCGGCACGGAGCGGTCTTCGAAAGGATGCCGCAGCAGCATGCCTTCAAGAACACGGCCCGCGAAGCAGGCAAGAGGGGTGGCTGGCTGGTGTCCGTAGCGCGCCAGGGCACTTTCTGCCAGGGTTTCGGCAAGGATCAGGTGCTGGGAGCCGGCAGCGACCAGTACATACAGATATTCCGGATGCACGGCAACGGCCTGGTTGGCCGGGAGAGTCCATGGAGTGGTGGTCCAGATGGCCACATCGGCGGAAAGCGGGCTGGAAAGGCCCAGTCTCCCGGCCAGATCTTCCGGGTTGGCAACGGCAAAGGCCACATCAATGGCAGGATCCGTGCGGTCCTGGTATTCCACTTCGGCTTCCGCAAGGGCACTGCCACAGTCGACGCACCAGTGCACCGGTTTTGCGCCACGGTAGACCTGACCACTGACAACCAGACGCCCCAGTTCCCGCAGGATGTCCGCCTCAGCCTGGAAATGCATGGTCAGATAGGGGTTGTCCCAGTCTCCGAGGATGCCAAGACGCATGAAATCCTGTTTTTGGCTGGCTACCTGGCTGTCGGCATATGCCCTGCAGGCATTGCGGAATGCCTGGGCGCTGATTTTCTCCCCGGGCCTTCCCACTTCCTTTTCCACCTGGATTTCTATGGGCAGCCCATGACAGTCCCAGCCGGGAACATAAGGAACGCGGTATCCGCCCGCGAGGCGGCTTTTATTGATGATATCCTTGAGAATTTTATTGACGGCATGACCGATATGGATACGTCCGTTGGCATAGGGAGGGCCGTCATGGAGAATGAAGACGGGGGCTGCCTGGCGGGACTCCAGAAGCCGGTAGTAGACCTGCATTTCTTCCCATCGCGCCAGCGTCTGTGGTTCACGTTCCGGAAGTTTTCCGTGCATGGGGAAATCGGTTTTGGGAAGATTTAAAGTGGCTTTGTAGTCCATGGCTGATCAAGGTTTACCGGGTGAAGGGAAAAGTGGCTGCGGACCCTGCGCACGTCTTCGGCAATGGCATCCTGGAGTGCATCCAGATCCGGATATTTCATCTCGTCTCGCAGCTTTTGGTGGAGTTCTATCTGGACTATCTGTCCATATAGACTGGGTGAGCCGTCCAGGCAGTGGGCCTCAAGGAGCAGGTGCTTTCCACCCACGGTAGGCCGCAGGCCGATGCTGACGGCTGCCAGCCAGCTTTGCTGGGCACCGTGCAGTACCCCCGCAAAAATGCCGCGCAGGGGGACGGGGCGGTGCTGCAGGGGGAGATTGGCTGTAGGGAAGCCCAGTTCCCGGCCCAGCCGGTTCCCTTGGGAGACCCGGCCGCAAATGGCATAGGGGCGTCCCAGCCAGCGGGCAGCACTGGCCAGGTCTCCCGTCTGGAGAAACTGGCGAATTCCGGTGCTGCTGATCCTCCGGCCCTCCAACAGGACCGGTTCGTGCTCAAAGACATCAAAACCCAGATCCCGTCCCATCCGCCGCAGCAGATGGAGATCCCCCCTGCGACCCGCACCGAAACGGAAGTCGTGCCCGACATGCAGGGCACGGGCCTGCAGCCGTCCAACCAGAATCTCCCGTACAAAGGTTTCGGCGGGTAGCGCGGCAAGGGTGGCATTGAAGGATGTGCATACCATTGTGTCCAGTCCAGCCTGCCGCAGTGCCCAGAATTTTTCCCGGAGGCTGCTCAGACGTACCGGAGCGGCTGCCCCCTGGAAATATTCTCGCGGAAGCGGCTCGAAGGTCAGCACAGCCCCGGGCAGCCCCGATCTGGCCATGCGGCTGACAAGGGCCTGGTGTCCCAAATGAACGCCGTCAAAATTGCCGACGGTCACTGCCTGTCCGGCAGTGGAGGGACGGAGGGAGGGAAGGCGGTGCAGATGGAGCCGGTACGCCATGAAATTTCCGGATAGGGTCCTGATGCCAAAATGTGCCCAGTGTATCCTAAAGCCCGGCCAGGCGCATGTTCAGGGACCACGGTACTGCTGCCGCAGCGCGGACAGTTCTGGAAGCCGCCAGGCAAGAAGCACGAGGAAATAGAGAAGGGAAGCGGCGGCGACCAGCAGGACAATGTGGAAAATGCGCTGGGCTGCTGTCCAGGCAATCCACTCCGGGACCGGGCTGCGGAAATACCAGAGGGCGATGCCCATGGCTGCCGCGGCTGCGGAGGTTTTGGCCAGAAAGGGAGTCCAGCCTGCGAGAGGCCGGTATATGCCGGTTTTCCGCAGCCGGAAGACTAACAGGAAGGCATTGCCCACTGCGCCGGCCGTGGTGGCCAGTGACAGGCCAAGCTGGTGCAGGGGCCAGGCGAGTACCAGACTCACGGCGATGTTTATGCCTACGCTGAGCATGCCAAAATAAACGGGTGTACGCGTGTCCTGACGGGCGTAAAAGGCAGGCGCCAGCACCCGGACCGCGATAATCGGGAGAATGCCAAGACCATATCCGGTGAGACTCAGGGCACTCTGGGCGGCGTCGGCGGCACTGTAGGCCCCATAGGCAAACAGGCTAAGCAGCAGGCGGTGTCCCAGAAGGAGCAGTCCCACCGTTGCCGGGAGACCGATGAGCCAGGTCCACCGGAGTCCCCAGTCGAGCGTCGAGGGAAAGGCAGGGGATTTGCCAGCCGCCTGGCGCGAGAGCTCCGGGAGAACGACCGTTCCAAGAGCCACGCCAAAGACACCCAGGGGGAATTCCACCAGCCGGTCTGAATAGTACAGGTAGGACACGACATTGCTTCCGACCAGGGAGGCGAGAACCGTGTTCAGGAAGAGGTTTATCTGGGCCACGGAAGCCCCGAAGGCCGCGGGACCCATGAGTTTCAGCACACGGGCAATTCCCGGATCGTTCCGTCGCAGCCGCGGCAGGTGGAGGTGCCCTACGTGCCGCAGGGCAGGAAGCTGGAATGCAAGCTGGGCCATACCTCCGAAAATCATTCCCCAGGCGACGGCAACAGCGGGCCGGGCCAGATGTGGCGCCCAGAAGAGGGCTGCGGTAATAAGGCCGAGATTCAGGAAAACCGGAGTGAAGGCCGGTATGGTGAACTGCCCGTAGGTGTTGAGGATTCCTCCCGACAGGGCTACCAGGGACACCAGAAAGAGGTAGGGGAAGGTAATGCGGGTAAGTTCTACGGTCAGGGAAAATTTGGCGGGATTCGCGGCGAATCCCGGGGCCATGAAGTATACCAGAAGGCTGGCACCCAAAATCCCGAGGATCGTGATGCCAGCCAGAACCAGAGCCAGCCATCCGGTGACATCTGCGACAAAGTTTCGGGTGTCGGCAGCACTTTTGGCTGCCCGGTATTCGCCAAGGATAGGCACAAATGCCTGGGAGAAGGCTCCTTCCCCGAAAAGGCGGCGGAACAGGTTGGGAATCCGCTGGGCAACAAAAAAGGCATCGGCCGCATTCCCGGCGCCGAAGAGATGGGCCAGAACAATGTCCCGGACAAATCCCAGAACCCGTGACAGAAAAGTATTGCCGGCAACCTTGAGAACGTTTCGTATAACCTGGCTCATGCGCAGTCCCGGGTGCGGATCCTCATGTTCCACTGGAGTGTTCCGGGATGCCCTGCGGCTTTCTTCCGGTGCCGGTTTCCAGATGCCGAAACGGAACAGTTTCCCAATCAGTCCCCGCTATCCGGCGGAGGAGTTCTGGAATGGGCCCAGACGCCAGAAAGACAGTGGGGCTGGATGGGTGTGCTGCAGGAGTGCCTGATAGACAGCGGTGTTGCTGAGTACGGCCTCGACATAGTTCCGTGTTTGCCTGTAGGGAATGTTGGCCGTAAAAATCGCGCCATCCCAGGGAGATGGAGGAAATTTCCATTTCTGCAGCCAGCTCCTGGGTGCACCGGGACCCGCATTGTAGGCTGCGGCCGCTAGCAGGAGGGATCCTCGAAACTGTGTCTGGACGTAAGAGAGATAGGCACTGCCAATAGCGATGTTCCCCCGGGTGCTATCCATGTCCTCCGTATCTGTAGAGGGAAACCGGTTCCGGATCCAGGCGGCGGTTGCGGGCATGACCTGCATGATGCCCCGGGCTCCTGCCGAGGAACGGATCCCCGGGGAAAAGCCTGATTCCTGACGGATCAGGCCGGCAACAAAGGCTGTGGGCAGACCATTGCGTCTGGCAGCATTGCGGATGTCGCCAAGGTAGGGCAAAAGAAAACCCTGGCGCCAGTCAAGATCCCCGGATACGCGGGTGCTGGCGTTGATGGCGAGAAGCCAGGCCTGATGCCGGATGGCAATATCTGCTGCTGCATGGATACCGCCAGGGGATGGAACCCCTGCCAGAAATTTTCCCCATTCCCAGAGGGCATCAAAATACAGCCCCAGCCGGTAGAGTTCGATGGCCTGCTGCAGCGAAAGATTCTGCTCCAGAGTGTCCTGCAGGACAGACACATGGGCCTGGGGGGGGGCTGCGGTGCTTTCCGGAAGAACAAGGCGCCGGTTCAGGGCAGCCAGCGAAAGCTGGCCATAATAGGTCCATGGCGAGGACAGCCCTGCAAAAATATTTCTGGCCTGCAGACGGTCGCCCATCTGGTACAGGGCAAATGCCTTCCAGAACTGCCATTCCCCGAGGGTTTTTTTTCGTTCCGGCATCCGGCGGATGGCCTGTTGCACCTGTATCCAGTTCCGGGAAAGCAGGGAGGATCGAACCATCCAGGCCAGAGTTCTGGTGTCTGGCCGGAATTCAGGGTCTGCCCGGAGCGCCAGGCCGAACCAGGTGGCGGCCTGCGGTTTCAGGTTCCCGGCGGCCAGATGCGCTGCATGGTAAATAACCCGGGCACGGGCCTCAGGAGTCAGCGCGGCGAGGGATCTGGCCTGCGTAACGGCCAGCGATGGATTCCTGCGGGCGCCGTGAAGCAGCGCCAGTTCCAGCAGTTGATTCCTGTCGTGAATGTCCCAGCCAGGTGGTTCCTGCCGTTTTTCCTGCGCAAGCCAGAGGGCAGGATCTCGGAGGATTGCCCGCGATGCTTCAGCCAGATGTGGGGGCAAATAGCCGGAGAAACGCCAGGCGGCCCTGGAATCGCCAGATGCGAACAGGGCTGGGAGTCGCTTCCAGAGGATATCTGTACCCAGCGTTCCTCCGGCGAGGGCGTGCCGGGCCATGGCATTGCAGGCTGCGTTGCCGGGAGAGGCCGCCAGCCAGAGTTGGGCTGGAGAAGCGGAGGCTGGTCCCAGCAGGGGATCCATGGCTGCGTAACAGCGGATGGAGAGGTTTCTTGGCACTGGTCCATTCCGGTACACGGTGGAAAAATCCGGCCAGTCCCGGCGGTGGCCCAATTCCAGCAGCCATTGCCGGCGCAGGAGAAGATAGGCGCCTCCGTGCGGAAACTGGTGCCCATACGCCGTAAATTTGCTTTCGGTCAGGGTGTGCAGTCGCGGCTGGAGAGACCAGTAGCCAACCCAGGGACCCATGGGAGTTCCAGCCAGTTCCGGAAGGGCCGCGGCGGCTGGAAGATAGTCCCCTTTCATGAAGGCGCGTGCCGCATTTTTCAGCAGATGCAGCTGTCCGGCTGTCAGAACGGAAGCTGGAGCGCCAGAAACGGCAGCAGGAGACAGCAGGATGGCTGCGGCGCAGACTGCCTGGAGCCCGGACAGGATTTTCCAGGGGGCAGAATCTTTCAGTTCTGGCGCAGTCGCAGCCATCGCGCAAGGTGTTTGGTCAGGGAATCCTGGCGGCGGGGATGGTCCTGGGGGAGTGGGCCTACCTGCAGGTTGAGGGGCTCACAGTGGTTCTTGCCATGACAGATCACCCCATGTGACTCGCAGTCTCTCCCCGCTTCCTGGAGAACAGTGACCATTTTTCCCTCCGTTTCGGCACTGCAGTGGCCGTCAAACTGGATGAGGGCCAGGGCTTTTTCCGGAAGATGGTCTACATGTCCTCCGAGGGCTTCAAACTCTGCCAGCTTCTGCCGTGCAGCCGCCGTTACACCGTGCAGGGCGCCACTGATGATAAAGCGGTCGGAGCGTTTTCTGGAAGTTGATGCCTGTGTCATGGCTACCTCGGTCCATGGCGTTTACCGCAGCATTGCGGAATCGGTAGGCTGATGATGCCACTAAGCCGGATCTGAAGAAAGGCCAGGACGGCCCGCGGTGTCGGCTGATGGGCGTAATCCGGAACGGAAACGGGCTGTCAGGTGGCTGAGCAGGAACAGCACGGCGCCCAGAGTTCCCACAAAAAACCCTGGGGGCCAGTTGGTCCAGAAGGCCATGGCGATTGACAGCCATGTCATCGTTTCTGCAAGGAAAACCGACAGGACCAGACTCCAGAACGGATGGGAACACAGTCTTTGGGCACTGGCCGCCGGACTGACCAGCAGGGTGAATGTCAGCAGGGTTCCTACAATGGGCAGGGCGCCAGCTGTAACCAGGGCCAGAAGGGCAAGAACCAGCCAGTCCAGCCGGCTGCGTGATATGCCTGCAGCGGCCGCCAGTGCTGGCGAAACCGACTGCAGAAGGAGAGAACGGAAATTGGCCAGGACGAGAAGAAGTACCAGCAGGGCAATCAGGACCATGGGAAGAAAAGATCTGCCAGATATCCCGAGAATTTCCCCAAAAAGCAGAGAAAAGACGGCAGCCGAATATTCCTGGCCCATGCTGAGGAGCAGACCTCCAAGGGCGAGAAAAGTGGTGAGCAGCAGTCCCATGGCAATATCCTTTCGGCCAAGAAGGCTGAAAAGCCGCAGGAAAAGGACGCCAAGACCGGAAAAAAAGAACAGTCCCCAGAGTGGGCTGATGCCCAGAAGCGGGGCGGCTGCCGCGCCGGGAAATGCGGCAAGGGGTAGGGCATGGGCGGCAAACACGCTGCGCCACAGGATGACAAAGTAGCCGAGAATGCCGGTGGCCATGGCAAGAATGCTGGCCATGATCCAGGTGTGGAGCATGTAACTTGCAAACATTAGCGTTTTGCTCCGTGCAGTGCCGGCCGCCCCGGGACAGTCCCGGTCCGGCTCCAGGCCGCTGCAAGAAGATAGCTGAGCAGCACAAGGACAACGACAAAAAAACTGACTGGCCACGCAGTGCCGCCAAACCAGTAAAAACTCTCGTACGAAAGATAGATGCCAGTGACGGTACAGAAGAGTGCAATTCCAGCCGCATAAAGGAAGGCCTGTGCCGGACGGCCCGCCAGATGGAGGGCGGCGCCAGCGGGGCCGAGCAGCAGTGCTGTCGCCAGGATGGCGCCTACGGTCAGTGCCGAGATGGCGGCAGCCAGTCCGAGCAGAAGAAGATAGAGGGTTTCCAGCAATCCGGCAGGGACCCCCCTGGCCCGGGCGAGATCAGGGTCGGCTGCAATCAGCAGGAGCGGATGGTAGCACAGCAGTACAAGCAGCAGCCCGGACAGGGTACTCAGGATGACGGGTAAAACCATGCTGCCGGGAATGCCGAAAAGAGAGCCAAACATGATGGAAACTGTGGCCCCGCTGTGGCTGCTGCCTGTGGCATCCAGATACAGGAAGAGGGCGGAAATCCCAAGGCCACCGCCGAGGACGACCCCGGTGACCAGATCCCGTTCTCCGGCACGTTTCAGTCCGAGGCCAGAGAGAATCAGGGCGGCCAGCCAGGCCATGCCCAGAAACCCCCACAGGGCGCTGATGCCGGTAAAAACCGCCGCTGCCCCCCCGGCACTGCTGATGTCGCCCAGGGCATGCCCGGCGAAAGCCTGACCGCGCAGGATTGCAAATACTCCGATGACACCGTTGAGCATGGCTGCCATGGTACCAATCCAGAGTGCGCTCCGGATGGTGGGGTCGCCCAGGAAATGGACAAGACCCAGATCCTGGAATCCGGTGCTCATGATCCGGTCTCTCCATGGTCTGTTTCCGTGTGCCCGGGGCATGCGGTTTCCATGCCCCGGCGGGGATCCTCAGGGAGAACCAGGATGCGTCCCTGATGGTGCAGAACTGTGACCGGATAGCCATAGAGGCGGCTGAGGACCGCATCCTGGACGACGGTATGGACGTCCCCTACGGCTGCGCGGCCATGTGCCAGATAGACTAGCCGGTCCAGGAAGGGAAGCAGGGGATTCATGTCGTGCGCGGTTACCAGAACGGTAATTTTTTCCTCCCGGACAAGCCGCCCAAGCATCTGTACCAGGGTGTTGGTGCTCCGGAAATCCAGATTGGCCAGTGGCTCGTCGAGAAGTAGCAGGCGTGGACGGCGGACCAGCGCATGGGCAATTACTGCACGCTGCTGCTGCCCGCCGGACAGGCGTCCAATCCGCTGGTCTGCAAATCCTTCTCCATCGACGGCCGCAAGAGCCGCAGCCACCGCTGCGCTGGTGTTTCCAAAAAAACCTCGAAAACCGAAATGGCTTCCTCTCAAACCGAGTTCAACCAGATCGCGCGTGCGGATGGGGAGGTTGGGATCGAAAGCAATTTTCTGGGGAACATAGCCCATCTGCCCGCGCTCTTCCGATGCTGGCTTCCCATGGATGCGGATCCTGCCCTGACGGACCGGCTGGAGACCCAGTATGGCGCGGAGAAGCGTGGTCTTTCCGGCGCCATTTTCGCCAATCAGGGCGCAGAGCTGGCCTGTGTCCAGATGGAAATCCAGTTCTTCCAGGACGGAGCGGCCACCAATCTGTACCTGAAGACCGGCTACCTCCAGGAGGTGGGGCGCATTCTGCTCCTCCATCGCACTACTGCTTGTGGGGCTGGACATTCGGGGAACACCCTGGCTTATGCAACTTTGTTGCGCAATTTTATGGCCTGTCCTCCGGGTGTCAAGAACAGCGGCCGGTCCTTCCTTCCGCCAGCCTGCATGGGAGTGTCTGGTGCTCGCTGACGGGTGGAAAGATTCGTGGTATTTTCCCTACACATAAGGAGACGATCCATGCCCTCTTTTGGAACCAGTGGCCTGCGCGGTCTGGTGTCGGAAATGACCGATGCAGTGGTGTTTGGCCATGTATATGCTTTTCTCAAATATCTGGAAGAGAAGGGGGAATTTTCGCGTGGACAGACGGTCCTGGTTGCCGGTGACCTGCGGCCCAGCACCCCAGGGA
The DNA here is from genome assembly GCA_021821885.1 of Pseudomonadota bacterium. Taxonomy (GTDB): domain Bacteria; phylum Pseudomonadota; class Gammaproteobacteria; order Acidithiobacillales; family Acidithiobacillaceae; genus Igneacidithiobacillus. The sequence continues at coordinate 41,934 of JAKARO010000014.1, forward strand.
TTCTGGAGGCGGTTTGGGTGGCTGTAGAGGAGGCCGGAGGGAAACCGGATTTTGCCGGACACATCCCTTCGCCGGCCCTTGCCCTGGCCGGCTTCCATGCCGGGGTGCCATCCCTGATGGTAACAGGCAGTCACATTCCTTTTGACCGGAATGGCATCAAATTCAACCGCCCCCGGTCCGAACTCGCCAAACCGGACGAGATGGGTATTCTGGACCGGCTTCCCACAATGGAGCCGCGACTGTTTCGCGGGGATGGCTTTCTCTGGCAGCGGCCTGTACTACCTGACCCTGCTTCCTGCTACCTCGACCGGTACCGCCGGCGCTATCTGGATTTTTTTGGCACTGGTCTTCTGGATGGATGGCGGGTGGGTGTCTACCAGCATTCGGGTGTGGCCCGCGATCTGATGGTGGACCTGCTCCGGGAGATGGGAGCGGAGGCTGTACCTTTGGGGCGGTCAGAAGAATTTGTTCCCATGGATACTGAGGCACTCCGGCCCGAGGACAGGGAACTGGCCTGGACATGGGTCCAGGATCACCGGCTGGATGCCCTGGTCAGTACCGATGGAGATGCCGACCGGCCCATGCTGGCCGACGAAACGGGAAAATGGTGGCGCGGAGATGTTCTGGGTCTGGTGACTGCCCGTCTGCTAGGGGCAGGGACTGTGGCTACTCCAGTTTCCAGCAGCAGTGCTCTTGAGCGGTCTGGCCTCTTCCCGCATATTTTCCGTACCCGCATTGGATCCCCTTATGTGATTGCGGCCATGGAAGAAGCCGCAGCCGGGGGCAGGGAACCGATCGCCGGCTTTGAGGCCAACGGTGGTTTTCTTCTTGGGTCCGCACTCGAACAGTCGGGCCGGTACCTGGAGCCTCTCCCCACCAGAGATGCCATGCTGCCCCTGCTTGCTGCCCTGGCGGCCGCCAGCCGAACGGGTGGGGTACTGTCTTCCCTGCTTGAAGATTTGCCTGCGCGCTTTACCGCCAGCGACCGTCTCCGGGACTTTCCCTTGGAAACCAGCCGGGTCTGTCTTGCGCGCTACCTTGATCCTGTCCGGGGGAGGAAAAGTTTTGCCGAGGATTTCGGGGCGCTCTGTCAGGAAGTCCGGTGCATGGACCTGACCGATGGCATCCGTGTGACGACAGAAAGGGAGGAGATCATCCATCTGCGTCCGTCCGGGAATGCGCCAGAACTGCGCTGCTATACCGAATCGGAGAACCAGGAAAGGGCTGAACTGCTACTCGCCGTTTCCCTTTCGGTGATGGAGCAGTGGCGGTCTGCCGCGGACGCCTGAGCAATGCAGTGGAAACGGAGATCCGGCTGGATATATGCGGGGCTTGTTTTCCTTGCCCTTGCACTGGTACTGATGGTGATGCGCTATCTCGGCGTCGTGTTTGAAACCAATGCCAAAGCCCAACTGGCACTGCATGGAGCAACAGAAGGCGCTGCCACGCTTCTTCACCTGTCCGGCATACTGGACTGGGTCCGCTGGCGGTGGATTGCCTACCTGCTGTTTGCTGCAGGGATGCTGACCTTTTTTGGGCTTGGGCGGGACTGGTGGCGCAGCGTCCACAAAAATGGCCGCCGGTGAGCGTTTTTTCTTCTGCCACCATGCAGTGGCTGTCCTGCCATGTCGCCAGGACCGTCAGTTATACCCTAGGGGGTGTTTTCGCGGGGATGCTTCCAATATAGCGTATTGACCACCGTGTGCTTCATGCCTG
>JAKARO010000003.1 GCA_021821885.1 Pseudomonadota bacterium
AAATGGGCATCAGCTGGAACCGCGCCAAGGCAGACTTCCAGGAATACCTGAAACAGGTGGAACAGGGCAATGTGGAATACCTCTACAACCCGGAACTCGCCACCAACCAGCAGATCAACATGAATACGCGCGCTTAAGGAGAACAGTCAGTGAGTGCACAAGATACGGTTCTGATAGTAGGTGCAGGTCCTGCAGGCCTTTCGGCTGCGGCTACAGTGACGTCAATGGGCAAGAAGGCTGTTGTGGTCGAGAAGGAAGATATCCTTGGCGGTGCCCCAATCATTTCCGGCTATGCCAAGCTGGTTCCATCCGGTGAGTGGGCCAAGGACGCCATCGGCAGGATGGTCAGCCGGGTGGAAGGGGATGGGAATGTCAGCGTTCACAAATCCAGCCGGGTGACCCAGCTGGATGGTGAGGCGGGCAATTTTACCGCACACCTGAGTAACGGAGAGAAAGTGGGGGCAGGTTCCATTGTGCTGGCGACGGGGTTTACCCATTTCGACTCCATCAACAAGCCGGAATGGGGATTTGGCACTTATGAGGATGTGCTGACTACCACACAGATGGAGCAGATGGTGGCGAGTGGCAAGATCCGCTGCCCTTCGGATGGCCGGGTTCCGGAACGGGTAGCGATCCTCCTGTGCGTTGGCTCACGTGACCGCCAGATCGGACGTGAATGGTGTTCCAAGATCTGCTGTACGGTTTCCACCAACCTCGCGATGGAAATCAAGGAATTGTCCCCGAGTACGGATGTGTTCATCTATTATATGGACATTCGTACATTTGGTCTCTACGAGGACAAGTTTTACTGGAAGAGCCAGGAAGAGTTCAAGACCAAGTTTGTCAAAGCGCGCATTGCTGAAGTCACCAGATCCCCAGATGGCCGGCTGCTGGTCAAGGGTGAGGATACGTTGGTCAAGCGGCCCATCGTGATCCCCATGGACCTTGTGGTTCACGCCATTGGTATGGACCCCAACGTGCTGAATCCTGAAATTGCAAAAATCTTTGGCATCGGTCTGGAAAAGCACGGATTTATTGACCGTGCAGAGCAGTACACCAACAGCCAGGGCACTACCCGCAAGGGAGTTTATGTCTGCGGTGCGGCTACCGGACCGGAAGACATAGATTCATCCATTGCGCAGGGCCAGTCTGCAGCATCCCGTGCTGTAGCCGACCTCTACGGAATGCAGAAAGTTGCCGTCTGAGAATTTCCATGCAGGGGATGAGCGGATTATCCCCGGAAAGCTGCCAGTTGATCTGGATATGGGCCTCCTCCGGAAGTCTTTCTATGAACTTGAGGAAGCTTTTGAGGGACAGGAGGGCCTGTCGGATCTGGTAGTGCTGCTGGAAGAAAAGGCAGGGATTTTCCAGGAAATTCTGGGCAGAAGCAGCCAGCCCCTCGCCGGAAAAGATTTGGAGGTCTTGGTAGAGCGCATGTTTACTGCCAGAAGGAAAATCTGGCCTGCTGTAGTAGAGGCCAGTCCCCCGGTGGTAACGGTCGCAATCCATGATCTTCTGACTGGCTATGGTGACATCAGGCAGAGGCTTCAACGGTTTGGGGAGGCGATTCCAGCGGCAGGAAAGGCAAGGCGCGCCCTTCGGGACATGGGGGCCGAGCTCCTCCACTTTTCGGATCCGGAACGGTATCCACTGATGACGCGGTGGGTATGGGACCAGGAGACAACCTCTGGTGCCATTCGTGAGTATGTCCGGGGCGGGGACTACCTGACGGATTTTCCATTTGGAGAGGCCCCCGAGATGTTCGAAGGGGTTCGGCAGTGGATGCGGGAGGGGCTGGGCGAGCTTGGGGTGTACCGGAATCTGCCCTTTCTGATCGATACGCTTCTGGCCTACCAATATTCCCAATACCTGCGGGCTATGGCGGAGGGTTTTCTGCGGTCGGACTTTGGCGGACAGTCGGATTTCACCGAGCAGATCCGGAAACTTCTGGGTGTTGAGACCAAACGTCGCTTCGGTGGGACACGCATCAAGCGAGACGGTCTTCATTAAGGCTTTACTCAAGTAGGAGCGGTTATGGCTATTCACGAGAAGACACTGATCGATCCGGATCGCATTCTCCAGCATGATCACCTGGTGGTCGATGGAGTGGACGTTTCGGGATCCTGGAACACCATGATTTCCCCCCGTACCCTTACAGATTACGAGCCGGATTTCGAGAAAATCATCCAGGGCTATTCTGGTGGGGAAAATGTACACCGCTGCTGGCAGTGCGGCTCCTGCACCAATTCGTGCACGATGTATGCGCAGAACGTGGACTTCAATCCCCGGTACTGGATCTACCTGATCCGGCTGGGGCTGAAAAGTGAGCTTCTCAAGGACAAGGATATCATCTGGCAGTGCGTTTCCTGCAACAAGTGCACGAATATCTGCCCGAAGGACGTCCGGCCTGAGGGAGTGATGAAGGCAACAGCCCACTGGCTGGAAGAAAACGGCCTTACTCCGAAAACCCTTTCGACTCATTTTGATGAGGAATTTACCCATCAGTGCCTTGAATATGGCCGTATTGAGGACACTGAGGTCATGATGGGATTTTACAAGCGCTCAGGGCAGCCGCTGGTCCAGACATGGATTATCGAGTTCGGCAAAAATCTTGCCCGCCATCTTCCGCTTGGGCAGCTGGCCAAAATGGGGCTGAATGCAGTGTTCCGGCCCAGAACGAAATCTTGGGGGCGTACCGGCCATGTACTTGCTGAATACGTCAAGGCCCAGAAGGAGGCGGCTCATCATGGCTAAGGTAGCATACTATCCCGGTTGTGCGCTGGAAGGCTCCGGCGGCCCGTATGACAAATCTACGCGCGTGCTTGTCAAGGAACTCGGGCTTGAGATGGAAAACCTTGAAGACTACAACTGCTGCGGTGCGATGGAAGTCAAAAACATCCACCCTATGCTGCAGACCTACATGTCTGCCCGGAATCTTGCAATTGCAAGCAAACTGCAGGGCTGTGATACCGTCATGGCCCCTTGCAACGGCTGCTACCGGAACCTGAAGCAGGCCGAGTATGAGTGTGCGACGTCCGAGGAAACGATGAAGACCGTCCATGACCTCGCTGAGAAGTCGGGAGACCCGGTTTACGATGGGGATGTGCGTACACTGCACGCCCTCGAATGGTTCATGGAGGAGATTGGCCCGGAAGGCATCCAGAGCCGGGTCAAGAAAAGCCTGAATGGCCTGAAGATAGCCAACTATTATGGGTGCATGTATACACGCCCCAGGCAGATCTTCCCGGAAAAGGACCAGGGGCCAGGTTCGGAATCCAGCTATGCACCCCATTTTATGGACGATCTGCTGAATGCCGCAGGTGCGGTGGCCGTCGACTTTCCGCTCAAGACGGCCTGTTGCGGAGGGGCACATACCCTTTCCGATTCAGACACCTCTACCCAGCTGGTTCTGAATATTCTCCAGGCTGCTGAAGATGCAGGGGCAGAGGTAATTGCAACGGAATGCCCCACATGCCACTCCGGCTTGGAAATGCACCAGGTTCGGGCCGAAGTCGAATTCGGGATCAAGACAAGCGTAAAGGTGATCTATTTCACCCAGCTGCTGGGGCTTTCCATGGGACTTTCTCCACGGAAGGTCGGGATTCCGGACAATGTCAGCGACTCCATGGATCTTCTTGCGTCCAAGGGGATTGTGTAACTGCTGGCTGGGAAAGCCCCTGTTTGTCAGGGGCTTTTTTTTGCAGTCTGCAGGCTGATGGGGGAAGGCCATGGAATGTAACGGCTGTGAATTCCGTGCCGAACTTTATTACGACAGGGAATGCCAGATATGGGTCAGGAGAGAGGAAGATGCCACCCTGACGGTCGGTATGACCGACATTTCCCAGTCTATTGCGGGCAAGATTCTTCATGTCCGTGTCCGCCGTCCCGGTACCCGCCGTCCGATTGGCAAGCCTGTGGCGACTATAGAAAGCGGGAAATGGGCAGGACCTGTTCCAAATGTGTTCGACTGCGTCATTGAGATGGCGAACGAGGATGTGCTGGAAGATCCCAACCTTCTGAATATCGAACCCTATGAGGCGTGGATCGCCAGGGTGCGTCCGGTTGCCGGAGTCGATGCGGCGCTAAAGGATCTGGTTACTGGGGATGGTGCCCTTGAATTATACAGGACACGCTGTATCAGGGATGACATTCACTGTGAAAGGGGGGGGCGGTGAGCGGGCACTATCTTGAGGATGATGGTGAAAAAAAAGTTGTGATTGTCATGACTAGTGGGCCAAGTACACCCCACCGCTGTGCAACCCCTTTCTATCTGGGGTCGCTGTTGTCTTCGATGGATGCGGAGGTTAAGATTTTTTGTACCATGGAAGCAGTAAAACTGATGCACAGGGGGGTTCCCGACCAACTTTCAGCCATGACAGGTGGCAAACGGATTATCGAATTCATCCGTGACGCCAAAAATGCCGGGGTGGAGCTCTGTGTCTGCCGGCCTGCGCTTCCCGGCTATGAGATCGAGGAAGTGGAACTGATAGATGAAGTGGACCAGGTAGCTTCCGCGGGTGATCTTGCCGACCTCATACTGTCGGTAGACCGTCTTCTGTTTTTTTAGTGGGCCCTGCCCCGCAGTTATGCGTGATATTCAAGAAAACCCTAAGGAGGGCATGATGGGAACTGTTCGTGGTTGTGAAATTCCTGAAGACCTGATGTATAACGTGGACAACAATGTCTGGCTTCGCCGGGAAGATGACGGTTCAGTCACCATCGGCATGACCTCCTATGCCTGTGCCCTGGCTGGCCAGATCGTTTCCTATACCCCAAAGGGTGTTGGCAAAGACATCAAAAAGGACAAGTCGGCGGCGACGGTTGAATCCGGGAAATGGGTGGGCCCCCTCAAGAGCCCCGTGAGTGGTTCCGTGGTGGCGACCAATGAGGAAGTTGCCAAGGAGCCGGGTCTGATCAACAAGGATCCCTATGGGAGTGGCTGGGTAGCCCGGCTGAATCCGGCGGATTACGCTGCAGATGCGACTGAACTCAAGACTGGTGGCGATGCCCTTGCGGCCTTTGAAGAAAAAATGAACACCGACGGGTTCGGTGGCTGCTGAGTTCCGCTGTCTGGCGGTAACGTGCGGCCGCATCAGCGGCCGCCGCCTTTCTCTCCCTTGTCCCGGATGGATGTGCCATGAACTCTTGGTTGGATGCGGTAGCCCAGGTAGAAGCATTGGAAGATCTGCATCTGGATGAAAATCTGGTTGCTTCGATGCGGGAACGCTGGCAGGGCCTTTCCGGGTCCCAAGTTGGCCGGATCAACTTCTATACGCCTTCTTTCCGGCATCATGAAACCTCTGAAGTTTCTGCCTGTGGAAAAAATGCCTTTCCCGCGATTTCGATTACGGGAGGGGAATGCAAGCTGCAGTGCGACCACTGCAAGGCAAAAATTCTCGAACCGATGATCCCCGTGCGCTCTCCAGAGGAACTGGACGGACTTGTAGACCAGATCGTGCTGGATGGCGGACGCGGGTTATTGTTGTCGGGGGGCTCGGACCACCAGAACGTGGTTCATTATGAACCGTATTTCCCTACCATCCGCAGGATAAAAGACAGACACCCATATCTGCAAATTGCCATGCACACCGGAATTGCCACGCCAGAATTTTCACGTGGGATGGAAGACGCAGGTGTGGATGTGGCAATGATGGATATTATCGGTGCACAGGACACCATTTCCCAGGTTTATCACCTACGGCGTTCCGTAGACGATTTCGAGGCCGCACTGGAGTCTCTTGTCTCAACCCAGATGAAGGTCGTACCTCACATTGTAATCGGACTGCATTATGGAGAGATGTTAGGGGAATGGAATGCCCTGGAAATAGTCCAGCGTCACCTGCCCAGCGCGCTAGTCCTCGTTGTGATCATGCCCCAGTACGCCAGCCAGAGCCGACCTTTTGCAACTCCCCCGACGGGGGATGTCGGCCGTTTCTTCATGGACGCCCGGGCTGCCCTGCCCGATACGCCGGTCCTGCTTGGCTGTGCGCGACCTGCTGGGGTACACCGGTCGATCACCGACACCTACGCGGTCATGGCCGGCCTGAATGGGGTTGCGTTTCCTTCTGACGGCATGCTTGCGCTGGCCAAGCGGCTGGACCGCGACGTATTCGTTACCCCATCCTGCTGCTCTATGATTGTTGGCGAAGAGGTTCTGGTCCTGGGGGAAGAATCTGGAGCGAAGCCATTGGACCATATTCCAGAGGCACCAAGGCGGCGCGCAGCCCTTCGTGACATTCCCATCGTCGTGTCTGTCTGAATGCCTCCAGCAACAACTGTGGTGGGTGTGTCTGCGCGTATGGATACGGGCCCGGGAAAGATTCCAATGCAGAAAGTCTGGACCGTGGTGGATACGGGATTGCGGCCTGCCGATGAAAACATTGCGATCGACCAGGCCATTCTCCGGACCACGGGAGAAGGCCTTACAGGTCCTGTTTTCCGTTTTTTACATTTCCAGGAATGCGCTCTGCTGGGATATCACCAGTCAGCTGCCCAGGAGCTGGATCTGGACTTCTGCCGGGAACAGGGCATAGAAGTCCAGAGACGGATGACGGGAGGCGGGGCCATCATATTCGATCCCACCCATCTTGGCTGGGAGATCGTTTGTCCCCGCGACCTGCTTCCGGCCGGGGACATGACGCGCCTGTCCGAAGAAATCTGTGAAGCGGCAGTCCTTGGGCTATCGGCACTGGGTGTCCGCGCGCAGTTCCGTCCACGGAATGATATTGAGGTGGAAGGCAGAAAACTTTCTGGAACTGGCGGGATACTGGACGGTAAGGCGCTTCTGTTCCAGGGGACCGTGCTGGTTGAGCTGGATATTCCACGCATGCTGCGAGTTCTCCGCGTCCCAGCGGAAAAACTGGACGCGCATGCGATCGCCAGCGTGGCCGAGCGGGTCACGAGCCTGCGCACTCTGTTGGGGAAGACCCCTGCCGTGGAGGAGGTCCAGAGCGCGCTGCTCTCTGGGTTCCGGGAACACTTTGGCTGGCGTATGGATTGGTCAGCATCTCTCCCGGATGCGGTATGGGACCGCTTTCCCGAAGCGTTGAAGACGATACGCAGCGCTGAGTGGCTTGGGGTGCAGGACCGGCCCCGTGAGGAGCTCCCGTTCCGGCAGGCGGTGCTGCGGACCCCTGGTGGAACCCTGCGCGCCAATATTCTCTGGGATACCTTCGGAAAAAGGATCAAACAGCTCCACTTTTCCGGCGACTACTTTATCCAGCCGCGCCGCGCTGTGGTTGATCTGGAAGCGGCCCTGCGTAATGCCCATATCCAGGATGTGGATGGGGTCGTACAGGCCTGGTTCGAGCGTGGGCAGATCGATGCATTCGGTCTTGAACCCTGCCATTTCGTTCAGGTTCTCCGGCAGGCGGTCGCCTGAAAATGGAAATGGTTGACTACGACGTTCTGGTGGTCGGCGCCGGCCCCGCAGGGGCGTCGGCGGCCCGGGTTCTGGCAGGTGCAGGGCAGAAAGTACTGATGGTCGACCGTCGGCAGGCAGTTGGCCTTCCAGTGCAGTGTGCCGAATTCGTTCCTATGCCGCTTATGCGTACGGTGCATGAAACAGGTTCCAGGATCCAGACCGTGTCTGGCATGCTGACGGTGCTTCCTTCCGGTGCCAAGAACCATAGCGAATTTCCAGGGATCATCATAGACCGGGCCCGCTTCGACCAGGGACTGGCCGATCAGGCCGCACAGGCGGGAGCAGAAATCTGGCTTCGTGCCCGTTTCTGTTCGTGGGATGGGGATCTGGCCAGAATTGTCCGCAACAGCAGGGAAATAGGGGTCCGTCCCCGGTTTCTGGTAGGCGCGGATGGTCCGCACAGTCCTGTGGCAGAATCGCTGGGACTTCCCTCCCAAAAAGTCGTGTTTACCAGACAATATACAGTACCCCTGCTCAGTCCCTACAGGGATACCGACATTTTTCTCTCGGATGCCTTTCCGGGTGGCTATGGATGGCTTTTCCCGCGTGGCCCAGTGGCCAATCTTGGCTTGGGGGCGGACCGGCGGTTTGAAAACGATCTCAAATCCCCCCTTGAGGACCTCCATGGCCAGATGCAGGAACGCGGGATTATTGGTCCTGAGGTTCTCGGGCGGACAGGAGGAGGAATTCCGGTGGGAGGCATCCGTCCGATGATTCATGACCGCGCTGTCCTGGTAGGAGATGCCGCCGGTCTGACACATCCCATAACCGGGGCTGGCATTCCGGCGGCGGTGATCAGCGGTACAGCCGCTGGCTGGGCTGTAGCTGCCTTTCTGGGTGGAGATTCCGGCGCTCTGGAGAGCTATGCGGAAGACATGATGGACCAGTTTGGGCCGGCCATTTCACGGGCGGTTCAGCGGCGTAGATCACTGGAATCCGTATGGCGCAAGCCTGCGGCCGGTGAGGACCGCGCGATGCGGCGGGGATGGATTGCCTTTGAGGAATATTTTGCCGCCTGAGGCGGACTGGATTGAGGAGGATTAGCCATGAATGCGATAGCGCCGGAGACTCAAACCCTGAATTTTTACCGTCCTGACTATTTCGTCAAGACACCCGCGATGCGTTCTCCAGAGTATGTCCAGCTAAGCACGGCAGCTGCCATTACCCTCGGACTGGTTCCGGGAGTAATGCACCGCACGAGCTGCACCCACTGCCTTAATCTTCTGATGACCTATCCGGAAGGATGCCGTGCGAACTGCACCTACTGCGGGCTGGCCCGTCACCGGGAAGAAAGTCGCGATTATGCCGACCGCAATTTTATCCGTGTCGACTGGCCAACGGTCAGGGTGGAAGAAATGCTGGAAAGAATCGCGGCAGAAAGTGACCGGGGGCAGTTCCAGCGGATGTGCATCAGCATGATTACCCATCCTGATTCTGACCATGATACGCGGTTACTCCTTAAGCGCTGGATGGAAGCAGCTCCCCATATCCCCGTATCCATCCTTTCAAATCCGACAACCATGGAAAAAGAGGACCTGATAACGCTCAGGGAGCTCGGCGCGGATATTTTTACCGTCGCCCTGGACGCCGTAACGCCAGAAATATTTGAGCGGACCCGTGGAAAAACCGTTCAGAGCCCGCACAGCTGGGAAAAATACTGGCAGGCCATTGAATGGGCAGCCGAGATTTATGGCCCAGAGAAATTCGGTGCCCACCTGATATGCGGGATGGGAGAAACGGAACAGGAAATTCTGGAAGTCTGCCAGAAAATCAGGGACATGGGTGGCCATAACCACATGTTTGCCTTTTTTCCCGAAAAGGGATCCATGATGGAAGACTGGGATCCTGTCCCGCAGGACCACTGGCGCAGGGTCCAGCTTGGCCGCTTTCTCATTGATTATGCAGGGGGACGTGTGGAGGACATGGCATTCGACAGCTATGGCCGGATAGAGGATTTTGGTTATCCCAAGGCTGAACTGGACGATATCATCAGTTCCGGAAAACCCTTTCAGACATCCGGCTGTCCTGGCAAGGATGATGAGGAAATCAGTGCGTGCAACCGGCCCTATGGTGATTCCTCACCTTCGGATATCCGGTCTTTCCCGTTTATGCTGAACCGGCAGGATGTAGAAGTGGTTCGACGCCAGATGCGCCTGCTGGAGATGCAGACGGGAAAATGAGCACCTATTTTCTCATGGTAAGGGAGGGCCCATGGCCCTCTTTTTTATGGGAACCGCCAGTACGAGAACTTTCTGGTATTGGCTTGTCTCAGGGAGATCGTGGCGGCTCAGGTACCTGGCGGCATTGCTGGAGCATCTGGTCCCTGCTGTGCTTGTTGTGTGACCGGGAAAAGAGGGCGCATAAATCTTGGATAGGCAGAAAGCATGACGGTAAAAGCCTGTGGACCGCACGGAAGAGCCAGATACAGTTACAGTCTGCCACAGACTGGGTGTTCTTCCCGGACGGCCAGCCATTTTCAGCACAGTTGTTCAAAAACAGATGCGACGCTGGATACGGCACATCTGTTTTGGCTATAAACCAGATAATAATAAAGTTGTTTGGTAATTTCTCTTATAAAAAGAAAGCAGGCTTCTAATAATCTATATTATAAAAAATATTGTGCAAACCGGTAACCTGACAAAAAAAATCTATCATTGCAGTTATTGCAACACTGTTCCTCTTGAGCCACAATCTTGGGTAATAACCGGTTACAACAGAAACAAAGGGGCGGAGTAAAATGAAGAATAAAGCGGGGTTGATTGTGCTGGCAGTTTCAGCTGCGCTGGCAGCCGGATTTTCAGGGAGCGCCATGGCCACCAATGGCTACCAGCTCATTGGTATAGGCCAGTATGCTGTTGGTATGGGTGGTGCCGTGGTGGCGGCTCCGGATGATCCACTTTCTGCCGCTATCAGCAATCCAGCGGGTCTGGCGAATATCCGTCCCCAGGCAGCCTATTCCGCAGAAATTTTTAACCCGATACGTAAAACCAATTTTGGATTTGGCGAATTTGGAAGTCACAGCAATGTCTATGGTGTACCGGCCATAGGATGGGTGGCGCCGGCTTTTGGAGATGGCATTGTATTTGGTGGTGGGGTATACGGATCTTCTGGCCTTGGAACAAATTATTTGCAGTCGACGCCCTATGGTACCATCCAGGCCTACAGCAATATCATGTTTATGCAGATGGCACCTTCTCTGGCGATGAAAGTCAACCATCATCTTTCTTTGGGTGTGTCGCTTAATATTTCTGCAGAACAGGCCTCTTTCCAGCAGACATTTGGTGGGGCTGGCCTCAATCTTGCCAGTCCTTCCTGGGCTTATGGTGTAGGTGCGACAATAGGTGCGCTCTATAAGGTGAACAATATGGTCACGCTGGGGTTTACCTATAAAACGCCTATCGCCTTTACACCGCTGACATGGCAGGAGACTGGCCAGGAAGTCCCAACTGGTCCGGGTACCTTCCTCGCCGGGAATGCGGGCCAGTACAGCGGCCATCTCAATTACCCACAGCAGATAGCACTGGGTCTGGCTATCCGCCCCATTCCGCAGTGGCTGATCAGTGTTGAAGGGCAGTGGATCAACTGGCACGCGACCATGAACAACTTTACCATTTATGGACCGTGGAATGGGCCCAACAGCATTGCCCTCCCAATGCACTGGAAGAATGAATGGGTAGCAAATATTGGTACCCAGTACGATGTAAACCACTGGCTGCAGGTCCGTATGGGTTATGCCTACGGGACCAATCCAATCAGCAGCAGCAATATTGGGAATAACCTGATTTTCCCGGCCATTGTGGAAAATGCCATTACCTTTGGTTCGACCCAGAAGCTGGGTATGGGATGGAAACTGACCGAAGCGTATATGCATGAATTTAGCAATACCGTAACTGGCACATCGCCTTTTGCACAGGTTTTTCCGCCCAATTCTCTGCAGCCCGCAAGTGCGACCCTGTCCGAGAACTCTTATGGTATCCAGGTCGGTTACGATTTCTGACCAGAAAGTTACCCTCCTCAAGGGCCGGGGGAGACGGGAAACCGTCTCCCCCAATTTTTTGCGGCATTGGGGAAGAAGGATGTGCTCTCTTCTTGCATCCTGGCTGGCGGAGATAGACACTAGAACCAGAAGTTGTTGATCGAGACCATCATGAAAAGTATCCCCATCGCTGATGTAAGCAGTATCCGTAATGAGCTAAACCGTTATAAGAGAGGGAAAAAGCTGGAGATTCCACGGTTCAACCAGGTGGCCAGGATGGCCTATCTGGGCCACCTGGTGATGTCTCCCCTGGATCCTGAAGACACGGAGTGCCAGTCCTTCCTGGTCCACTTGCAGGAGCCCAAGGGGCTGGCGGCCCATTTTATCGAACTGGATGAGGATCTCCGGGATGCCATTCTTGTCCTGGACGGGGAACAGGCCATGGCGATGGCAGCGATCATGCAGCAGGGTGTTCAGGACCGGGCCCGATGGCACGAAGAGCTGAACCAGCGCGATTTCTACTTCAGCGCGTTCTACCGTCCAGGGCAAAAGGCGGAATAGACTCTTCTGGAATCCATGCAGTTGGGAACGGTTTCAGGAAAAGCCCACCCGGGAGCATTACGGTTTCTTTACTTGGGTCACCTGCCGGCCGACAGTCTGCACCGTTCCTATGCCGGTCTGGCTGAGGCACGACAGGCCGGTGATCCGCCGCTGCTGCTTCTTGCCACAGCCGATACCCACCTGACGGTCGGGGCTGCCCAGACGGCGGGTGCCGAGCTGGACTTCGATTCCTGCCAAAGGCTACAAATTCCGGTAATCCAGCGAGGTCTTGGCGGTGGGACCGTCTGGGTAGAGCCTGCCCATCTCAATTATTTTCTGATGGCAGGTTTGGGTTCTCCCTTCCGCCGCCCCCAGGATCTCCTGAATGCATTTGCACCCGCTTTCCTGTCTGTGCACCGCCATTTTGGGCTTGATGTCCAGATGGTGGGGGGGCAGGATTTCACCTGTGCAGGGCGTCGGATTGGGAGTACGGGTGCCGCGACTCTTGGCAGAAGCCTGGTGCTGGGAGGGAGCTTCCTTCTTGCCGGGGAATGGTCAACTTTTACCGAGGCTCTTGCTGTACCCTCTCCTGGGTTTCGGGTCTGGGTCCTGGAAGCGTTGGAGCAGCTCATGACGACCTGGGATGCAGAACTGGGAAGAACGCCTGCGCCCGGGCTGGTCATGGAAAGACTGCATCAGGAACTGGCGGAGCTGGGCTGGGAAATTGTTGAATCCTGCCCTACGGAGCTGGAGCTGGAGGCCATGGAGGCTGTGGAACTGGAGATGCCTGACTGGACAGCATCGGCAGGCCGGCGGGTCCCCTGCGGGATCAAAGTGCGCCTGGACAGTTTCCTGACCGAAAGGCGGTGGGGGAGGAACTTTTTGCGCATCTGGACGGAAAATGGGTGTTTCCGGCGGATTGCCGGGACGGTTTTCCCGGAGGAGCTGGAAGAGGCCATTGCAGGACTGCAAAAGGATTCTCCAATGCTCGATCTCCTTCTTGAAAGATATCTGGGCCATGGTCCGGCTTCTCTCTGGCGGGAGCGCATCCGGTCCTTGGCAGTCTGGACGGATATTTAGTATTTGCGAGGTAATGTATGCCCAGTATTGATGACCGGCTGAAAAAACGCGTACTCTGGATAGGCAGTGACCAGGAGCTGGTGGCAGACGCCAGGTCCGTGCTGCCGGAGGGTTGGCAACTGAATTCCGGCGGCAGCCTTGGGGATTTTGGGGAATGGCAGGATATCCTGCTTTACCGTTTCCTGGTGCTGGATCTGGACGCTGAGCTGGCCGAAGACCCTGTAGAGATAGTGGATACGGTCCGCCGGGAATACCAGATAAATATTCCAATTTTCTGTTATGGGGGACGCCCGGATCAGCGTGCGGCTGCGCGTTCTGCCGGGGCAGACAGGTTCTTCGAACGGAGCGAGATTCTCCTGCGCCTGCAGGATTTTGTCCGCCAGTTTGGCTGGTAAACGCCGCTGGCCCGTTCAGGGAATCCGGGCAGGCCAGCAGAAGACCGGTCAGCCAACTTTTGCGTGGGCTTCGGTATCCAGAAGGATATCTCGGCTTTCGGTCTGCCCGCCACCCTCGGCAGTCAGGGTAGCAATGCGTACGCCAGCATCCCTGAATGAAATTTCGTAGGAAAATACTCCAGGCAGGGAGATTGAGGCTTCCTTCAGGGTCTTGCCTTCGCAGGTTACGGTTACCCTGGCTGAGCCACTGCCTTCCAGCATGGCCTGGATCCGGAAAGGATGGCCTGCAACCCGGCGGTAGACCTGGGGGTCGCGATTGGTGTTGTACTGCAGGTTGTTCAGCTTGACCATCTTGATGAGATTCGCGCTCATGAAAACCCCTTTAATCGCACCATAAAATTGGTTTCGGAGAATTTTGGGTAAAACAGCCTTATCCTAGATGAATGCCGTAGAAAAGAATAGTTTTGGGTGGCCAAACAGAAAGAGGTACGAAATGGGCGATCGAGCACTTGCCCTGGAGCGTCTGGATAGGCTTCAGGAAAGAATTGAAACGCTGGCCGGCCAGCAGCGGTGTCCGGATGCCGCAGAGCTGTCCGTGCTGGTGGACAAGGGGCTGCAAATCGCCCGGGAACTGCTGATGGCCGTTCTAGAGGAGGAACACCGGCCGTACGATCTCTCTGCAGATCTGCTGGAACTCTGGAAATCCCTGGTCAGGGGCGCACCACACTGGAATACCATTCGCGACAACTGCCGGGAATTGGTCTATTACCGCAACTGCCTGGACATGAAACAGATGGATGCACTGCCGCACGGACCTGAGAAAATGCTGGTCCACACCCTGCGCCATCTGTACCTGTATCTGCGTAGCCATATGGAACAGTCGCTGGAGGAGAAGTCATGAGCCATCATGTCCAGGCACATCCAGACAGGCAGCTCCGTTATGTCACTGCAGAACCTTTCTATCAGCCAGTGGGAAGCGAAGTAGGGGTTTTTATGGCCGCCTGGAGCCGGAGGCTTCCTGTAATGCTCAAAGGTCCGACGGGATGCGGGAAAACCCGTTTTCTTGAGCACATGGCCTGGCGTCTGAAGCGCCCGCTCATAACGGTTTCCTGCCATGAGGACCTGACGAGCTCGGATCTCGTGGGCCGTTTCTTGATTGAGGGGGATGCAACCGTCTGGCAGGATGGTCCACTGACCCGTGCCGTACGGGAGGGCGCAATCTGCTATCTGGATGAAATCGTTGAGGCCAGAACCGACACAACCGTTGTCATCCATCCGCTGACCGACCATCGCCGCCATTTGCCCATCGACAAGCTGGGTACGGAAATTGCCGCCCATCCGGATTTTCTGCTTGTGATTTCCTACAATCCCGGGTACCAGACTGTACTGAAAGATCTGAAACCTTCCACCAAGCAGCGTTTTGTCGGGATGAATTTCAGCTATCCATCGCCAGCAGTGGAATCCGGGATTGTCATGAAAGAGGCCGGGATAGATACCCGTCGTTCTGCCAGGCTGGTTGAGGCCGCTGCGCGTGCCCGGAATCTTAGGGATCAGGGATTGCAGGAGGTAACTTCCACGCGTGCTCTTGTCTATGCAGGCACGTTAATGGCAGCGGGTCTGGAGCCCATGGAAGCGGTCGAGGCGGCGATTGTCAGTCCGCAGACGGATGACGTCGAACTGGCCTCTGCCCTGCGGGAGATTTTTCAGGCCTTTTTCCCTGACTGAGGTGATGCGTGCCAGCGCAGACAGAGGAAATACTTGAACACCTGGATGCCATCAGCTTTGTGGCCGGCCGGGACGCACGGGCGGCTCTCCCGGCAGTTGGCCATCTGGGGGATTCTGCCTGTCTGCGTTACCTGGAGGCCGGACGTGACCTGTTTTTCTACGACCGGGAAGCAGGTAAGGCCTTTTTCCATGCTACCCCGGATCTTGTCCGGGCATTTGGTGGTCTGGAGCCCTGGCTGGACCAGTCACGGATTTTTCTGACCCAGCGGGGCACGTTCCGTGCCGCCGTGGGATATTTTGGGCAGGCTGCGGCTGTGCGGGAGCATTTCGGTCCCGAAGGGGAAAAACTGTGGTATGGACTAGGTTCTGAGTGGATCCCGCGCCATGTCGACAGTGCCGCCGCCTATTTCCAGATGCCTGTTGCCACGCTGGTTGGAGCCTTTCCGGTCGGGGAGCTGGAACGTCTGGTGGCGCCGGCCCGGGAACTGGCCAGTGGCCGGCCCGGGTTGGCTACCTATCTGGAAGGGGCGGTACGGGTCCGGGCCATTTGCGGCCTGGACGGCATTGCGGAATGGGCATGGCGCGGAAAAGATGTTCTGGCGGCAGGCCGGATCCGTGGCGAGGCCTGGTACCGGCTGGAAAGCGACGAGGCGCGGAGTTTTGTACTGGACATGCTTCCAGGGTTTCATCTGGGTCCGCACAGGCGGCTTTTCACACTGCTTTTGCAGGCATGGACCGGATTGGCTCTCCCCTTCGAGGATGGAGCGTGGAGCATGGAGGGTGGCCGGGCATTTCTGGAAACAGACGGACGCAGCCTCTTTGTCCCCGCCGTGATGCCGGACCGGGAGGAGGCCATTCTGGCGCTATACCATACCGGTGCCCATCTGGCCTTTGGAAGTTATGACCAGGATGCCATTCATGCCCTTTTCCGGGAGATCGGCATGGAGCACCCGCCGCTGGATCCCGGGCAGCGTATTACCTGGCGTCCCCTATTTGCCAGATTTGGCGGCGACCTGCTCCGCTTCCAGCTGGTTTTCGACCTGTGCGAGGACCTCCGGGTAGACGCAGCCATGGAATGCAGAATGCCAGGCTATCTGGACCGCATTCTGGCGGCCGCCAGCCGCCAGCCGGTTCCTGCAGGAGCAGCTGGTGCATATTGGAAGGAAGCGGTACGTTTTCTGGATGACTGCCTGCGAGGTACCGTGGATGAGGACCTAAAGCCACTGCTTTCTCCTGGAGCGGGGATTCTGGAATCCTTCCGGGTGGCCCTGGGCCGGTATGCCACCACAGCGCTCCCTGCAATTACCATGGCCGAACGTCCGGCAGCCTTCCTGCCTGGACATTCCCCCAATGCTGCCAGACCTGTCTATCCCCGCCATGGGGGCGCGGCCGTGCCTGTCGACCTGGATGACGTTGCCCCCCCTGGAGCTAGCGGACCGAGGGAAAAGCCGCGGGAGATCCCGCAGCAGGCGGATGGCAGCGATGCCGATCTGGAAATTCCGCCAGAAGACCTGCAGGGCCGGGGGGGTCGGGTTGGCGTAGGGATCCCTATTCCTGCAAAGGCGAACGGTTCCGGCAGGGGAGTGAAGGGGCCGGCTGGCGGGTGTCCGTATCCGGAATGGGACTATCGGCAGCAGCGGTACAAGGAGGGGTGGGCCCGGGTGCATGAGAGGAAACTGGCAGAGCGGGATGGAATCCGTGCGATGGCCATTGCCTCCGAATATGAAGGGACCCTGCGCCGCCTGAAAAAGGCCCTGCAGGCCCAGAAACCGGCGCGAATGGCACCCCTGCGCCGCCAGTACGACGGAGATGAGCCGGATATTGATGCGGCCGTCCAGTTTGTGGTGGAACGCCGGGCTGGACACAGTCCCCGTTCCAGCATTTACCGGCAGAGACGTCCCCAGCGCCGGGATACCGCTGTTCTGCTGCTTGCGGATCTCTCAACATCTATCATGGCGGAGGCCGGAGATACGGGGGTCCGGGTTGTCGACCGCCTCCGTGCAGCCATGATGCTTTTTGGTGAGGCCCTGATGGAAGTGGGGGATCCCTTTGCACTCTATGGATTCGCCAGCAAATACCATCATGAGGTACTGCTGTATCCCATCAAGCGGTTTGAGGACCAGTTCGATAGCCAGGTGCGTGCGGTCCTGGGTGGCCTGAGTGGGCGGCTGGCTACGCGCATGGGAGCAGCTGTCCGCCACGCAACACGCCAGATGGTCCGGAATCCGGCACATCACCGTCTTCTCCTGATCCTGTCGGATGGCCGTCCGGCTGATTACGATGACGGCGGGGATCCCCGGTATCTCCAGGAAGATACCCGAATGGCCCTGCGCGAGGCGCAGGATCACGGCGTGCACGCCTTCTGCATCAGCCTGGATCCGGGAGGCGGGGAATACCTGCCACGGGTTTTTGGGCAGGGACACTATCTGGTGCTGTCCCATATTGACCACCTTCCAGCCCGGCTTCCAGAAATCTATTTGCGTCTGCGGGGGCATGCATGAACGAGGCAGATTTTCTGTGTCCACAGATTCCACCCACCCGGACTGCCGTTTTTGTGGGGGAATCACGCTACCGCCGGGCGAGTTATGGCAGCAACCATCCCCTGGCCATTCCACGTGTCTCCCTCACGCTTGACCTGCTCAACGCCTACGGTGCCATGGGTCCGGAGGAATATGTTACAGGGCGTCCTGCCAGCCACCAGGAGCTTTGGGGATTCCATGGCCGTGATTACATTCTGGCCTACGAGCGTGCCCAGTTCCGGGGCAGGGTTACGGAACCGGACCGGCGGCTCTTCCATCTTGGCACACTGGAAAATCCATATTTCCCCGGGTTTTTTGATACCCCCAATCTTGCCGCAGGATCCAGTATCCTGGCCGCAGAATGGGTCCTCAAAGGAACTTCCGCCTTCAGTCCCTCTGGGGGAATGCATCACGCCGGTCCCCATCAGGCAAGAGGTTTCTGTTATCTGAATGATCCGGTTCTGGCCATCCAGCGCCTTCGGAAAGAAGGTTTGCGGGTGCTCTACTGGGATATGGATGCCCATCATGGGGATGGTGTGGAGGCGGCATTTGTGGAAGATACAGATGTGCTGACAGTATCTATCCACATGGACACTAGCTATGCCTACCCCTTCCGGGGGGGGGATATTGGGGACTGTTCCGGGGGAGCGGTCAACATGCCCCTGCCTCCGGGAATAAACGACAGTGAATATGGGCTGGTATTCAACCGGCTCTGGCCAGAGGTTTTGGTGCGGTTTTCACCGGATGCTGTGGTACTGCAGGCCGGAACCGACATTCTGGCTCCTGACCCGCTCAGCCGGTTTCAAGTCAGTAACGTCTGTTTCTGGAGCATGGTACGCCGTATCGTGGAAGACAGTCCACGCCTTCTGGTGCTTGGGGGAGGGGGATACCACCCGGTTGCTCTGGCCCGCTGCTGGGCGGGTGTCTGGGCCATACTTAGCGGCCGCCGGCTCGGGGATCTTCTCCCGGAGAGCGGAGTGGCCCTCCTGAGATCAGTTGACTGGGAGCTGGATGATGAGGAGGTACCCGACTACTCTGACCAGTTTGTCCATCTGGAAGATCTTCCCCGGAAGGGGCCGGTCCGTCCCCAGGTCCAGGCAGCGCTACAGCAGCTTTTCCAGGAACATCCCCTGCTTTCCCCAAGGAGTATTCAGGCATGACTGCCCAGACCTCCCCTGGTTTCCTGATTCCTGGTGCTGCGACCAGCCTGGCTACCAAGGCCTATGCAGCCAGGCATGTGGAGCAGTTGCCTGAGGGACACTTTAGTGATTTCCTCAATACCCGGATCAAGCTTTCCTCCTTGGGGGTGGGCACTTTCCCGGGGCCAGTGGATGAAGTGACGGATTTGGCGGTTGCGGCAATTGTGGCGCAGGCGCTGCAGTCAGGTATCAATGTCGTTGACACTGGCGCCAATTACCGCTACGGGCATGCGGGTCGTGCGGTGGGAGCCGGAATTTCCAGGGCCATGTCCGCAGGGATACGGCGCGAGGAATTTTTTGTGATTGGGAAAGGTGGGTTCCTCACTTTTCCGGATGGGCGCCCCCAGGACCTGGGGCAGTTTTTCCGGGATCAGGTGGTGGCCAAGGGGTTCGGGAAAGAGGAGGATCTGGTTCAGGGAGTCCACTGCCTTAGCCCGGAATATCTGTCCTGGCAGCTGGATGAACTTCGCAGCCAGATGGGACTCGAGACACTGGATGTTTTTCTGGTAGACCAGCCGGAAGTGCATGTGCCGGCCATAGGCAAGGAGCAGATGCACCGCAAGCTTCTGGCGGTTTTTGCCATGCTGGAGGATGCGGTAGCGGCAGGCAGGCTGCGGTATTATGGCATTTCCACTTTCCATGCCTGCCGTGTGGAGACGGACAATCCGCTGTTCCAGTCGATGACCAGTTTGCTGGGTCTGGCGGAAAAGGCGGCTGGTGAAGGGGGCCGGCACCACCTGCGGGTGGTGGAGCTTCCATTTAATGCCCTTATGCCCGAGGCTTATACTAGGTTCAGCCAGGTGACAGGACAGGGCAACATTGGTTCGACCATACAGGCCGCCTTTCAGCTAAAGCTTACAATAATGGCAAGCCATCCCCTTGGTAAGGGGATCCTGGCACGGGAGGGAATCCCTGCCCTCGGTGCAGCCATGCCGGATCTGGCCAGTCCGGCCCAGAGGGCCATGCAGTTTGTACGCTCTACTCCGGGGATTGCGGTAACGCTGGTGGGGATGAGCAGCCCCCTGCATCTCGCCGATGTCCTGGCCGTGGCACAGCAGGCTCCCTTGGACCGCGACAGGTATCTGGCCCTGTTTGAAAGGGAAAAATAGTGTTGTGCAGCCTGTCTATCCGGAAGAAGCCGCTGGCGGTTCTCCATCTGCGCTGCCTGTTTTTCCGGAATCCTTGGCGATTGTGGCCAGCAGCCGTTCCTGTTCGGCAAAAGAAAGCATGCGCTGCCCCTGGCCAAACCTTTTTGTTGCGGAAGGAGTTTTTCCCGCTGGATGGCCTGCTCGTTCTGTTTCCTTGATTTCTGCATACTGCTTCAGGTCTGTTTCCCACCGTGCTTCCCCTTCCAGATTTTCCGGCCGCCCCTGATAGTGCCCAGGAGCCGGTGGCGTTTTCTGGGAAAACCAGGCTTTCTTCCGCTGGATACGGTTATATTCGGATATCCATACCTGCAGGCGGGGGAGATCGGCCAGCGCGGCTATCAGGGGCGCTGTTGCGGTGACGGCAAAAAGTATGAGTGAACCAGTTATGGCAGCCAGTCCGGCCACCGCCGTTCCTGCCGGATAAAGCCAGGCAAACCTCTGGTGCAGGTAGAAGCGGTGCAGCCCCAGTGGAAAAAGGCACCAATAGAAATAGGCAGTGGTCTTTTTTTTCTGGAGCTTCTTTAGCCGGATCTGCAGACTCTGCAGGCCTTCTCCCTGCAGATCCATTTTCTCCCAGGCGCTGGGCATGGACAGGCTCTCCATGAAGTACTGTATTGAAGCAATCGGATATTACCCCTAAACTCAGCAAAAGTCGCGAGCGGCGGAAAATACATGGCTGATAGACGATTACAGGTTTTCCACACGGTTGCCCGCCTGCTGAGCTTTACCAAGGCAGCGGAAACACTGCACATGACCCAGCCGGCTGTCACCTTTCAGGTGAAACAGCTGGAAGAGCAGTTTAATACCCGCCTTTTTGACCGTACTCACAATCGTATCAGCCTGACGGAAGCGGGTATGGTGGTCTATGAATACTCCGAGCGGATTCTTTCCCTCTACCTGGAAATGTCCAACCGTGTCGGGGAAATGACCGGAGATCTCCGGGGACATTTGCTAATCGGTGCCAGTACGACCATTGCCGAATACATGCTCCCTCGTGTGCTCGGGGATTTCAAGATGAAGTACCCGGATGTCCAGGTGCGTCTCCATGTCGGAAATACCGACCGGATTGTCCACATGATTGAGGACAACAGTATAGATCTGGGACTTGTGGAAGGCGTCGTAACCAACAAGAGCCTTGCGACCCTCAAGTGCTGCATGGACAACATGGTGGTGATCGCCCCTGTAGACCATCCGCTCGTGGACCATCAGAGTGTAACTCCACGTGAACTGCTTGATTATCCTTTCGTCTCCAGGGAAGAGGGATCGGGTACACGGGAAGTGGCCATGGAATATCTGCACCAGGTTGGCATTGACCCGGAAGACTTGCACATTACCATGGAACTGGGCAGTCCGGAGGCCGTCAAGGGGGCGGTCGAAGGCGGCCTTGGCATAGCGGTGGTTTCCGAGGCGACCGTTCTCAAGGAACTCGCTCTTGGAACAATTTTTGCCCGTCCCCTGAACCCCCCCCTGGCGCGCCCCTACTTTTTTGTCTACCAGAAGCAGAAATTCCGCAGTTTGGTCATGGACGAATTCCTGGAGTTTGCCAAAAACCGTTGCAGCACGGATTTTCTTGCCCTCCCGGTCGCACGCAGGGAAGGAGTCCGCCCTTGAAGCATTTTGCCGTTATCCAGCACAGCTACTCGGAATTTCTCGGAACTATCGAGTCGCAGCTGGAGAAACGGGATATCGGGTTCAGCTATTTTCGCGTATTCCTGAACCATGAGCTTCCGGGGAGTGCGCAGACTTATGATGCCCTGTTTCTTCTGGGGGGAGGCATGTCGCCTCTGGAAACCGAAAGCTATCCCTGGCTGGAAAAAGAACTGCAGACCATTGCCGCATTTCGCAGGGCTGGCAGGCCTGTTGTGGGCTTTGGGCTGGGTGGACTCCTTCTGGCCCAGTATGAAGGAGCTGTACTGCACCGGGATCCCTACCACAATGCGTATTTTACGACGGCCCATGCTACGGAGGCTGGCAGAGACGATCCTTTGGCCCGGGCAGTCGATGGGCGGCAGGTCATGGTATGGTCCCCAGGCACTGCGGAGCTGCCGGAACACATAAAACCCCTGGTGGTAGACGATGAGGGGCGATGGATTGCGTTCCGCCACGAAGACGGTGTTATGGCCCTGCTGTTCCGGCCGGAAATGAAACCCGGTCTTATTGAGGACATTCTGATGGAAGAAGACCGTGATGTACCGGGAAACATCACGTTTCTGCTGGAACAGGCCAGGGAGAAATGGCCGGAAATGCAGGTAACGACCGACCGGGTTCTGGTCGCCCTGGTCCGGGAGCTTTCGCTTATGTCCGAACGCCGTAAACCCCGGGTTTTTCTGCTCAATGTTGATCCTGGTGATCATTGATGAACAGCCATGACCGCCGTCTGCTCCGGGCTGTCAGAAAACTGGATGAGAGCCAGAGAGAACAGGTTCTGGCCTTTGCCGAGTTTTTGGAAAGCCGCCAGAAAAGCGCGTCTGCTGCCCGCAGCAGTCCCCAGGACCCCAGCCCGCTACCACGGAGGGAAGGAGAGACCGTAGTGGGCGCTATTAAACGGCTGCGCGAGACTTACTACATGCTGGATGTCAGGAATATGCTCAATGAAACCGCGGCACTCATGTCCCGGCATGCCGTGGGGGGAGCTCCCGCACATGAGGTTATCACTGAACTCGAAGTGCTTTTCCACCGTAGCTACGCACAGTATCGGGACGATTTCCAGGATCTCTCATGATCGGCAGACATGGCTATGTCTCCTGACCAGCTGTTGAATATCCTGCTGCACTTCGACCGGTTTCTGGGCCTTTTTCTCCAGGAATACGGAAACTGGGTGTATGCAGCCCTATTCCTTGTTGTCTTCGCAGAAACCGGGCTGGTGTTCACTCCTGTCCTGCCTGGAGATTCGATGCTGTTTGTCTGTGGAACCCTGGCCGGTTCGGGGAAGATGTCCCTTATGGTCCTGCTACCGCTGCTGATTGTTGCGGCGATTCTGGGAGATGCTGTCAATTATGCACTGGGCCGCACCTGGGGTGTCCGTCTTTTTTCTGGCCGCTGGCGCCTGCAGCAGAAGCATCTGGTGCAGACGGAGGCGTTTTACCGCCTGCATGGAGGAAAAACGGTAATTATCGGACGTTTTCTCCCGGTGATCCGGACTTTCGTGCCTTTTGTGGCAGGCACGGCCAAAATGGGCTATTTCCGGTTTTTTGGTTTCAATGTTTCTGGAGCCCTGCTCTGGGTGGGGGGACTGCTGTCCGCCGGCTTTTTCCTGGGTAGATTGCCTTGGGTAAAATCATGGCTTTCCCCCATCCTGGTGGTGCTGGTTGTGCTGTCCCTTCTGCCTGCAGCCGCCACATTTGCCCAGAGTTATCGGGCGCGTCGCAAAAATGCATAGGCGTTCTGGTGTGGAAGATCACATGTGCTTCCCGGTCCAGGAAGACACTCCCAGAGGCATTCTGCCAGGGCTGCATGGCGGAGTGGGGGGATAGCTGGAAGTGCGGATTTCCAGACAGGAACAGGAATGCCCAATGGACCAGCTTCTGCGCCTGCTGATGGGACCATGGACAACCTATATTCTCTGGGTACTCGAGTTCCAGGGAGCCAAGCGTTTTGGAGCCCTCAGACGGTCGGTTCCCGGTATTTCTTCCCGGCTTCTGACCGATCGCCTCCGGAGTCTCGAGGCTGCAGGAATTGTTTTCCGCGACTGCCTTGCCACAGTTCCCCCGCAGGTTACCTATGGGCTGACGGTGCGCGGCCGGGAACTGGGCACCGTGCTGCAGTCACTTAACGTAGTGGCCAGACGGTGGGCAGAAGAAGATCGCCCACCGATTCCTGAGGATCTTCCCGGGAACTGGAACTGCAGCGCCTGAGCCCAAGTGGCCGGCATCCTGTACTGGGGGCGGGCAAGCTGGAAGCCCAGCGCTATTTTCGGGAAAATCCATCCAGTGTCCCGATTGCCCCATAAAGATCCGGTCGGCGGTCCCTGAACATTCCCCATTCTGTCCGATCTTTTTCAAGCGCCGACAGGTCCAGTTCTGCGCTGACCAGACCTTCTGCAAGATCGGCACGGGCAAGTAAAGCGCCAGTCCCGTCGGTGATGAAGGAACCCCCATAGAACGTTATTTCTGCGCTCTTCCCAGTTTCCCGGCCAACCCGGTTCGCGGCAATGACCGGTATCATGTTGGCAGCCGCATGCCCCTGCATGACCCGGGTCCAATGGTCCCGGCTCTGGACTTCCGGATGCTCAGGTTCGGAACCAATGGCTGTAGGGTAAAGCAGGATTTCGGCGCCCTGCAGGGCCATGCACCGTGCAGCTTCAGGAAACCACTGGTCCCAGCAGATGGCAACGCCCAACCGGCCATAATGGGTAGAAAAGACGCGAAACCCGGTATCCCCCGGACTGAAATAGAATTTTTCCTGGTAACCTGGTCCATCAGGAATATGGGCCTTCCGGTACAGGCCCAGGTTGCGGCCGTCCGCATCAAATACTATGAGACTGTTGAAGAAGGTGGTG
Source organism: Pseudomonadota bacterium (assembly GCA_021821885.1). GTDB lineage: Bacteria > Pseudomonadota > Gammaproteobacteria > Acidithiobacillales > Acidithiobacillaceae > Igneacidithiobacillus. Next base: position 24,504 of record JAKARO010000003.1, read on the forward strand.
CCGGCACGCTCATAGAAACTGGTGGGGAGGACCACCTGGAGTTCCCTGGAAAGTGCCTGCATGCGCCGGAGTGCCGGGTCCTGTTCCCGGAGATGTGCCAGACCAAAATGGGCAGGATCCTGGTCCTTGCAGAAATAGGGAGTGCTGAACAGTTCCTGCAGCAGAATGATCTGGGCACCTTGGGCGGCTGCCCGACGGACCCAGTGTTCCGCTTTTTCCAGGTTCTGCTCCGGATTTTCACCAACAGCCATCTGAATGGCGGCGACATGGACACGCATCTTGACCGGTTCTCCCTCTGTTTTCCGGAAGAATACGCCTGCCGGCGGCCCGCATTCAACGTCCGGCGGCAGGTCAGTCGCCAGCTCCCGTAAGGACTTGCCGGAGACTGTGACTTCCTAGGGCACCGTGAATGATCTGTATCCGGCCACGGCGATCGCGATAGACCATCGTTGGGACGAGTTTCTGTCCGCTGGCCTTGAGCAGATTAAGGTTCTGTGCCATTTCCCTGCGGCTCCTGGGGGTGGGAAGTGTGCCGGAAATCCCACCATAATGGGACCTGCTGAATCCCTGTTCATTTTTCTGCAGGGCGGCCAATGGATCTGGCGCTTCCAGGATGCTGGCCGCCTTGTCCGGACTGCTGGCGGAAAGAAAACCTACAACAATATAGCGGACTTGTAGGCCAAGGCGCCCTATATCAGGCTGCAGTTCGTTGTAGAGCAGGTGACAGTAGGGACAGTTGGGGTCAAGAATATCGTATACGACCTTTTTGCCATGTCCCTGGGCAATCCAGTGGGACTCCCCCAGGCGTTTCCAGAAGGGCCCAGGAGGATGCGCGCTGACCGAACCGGTGGCCCAGACCATGCCAGATGGGAGCAGGGTTCCCGTCACCAGCAGGCACACGGAGGCCAGCAGCGCCCGCATGAACGCGACAGACCGGAATCCATGCAGCCCGCTGGATCGTGTGCAGGGCTCTTGTGCGGGCAGGCTCGGCATAATGTATCTCCCTAGGGCGGACAGGTTTCTGTCCAGAAAGAAAGCAAAAGTTGCGCCATGGCATAAAAGGTGATCCAGTTGCCTGGATTTCGGCCCTGTTTCAAAGTCGAAATAGCATGTTGCATGCTTGGCGGTTTCCCCCTATATTCCCAAACATGAGATATGGGGCATACATGATGCTTATGGCTAATATTCTGTATGGTGCCAGTTTCGGTCATGCACAGAACTGGCTGCGGAGGCTGGATGCTGTTGGCATCCTATAGTCTTCTGGAGGCCGATGCTGCGACATCGGCCTTTCTGTATGGATGCCTGCCGTACGGGCCAGCCTGTTGTGGGGCAGTGAAACAAAGTATGGCAATGCTGGCGCATAATCCGGGTCTGGGTCGGATTGCGCAGCAGCATTTCCCTGGGAGGAACCTGGATGCATAGGCGGCTGCGACAGTGGCGGGTGGTGCTGGCCATTCCGGTATTGCTGGCAGGAAACGCGTGGGCTAGTGCCCATGTACTCCATAATGGAATTCCCCACTCCCGGGTAATCGGCAAAATCCATGCCGGAACAAAATATTCCCGGGCCAGAATCTATGGGGAGCACCGGCGCTATAAAAGGTCCGCAAGGGCAGGCAGAAACCGGCTCCACAAGGAAACGGCGGCCTATGATTCCCTCACGCCTGGGGCACTACAGCTCATGCATCTCTCCCCGGTGCAGTTTGCCCGGGTGGGGGCAGCCCCCCAGCCCTCATTTCTTGTCCCTTTCCATGTCCAGGATGTTGCCCCAGCTGCGTTGTCTGTGACATCACCGGAGTTCATCAACCGCTCCCTTGTGATGGCAAGATATGGTGTGGTGGCCGCAGAAGTGACAGCGGCTGCCCGGCCTCCGGCGGGAGGTCCGGCTGAACCTGCATCTATTGGATCTGTTACAGCAAACCCTGTCCGCCAGGTACCGCATCTGACACTTGCCCTGGAAATGCTCGCCAGCCGGGCCTACCATTGGGCCAGACATCCCCTTGAAACCCTGGAACAGAGCGGAGACGCGGCTGTGGGTGCCAAGGCTGCCGCAGAACTGGGAAGCGAGATTGCCAAAGCGGCACGCCGGGCCGCAGAAAGTGGCAGGACGTCTCCGGACAGCTGGTTCTCACCAAGAGGCCTGGTGAGCGCTGCGCTGAAATTTATAGGCGCTCCCTACCGCTGGGGAGGCGCGAGCCCGGCCTCTGGTTTTGACTGCAGTGGCTTTGTCCATTATGTCCTGGCAAAATTTGACGTTTCTGTTCCCCGAACTTCCTATGCCCAGGCGGTTTCCCTGCCGAGAATATCGGAGAGTCAGCTCAGACCGGGTGATCTGGTGTTTTTTGATACGCTCAACCGCCCCTATTCCCATGTGGGAATCTACATCGGGCACGACCGGTTTGTAAGTGCCCAGACTCCCTCGACCGGTGTACAGGTGGCAAACCTCAGGGATCCGTACTGGGCGGCCCGGTTTGATGGAGCCCGGAGGGTGCCTGGAATTTTTCATGTTTCCTGAAGAATCCGGTTTTTCCAGGCAATTCTAGCCGCAACGCTTCCCGGAAGGCCGGTTGCATGAATGCTTCCGGGCAGCGATCTAACTGTTTCCGGGCAACAACGGCGGAAAGATGGCGGGCACAGATCGCGGATGCAGTTTTTCCGGGAAGGCGTGTCCGGCCAGGATGCGCACAGACCGCTCCTTCCAGTGCTGCACCTGGCCCAAAATTCTGCGATACTGGTGACAGGTCCACGGAACCGGAAAAGGGGATCCAGGTGCCAGCGCCGGCGATACCACTGCGGACACTGGAACTCTGGACAAATACGGCCAAAGACCGGCGTTAGATCTGTGCCGTTTCTGCCTGCAGGTCAGTCCTCTGGCAGGCTGTTCTTCCTTCTCCCGGGAGGGTTACTCTGGTCCAGACGTGCCATGAGCCGGAACCCTCCGACCATTCCTTCAATGCGTTCTTCGAGCCGCTTCTGCCAGTTGCTACCCAGAGCCCAGGATTTGCATGGTATGGCGGCAGTGCCAGAGGCCTGGGCCGGGCAGGGGCTGTCTAGGACGACGAGAAGATCCGCCTCGTGGCCGGTTGGGGTACCCGCTTCAGCTTCCAGCCATTCCCCTCCTATCGCTGCCGCCATGAGTGCGGCAGCACTGGCGATCTCGGGCCGGTGGGGGTGGTGGAACCGTATGCGTGCAGGGCGCTTGTACATGCTGGCAGAATAGCAATCGTAGGGTGGATACGAAAGGATGGATGAAAAACTCTGGGAATACCGGCTGGGCGCTTCTGGTCCCCTGGCGCAGCTGTTTCCCGGTTTCCGGCCGCGTTCGCAGCAGCAGGCTATGGCCGCCAGGGTTGCCGTTATTCTTGAGCATGGGGGGGTTGGACTCCTCGAAGCAGGAACGGGAACAGGAAAAAGCTTTGCCTACCTTCTTCCTGCCCTGCATTCAGGGCGCAAGGTGCTGGTTTCGACCGGAAGCAGGGCCCTGCAGGACCAGATTCTGGAAAAGGACCTTCCGGTCCTGCTGAAGGCTGTGCCGCAAAAAGTGCGTGCTGTCCGCCTCAAGGGTCGGGGGAATTATCTGTGTCATTACCGTTTTGGCCGGGCATTGCGGGAAGGGGTTCCTCACGGCATTGCCAGCGATCTCCAGAAGGTAGCCCATTGGGCAGGATGGAGCCGCGAGGGAGATATTGCGGAACTGGTGGGAATTGGAGAGGATTCCGCTGTCTGGCCAATGGTTACGTCCACCAGGGAGAACTGTCTGGGCAGTGAATGCCCGGACCAGGGAAAATGCCATGTACTGGAAGCCAGGCGCCGTGCTCAGGAAGCCGAGCTTGTAGTCGTCAACCACCATCTGCTTCTTTCCGATCTCGCGCTGAAAGCGGGCGGAAAGGGGGATCTTCTTCCTCGTACGGACGCTGTAATTATTGATGAGGCACACCAGCTGCCCGACCTGGCCAGCCAGTATCTTGGGCAGCATCTTGGGGCATATCAGCTCCTTGAGTGGGTGAGGGATACCCGTGATGCCATGCTGGCCGAGGCACCCGATGATTCTGGACTTCTCGGGGCCTGTGATGTCCTAGAGGGACAACTGGAGAAATGGCTGCAGTGGGGCCGGGGACATCTGGAAGGACGCAGGGAATGGCGTCCAGACCGGTCAGGACCACTGGAAACGGAATTTGCGGAACTTGTTCCTCTGGTGTCCGGGCTGACAGCCTATCTCTCAGAAGCTGGAGACCGTGGCAGGCTCCTCGACCAGTGTCGTACCAGGGGGGACGCTCTGGAGGGTAGCGTGTGTTTTTTTGCGGATCCAGAGGTGGTGGAGACCAAGGTCCGCTGGCTGGAGAGGCGCGGGCGCAGCCTGATCCTGCACGCTACGCCCCTGGATATGGCCGAGATTCTGCAGAAGGTACTGTTTGCAACGGTCCCGGCCATCATTCTTACCAGTGCAACGCTTGCCGTAGAAGGAAATTTTTCCTCGCTTGAGCAGAGCCTGGGACTCTCTGGCAGTGTGTGTCTGGTGGCTGGATCGTCCTTTGATTACAGCCGCCAGACTCTGCTCTATCTTCCGGAGGGTCTTTCTGCCCCGGCTGATCCGGATTATGTCCGTCAGTGCGTGGAGGCGGTTCTGCCAGTAATTCGTGCAAGCAGGGGGCGGAGTTTCTTCCTCTTTACAAGTCACCGTGCTCTGAGAGAGGCAGCGGCGCTTCTGCGGGACAGTCTGGAATATCCTCTTCTGGTGCAGGGGGAGATGCCACGCCCTCGCCTCCTGGAACAGTTCCGGCGTTCTGGAAATGCCGTTCTGTTGGGTGCAGCCAGTTTCTGGGAAGGAGTCGATGTGCAGGGAGAAGTGCTTTCTACGGTCATTATCGACAAGCTGCCCTTTGCGAGTCCAGGGGATCCGGTGCTACAGGCGCGCATGGAGAGAGTTCTCGCCCAGGGAGGAGACCCTTTTCTTGCCATCCAGGTACCACAGGCTGTGATTGCTCTGCGTCAGGGGGTGGGCCGTCTGATCCGTTCAGAAAGTGATCGGGGAGTGCTTGTGATTTGTGATCCCCGGCTGCGCAGCAGGGGATACGGACGTATTTTTCTGCGCAGTTTGCCACCAATGCCGGTTACCTGCGATGTATTGGACGTGGGGGCATTCTGGGAAAAGGAATCGGATGAAAACCTGGCTTGCAATTGATACGGCAACGGAAGCCTGCTCTGTAGCCCTGGCTTGTGGCGACCGGCTATGGGAGGACTCCAGAATTGCCGCACCCAACCAGCATGGCCAGCTTCTTCTGCCCATGATTCATGGGGTTCTGGGGCAGGGAGGTTTGTCCCTGGAGGAAGTGGACGCCATAGCCTGTGGAATTGGGCCCGGCGGTTTTACAGCCGTCCGGCTGGGGATCAGTACTGCCCAGGGACTTGCACAGGCCTTGGACAGACCGGTCTTCCCTGTATCCAGTCTGCAGGCCTTGGCTGCAGGAGACCCCCAACCTGCCACTTTGGTTGCGGTGGATGCGCGCCGATCCGAAGTCTATGCGGCAGCCTTCTATCGGGATGGGGACGGTATTCCCCAGCTGCTGGGCCAGGAACGGGTGAGCCGGCCGGAAGATCTTGCATGGCCCCCCCCTCTTCCAGCCGGTGCCGGGTCGTGGGCAGGCACCGGGTCTGGCTGGGACCTGTATGCCAGTTTTTGGCAGGGAGGGAGCCCTCCTATTGCGTGGGTTGCCGGACGCTATCCCCTGGCCAGGGAAGTGCTCTCCCTGGCCAGATACCGCTGGTGGGCCAGAAAAGACCAGGGAATTTCACCAGAGGCCATGGAACCGCACTATATCCGTCCTTCCCAGGCCGAGGAAAAGCGATGACGCAGCTTCGTCCGATGCAGGCAGGAGACCTGGACGCGGTTGCGGAACTGGAAGCACGAATTTCTCCTGGTCCCTGGACCCGGGGGATCTTCCGCGACTGCCTGGTGGCAGGGTATGATGCGTGGATCGCTACAGATGGCCATGCTGCTCTTCTCGGCTTTGGGGTGCTTTCCGTTGGGGCTTCGGAAGCCCACATCCTTAATCTTGGGGTGGATCCAGGATTTCGCCGCCGTGGCCACGGTCGCCAGATCCTGCAACACCTGCTTGGCAGGGCCTGGCAGCTGGGTGCAGAAAGGGCTTTTCTTGAGGTTCGTGTTTCCAACCACGGTGCCCAGTGTCTTTACCATTCCTTTGGCTTCCATGAAATCGGCGTACGCTTGAATTATTATCGTAATCCGGATGGCCGGGAGGACGCGCTGGTGCTGTCCCTTTCCTTGGACCATCCCCTGATGTCGACAGCAGAGAGCTAGTTCCATGTCCCAGACCACAGAGGCGCCACGCCTTCCGTCCCTGCAGGACGAGATCCGGCGCCGCCGTACATTTGCCATAATTTCCCATCCAGATGCCGGAAAAACCACCCTGACCGAAAAGCTCCTTCTTTTTGGTGGCGCAATCCAGATGGCAGGCACAGTAAAGGCTAGGAAAAGTGGCCGCCATGCCACCAGTGACTGGATGGCCATTGAAAAAAACCGGGGTATTTCTGTCGCCAGCTCCGTAATGCAGTTTGAATATGTTGGCCATGTAATCAACCTGCTGGATACGCCTGGGCACCAGGATTTCTCTGAGGATACCTACCGGGTGCTCACAGCGGTAGATTCCGCACTGATGGTTATCGATGGCGGCAATGGGGTTGAAGCGCAAACTATCCGCCTTCTGGAGGTCTGCCGGTTGCGGGATACACCCATTATTACGTTCATGAACAAGTTTGACCGGGAAAGCCGTGACCCGACAGAACTCATGGATGAAGTGGAATCGGTCCTTGGCATCCAGTGCGCCCCAGTAACCTGGCCGGTCGGGATGGGCCGGCATTTCCGGGGAGTCTATCACCTGCTCCATGATGAAATGCTGGTTTTTGCCCCTGGCCAGGAGGGCCGTGACCAGGAACTGGAACGCATCGCCGGGCTCACGAATCCGGAGCTTGACCGACGGTTTCCGGACGAAATCGAGGAACTCCGGGAGACTGTTGAACTCCTGCGTGCAGCAGGGCATCCGTTTGATGCGCAGGCTTTTCTTTCCGGCCAGCAGACACCGGTTTTCTTTGGTTCGGCGATAAACAATTTCGGTGTCCGGGAACTTCTGCAGGCGCTTATTGATTGGGCACCGGGGCCGCGCCCAAGACCTGCGACGGACCGGGAAGTGCGCCCGGAAGAGGCGGAATTTTCGGGTTTTGTTTTCAAGATCCAGGCCAATATGGATCCGCAGCATCGTGACCGTGTGGCTTTTCTCCGTATCTGTTCGGGACATTTCCGGCGTGGAATGCGGATTCGCCATCTCCGGCTCGGGAGGGACCTGCAGGTCCATAATCCCATCACTTTTCTAGCCAGGGAGCGGGAGCTGGTGGAGGATGCGTATGCCGGGGATATCATTGGCCTGCACAACCATGGCAGTATCCAGATCGGAGACAGTTTCAGCACCGGTGAAGTGCTGCAGTTCACGGGGATCCCCTACTTCGCGCCTGAACTTTTCCGCCGAGTCCGCCTGCGCAATCCCCTGAAGGCAAAACAGCTGCAGAAAGGTCTGCAGCAGCTGGCAGAAGAAGGTGCGACCCAGGTTTTCCGACCCTTGGGTGGCGGAGACCTGATTCTGGGCGCAGTGGGTATTTTGCAGTTTGATGTGGTGGCCGAGCGGCTGAGGAGCGAATATGCAGTCGAAGCAGCCTTTGATCCCGCCAGCATACAGACTGCCCGATGGATTGACTGTCCCGACAGCCGGATGCTGGAGGATTTCGTGCGCCGGCATGAGGAACATCTGGCAGAGGATGCGGGTGGCCGCCTGGCTTATCTGGCACCTACCCGTGTCAATCTGGACCTGACAATAGAACGCTGGCCACAGATCCTGTTTCACAGCACACGGGAACACGCAACAGGATGAAACCCGGCACTGGTGCGGCAGGAGTAGGGGGGCTCGTACTATTCTGTCTGGTGGCCATTATGCCTGCCGGGGCCAGTTCAAGGTGGGAAACGCTTCGGAATCGTGCCGAAAAAAATGTCAGCGCCCTGAACCAGCTGCAGAAAGCCGCCTTGGAGGGGCAGGGCAAGGCTCCCTTCTATCTGGGGACACTGTACGCCCCTCCAATTACCAGAACGGAAATTACCGTGAGAAAAAACTGGAAAAAAGCACTGCACTGGTACCGTATGGCCTCGAAGCAGAACTCTGCCAGAGCGGACTTCGATCTTGGGATGGCCTATGAGGAGGGTTTGGGCGTCGCGCGGAATCTTGCTCTTTCCCGGTACTATTTCCACCGCATGAGGGGCATCGCAGAACGTCGGGCTACGGCTGGACTGCCAGTGGCAGGAGGTCTGCGGCCAACTCTCCCACACGGAAGCACAGGCCGGTTCCAGGTTGCCCGACGGGCCATTCCAGGCTATTGACAGACAGGGGGTCCCTAGTCAAAATGGCGGACTTGGTTTTACCCGTTTCCCCGGGTGGATGAATGCAAGGAGCAAAGAGTGGCAAATTCAGCACAGGCGCGCAAGCGCGCGCTTCAAAACCAGAAACGGCGTCTGCATAACACTAGCCTGCGCTCCCGCCTGCGCACGTATGTAAGGCACGTCCTGCGCGCTGTACGCAATGGCGACCAGGAGCAGGCCCGCACGGCCCTGCGCAGTGCTGAGTCCATTATTGACAGAACCGCAGGGAAAGGTATTGTTCATCGCAATGTTGCGGCACGGACAAAAAGCCGCCTGTCCGCCCGAGTCAAGGCCATGGTCCAGACTGTGGCCTATTGAACAGGCCGGGCAGCATCTTTCTACTGAAGAGGCCAGGCACCCCAGCCTGGCCTTTTTCACGTTCTCTTTCTGTTTCGTGCTGGAGGCGCCAGGCCTGACCGGCAATAAGTCAGGCTGCCAGCCGGGCAGTTGAGTTGTGCGGAGATGGGTCCGGCCTTTATCAGCCTTCCGGGTTTGCCTGGCTGTCAAGAATAGCCCGCAGACGGGCAAAGGCATCTTTCTGATCCATTTCCGGGGATTCCTGTTCGCCTTTCCAGTCCAGCAGGTCTCCGGGAATTTCCTGCAGGAACCGTGAAGGCTCTGGAGCTATATGCTCGCCATAGCGGCGGCGTCTGCTGCAGAAAGTCAGGGTAAGATGGTAGCGTGCGCGGGTTAGGCCCACATAGAAAAGGCGCCGTTCTTCTTCAATCTGTTCCGGGGTTTCACTATTCCGGTGCGGGATCAGTTCCTCCTCTGCCCCGACCAGAAAAACATTGGGAAATTCAAGTCCTTTGGCAGCGTGCAGGGTTGAAAGCCTGACCACATCGCGGTCCTCGTCTTCCTCCCGCTCAAGCATGTTGTACAGCATAAGCTGTTGCAGCAGCTGGGACAGGTCTGCAGGGCCTTCATCCTGCCTGGTCAGCCGTTCCATCCAGTCCAGAAGCTCCTGCAGGTTTTCCCACCGCCTTCTGGCTTCCCGCTCTTCTCCTTCCGCCTGCAGATGGTTCCAGTAGTCTATTTCCTCCGGCACACTACGCAACGCCGGGATCATCTCCGACTTGCGGATTTCGTCCCCCTTGAGATTGATCCACTGCGCGAAGTCCATCAGGGCATCCCGCGGCCTGTCCTGGATACCGGTTCCATCCTCGAAAATTGCGGCAAACAGGGAAATCCCCTGTTGCCGTGCAAACTGTCCCAGACGTTCGAGGGTGCTACTGCCAATCCCGCGCCTCGGAGTATTGACGGCGCGCAGGAATGCCGGGTCATCGTCCGGGTTTTGCAGGAGCCGGAAATAGGCCAGAAGATCCTTGATTTCGCTTCGGTCAAAAAAGGAGATTCCACCCGTTAGCTGGTATGGGATCCGCGCGGCACGCAGGGCAGATTCCAGCGGCCTTGACTGGTGGTTGCTACGGTACAGGATGGCGTAATCCCGGTATTCCCCATTTCTCTGGAAGCGGTCCCGCAGGATGGCGCTTGCGATCTGCTCTGCCTCATCAGTTTCGTCCCCGCAGCGCCAGACCGGAATCGCATGCCCTTCTCCCATGTCGCTCCAGAGCCGCTTTTCGAACAGGTGTACATTCTGGGCAATAACCGCATTGGCTGCACGCAGAATTCTCCCGGTAGAACGGTAATTCTGTTCCAGCTTGATGACCCGAAGGTCGGGAAAATCAGTAGTGAGCCGGTGGATGTTGTTTGCAGCAGCACCGCGCCAGGAATAGATGCTCTGGTCATCATCCCCCACGGCTGTCAGGTTCTGCCTTTTCTGCAGCAGGTTATGCAGGAAGCGGTACTGGGCGCCATTGCTGTCCTGGTATTCATCTACCAGTATATGGCGCAGCCGTTCCTGCCAGCGTTCTGCAGCAGCAGTATCGTTCTGGAAGATCTGTACGGGGAGAAAAATGAGATCATCCAGGTCGACGGCATTGCAGGCCTTCAATGCGCGCTGGTAATCACTGTAAATTCCGCGGGCTTCTTCGGACAGCTGGTCACCCGGAATAATTTCTTCCGGCAGAAGCCCGTCATTTTTGAACCGGGAGATCCTTGCCTGGATAGCTTCAGCCATTTCTGCCTGGCCATTGCGCTCACGCAGCAGGCTGCGGACCAGTGCCAGGCTGTCGCCAGGATCGATGACGCTGAAATTCGCTCCATAACCGTGATGCTCGAGTTCCCTGCGTAGAATCCCGAGACCAAGTCGATGGAAGGTGGAAACGGTCAGCCCGCGGTATTTTCTGCCTTCCAGTACTTGGGAAACCCGCGACTTCATTTCCTTTGCGGCTTTGTTGGTAAAGGTTACGGCGCAGATGTGCCGGGGATCCACCTGGTGATCATTGATCAGGTGAATGATTTTGCTGGTAATTACGCGGGTTTTCCCGGAACCGGCGCCCGCAAGGACCAGCAGCGGGCCGTGGACATGCCGGACAGCCTCGGTCTGCGGGACGTTGAGGCGGAGACGGTCCTGGCTCAATTTTCCGCTACGGCGGTTTCAGACGCCGCTGTTTCCGCCCGGCTATTGATGGTGAAGGTCCTGCGGTAGGCAAGCCATATGATGGCAGGTCCAGCAAGAATCATGGGTACGGAGAGTACCTGTCCCATGGTGAAGTGCCCCAGGACAAACCCAAGCTGGATGTCCGGCTGTCGGGTGAATTCTACAGCGAAACGGAATACCCCATACAGAAATACAAAAGCACCACCCACGGCGCCTGCGGGTCTCGGCCTGTGGCTGTAGATGGCCAGAATGAGAAAGAGCAAAACTCCTTCCAGAAGGAATTCATAAATCTGGGAAGGCTGTCTTGGCTGGGGTCCTCCAGCAGGGAACACCATGGCCCAGGGGAGGTGGCTTACCCTTCCAAAAAGCTGGTCATTGATGAAATTGGCAATGCGGCCCAGTCCCAGGCCGATGGGGACTGCGGGTGCGATAAAGTCGAGGGTGGGCATAAAGTGGTGGGTTTTATTCCCTCTGGAAAATATCCAGCAGGCCAGGACAACGCCGAGCAGTCCGCCATGGAAGGACATGCCCCCATCCCAGATGGATAGCATCCGGACGGGATTCCCGAGATAGTAGGGAAGGTTGTACCAGACAATGTAGCCCGCCCTTCCGCCCAGAATGGCTCCAATAGCCACATAGAATTCCAGGTCCACAACTTCGGCCCGTTTCCACTGCCAGTGGGGCTTCTGTCCGCGGGCAGCCAGCCAGATGGTGGCAATGACGAAACTGATAATTTCCAGAAGTCCATACCAGTGAATGGTGATGGGGCCGATCTGGAAGCCGACTGGATTGATATCAGGGTAATGGAACATAGGCTCCCCACAAGGAGGCTCCAAGATGGCGGAGGGAAAAGTGCCTGTCAAGGTCCCGGGTCTGCAGGTTCTCTTGGGGGAGATGCGCCTCCGGAATTCTGTTCAGGCCGGGATCTGCATGGTGACACAATGGAGGCTTCCGTGCTGGTGCGCCAGTTCCAGGCAGGGAACGACAGTGATCTCCCGTCCGGGAAACGCCTCCGCCAGGCGCTCTGCGGCCACGGCATCCATGGGATCCTCGTAACCGGGAAGGAGTATGGCATGATTGAGGATCAGAAAATTGGCATAGCTCAGTGGCAGGCGGTTCCCTGACCCGTCAAAGCGCGCCTGTGGCCAGGGGAGGGGGATCAGGTGGTAGGGTTGTCCATCTTCCCTGGGAAACGACGCAAGCTCTGCTGCCATCTGCTGGAGGGCAGCAAAGTGGGTGTCCATGGGATCGTCGCAGGACTGGTATGCGATAGTGCCGGTACTGCAAAACCGTGCCAGAGTATCAATATGTGCATCTGTATCATCCCCCTCCAGATATCCGGACTGGAGCCAGAAAATCCGTTCTGCGCCCAGAAGTTCACAAAGATGTTGGGTGATTTCTTCCCGGGACCATTGGGGATTACGGTTAGGTGAAAGAAGGCAGGTGCTTGTGGTAAGGAGGGTGCCGGAACCGTCGCTGTCAATGCTGCCACCCTCCAGGATCATCCCCTGGATCTCCAGCGGCAGGTTGCCATAGGCCCCAAGGGCGTGCAGGCGGCGCGTGACCTGGTTGTCCAGGTCTGCCGGGAATTTCAGTCCCCACGCATTGAATCCAAAATCAACCAGTTTCCGCCGCCCATCCGGGTGGCGGATCGTGATGGGACCAAAATCCCTGGTCCAGGAATCATTGCTGGGGACCACATAAAGATGGCAGCGGACCATGTCCGCACCATCCTTCTCCAGCCGTCTTCGGCAGTCTGCCAGAACCTGGCTGTTGTGGCAGACCACCAGTACGTCCTCATGCCTGCTTGTTTCGACCGCGATCCGCGTAAAAACTTCCATCACTTCCGGAAGGCGTGGAGCCCAGTCGGTACGAGGGTGTGGCCAGGTGATCTGTAATGCCGCCTGGGGGAACCATTCGGCGGGCATGATGAATCCGGCGGACATTGTTGGAGACTCCAGAGAACGTTTATATGGTATTCTAGACCCATAAGTGCCTTGCGTCATGATTTGTCCACGGGGTTTGGGGTTCCCATGATTCTGTTGCCAGAACGGCTGGACCATCTTCTTTCCCGTCTGGGGTACTGCAGCCGCTCGGAGGTCCGTCACTGGATCCGCGAGGGGAGGGTAACTGCGGAGGAGGGCCCGGTACGGCCCGCCACCCGGGTTCATCCCGAAGGAGTCCGTATTGATGGACAGCCCCTGGACCACCCTGGGCCTATCTACCTAGTGTACTACAAAGAGGCTGGAACAGTCTGCGCCCAGGGCGATCCGCGGAGTATCTACCATGATTTCCCGCCGCGCTGGTCCTGCCGCCGTCCAGCCCTGAGCAGTGTCGGCCGGCTGGACAGGGACACCTCCGGGATACTGCTGCTAACGGACGACGGAGACTGGCTGCATCGCTGGATCCACCCACGGCACCAGACGCCCCGCCAATACCGTGTACATCTGGCAGAACCGCTCGTGGAAAACGCTGGGGTGGTTCTGTCGTCCGGAAATCTTCAGCTGGAAGGGGACAGCAAACCCTGCAGGCCGGCCGGGTTCCTTCGCTGCTCCGACACGGAAATTTTGCTGACCCTGCAGGAAGGGCGGTATCATGAAGTGCGCCGCATGATGGCCGCGCTCGGCAACCATGTGGTGGCACTGCATCGCGAGCGTTTTGGGCCTTATGGCCTGAAGGGCCTGATGCCCGGTGAATGGCGTCTGCTATCTCTGGAAGAAGCTGGAAAGGAGCAGGAATGCAGTGGACTCCCCATGTGACGGTTGCAGCCATAGCCCAGGATTCCAGCGGGCGTTTCCTGCTGGTGGAAGAGGAAGTTGAGGGAAGACGCTGTTTCAACCAGCCAGCAGGCCATTGGGAAGAGGGAGAAACCCTTTCTGAGGCTGCTGTCCGCGAAACCTTGGAAGAAACCGGATTCCGTTTCTTTCCGCAATACCTGGTTGGGATCTACCACTGGAAACATCCCATGCGGGATTTGGTCTACCTGCGTTTTGCCTTTGCCGGTGAAGTGGACTGCGCCGGGCCAGCCAGCGGTCTGGATGCAGGAATTATTGGCCCGGTGTGGATGGACCTGGCAGAAATCCGCAGCCGGGCGAAAGAAATGCGCAGCAGTATGGTGGAACGCTGCATATGGGATTTCCTGCAGGGACAGCACTTCCCTCTTGAACTGGTCCGGTCTGTCTGACTCGTGCCTGACGGGTGCCGGGCTTTTTGCTATATTCCTTGGAAATTCAATCTGGATGCGAAGATGATTGACGCAGACGGCTATCGTCCCAATGTGGGCATGATTATCTGTAACCAGCAGAATCAGGTGCTCTGGGCCAAGCGGGTTGGCGAAAATGCCTGGCAGTTCCCGCAGGGGGGCATTGACGGCAGTGAAACCCCTGAGCAGGCCATGTTCCGAGAACTGCAGGAAGAGGTGGGTACCAGCAAGGTCTGCATCTTGGGCCGCACCCGAGGGTGGCTGCGTTATGAGGTGCCCTGCTCACGTAATCGCCCGGTGCGGAGGCATTACCGGGGACAGAAACAGATCTGGTTTCTTCTGCGGTTTGAGGGAGAGGAAACGGAGATCAATCTCAAGACTGAACATCCTGAATTCGAGGATTGGCAATGGGTTGACTACTGGCGGCCCGTCAACGAAATCATTGCGTTCAAGCGCCGGGTATACTGGCAGGCCCTGCAGGAGCTGGCCCCGCTGATCAATATGGACCCTCCTCCCATGTCTCTGCCCTGGGGCTGCGGACCAAGGGGGAACAGGCGCCGCCGACGCCGTCCAGCGGGCCAGCAGCGCAATACGGTCCTTACCGGCTCCTAGATTCCCCGCTGTGTCTGTCCCGCTCTCTTGGCCCATCCCCTTTCTCCGGGAAAAAGGCCTTTCTGCTCAAGATTCCCGATATGGGCACGACACCAGGAAAAGCAGGGGGATTATTTGGGGATAATCCGTCTTTTCCTGACTTCCACAGTCACATGTCTGGCCGCTGCCTTGTCTGCGGAAGAAGCAGGAGCCAGAATCTGCGGGTCTTCCGGGATCGGCAGGTCTTTTGGGTACCAGAAATGCGGACGTTTCGGCTGGGGTTCCTGTTGTATCTTGGCTTCACTTTGAGCAGGAATAAACTCCTGCGTTTCCCGGCCCTTCTTGCGGTCCGGTGTGATGCCATACTGCGGTGCAACTATGGGCATAACGCTCCCTTGCGTAGGATAAGGATTTCCTCACAGGCGCTTTATCCATGGGGTGGCTTTTCTATTGAGGTTCCGGTTCCGGTTCCTGATAGACTGGGCGCGCCTGCTACAGGAAGGTTTTTTTACCAGAAAACGGAGGGAAGAGCAAAAACACCGGTTTTGCGCAGAGAGTTCTTTCGCGGCTAAACTGGAACAGGGGCCTGTCCATAGGCAGGGGAAATCGTACCCTTTCCTGTAAGGGGACGTGAGAGAAGACCTGTACAGGCCTGCTTGCGGCATTTCCCCGCGGCTGGGGATCATTCCAGGATCCTGATTTGTGTAGGCGATAACTGTGTCAACGGGAGGATGCTCATGCAAACCGAACACCAGGACTTCCGAAAGGAATTTCCGGAACTTGTGGAACGCATTGAAGAACTCGAACGGAATAATCCCCATTTTGCAAAACTTTTGGCTGAGTTTGCTGCCATTACTGCGGAAATTGAGCGGACGGAGCGGAACACCCTGGCCAGCGGCGATCCGGATCTCCACGCCAGGAAAAAACACCGCCTGGCTGTCAAAGACGAACTTTATGCGCTGCTGGGGACAGCTCAGCCTGTTTCCTGAGGGGGCCCGCCAGCAGCTGGAGGTTGTGCCGCTTTCTGGAAGAACGCGGAAGTTGCTCCATATTCCCTGTGCCAGCCGCTGCGCGGATGGGGGGTCCAGGGGATGAAATGCTCCCCTCAGACTACACTATGGACAGATCAGACGTTAAAACGGAAGTGTACGACATCCCCTTCCTGCAGGACGTAGTCTCTGCCCTCCAGACGCCATTTTCCGGCTTCCTTCGAGCCCTGCTCGCCTCCGCAGCCAACGTAGTCGTTGTAGGCGATGACCTCGGCACGAATGAAGCCTCTCTCGAAATCGGTATGAATGGCGCCCGCGGCCTGTGGAGCGGTGGCACCTCGCCGGACAGTCCAGGCCCGCA
This sequence comes from Pseudomonadota bacterium, assembly GCA_021821885.1. Lineage (GTDB taxonomy): Bacteria > Pseudomonadota > Gammaproteobacteria > Acidithiobacillales > Acidithiobacillaceae > Igneacidithiobacillus. The sequence goes on from JAKARO010000003.1 coordinate 40,626, forward strand.
CCTCTTTCGGGCCAGCGGTAAAAAAAGTTTGCAGTCCGAGCAGGTCATATCCTGCCCGGATGACGCGATCGAGCCCTGGAGCAGTGAGGCCCATACTTTCCAGAAATTCTCCCTTGTCTTTCTCTTCCAGTTGTGCAATTTCCGCCTCTATGACGGCGCAGACGGGCACAACCACCGCCCCCTCATTCCGGGCGATGACCTGTACCGCATCAAGCAGGGGATTGTTGTCAAACCCCTCTTCCTGGACATTGGCTATGTACATGAGAGGCTTGATGGTCAGCAGATGCAGGTCGCGCAGGAGCAGCTTCTCCTCTGCGACAGTTTCCAGGGTGCGCGCACTCAGCCCTTGGTCCAGATGTGCCTGCAGGCGCTCAAGCAGCGCTTTCCGGATCTGGGCATCCCGGTTGCCTGACTTGGCAGTCCGGGTGGCGCGGTCCAGGTTCCGTGCAACGGTATCCAGATCCGCCAGCACCAGTTCAGTGTTGACCGTTTCGATATCGTCCCCGGGATTTACCCGTCCAGAAACATGTATCACATCGTCATTTTCAAAACACCGGACAACCTGGGCGATGGCATCTGTCTCGCGAATGTTAGCCAGAAACTGGTTGCCAAGCCCCTCACCCTCTGCAGCTCCCTTGACGAGTCCGGCGATATCCACAAATTCTACCGTCGCCGGCACAACCTGCTGGGGGTGTACCAGACCGGACAGGATATTGAGGCGGGGATCCGGGACGGGAACGGTACCCACGTTGGGCTCAATGGTGCAGAACGGGTAGTTCTCCGCAGCGATGGCGGATCTGGTAAGAGCATTGAAAAGAGTGGACTTGCCCACATTGGGCAGACCGACAATTCCACAGGCAAGGGACATGGTCAGGACTCCTGGGTATGCAAAATTTTTTGTGCCGAATCTGGAAGTCCGGCGAGAAACCCGGGCAGGACCGCAAGACTGCGTTCCATGGCCAGCCGGATTTGGCCGGCCTGTTCTGGAGAGGGAGGAGACAGCACATAGCCAGTCACCTGCTCCCTGTGGCCTGGATGTCCGATGCCGATGCGCAGGCGCCAGTAGTCCCGGGTTCCCAGGGCGCGGTCCAGATCCCGCAGGCCATTGTGCCCACCATGGCCGCCAGACCATTTGAGCCGGGCGGTGCCGGGGGGGAGGTCCAGGTCATCATGGACGACCAGAAGTTGTGCGGGAGGGATTTTGTGGAAGGCTGTCATGGCCCGGACCGGCCCGCCGGAGCGGTTCATGTAATCCTGGGGAAGACAGAGTCCAACATCCAGCCCATCAACCCGGAACCGGGAGACTTTTGCTTTCCAGGATTTTTCCATCTGCCACTTCAGGCCCAGGGAGTCAGCCCACTGCTCCAGAAGCCAAAAACCCGCGTTATGGCGGGTTCGGGCATATTCCTGGCCAGGATTTCCGAGGCCGGCGACGAGCCAGTCCATGGGGAAAACCCAGGTCTATCCGGCTGCAGGCGCCTCTTCCCCATCGCCAGTTCTGGCGCTGTGGATGGAGACAACTTCCTTGTCATCCCCATGCTGCAATGCTACCAGAACTGTCCCGGACGGGATGGAAACCTGTGACAGATGGCGGCTTTCCCCGATTTGGAGATTCCCAATATCCACTTCAATGGCTTCCGGGAGTTTGCCAACGGGGGCCTGAACTTCCACTTCCACCAGGGCACGGTGCAGGATTCCGCCAGCTTTCAGGCCAGATGAAATGCTTTCGTTAAGCAGGTGAACTGGCACATGGAGCGTGACCATTTCTCCCTTGTGCACGCGCAGAAAATCCATATGGAGGACCTCATCCTTGTAGGGATGCATCTGAAGGTCACGGATCAGGGCGCTTTCCCTGCGGCCATCAATCTCCAGGGTAATGACACTGCTGTACACTCTGTCATCACCAAGAAAGCGCCGGAGGACGCGGGCTTCTACACTGATGGACTCGGCAGGTTTCCCGTCTCCGTAAAGCACGGCAGGGACGCGGCCCTCGCGGCGCATGCGGCGACTCGGACGGCGGCCATGGTGGTCGCGGGGTTCGACGGCGAGTGTGAATTCTGTATCTGTCATTTGGGTATACTCCTTATGGATTTGTGCATTTGGGCAGGGCGAGGGTTGACAGGACCTTTCTCCCTTGGGGAGGTGGGCACTATACGGAGACTACCCGCTTTTTGCAAGCTTTTCAGCGGGCTGCGCGTTCTTTCCCTTCCAGTCTGGCTGAAGATAGGAGCGGATGACCGCCCGGGCGACAGGAAGGGCCTGCCAGGCATTGTGTCCCCCGTATTCGACCACGACGGCTACCGCAATCTTCGGATGGTGGACGGGCGCCCAGCCGATAAACAGGGAGTCATTGTTATATATGGTGTGCCCGTTTTTGCGGCCAACCGGTACCTGCGCCGTTCCGGTCTTTCCGGCGATACTGATGCCCGGAATGCTTACGCTGCGGCAGGTGCCAGAGTTTACGCAGGCTTCCATGCCCAGGTGGACGGCGTGCAGTGCCGTAGCAGAAATATGGAGATTTGCAGGCTCTGGATGGGGCAAGGGAGTTTTTTCTCCGTTGAGGGGATTGATTAGGGCCTTGCCAATTTGGGGCTGTACCAGGAATCCCCCATTCGCGAGGGAGGACACTGCGCGGACCAGCTGCAGTGGGGTTACCAAGAGATAGCCCTGGCCGATACCCAGAATCACCGAATCCCCTGTATACCATGGTGCATGCAGATGTGACTTTTTCCATCGGGGCGTGGGAACAAAACCGGCTGCCCCACCCGGAAGATCAATCGCGGGACGCCTGCCAAAGCCAAAGCGCCATAGCGTCTGGTCCTGCATGCGTATGCCCATCTTGACGGCCAGCTTGTAGTAGAAAACATCCACCGACCACGCCAGGGCCTTGGTCAGCCCGGTATTTCCAAAGCCGCTACGGTTCCAGTCCCAGTAGGTGTGGCCACCCAGCTGGAAGTTTCCTCTGCAGAATGTGTGGTAGTGTGGAGAAATGATCCCGTCCTGCAGGGCCTGGATGGAAAAGAAGGGTTTGGCGCAGGAGCCAGGCGGATAGAGTCCGTTGTCTGCCCGGTTCATCAGGGGGCGTCCAGGATTCTGGAGTAGCGGTTCCCAGTGGGTGGTGCTGATCCCATCCACAAACCAGTTGGCATTGAAGCCTGGGCTGGTCACCATGGCCAGAACGGCTCCGGTATCCGGATTCATCGCAACCACCGCACCCCGGTAGCCTTTCCCCTGCAGGGCAGTCGCCGCTGCCTTCTGGACCCGCAGGCGCAGATGGGTGATCAGCCGGTCTCCGGCCAATGGAGCCCGGCTGCGCAGAGTGCCGATCTGGAGACCGGCGGCGTTGATGTCCTTGATCTTGTAACCTACGGTGCCCCGGAGCTGCCGTTCATAAAAGCGTTCGAGGCCCGTTTTGCCAATGTAGTTGCGGCCGAGATAGCTTCGGGCCTGAAAATCCCGGAGATCGGCGGCCGTAATGGGGCCGACATATCCCACGACGTGGGAGAACAGGGCCTCATAGGGGTAGTAGCGGTGCAGGACGGCAACTACCCTTACACCAGGCAGCTGCCAGGACCGTACGGCAATGGCGGCCACCTCAGGCTGGCTGAGGTCTGCCTTCAGTATTGCCGGATCAAATCCGGGCCGGCCAGCCAGCCGGCTGTGAAAACGCTGGAGGTCCCGGTGATCCAGCCGGATCAGTTTCTGCAGCCGATCCAGGGTGGCAGGGAGGTCGTGCACCTGATCTGGCGTAATTTCGACAGCGAAGGTGGGGCGGTTTTCTGCCAGAACTTCCCCGTGGTCGGCTACGATGTCCCCCCGGGGAGGGGCGACAGGGACCAGGGCTACATGGTTGTTGTGGGCCAGTGCCCGGAACTTTTTGTAATGCAGCACATCCAGGTCAACCAGTCTGGACAGCAGGGCCAGCAACATGATCACGATAAGCAGGCTGGCCGTCCAGAGACGGCTACGGAACGAGCTGGACTGCTGGAAAGGGGGCTTGGATGATGTCATGTTGGACGGGCAAAACCGGTTTGCAAAAGGGAGGGGTGCTCCGTACACTCACTGATTGCGTTATCGTGGGGGCACCCGTGCTAGAACCGCGCTTTGAAAATCTCCTGGCCGAACTTGAACGTATGGTAACGGATTTTCGTGTCCTGCGTCGCGAAGTGCGTGAGGATCCGGATCATCATCTGGTCCAGCGCCTGTACCGACAGAGCCAGGCGCTGGAGGCGGAGAATGCGGTGCTGCGGCAGCGTCAGGGCCAGATATGTGACCGTCTTGCTGACCTCTTGGGACAGGTGGAAGAATGGGAAAAGCGGGAGGACCTGCCATGACAGAAGTCCAGACACCATCAGCAAGGGAGGTGATCAGTGCCCAGCTTCTGGGACAGCCTTACCAGATTTCCTGTACCTCGGAAGAGAGCGAGCTGCTCCACCGGGCTGTACGGCTGCTCCAGGACCGCCTGTCCGAGGCGTCTGTGCGCATGGAAAAAGGGGTGCTCAAAGAGCGGATGCTGCTGATGGTGGCTCTTAACCTGGCCGCCGATTTCCTGAAGGCCGCGCAGGAGCTGGATGTCCTTGAGCTGCATCTTCGCAGGCTGGTTGACATCGGCCGGGGTGCAGAGTAGTTTGGGAACTGCTCCCTGCGGGGCGCGTGTGGCCGGGATGATTCCTGAACCAACATTGTCTAACCGGGGAATCCCCAATCATCACCGTGGTGTGCAGCTCCCCTGCGGAGCAGCCTGAAGCGGTGTGTGGATTCCCACCTGGCCTTCAGGTTCCGGGGACGACGGGCTGCACGACCTAGGCGGGGAGTTTTTGTGGTTACAAAATCCGAGATACGGCGCAGGATGCGCCACTTGCGCCGGGACCTCAGTGCAAAGCAGCAGGCCCACGCACAGAAAAGCCTAGCCCGTCACCTAACCAGACTGCCGGCATTTCTTGGAGCCTCCCGCATTGGAATATACTGGCCCATGAATGGAGAGATCAGCCCACTGGGGCTGGTTGGCCACCGTCTCTCCCGGCACAAGACATATTATCTGCCCGCCCTTGCAGGGCGCCACCTCCAGGAACTGCGTTTTGCCCCATTCCACGGCCGCTGGGCCTGGCAGCAGAATGGACTGGGGATTCCCGAACCGCAGTCGCCGAGACGGCTTTGGCGATCGGCCAGGGAACTGGACCTGCTTGTCATTCCCCTGATGGCCTTTGACCCTCATGGACACCGCCTGGGCATGGGTGGTGGATACTATGACCGTACCTTGGGGATGCTGATCCACCGCAAGCACTGGCGTCGTCCGCGTCTTGTTGGCGCTGCCCATGCTTTCCAGGAATGCCTGGAAATCCCTGTGGAACCTTGGGATGTATCCCTTCCCATGATCTGCACGGAACTAGGGTGTAGGCGTTTTCCGGCATGATGGCGCGCCTGCTGTTTGTGGGCGATGTCATGGGGGCCGCCGGCCGCCATGCCCTGAAACTTGGGCTTGCGGATCTGCGGAACGATACGGGCCTGGATCTCGTGGTAGTCAATGGAGAGAACGCCGCAGGAGGCGCCGGCATCACCCCTGCAATCTTCCAGGAATTCCGCTCTTTTGGAGTGGATGTGGTGACCGCGGGCAACCATGTGTGGGACCGGAAGGAAATTATTCCTTTCATCAGATCGGAGCCCAGGCTGCTCCGGCCATACAACGCGCCGCCGGGCAACCCGGGAAGCGGATGGACTCTTCTTGAAATGCCGGGGGGATGGTCTGTGGGGGTTCTGAACCTCATGGGCCGGCTATTCATGCATCCCATCTATGACTGCCCTTTTCGCGCGGCTGATGAGGCACTTGCCGCCAAACCGGAAAACTGCCGGGTCGTTCTGGTGGATCTTCATGCAGAGGCGACCAGTGAAAAATATGCCCTGGCCTGGCATCTGGATGGCCGTGTGTCGTCCGCTGTCGGAAGCCATACCCATGTTCCGACAGCGGACGAACGGATTTTCCCTGGAGGAATGGCCTACCAGACCGATGCAGGGATGTGTGGCTGCTATGATTCTGTAATCGGGGTCGACCAGAAAATCGCCAGAAGACGTTTCATGGATGCCATGCCTGCACGGGCTCCCGTCGTTGAGGAGGGGACCACCAGTTTTTGCGGACTTCTGGTCGATGTTGATACTGAAACAGGGAGGGCCTGCGGCGTCAGGCGGATACGCCTGGACTATCCTTTCCCGGGCGAATAGCCGGTCTGCCGCGTAGCCACTCCTGCCGGCGGGCGAGAAATCTCTCTTCGCAATTTGAGGGGTATTCCAGGTAGACTGTATCCAGGGGGGCCGGTCTGGGGTGCACCAGGCACTGCCGCAGGCGCCCATCCCGGAAAAAATGGAGACTGCGCGGAATTCCGGGAGCTACGGCGTCGAGCTGGTCCTGGAGGGTATCGCTGCTGCACTGCTCCTCATCAATGGCGAGGAGAATGTCGCCGGGGCAGAGGCCGGCGGCCTGGGCGGCTCCGTCCTGCAGGACAAGTCCGAGTTCGGCGCCTGTTGGCAGCGCCGGCCGTTTCCATTGGGCGCCAAGGCTGCAGCGGATGCCTCGCCCGGGTGTTCCACCACGGTCTCCAGATCCGCAGGATGCACGGCGCCGAACCTCTATCCCGACTGTTTCCAGTAGCGTTTCCAGCGGCAGCGCCGAGCGGGATGTTATCCATTCCTCCAGTTCCCCGGCGACTTCATTCCCTGCCAACCGTGCCATAAGATTAGGGAATTCACCCTCGGGAAGAGGACGGTTGACCGCTCCATAGTCTTGCCACAGCCGGACCATTACCAGGTCAAGATTCAGGGAATTTCTGCTGCTTTCCCGCAGACGGAGATCAAGGCACAGGGCAGCTAGGGCTCCCTTGCCGTAATAGCTGATCTCAAAATTTGGGGAGGACGGTTGCGGGTGGTAAAACTTGATCCAGGCATCCTCGCTGGATTCCGCCAGGCTTTGCCATGCTTCTCCATTCGACCGGGAAAGACGGGTCATTTCCTGTCCAAGTTCCCGCAGATAGTCGGATTCGGAAACCAGCCCGCTGCGGCACAGTGCAAGAGTGTCGTAGTAGGAGGTAATCCCCTCAAAAATCCATAGATCCCGGGTAAGGACTTCCCGTTCCCAGCAGATGCTGGCCATGGCGGCTGGACGGATCGCCTGGACCAGCCAGCTGTGAAAGTACTCATGGCTTGCCAGCCCCAGAAACTGTGCATAGCGTTCCGGCCTGGTGGGGATCAGGTCCTCCCGGCTGCACAGGAGAGCGGAAGAAGACCGGTGTTCTAGGCCTCCATAGCCGGTTTGCCTCCCCATGCAGAGGAAGTGGTATTCCCCGAAGGGGCTTTCTCCCCAGAATTCTTGGTGCCAGCGGCAGAGAGTGGTGAGATCGTGTCCGAGACGCTGCAAGTTTGCGCCTGGATGGCCGGCAAGCACCAGATGGTGCGGAAGCTCGCCCGTGTCAAAATCCGCCTGCGCCAGAAATCCCATGAGCACAGGGTAGTCGCAGAAGGCCTGGTATCCACAGGCAGTGAAGGTTCCCCAGGACCGGGGCTCACCCGCGATACGTGCCATCCCTGTGGCCACCTGCCAGGAACCGGGGCCCTGGATCTCCATCTGGTGCGTTGCTTCTTCCTGTCCCAGCACACGGAGAAACACGGCTGGTCCATTGAAGAACGCGTATTCGCTGTCCAGATAGGCTGTCCGGACGGAAGGGTCCAGGGCATGGAGGGTGTAATAAATTTCCAGCGGCCCGGCTACAGGATCCACCTTCCACCGGTCCTTGAAGATTTTTTCGATGCCCGTTTCCCTGCCCTGCGACATGGCATGGATGCCCACGATCTGTCTGGCAGGATCCCGGATGGTGTAGCTTCCGGGAACCCAGGCGGGCAGGGCGACGATCTGCCCGTCTGGGTCTGGCTCAGGAATCCGCAGGCAGATCTGGAAGAAATGCCGGTACACGTCCAGGGTAACCGAATACAGCAGCGTCATGCAGGGCTACCGCCAATGGGGAGCAAGCTGCCGGAATGCAGGATGGGTGGCATCTCCGAGTGCTTCGTAAAAAACAGCTTCTGAGGTGGTGGTCGTCACTCCTGCCTGCCAGAGACGCCGGAAAGCCGATTCCCTGTTCCGGGGATCACGGCTTGCAACCACATCTTCAAGGACAACCGGTTCCCATCCCAGCGATTTGAGTTCCAGGGCGGTTTGCAGGACACAAATATGGGCCTCCAGTCCTAAAATCCAGACCTGGCGCCGTTCCGGGCGGGAATCCAGCCATTCCCGTATTTCCGGGTTGCGTGGACATGAGAACTGTGTTTTTTCAAGCTGGTCTTCGCAAAGACCCGTGATGCCTGCATCAACAGGACCCAGCCCTTGGGGGTACTGGGCGCAGGCCAGCCTGGGTATCCCCAGATGACTGGCTGCTTCCAGGACTTTCCGTGCCTGCAGGAGAAGTTTCTGCCGTTCTTCGGGAAGAAGCGTGGCGAGCAGGCGTTCCTGGAGATCTATGGCCAGCACGATACTGCGTTCAGGACGGATCCGCATTTCTAGAACTGGAAAGCCGGTTCGTGAATGTGGTGGCGCAGGGGACGGATTTCGGTTTCAAAAAGATCGGTCTGGCGGACGGTACCTCCTCTGTCCCGGACGTATCGTCTCACCCGCATCGCAGGGCTGGTACCCAGAATGGCAACCATCCTGCCACCTGGACCCAGCTGGTCCAGAAAGGCTGTGGGAAGTGCGGGAAGGGACCCGGTGATGCAGATGGCATCATAGGGTGCATGGGAAGCCCAGCCTTCGGAGCCATCTCCATGATGCAGATGGATGTTCTGGACGCCCTGGAGATGCAGGCGTCCTTCTGCCATGCGCAGCATGTCCGCGTGGTCCTCCACGCTGTGCACCATACCACCCAGATGGGCCAGAAGGGCCGTCAGGTAGCCGGTACCCGTACCAATCTCGAGGACGCGGTCTTTTGTATCCAAATCCAGTTCCTGCAGAACCCGCGCTTCCATTTTGGGGGTCCACATTTGTTCGCCATGTTCAAGAGGAATCTGGAAATCAGCGAACGCCAGATGCCGGAGGGGGGTGGGAACAAAGATCTCCCGTTTTATTTGGGCAAGACTGCCGAGGACCCTTGTATCCAGGACTTCCCAGGTCCGGATCTGGGTGTCAATCATTGTTTGGCGAAGGGTGTCGTATTGCATGGGAATCATCCAGAAATCCTGATACATTTATACATGCCAGACCCGGCAAGTCAATTTCGGGAGCCCCGTGGAAAGCAGAGCCCACGCCTTTGTCGCCCTCGTTTTTGTCCTGGTCCTAGGATCTGCCCTTGGACTGGCCGGGATCTGGATGCGCCATGCCCAGCCCAAGGGGCAGCTTTACAGTGTGGTCTCTCCCTTTAGCGTAGCTGGACTCACGGATGAGGCACCGGTGCGTTTCAAAGGAGTACGGGTAGGGAAGGTCGAACACATCGGTTTTGATCCAGAAAACCCCCGGATGGTTCTTGTCCGTATCAGCATCAGTCCGGAAACTCCAGTAACCCGTGCAACCTTTGCCGAGATGTCCCCCCAAGGAGTTACCGGCCTCAGCTACCTTTCCCTGAGCGACGAGGGAAAAGATTTTTCGCCCCTTTCGCACCATCCGGGCCAGCTGCCAGTCATCCCCATGCATCCAAGCTTCCTGCATGTGCTTTCCCATAATGGAGAATCCCTGGTCAACCAGGGAAACGAGCTGGCGATCCGTCTGAACAGCCTGCTGGACACCCGGAACCGCCAGCATCTGGACAGGATCCTCGCCCATCTGGACCAGGCAAGCCAGGAGCTTGTTTCAATTGAGACCGCCATGCGGCCGGCACTTCGGACCCTTCCGTCCACGCTTCTGGCGACGCGATCCGCAATGACCGCCAGTACCCGGCTGATGGGGAATCTTGACAGGCTGGCCATGGCGGCAAAGACTCCGCTGAACAGCCTGACCAAAACTGCAGGCTCTCTCCGTGTGCTCAGTGCCACAAGCCAGCAAACCCTGAACACCCTCAACTATCGCGAACTGCCCCAGCTTAATCGCCTGACCCGCAATCTGCAGGCCAGCAGCGAAACGCTTACAGCCTTGGGCCAAACGCTGCAGCGGTCGCCACAATCGCTTCTCTATGGCCGTCGTGGCCCTCCCCCGGGGCCCGGAGAGCCGGGTTTTCATGACGGGAGAGGGGTCCAATGAGCCCGGATTTTTGGCAACGGAGATACCTGCCGGAGAGAGGAAGAATGGTCTTTCCCCTGCTGGCGGTCCTCGCGCTCTCCGCATGCGCGCCTGAGGCACCATGGCGGCAGCCTTATGGACTCGCCCCTGCATCCGCAGTGGCGCCTTCAGCACGGCATGGGAATGCCCCGGCAGGTCCGCGGTTGCCGGTCTTGGATCTCGGTACTGTGGAGGCCCCTTCCTGGCTGAACAGTACAAGATACCAGTACCGCCTTCAGTACCAGGATCCCCAAGCCATCCGCTATTATGCCACGGCCCGGTGGGAAGCTCCTCCAGGCCAGATGCTGCAGGTAGTGCTCGCCCATGATCTGCGGACTAGCAGAAGGTGGAGGGCGATTCTGACTGGAGAAGATGGCCAGGCGAAGCTGGTTCTGGCGGTGCGTTTGCACCATTTTTTGCTGCATTTTTCAGGACCTGCCCGGGGGAATGCCGAGGTAGGAGTCACGGCAACCCTGATGAAGGTCGCGGATTACCAGGTGCTGGCCCAGAAAGATTTTTTCTGCTCGGTGCCCATGAAATCCATCAGCCCTGCAGGCGGGGCAGCGGCTATGGCCGGGGCCTCCCGTAAGATTGCCCGGCATGTTGCCGCATGGGCGGCTGCCACGGCCGCCTCCGATATGCAGGATTACTGACCTGCTTGTTCCCCTGCGGTTTCCCTGCTGCCCGTCCTGACCACCAGTACAGGGCAATGGGCGTGATGTACCACATCGGTTGCTACGGACCCCAAAAGCAGGCGGCCAATGACTCCCTGGCTGTGGCTGCCGATGACGATCAGGTCATGGCCATGCGTATGGGCATGCTGGATAATGGCCGTACCGAGCCTTTCGGCGCTGTCTTCCAGAACCGGGTGAACCCGTATTTCGGGGAGGAGAACGCCGGCGGCGAGGCTGGCCATCTGCTCTCCTGCCAGCTGGCGCAGGCGGCCCAGAAGTTCCATTGAGGAAGGAAGTATGTCTTCAGGAAGCTGAAGGTTCATTGCCTGTGGGCTGAAAATGTGCAGCAGGGTAAGATCGGCTTCATGGCGCTGGCATTCGAGAACCGCCCAGTCGGTCACTTCCTGTGCGGCTGGTGAAAAATCGATAGCAGCAAGAATCTTGCGGAAAGGCTGGACAATCATATCAGTTTTCTCCATACAGCCGCGCCAGAATTTCTTCTTTTGGCAGGAACTCGTTTTCCGTACTTCGGCGGGACCGGTATTCCAGAATTCCCTGGGCCAGGGCCTTCTCACTGACAACGACACGGTGCGGCAGACCAATAAGGTCCAGGGTGGCAAACTGGACCCCCGGGCGCTCATCGCGGTCGTCAAGCAGGACGGAATAGCCCGCGGTCTCCAGTTCGTCATGCAGCTGGATGGCCGCAGCGAGGACCTCCATGGATTTGCGTGCGTTGATCGCGACAATGCCAAGATCAAAAGGGGCCATGGCGGTTGGCCAGCAGATGCCCCTTTCGTCTGAGTACTGCTCCACGGCCGCTGCCACTACCCGGGAAACACCGATTCCGTAACAGCCCATGACCAGCGTTTGCTCGTGTCCTTTTTCATTCTGGACAGTCACATGCATTCGGGTACTGTAACGGGTGCCCAGCTGGAACACATGCCCAACCTCTATTCCTCTCCTGATCTGGAGGATTCCTGTACCACACTGGGGACAGGTGTCTCCCGCCCCAACATTGCGCAGGTCCGCCACCGGTGGCAGATCCAGATCCCGATGCCAGTTCAGCTGAGTCCAGTACCGGCCTTCCTGGTTTGCACCGGTGCAGAAATTCTGCAGGCTCTCCACCCTGTGGTCTACCAGGGTCCGGATCGAGACGAGGGTGTCCTTCGGTCCCAGAAATTCGGGAGAAACGCCCGTCAAATCCCGTACTTCTTCCGGAGATGCCTGACGAACGTCCTGGGTGTCGAGAATATGGCCGGCCTTGACCAGATTGGGTTCATCGCCATCCTGCAGCAGGAGTAGAACGGGTTCCCCATCGGCAATTATCAGGATCGGCCGGATTCTGGGACCAGAATCGGGCGTTTCGGCCAGTTGTGCGGGTCCCTGAGTGGGAGCAATTTTCTTTTCCTGGCCAGAACTGGTTGCAAGTTCCCGGTTGGCGGCATAACTGCAGGTGCCACAGAAGACAATGGAATCCTCCCCGGAATCCGCCAGCACATGAAATTCGTGCGATTTTTTTCCACCGATTGCTCCCGTGTCGGCTTCCACGGCACGGAAATCAAGCCCTAGCCTTGTGAAAATCCGTCCATAGGCGTCGTACATGGTACCGTAGGTCTGGTTGAGAGAATCTGCGTCCAGGTGGAAGGAGTAGGCATCTTTCATGATGAATTCCCGTGCCCGCATCAGCCCGAACCGTGGCCGGATCTCGTCCCGGAATTTTGTCTGGATCTGGTACAGGTTTATGGGGAGCTGGCGGTAGGAGCGGATTTCCCGGCGAGCCAGATCGCTGATAACTTCCTCATGCGTTGGACCGAGGCAGAAATCCCGCTGGTGACGGTCCTGGATGCGAAGAAGTTCCGGACCATACTGTTCCCATCTCCCGGACTCCTCCCAGAGTTCTGCGGGCTGCACTACCGGCATTAGCACTTCCTGGGCCCCCGTGCGGTCCATTTCTTCCCGCACTATCGTTTCGACTCGGCGCAGGACCCGTAGACCTAGGGGAAGCCAGGTATAAAGTCCTGAAGACAGGCGCCGGATAAAACCTCCTCTGAGGAGCAGCTGATGACTCACTAGTTCTGCTTCTGCTGGGGTTTCTTTCAGGGTAGGCAGAAAAAACTGGCTTGCACGCATGTGGTTTCCTGTTGAGCAGATTTGCCTGAAGTGTATGCAAAATGGGTATACCGGGAAAAGGGCCATACAGCACCAGATATCCGGCAGGAAAGAGAGCCAGTGACTTTCTGCAGGGAGACTGGATTGGAGAAAGGCATTTTCGACTCATCCCGCATGAGGGATTGGGCCCAGGCGGGGATGCAGCTCAAGCCCTTCGATATGCCAGCCGGGGGCATGCTCGGCAAGGATCTGGGTCAGGTCCTGTTCCAGTTTTCTGGACAGCGCCGCCTGTGTGGCCGGATTGGCCATCAGGGAACCCAGTCCCGGAAAACGCAGGAAATCGTTTGCAATGGTTTCCCGGACCTGTGCCGGGGGCAGGTCTTCTTTCCGCCAGATCCCGGAACCGCCCAGGACTGCCACCGGGGTGATAACCAGGGCCTCGGGCCGCCCATTCACCGGGACGCCAGATCCATAGCTGCCCAGGCCTACTGTAACCCTGGCATTTGCGGGTGCCGGTATGGAGGTTTTTGGCTGGGACAGTGGCGGGGAAAGATGGCGGTGTACGGTTACGAACAGGGCGAGAACCACGATAAGAAAAGCAGCCAGCAGTCCCGGCCACCATCTGTGTTTCCCTGTTTTTCTCTTTCCGGCCATTCCGCTTCTCCTGCAAGTATCATGGCTGTTGTGGAGACTGCCTGTTACGAGTACCTGAAGCTTGACATCATCCTCATCCGGCAGCTGCCGCTCTTTTCAGACTGGAGAGGACGGCGGATTCCTTAACAGCATGCCACCAGACCACTGGAATTCGAAGCCCGGTATCTGTTTGGGCCTCCCCCAGCCCAGATCGGGAACGGGTTTGTTCAGTCCGGAATTCTGTCGGAAGACCAGAGAAAATGTGCTCCAGATGGTCTGCAACGCCCGCATGCGCCGTCAGGGCCATAATATCGAAAGAATGGCAAACGGCAGAATTTTTGGGACAGCCTGTTCTTGGTCGGAAATGACAGGGATTTTCTCTCCTGGGTACTATGCCTCACCCATCTGGTGGCCTGCTAGGCTGGCTGTATGCTGCCGAGCACGGCCATTGCCTGTTCTTCGGAAAATAGTTGGCTGTCCACCTTGCAGTAGATGGCATTCTCATCCGCGAAAATGGCTACCTCAGAAACTCCGGGAAGTTCTACCAGGCGTTTTTCCAGAGATATACCGCGGTAGTCTGCAGGGAGGGAAAAGATGCGGGTGGAAAGGTAGGGGGGGGTCCGCATAGTGAGGGCCAGTACCAGCCAAAGGGCATAAATGACGGCAACCACCCAGAAAACAGTGCTGTAGTTGCGTGCCTCAGGGGCATAGAGCAATCCTCCCAGCAGACCACCACAGAAAGCTCCGAAAAACTCGGATGAGGTATAGACGCCGGTTGCTGTCCCTTTGGCGCCAGGATGGCTGAATTTTGCAATGAGGGAGGGAAGACTGGCTTCCAGGATATTGAATCCTACAAAGAAAAGAAACAGGGAGAAGCCGATCCACGGGATACTGCCATGGGAGATGGCCATGAGGATGACGCCAGCCAGTAGTACGGTTATGGCAAAAACAAAAATCTCTTTCAGCCTGCGTTTTGTCTCCCCGATTGCGATAAACGGGATCATGGCGATAAAAGACAGAAGCATGACCGGCAGATAAAGCATCCACTGGTTTTTCATGGCAAGGAGCGGATGGGCCCCGCCTACAAGAACGAGGGGGAGTACGACAAAAATTGCCGTAAGTCCTGTGTGCAGGGCAAATATTCCAAAATCCAGTCTGAGGAGGTCAGGGTCCCGCAGCACATGGGACAGCATGGCGGGGTTCAGCTCAGCATCCCGGTGGAATTTGGCAGGTGAGGCAGGGATAACCAGGTAGAGTACGGCAATGGCCAGCAGAGACAGGATAGCGGTCAGCCAGAAAATTCCTGGAACACCGATCCAGTGGGTCAGGGGTGCGGAAAGCACTAGGGAAATGCTGAAGCTCACGCCGATCGTGATCCCAATGACAGCCATTGCCCGGGTCCAGCGTTCCTCCCTGACCAGATCGGCCGTGAGGGCAATGATGGCTGCAGCGATAGCCCCGGAACCCTGGATGACACGGCCAGCAAGCAGCCATCCTATGCTTGTTGACAGGGCGGCAATGATACTTCCAATGAAAAAAATGAAAAGCCCTAGTGCAATTATGGGCTTGCGTCCAAAGCGGTCAGAGAGTCTGCCAAAAGGAACCTGAAAGATAGCCTGGGTTAGACCATAAGCGCCCAGGGCGATGCCAACCAGTGCAGGGTCCGCATGGGCTCCATGCAGACTGTGGGCATAGACCGAAAAAACCGGAAGGACTAGGAATAGCCCAAGCAGACGCAAACCGAAAATGGACGCTAGGGAAATTACGGAGCGGCGCTCACGGCGATCAAGATTTTTTTGTATGGACAACGTGATTTTCCTGGTTCGACCTGGTGTTCCTGGATTCGACTCTATCATCTGGTTTAGGTTCCCGGCCACTCCATGTGCAGAGACTGGGTATGCCATATTGTTTCAGGCAGAATTGCTCGGGATTGTATTCCTGGATTTGGTGGCGTGCTGGTATCTCTAGGCCCTGCTCCCGAAGAGGCAGGGTGTAGATGCTTGCCCGCAACTGGACGGCGGGCAGTGCCGGCGGGAGCACTGCATGGGTGGCTGTCGTGGCCGTAACCATTCCTGCCATGTCGCAGAGGAGAAAAAGTAGAAAGAGGCGGTGGACCAGAAAGCCTGTAAAAACCCCGGTGGGCACCTGCAAAAAAGAGGGGAGAGATTTTTATGCGACTCCCAATAAGTCGTGCAGTTTCAGGGGTTTTCAGGCACAGCAGGGCCAAGTGCATCGGAACCGGGTGACTTTTGCCCTCTGCTGGCGGGTGGTTCCGCAGAATGCCAGGAAAGGAAAAAAACAATGGCAGCTCTGGGGAAACTGATACAAGAGCCCATCTGGGGTCCCAGAGAGATATGGAGCTATGAGAGTGGAGGTCCTGCACAGTCCGCCCATGCTGGCCTGCAGGTTGGAATTTTGAGTCCAGGGCGCGGAAGAGTGAAAGACCAGGAATGCCACCAGCAAGGAAAACGATAACCGCCGTGGAACTCCCGGTAAGTGGTGGAAGCAGAAAGGGGGTGGCGGGCGCATCTGTCCGAAAAGAGCACCATTATTTCGTGGAGGTTAGGCTGCGTATTTCCGGAAAGCATGACGTCCAACCCAGGGTTCTGTTGTCCTAGAAGGAGGGCGACTCAAGTATTCCGGGGAAATAACCGCAATCTTCCAGCCCTGCCAGAAGGTCCGCCCACGCAGGAAGGAGCACACCGGGCATTCCCCGCAATCCCAGTTCTACTTGATAGGTATCGTTCTTCATGCTTGGCAGACTGGAAAACTCTACGGCTGGATGACTGGTACAGAAGTTTTCCATGAGATTTACCAGCTGGCTTTCCCTGACTCCATCCAGCAAGATCCGCCCCTGGGAAGGAATTTCCCGTCGGGGAAAATGCTGTTCTAACACCCAGGTGGCCATGGGTGCCGCCATTTCCGGGAAACCCGGAAAAAAAAAGCCATTCTCCAGCTGGAATCCCGGAACCTGATTAATGGGGTTGGGAATGGTTGTGGAGGTTTCTGGCAGATCGGCCATACGGATGCGTACAGGCTCTGCTTCCGATCCAAAATGTTCCCGAATCAGCTTTTCGGCGTACGCATGACGAACCAGCGGAACACCTGCTGCCTCGGCTGCGCACCCCCTGGTTAAATCATCAGGGGTTGTACCGAGACCTCCAAAAGAGAAAAAGGGACTGTCCTGGTGGAATGCCCAGCGCAGCTGCTGGACCATTTCTTCCCGACGGTCAGGGAGAATCAGGCACCAGGCGGCTTCATATCCCCGGTCCCGCAGCTGCTGCCGGCTTCGCACAAAATGTCGGTCTTCCCGTTTGCCCAGGAGGATCTCTGTGCCAATAACAAGGATCCCTATAGCCGGGTTCACGGGATTCTGACCTCAGGATTGATCATGGGACCGGTTCTGGACAGAGGCGGAGGATAAGTCCAGTGACTGTGGTTCTCCCGGAAGGTCACCTGTCCGGTAACCAGCCATGACAGTGCCTCGGGATAAAGCCTGTGTTCCAGGGCAAGGACTTTCTGGGCCAAGGAGTCTGCGCTGTCGTCCGGAGCTACCGGCAGGACCCCCTGTGCTATGATGGGCCCGGCATCCAGCTCCGCTGTCACAAAGTGTACGGTAGCCCCATGCCAGCATACTCCTGCCTCAATCGCGTGACGGTGGGTATGCAGCCCAGGGAACGATGGCAGGAGCGAGGGGTGGATATTGACCAGACGCCCCAGATAGTGTTCGACAAAACCGGGAGTAAGCTGGCGCATAAAACCGGCCAGCGCAATCCAGTCAGGCTCAAGACGGTCAATGGCCAGAGCCAGCGCGGAGTCAAACTGCTCCCGGCCAGAAAAATCCCGGTGGCTGAGACTCCGGGCAAAAATTCCCTGTTTCCGGCTCCAGTCGAGGCCAGGAGCATCCGGCCGGCTGCTGATCACACCTGTTACATCACAGTCCGGAATTTTTCCATTTTTACAGGCATCCGCAATCGCCTGCAGATTGCTTCCGCGTCCGGAAATCAGTACTGCCAGACGCCGTCTAGTCAAGGAAGACAACTCCGGGTCCATCACCGCGATCGTGCAGCCGCCCGACAATATAGGCCTTCTCTCCGTGCTGATCCAGAATTGTGAGTGCCTCATCGCGCGCATCCCAAGGGACAATGGCGATCATGCCGAGCCCCAGATTGAAAACCCGGCGCATCTCCTCCAGACCGATCTGGCCCTGTTCCTGCAGCCACCGGAACACTGCCGGCTGGGGCCAGGCATGGGGGTCCAGAATGGCAGCCAGGTTTCCTGGCAGGGACCGCGGCAGGTTTTCTGTGAGACCTCCTCCGGTGATGTGCGCCAGTGCATTGACCGAAATGCTTCGGCGAAGTGCCTGCACGGCCTGGACATATATGCGGGTAGGCCGGAGCAGCAGGTCAGCCAGGTTCTCCCCTTCCAATTGTATATGCTGGTGGGCTCCAGAACGGACGAGAATTTCCCTGATGAGGGAATAACCGTTGCTGTGTGGGCCGGAGGAGGCCAGGCCAAGCACGGCATCCCCTGCGGTACAGAGCTTCCCATCCAGAATTTCTGAATGTTCTACAATGCCTACCGCAAAACCTGCCAGATCATAGTGGTCTCCGGGATACATGCCCGGCATCTCTGCGGTCTCTCCGCCAAGCAGGGCACAGCCTGCCTGCCTGCATCCTTCCGCAATCCCGGCAATGACAGTTTCGGCCACATCGACATCAAGGCGGCTGCAGGCATAGTAATCCAAAAACCAGAGTGGCTCTGCTCCTGACACCAGGATGTCGTTGACGCACATCGCTACAAGGTCGATCCCGATGCTGTCATGCTTCCTGGTTTCCAGTGCCAGGAGCAGTTTGGTACCGACACCATCCGTGCCAGAAACCAGCACCGGTTCCCGGTACCCGGCTGGCAGCCGGAAAAGTCCGCCAAACCCGCCCAGCCCTCCCAGTACTTCAGGGCGGCTGGCGGAACTTGCCAGTGGCCGGATACGGTCAACAAGCCTGTTTCCGGCATCAATATCGACACCAGCACTCCGGTATGTAAGAGGAGAAAATGGTTCCACGTGCAATGCCCCTTTCCAGTTCAAGAGCATGGTAAGGAGGCGGGCATGGGCTGTCAAAGAATCCTGACCTGTGACCAGCTCTTTCTGCCATTGGCGTGGGAGGACCACTTCCGGAGCTGCAGGGATCTGTTGCTGATCCGATGCAAGGGAAAGGCCAGTGCTGGTGAATGTCCAGATCCTTCAAGCGCACGTTCCATACTGACCGCCGTAAGGGCCAGACGGAATTCTGGTACAACGTACAGGGTTTGGTGCAGCGCATCCGCCACCGCTATTATCTGCGCGTTAAGGAGTATCGGATATAATGGATAAATACAGGCCAAGATAGCCGACGACAAAGGAGATGCGGGAATGGGGCGGTCTTCGGCCGCCGTGCTATCCCTCCCTGGGCGGACACTGGGGTTTCCCGCGCAACAGATGAAGATCAATGAAGGTACCGCAGACCGGGCAATCAGGATTATCGTCGGACTGGTGCTGGTTGCACTCGTTTTTGTTGGTCCCAGAACGCCATGGGGATGGCTGGGTCTGCTCCCGCTTGTGACGGGAATTGCTGGGCGGTGTCCTGCCTACACACTCTTCGGCATCCGGACATGCAGGGTTTCCGGAAAATCCTGAATTACGCCACCACAGACCTGGGGTTTCCTGCCGCAAGGGGCTGGCCGTGCGCAAAAAACCCTGGAACGATGCCATTTCCAGGGTCTGGGGAACCCTCCGCGTCAACCCGCGTACAGGACGGGGGATTCAGAAGCGTTTGTATATCTGTCCATTTTTTGCCGCCTGGTACCGGGCTTCTACTACTGTCCAGTCCGTATTTTTGTGCAACGCGGCCAGGTAGTCGGCGCGGCCCATGGCTTTCCAGTCCACCATATATGCATGCTCAAACACGTCAACTACTACCAGTGGAGAAAATCCGCCAATGTTGCCATCTTCATGCATCTGGACAAAATGGTTATTGATCTGGCCGGATGTGCCATCGTAATAGCAAATGGCCCATCCGATCCCGCGGCTTTTGGCGGCGGCTACGAGATCCTCATGCCAGCTTTCCGCACTTCCAAACTGGGCTGTGACCGAGGTCTTGAATCCAGGGGCCTGATCCATGGCAATTCCCGGTTTCATCTGCGCGAAATAATATTCATGCAGAACCATTCCATTGTACTCGAAGCCAAAGCGACGGCGGCGGTCTGCATAGGACAGGGAAGCAGATTTGCCGGCAGCACGCATTTCTTCAAGTTCCTTGCGCAGGGCATTGCTCTGGGCTACATAGCCCTTGTAAAGGCCCCAATGATCATTGATCTGGTCATCGCTAATTCCATCCAGGCCGCTCGGCTTCAATTCTTCGCGCACGGTGTATTCGGACATGTCCTCATCTCCTGTAGCTGCTGTTGGAAATTCTTCTTGAAGACGGGAATTGTAGACGGCGCTTTCTGGTGCTGCAAACGATATGCAGGTCCTGTGATAGGTCGGGGTTCCTGCCTGTCCCTGCCAGGATGGCGTAATAGTCTGTAATGTGGGGTCCTGATCCGGGGACGGTTCCCGTGGCTCTGCAGGTGGCGGTCCATGACCGGTGCGAGTCCCATTGCCCAGTTTCCGGGTCTCTCTCCTGGGGGGGGGGGCGGTTCTGGAATCACACCGGCGCTGGCGGCTGGCGGACTAGGGTATCCATGTCCATCCGTATGGAGAACAATAATTGGGGCCTTAGGCCGGGCGCATTCTGTGCTCAGGCCATGAAGGGATGCTGGCGGTGTGCTGCTCCGGCAAGGCACGAATTGACAGGATCTGCTGGGTAAGTCCGCTCCCTGCCCATGTTGGGTGTTTTCCGGGTGGCAGAAGCATGGCCTTCCAGGATCGGGCCCTGTTTCTTGGGAGAGCGGGCGGGCACTGCTAGAATGTGCAGTCATGGAGTATGCAAAGGTGAGGCAGGTCATGGGCGCCAGTGGGGCCGGGCAGGAACCCTGTTCCCGTGGGCAGCAGTTACTTCCGCTCGGCATGCAGAAAGTGCCAGGGGAATGGCCGTATCTACCCGGAATCAATGATGAAGCTGTATCCGGGCTGCTCGAGATGGTCCATGGCAGGTACAGCGTATATCTCTATGGGCCTTCCGGGGTGGGAAAAACGCACCTGCTCCAGTGGGTGGCCCTCGGCCAGGAGCGCTGGGTACCCTATGTGGACTGTGAACAGACGGATCCCGCAGATCTTGAGTCCTCTGGCATGGATGTGGTGCCGCTGCTCTGTCTGGATAATATCGGGGCCTGGGCAGGTCTGCGTAGGGCCGAGGATATCCTGTTCAGGCTTTTCAATGCCCGGCAGCGGTCCGGATTTCCATGGCTTCTGGCTGGCCATGATATGCCACGGGAAATGCCCTGGATACTGCCTGACTGGGCAAGCCGGCTGGCTGGCTGTATTGCATATGGTCTTCGAAGTCCAAATGATGAAGAGCGGCTGGCCATTCTGAAACATATAGCCCAGCGTCATGGACAGCCCCTCCCGGAAGAGCTGGAGCGCTATCTGCTCCATCACTGCAGCCGCAATCTGGCGGATCTTGCGGTGTTGGTGGAGCGGTTCCAGCGGTGGCTCTGGCAGCACCATGCGTCTCCCAGTATTCCCCGGTGGCAGCGGTTTCTTCAGGAATTGTGAGCACTAAAGGGACGCCGTCCGGCAGGTAGCAAGAAAACTTTTATGCCAGGGCATCGGCAATGGTAAGGCGGGGGTGCCAAGCGGTGCGTTACCGGTTCGCTGGGGCAGTGCGGGGGTTCTTCCAGGATGGGTGTGTTGATCGGGCTTCGCTGCTGGCCTATACGACCCTGTTGGCCCTGGTGCCAGTAGTGGCGCTGATGTTCAGCCTCTGGAATGCCATTGGCTTCGGGGAAGACCGCCGGGCCCTTCTGGACCATTACATTCTCCAGAGCTTTGTCCCGAGGGTTGGCAGCACCGTTCTGCAGTACATTAGTGTGCTAGGTTCCCGTGGAGACGAGCTCGGACTTTTCGGGGCCTGTGGCTTGGTATTTACGGAGATCCTTCTGATCCATGAGGTTGAGCGACATTTCAATGCCATATGGGGAGAGAAGATCCGGTGCCAGCTGTGCAGGCCGGTGAGATACCTTTTTCTGATGGTGGCGGGCCCTGCAGGCATGGCATTGCTCATGCTGCTTCTGCTAGACCCGGTCCAGTGGGCATTCGCCCATCTGGCAAGACTGCCGAGGCTTCCCGGCTATCTTGACCTTGTGCTGGCCTTCTTTACCCAAACCGCCATGCTTGTGCTGCTGTACCAGATTTTGCCGGCAGCCAGGGTGCGCCTCGTGGATGCGTTTACCGGGGCGGTCACGGCTGCAGTACTGCTGAGCCTGAGCAGGGCTGTACTTGCCATCTATCTCCACTATTCTTTTACGGCGGTCCTCTATGGAACCTTGGGAATGGTCCCGGTTTTTCTGATATGGCTTTACCTGGTCTGGCTTTCCGTACTCTTTGGGGCGGAGATGGCAGCTGCCGGGAGAGAAACCCCTCCGGCCGTAGACCGGAGGGGTTAAGAGGGGGTTTGGAAGCACTCTTTACTTGCATTCCCTCTCCCGATAATATGCCGCCCTTATGTTTTCGCCAGATGCCCTTACCCTGCTGATTTCCCGGGTCTCTGCCGCCGGGGAGATCTTGCGCGGGGAGGCCGGATCAGGTGGCTGGCAGCGGATCCGGGATGCGGGATGCCATCTGGACGGGGCACACGTTGATCTGGTGCTGCAGCGCATCGGTGAGGTGGTGGTGGCGGATGGAATCATTGTTGTCCACGGGAAAGTGCGGTGCGACCGCTGTCTGGACCCCACGCCCTGGACCGCCCGGATTGGGGTGCGGATCGGGGTGGCCGAATCGGAAGAAGCGGTAGAAAAAGTTGATCCTGACCGTGATCCTGTCCTCTCACATAATGGGGTGCTGGATCTGCAGGAATGGTTGGAGGAAGAGGTCTTGCTGTCCCTGCCAATGGCGCCGCGCTGTGTGGAGTGGGAAGCAGGATGTTGCCCGGTTTCCGGGGTTGAGGTACCTGCATGCGATGCGGTACCACAGAGTGAAGAACGGAGATAGAAAATGGCTGTTCCACAGAGTAAAACGTCCAAGTCTAAACGGGATATGCGCCGGGCCCATGATTTCCTTGAGGTGACCAGCCGTTCCAGCTGTGCAAATTGCGGAGCGGTCAAACTTTCCCACCACGTCTGCCCGGAGTGTGGTTTCTACCGGGGACGCGAGATGGTCAGGAAGGCTGCTGAAGCCTGAGTGGGTTTTTGGGCGCTTCTGCCATATAGGAAACACCTTGCCACAGATCGCGGTGGATGCCATGAGTGGCGACTCCGGTCCCAGGACCGTGGTCCGTGCCCTTGGGAGCCTGGTCAAGAGCTATCCGGATGTCCAGTTTCATCTGGTGGGCGATGAGGCCGTCCTCGGCCCTGAGCTGTCGCGTTCACGGCTAAAAGAATCCCCTCAAATTGTCGTCCGGCATGCCAGCCAGGTAATCGGCATGGAGGATGCCCCCTCTCAAGCCCTCAGGGGGAAGCGCGATTCTTCCATGCATGTGGCTGTAGGGCTGCTGCGTGACGGGCAGGCAGATGCCGTAGTGAGCGCGGGCAATACTGGTGCGCTGATGGCCATGGGGAAGGTTTTTCTCCGTACCATTCCAGGCATTGACCGTCCAGCCATAGCGGCTTTTCTTCCTACGGTTTCCGGGCGGGTGCTGGTTCTGGATCTGGGGGCCAATGTAGACTGCCATCCTGAACACCTGCTGCAGTTTGCCGTTATGGGATCTATTCTTTTCCAGCAGGTTACCGGCGAGGCGAAACCACGGGTCGGCCTGCTGAACATCGGGTCGGAAGAAATCAAGGGCAACGAGCAGGTCAAGGCGGCGGGAGCCCTGCTGCGCCAGAGCCACCTGAATTTTGTGGGCAATGTGGAAGGTTCCCGGATCTACCAGGGGGTTTGTGACGTTCTGGTCTGTGACGGTTTTGTCGGGAATGTCTTTCTTAAAACTTCGGAAGGCCTGGCAGCCATGGTCCGTCAGGAACTGCGGGCCAGCTATGCCCGCGGGCTCTATGGCCGTCTGGCATATCTGGTCAATCGTCCGATTCTGCAGCGCCTGCGTCGCCGCCTGGATTCAAGGCAATATAATGGAGCCACCTTGGTGGGTCTGAATGGTATTATCATCAAAAGTCACGGAAATGCGGATCGGTTTGCCTTTGCCTGTGCCGTTGAAGTGGCAATTGCCGAAGCCCGGCACCGGCTGACGCTCGAAATTGCCAAGGTAGTTCAGGAGGGGTTGGCGCAGGCCGTCCCTGACAGCGCGTGAACCCTATATACAGCAGACTGGTTTCAACCGGTTCCTACCTCCCGGAACGCATCCTGGACAATGCCCAGCTGAGCAGGATGGTCGATACCAGCGATGAATGGATCATGGCCCGTACAGGCATACGTGCCCGCCATATTGCGGCACCAGGGGAAAGTTCCGTGGATATGGCCACGGCCGCTGCTCTGCGAGCTCTGGGAGACTCCGGCCTGGATATCCAGGAAATTGATCTTGTCATTGTGGCTACGACCACGCCTGACCAGATATTTCCGAGTACCGCCTGCATTCTGCAGTCCCGGCTTGGCAATCGGGGCGCCGCAGCTTTTGACGTGCAGGCCGTCTGTACCGGTTTTATCTATGCCCTGGCTACTGCCGACCGCTTTATCCGTAGTGGTGGTGCGCGGCATGCCCTGGTGGTTGGTGTGGAAACCATGTCCAGGATAGTCGACTGGACGGACCGTTCCACCTGCATCCTGTTTGGGGATGGTGCGGGTGCTGTGGTGCTCAGCGCAAGCAGTGAACCAGGGATTCTTTCAACCCATCTCCATGCGGATGGGAGCTATGCAGGGCTTCTTCAGGTCCCTGAGGGAGAAAAATATCTTGCCATGCAAGGAAATGCCGTATTCCGCATGGCAGTGCGTACGCTTGGTGAAATCGTGCAGGAGACCCTCGCCGCCAATGGAATGCAGGCCAGCGATATCGACTGGCTGGTACCGCACCAGGCTAATGTACGCATTATCCAGGCAACAGCAGAAAAACTGGGAATGCCCATGGAGCGGGTGGTTGTGACAGTTGCCCACCATGGCAATGTCTCAGCCGCTTCAGTCCCTCTGGCACTGGATGATGCAGCCCGCCGGGGCTGTTTTCTACCAGGCCAGACCCTGCTGCTGGAGGCCTTTGGTGGCGGTTTTACCTGGGGATCTGCCCTGTTGCGCTGGGGCTGACCCTACAGCTGGTTTCGACTGAATTCGAAGGAGGTTCATTTGCTTGGTTCCATCGCCTTTGTTTTTCCGGGCCAGGGCTCCCAGTCCCAGGGGATGCTGGCCGATCTGGGCGCGACACATCCCATTCTGCGGGAAGTTTTTGCAGAAGCCTCGGATATCCTTCATTCCGATCTTTGGGAGCTGGCCCAGAACGGTCCGGAAGAGCAGATAAACCAGACCCGATGGACCCAGCCCCTCATGCTGGCGGCGGGTTATGGGGTGTTCCGTACCTGGGAGGAAGAAGGGGGCACTCCTCCGGACTTTCTTGCCGGCCATTCCCTTGGCGAATACACCGCGCTGGTGGTGGCCGGCAGTCTGGACTTTGCCGATGCGGTACGGCTGGTGGCCAGACGTGGTGAGCTCATGCAGGATGCGGTACCTGCCGGGATGGGAGGAATGGCCGCTGTCATTGGTCTTTCGGATGAGGAAGTCCGCAATCTCTGCCAGCAGGAGGCCCATGGTGAGGTGCTGGAAGCTGCCAATCTCAATGCGCCCGGCCAGGTGGTCGTGGCAGGGGTGCAGATGGCCGTCCAGCGGTTGGGTGAGGCAGCGAAGGCCGCAGGCGCCAGACGTGTTGTCGTCCTGCCGGTCAGCGTGCCCAGCCACTGCAGTCTGATGCGGGATGCTGCGGAAGCCTATCGGTCCGAGCTGGAAGCGGTCTCCTGGCGGTCTCCTAAAACCATGGTGGTACACAATGCGGACGTCCAGAGTCACCAGAGTCCCATTGCACTGAAGGACGCACTGGTGCGCCAGCTCTATCTGCCAGTGCGCTGGACAGAAACGGTGCGGCATCTCGCCCGGCAGGGGGCTACAACTTTTGTGGAAATGGGGCCAGGGCGTGTTCTTTCCGGTCTCGGAAAACGGATTGAATCTGGTCTGACCATGCTGCATGTGGAAGATGGCAAAAGTCTGCGGGCCACCCTGGAGACCATTTGATGGAAAAAATCCTGGAAGGACAGGTGGCTTTGGTTACTGGTGGCAGCCGGGGCATTGGAGCAGCCATCGTGGAACGTCTTGTAGCCATGGGGGCCCGCGTGGCTGCAACGGCCACCACAGCGGATGGTGCCGCGCATTTGGGCAGTCGCCTGGGAGATGCGGGCCGTGGCTACTGTCTGGATGTCTGCAACGATGAAGCCATGGATGCGGTCCTGAAGCAGATCCGCCAGGACCTTGGATCTCCGTCGGTGCTGGTCAACAATGCAGGAATCACCCGGGATCAGCTTCTTCTTCGGATGAAGGACGAGGACTGGGATATGGTAATCCAGACCAATCTGCGTGCCGTATACCGCCTGAGCCGTCTTTGCGTTCGGGACATGCTGAAGGCGCAGTATGGCCGCATTGTAAGTATCACTTCTGTGGTTGGTATGATGGGAAATGCCGGACAGAGCAATTATGCCGCCGCCAAGGCTGGCGTGGCCGGCTTCTCCCGCGCACTGGCAAGGGAGGTGGCTTCCCGCAGGGTGACAGTCAACTGTGTGGCACCTGGATTTATTGAAACAGACATGACAGCGGGTCTTTCGCAGGAACATCGTGAAACCCTGCTGCAGCAGGTTCCTGCTGCCCGCCTGGGATCTCCCGCAGATGTGGCGGCAGCCGTTGCCTACCTTGTATCCCCGGAAGCGGGGTATGTAACCGGTGAAACCCTCCAGGTCAATGGCGGACTCTGGATGGGTTAGGCTTCTTCTGCCTTTACAGGACCTCGCCAGCTGTGGTCCAATCTCGCGAAAATAACTTTTACCTATAGAGGAGTTTCTCCCATGGATGATGTAGCAGCGCGCGTAAAGAAAGTGGTTGTCGAGCAGCTGGGTGTCAACGAAGATGAAGTGACCAATGAGGCCTCATTCGCCGATGATCTTGGTGCCGACTCCCTGGATAATGTGGAGCTGGTTATGGCCCTCGAGGAGGAGTTTGACTGTGAAATTCCTGATGAGGAAGCAGAAAAAATCTCCACTGTACAGCAGGCAATCGATTATATCAGCGCTCACCTGCCCAAACAGGATGCCTGAATTCCTCCCGTAAACAGGACGTCTGGAGCATTGGCATTGAAACGACGTGTGGTAGTTACCGGGCTGGGAATCGTATCTCCTGTCGGTATAGGTGTCGCAGCGGCCTGGGATAGCATCATCAATGGCCGCAGTGGCATTTCCAGGGTGACCCGACTGGATCCGGAGCCCTATGCCTCCCAGATTGCTGGAGAAGTCAGGGGATTCGATGTGGGCCAGTACTTGCCAGTAAAAGAGGCAAGGAAGATGGAGCTGTTTATCCATTATGGACTGGCGGCGGCCATGGAAGCCATTGCGGATGCACGTCTGCAGATCAGTCCGGAAATTGCTGACCGTGTGGGAGTTTCCATCGGAAGCGGCATTGGTGGCCTGCCGGGAATTGAGGCAGAGCATGGGGTGGTCATGGAAAATGGCCCCCGCCGCATTTCTCCCTTTTTTATTCCCCGCTGCATTGTCAACATGGTTTCTGGCCATGTGTCCATCATGTACGGCGCCAAGGGTCCTAACATTGCCATGGCCACCGCCTGTTCTACCGGGACACATTCCATTGGGGATGCTGCCCGGCTGATTGAATATGGTGATGCGGATGTGATGATTGCTGGTGGGGCGGAGGCGGCAATCAGCCCTCTGGGGCTGGGAGGATTTGCTGCTGCCCGCGCCCTGTCCACCCGTAACGACGCTCCGGAAAAAGCCAGCCGGCCATGGGATGCGGACCGGGATGGTTTTGTCCTTGGAGAAGGTGCGGGAATTCTGGTTCTGGAAGAACGCGAGTTTGCTCTCCGCCGGGGAGCAAAAATTTATGCCGAACTCTCCGGCTATGGCATGAGCGCGGATGCCTTCCACATGACCCAGCCAGCATCGGGTGGGGAAGGGGCCGCCCGATGCATGAAGGCAGCGCTGCGTAACGCTGGTCTGCAGCCAGACGATGTGGACTATATCAATGCACATGGTACGTCCACCCCACTGGGAGACCTTTCGGAAACGGAAGCCGTGCATGCGGTTTTCGGACCACATGCCAGCCAGGTTGCAGTCAGTTCGACGAAATCCATGACCGGACATCTGCTCGGTGCCGCCGGGGGCATTGAGGCCATTTTTACCGCTCTTGCCATTCACGGAGGCATTCTGCCCCCGACGATCAACCTCGACCGGCCTGGGGAAGGCTGTGACCTGGATTATGTTCCCCATGTTGCCCGTAAGGCACGGGTTCGCGCCGCCCTCAGCAATTCTTTTGGTTTTGGTGGTACCAACAGCACTCTGGTTTTCCAGCATCACCAGGACTAGCGGAGCGGCAGGTGAGAGTCCTGCTGCTCAGCCAAAATGGCACTCTGGTACCCCCCGAAAGGGTACAGGCGTTTACCAGCAGAGCCTTTCTCTATGGCGATGGGCTGTTCGAAACGGTAGCTGTCATCCGGGGAACGCCGCTTTTCTGGAAGGAGCATCTGCTCCGGCTCCGGAACGGCGGTGTCCTCCTGGGCATCGAGAGCCCGGAGAACTCTCTCTGGGAATCCTGGTGGAGCGCGCTCTGGTCGGCCCTGCCGGATTCGTGCCGACAGGATCGTATGGTCCTGAAACTGGTGGTTTCCCGGATGGATGGTTCGGGATATGCCACCCCGGAGCGCAGTCCTGTCCACGCTTTTCTGTTTCTGCAGGACTGGCCAGACCGGCCTTCAACGTACTGGAACCACGGTATTACCGCCGGTCTCTGCCCCGTCCCCCTGCAGTGCGGTTCTCCCTATCTGGCTGTAAAGTCGCTGAACCGTCTTAACCAGATCATGGCAAGACGGATGACGCCGGCAGAGTGGCAGGAAGCGGTGCTTCTGGACCGGGAGGGCTGTATCCGGGAGGGTATCCAGACCAATATCCTGTGGCGTCGCGGAGAAACCATTGAGAGCCCGGATCTCCGGGATGGCGGGGTGCCAGGTATCCAGCGCGATGCCATCCTGTCCTATCTGGGGGGCATTGGCTACAGGATCCGGTGGGTCAGCGAGCCCTATTCCACACTTTATGATGTCGATGAAATCCTTTTTTCCAACAGCCTGATCGGGACCTGGGCGGTGAGCCGGCTGGAAGAACGGCCGTTTCCGGGCCGGGAAGGCCACCTTGCCAGTGTTCTGTCCGAATGGCAGAAAAATCTGGGGCTGGGGGCCTGAGCCGGGATGGGGCAGCACCGGCTCCGGATGGCTGTTCTGGCTTTCTTGTTGCCAGTCCTGGTGGTGGCTGGCCTCTTTACCCTGGCACTTTTCTGGCCGGAGTCACTCCCACCAGGTGGAATACGCGTCGCCGTCTATCAAGGCAGCAGCGCAGACCGGGTCATCCAGCAGCTGGACCAGGCCGGGCTTGTGCCTGTTCCTGCAGTTTTCCATCTGGCGTGGCTTCTGGAAGGGCGTCCTGTCCTGCACGCCGGGCTATATGTTTTTCATGGCACTCTGGACATGAAGCAGGTCCTGTCTATCCTCCGGCACGGCAGATCAGTGCCCCTCACCATAGTGATTATTCCTGGTACAACCGTGAGGCAGGTTTATTCCCTTCTCCAGAAAAGCCCTTATCTTGATACGCATTCCCTGCCTCCGGAAACCCGTCTTGCGCATTTTCTGGGGCCGCTTGGCCGGGCTGCCCCCAATGCAGAAGGCCTTCTTCTTCCCCAGAGCTTTCGTTATGTACCAGGCGATCCGGCCCTTGGCCTGCTGCGCCAGTCGGCCGCCATGATGGATAAGGAGCTTCACCATTGCTGGGTTCACCGTGCGCATGGGTTGCCGCTTCAGGATCCATACCAGGCGCTGGTCCTGGCCTCAATTGTGCAGAAGGAGGGCGCTCCTGCCGGAGAACAGAAGCGCATAGCCTCCGTTTTTCTGAACCGGCTACGCCAGGGGATGCCGCTTCAGTCGGATCCCACCGTAATTTATGCACTGGGACGGCACTACCATGGCCGGCTCACTCCTGGCGACATGGGTATGCCCAGTCCCTACAATACCTACATCCATAAAGGACTGCCCCCAACGCCCATAGCGATGCCCGGGCTCCAGGCGATCCTGGCGGTTCTGCACCCGGCCATGAATCATGATCTGTATTTCATAGCAAATGGACAGACTTACCATTATTCCCGCAACTATGCCCGGCATGTGCGGCAGATCCGGAAGTACCTGCAGGTCCCATCAGGAGGTCGGCCGTGAGCGATTGCAGCAAGGAAGCCCAGGGTTTTTTCATTACCCTGGAAGGGATTGAGGGTGCAGGGAAAAGTACGGCCGTGCCGGTCCTCGCAGAAACGGCCCGCCAACTGGGCTATGAAGTAGAGGTGACCAGGGAGCCCGGAGGGGGGGAACTGGGTGAGCGCCTGCGCAAAATTTTTCTGGATCCAGGGCTCATGCTGGATGCCGATGAAGAACTGCTGTTGTTGTATGCGGGCCGGCTGGACCATATCCGGAAGCGCATTCTGCCTGCCCTGGTGGCAGGCAAGGTGTTAATCTGCGACCGTTTTGAGGATTCCACATTTGCCTACCAGGGAGGCGGACGCCATGTTTCACTGGACCGTATTGATGCCCTGTCCAGATGGGCAGGTGTAAAGTGCAGGCCTGATCTTACTTTCTGGCTGGATGTCTCGCCGGAAGTGGGCGCCTACCGTATCGGTTTCAGGGATCCAGACCGTCTTGAGCGGGAAAGCCCGGATTTTTTCCGGAGGGCGAGGGAAGTATTTGGGCAGCGCATGAATGCTGATCCAGGGCGTTTCTGCCGGATTGATGCCGAGGCTCCGCTGGAAGAAATCAGGGTACGCCTGCAGGTGGAACTCCAGAACCGGCTGCCAGGACGTACCTGATGTCCGTATTCGACCTGAATCTCGGGCTGGCGCCTATCTGGATGGAATGGGATCCGGGGTGCATTGGCCAGTCGCTGCTTCTGCGGGGAAGGGCAGACAGCCTGGCTGCCCAATGGGGAGAACGTCTTGTGGCACGTGTGCTCTGCCAGCAGGAAAATCCTGCGCTGCGGCCATGTGGGGACTGTTCTTCATGCCGTATTTTTACTGTAGGGCAGCATCCAGACTTTCTGCGCCTTGCGCCGGAATCCGGAAAGATGCTCAGCATAGAGCATGTCCGGCAGGGTATGGAGTTTCTGCTGTATACACCGCAATTCAGTGAACGCCGCTGGCTATTTCTCGACGCGGCAGACCGCATGACCCCCGCAGCTTCCAATGCTCTCCTGAAAGGGCTGGAGGAACCGCCACCGCGGGCGCACGTTCTCCTGCTTGCGGACCGCCCTTTCCGGGTGTTGCCGACCATCCGGTCACGCTGTCTGCGTCTCCCGGACCCACCCGCCGATCCATGTGCTTGCATGCAGTATCTGCGTTCCCGCGGTGTTCAGGAGGAACAGGCGGTAATCCTCTGCGGGCGGTATGCTGACCGGCCAGGATATGCATTCCGTCTCTGGGAGTCCGGATGGCCTTCCCAGAGGGCGGAAGCTGTAGCTTTTTTGCTGGACCCGGTCCCCCGATCCCAAAAGGATATCCTCGACCGGGCAGAAATGTGGAGTCGGGATACGGACCACCTCCTGCTATACCGGGAACTGATGTTGGAACTGTATGCGGATCTTTTCAGGATTTCTGCCGGACAGGCGTATGCGATCCGCAATCTTGACCATCTTGAATTCCTGCAGCACAGGGCAGGATGGTGGCCACCACAGGATATCTGGGAAGAGTTCCGGCAGTGGCTGGTACTGGAGGAAGGAATACGCCAGAATCTGCAGATCAGGATGATTCTGGAATCACTGCTTTGGCGCTGGTTTATAGTGAAAGGGGGAGCGGATGGAACAGCGGCCTGATACGGGGGGAAAGGCACTTTCCGTGATATTGCGCGATGCAGAATCGGTGCAACGATATTTTATGCCCCAGATCCGTGGGGGAGGGGTTGTGGTTGAAACGCCAAACCTGCTGCCTATGGGTACAGATGTCCTGCTGATGATTACGCTGCCGGACAGCGGGCAGCGAACTCCGGTGATGGGAAAAGTGGTTTGGATTATGCCGAAAGATAACCGTGATGGTTTCCCACCCGCCATTGGTGTCCGCTTTACCAGCGACCGGTCCGGTATTCTTGCGAGAATTCAGAGCATTCTTGGGGGGCTGCCGTCCGGAAGGAGCCGGGAAATCCGCGCCTTCTAGCGGCCAGGAGCGGGAAGGTGTGCATTGCTTGGCATAAAGGACTGGGATACACTTGCGCGCTTGAGGAGAGGTGACCGAGCGGCCGAAGGTGCAGCACTGGAAATGCTGTGTACTCCAAAAGGGTACCGTGGGTTCGAATCCCACCCTCTCCGCCATGTATTCAGAAGTTCCTGATTTTCCATAATGGTGGCCGGACATTTGGCCCTGGATATGGCCAAGCGTAATGTCAGGAACCTAGGTATTTGCTTCGAAGAGGGAACTTTTTCCCGTTCCTGCAATTCCACCCGGTGCGTATGTGAAGAGATCTGGAACTGTCAGGTTCCCGGCTCTTGGGGCAGGGCGGGCGGATACCTGTGTTTTTCCCTCGGCACCGGCAATCAATGGGAAAATCGAGATCCTGATCCGCTTCTGGTTATGCCAGAGGATGCGGGAGCCGCTACCTGATGGATTGTGCCCGACGGCTGTGGCAGGCCATTCTTGAGAATGGCCTGGGGTTCCTTTGTGGCCGTCAAACCTGTGTAGGAAAACTGCCAGGAAAATAACCGACATGAGAATTTGGGTCGACGCTGACGCGTGTCCTGCAGTAATCAAGGAAATCCTCTATCGGGCCGCGGCCCGCACCGGAATCCCGCTCACGCTGGTTGCCAACAGGATGCTGCGGGTGCCTTTATCCCCCTGGATCAGGGCATTGCAGGTTCCCGGCGGCTTCGACGTTGCAGATCAGCACATAGCGATGGAAGCGCGCGCTGGTGATCTGGTTATCACTGCCGATATTCCTCTTGCCGCCCAGGTCATCGCTAGGGGAGCGACCGTTATTGATCCCAGAGGTGAGCTTCTGACCGGGGCCAACATCATGGTACGCCTCACCATGAGAAATTTCATGGATGGCCTCCGCAGCAGTGGTGTGGAAACAGGTGGGCCGGCGGCTTTTTCCAAAGCAGACCGGCAGGCGTTCGCAAATCAGCTTGACACGATTTTGGCCAAACAGTGCAGTAGCCATCCTGGGTGAGAGACGGCACTGCAGGAAAGGAAACAGCGGTACGCCGTCCTCCCGGTCGATGATTTGACGTTCTGCAAGGGTGCCAGTATTCTCCCCCCGTCCGCTGGAGGAGAAGGCAGGAGATGTGCCCCTGTGGAGCATCCGTATTTTGGGGGAAATGATGCACGTCATGCTTTGTAACCCCGAATGTGCTACCTTGGCGGAGTATGCATTATCAAGAGGCAGATTGCTTCCATCTATGGCGACAAGAATCGGTCCCCTCGCAGTGGTAGGTGGTGAACCCCGTCAGGCCCGGAAGGGAGCAGCGGCAGCTACTGATCCAGGTGCCGGGGTGTGGCTGGTTGGCGTCGCCACCCTTTTCCCTGTCTGATGGCCGGCGCATATCAGGCTCTTGCCAGACGCTGGCGTCCGCAGAAATTTTCCGATTTTGTTGGTCAGGAAAGTATTGTCAGGGCGCTACGGCATTCCCTGGATTCCGGGCGTATACATCATGCTCTTCTCTTCACCGGTACCCGAGGGGTCGGAAAGACTACTCTGGCCCGGCTGGTAGCCAAATGCCTTAACTGCGAGCGTGGCGTAAGCAGCAGTCCCTGCGGGACCTGCAATGCCTGCCTCTCTATACCGGCGGGCAGCTTTATGGATCTGCTCGAAGTCGATGCCGCCAGCCGGACACGGGTAGATGAAACGCGCGAACTGCTGGACAATGTCCAATATGCCCCATCCTCGGGGCGTTACAAAATATACCTGATCGACGAAGTGCACATGCTGTCTGTACACAGTTTCAATGCCCTGCTGAAAACCCTGGAAGAACCGCCTGAGCATGTGAAATTTATCTTTGCGACTACGGATCCCCAAAAAATCCCGCCCACAATCCTTTCCCGCTGCCTGCAGTTCCAGTTGCGGAGGCTTGATCCTCCCCTGATTGAGGGACGGTTGCAGCAGATTCTGGAAGCCGAAGCTGTGCTGGCAGAGCCGGAAGCCTTGAAGCAGCTGTCAAAGGCAGCCGATGGTAGTCTGCGTGATGCCCTGAGCCTGGTAGATCAGGCGATTGTGCAGGGCGGGGGGGCGGTGACTCTTGAGGGGGTCCACCAGATGCTGGGAACTGGCGGAAGCGAGGCAGTCTGGACTCTTGTGGATTCACTGGTCCGGATGGATGCAGAAAAACTGTTTGTGCTGCTGCACGAGCAGTTTGCTGTCGGGTGGGAGCCCGAGGCCATTCTGGACGCTGTTCTTGGGGCTGTGCATCAGGCTTCCCTTTCCCGCTGGGTCCCCCGGGATACCTTGGAGATGCCGGCTTTCGCCGACGATGGCCTACTCACCGTGGATCTCCTGACCTTGCAGGCGTGGCATTATATCCTGCTATCGGCAAGGAGGGATTTTCACCTGTATCCTGATGCCCGCATGGCTGCTGAAATGGCATTTCTTCGCGTTCTTGCCTTCCAGAGCCCGGATGGACCAGCCGGGGCGGGGGACAGGCAGCAGGAGGAGTTGTCTCGGCATTCCCGGGCTCCGCAAACCCCGCCGGCTGCAAAGCCGGGACCTTCCGGGCGGGCGCCTGTAGAATCGCCTCCTTCCTGGGAGGACCTGTTGGCGGTTCTGGATCTTCCTCCTACGCTCCGGGAGGTGCTGCGCCATACCCGGGCAGGTCGCTGTGACGCCGAAAGTCTGGAGTTGGGTGTGGAGGAAAATTACCGGCCCTATCTGGAGGATCCGAGGGCCCAGCGAAGCCTTCTGGCCGCCCTTGAGCGCCACTGGGGGCAGAAGCCGGCTATGGATCTTCAAACCCTGATCGATGGGGAAGGCCCAGGCAGCCTGGCTGCCGAGGAGATCCGTGCGAAGCGGCTGCTCCAGCAACAGGCGGAGCTTGCGGTGAAGGGCGATGGGCGGGTACTGGAATATATGGAACAGTTCGGCGCCCGGATTCTCGGGATAGAGATGGAAAAGCGGGAGACTGGTGGGTCTGGTGAATCCAGGGGATAGATGCCGTAAGAATGCTTATATGAAGGAGAAAAGTACATGAAAAGCGGTTTGGGAAACATCATGAAACAGGCCCAGCAGCTGCAGGAACGCCTGCAGAAAACCCAGGAGGAACTGGCCTATGTGGAAGTGCAGGGGCGAGCGGGCGGAAATTTGGTAGAAGTGACCATGACCTGCCGCAATGACGTACGGCGGGTACACATCGATCCTTCCCTTCTGGTGGATGCTGACCGTGAAATGCTAGAAGACCTGGTGGCTGCGGCAGTAAATGACGCCCTGCGCAACGCAGAGAAAACCAGTACCGAACGACTCTCTGCTATTACTGGCGGAATGAATATTCCGGGGCTAGGCCTGCCATTCTGAACCCATGTCAGCGACTCCCAGTCTAGACCGGCTTGCAGCCCTTCTGCGCAGGCTTCCAGGTATTGGTCCCCGTTCCGCACAGAGGATCGCGTTTGATCTTCTACTCCGGAAACGTGACCTCATGTCCCAGCTGGCTTTGGCCCTGGCTACTGCCTGTGAACAGGTGGGCCACTGTAAGCGCTGCAACAATCTCTGTGAGCAGGAGTTCTGCAGCATTTGTGGCGCCGGTAACCGAGATCGGGCCCTGCTCTGCATCGTCGAGTCGCCAGCCGATGTAGCAGCGATCGAGGATTCCGGTGTGTATGGCGGGGACTATTTTGTACTGATGGGACACCTGTCTCCCCTGGATGGGGTGGGTCCTGAGGCCCTCCATCTGGACCTGCTGGAAGAGCGCCTGCAGGAACCGGGGCTGAGGGAAGTCATTTTTGCTACCAACTCCACCCTGGAAGGCGAGGCGACCGCCCAGTTTCTCACATCCGTAATTCCCGCTGGCATTGGTATCAGCCGCATTGCGCGCGGCATACCTGTAGGTGGCGAACTGGAGTATGTGGATCGGGGTACTGTGGGGCGGGCGCTCCTTGGGCGCCGGTCCATAGAAGACTAGTCATACATTTTTCTGTATTGGGAGTCATGCATGAGCGTCACGGCAGCTGCACCCACACCAGGAGGAAATGTCTTCTTCCTGCTGATAGGTGCCATCCTGGTTTTTTCCATGCACGGGGGTTTTGCGTTTCTTGAACTGGGTACCGTGCGCCGGCGGAGCCAGGTCAATGCACTGGTAAAGATCCTGAGCG
This sequence comes from Pseudomonadota bacterium, assembly GCA_021821885.1. Lineage (GTDB taxonomy): Bacteria > Pseudomonadota > Gammaproteobacteria > Acidithiobacillales > Acidithiobacillaceae > Igneacidithiobacillus. Next base: position 76,909 of record JAKARO010000003.1, read on the forward strand.
ATTTTGGTATTTCTACCATCGTCTATTTCTTCGTTGGTTATCATCTTGCCTATGGCATTAGTTTCTGGGGGAATGTGCATAGCCTGACAGCCCAGGATCATGGTTTTGCCATGGTGCGTTTTTTCTTTCTTCTCACCTTTGCTGCCGCTGTACCCGCGATCATCTCCGGTGGAATTGCGGAGCGTGCCCGTTTTGTGCCTCAACTGATTGCAACGGCCTTTCTTGTAGGGCTGGTCTACCCCTTTTACGAGGGGATAGTCTGGAACGGGAATTATGGCATCCAGGCCTGGCTTTCCGAACATTATGGCGCGCCTTTCCATGATTTTGCCGGGTCTGTGGTTGTGCATGCGGTAGGGGGGTGGATGGCGCTCGTGGCCGTAACTCTCCTCGGACCACGCCGGGGCCGGTATGGCCGGGATGGAAGCATTCATCCGATGCCACCTTCCAATATTCCCTTTCTTGCGTTGGGATCTTGGATACTCATTATTGGCTGGTTCGGTTTCAACGTAATGAGTGCCCAACGTCTTGAAGCAGTTCAGGGTCTGGTAGCCCTGAATTCTCTAATGGCACTGGTGGGCGGCCTACTGGCGGCCCTGGCCCTTGGGAAAGGGGACCCGGGGTTCGCCCATAACGGTGCGCTCGCCGGACTGGTGGCAATCTGTGCCGGGTCCGACGTTGTCCAGCCTGTCAGTGCGCTTTTTATTGGTGCCATCTCTGGAGCCATTTTTGTCTACCTGTTTACCTTCGTGCAGCACCGGTTGCGACTGGATGATGTGCTGGGTGTGTGGCCTCTTCATGGAATCTGCGGAACTTGGGGGGGGATTGCGGTTGGCATTTTTGGATGCCGGGCGCTCGGCGGGGCAGGAGGGGTAAGCATGGTATCGCAGGTCGCTGGTACGGCTCTGGGCGTTGCCATAGCCGTTCTGGGCAGCGGGCTTGTCTATGGTTTGCTGCGGCAGCTTATAGGGATCCGTCTGGATGAGGAGGCTGAGTATCTGGGCCCAGATCTTGCCATCCATCATGTTAGTGCCTATCCCGAGGAAGAGATCCAGAAGATCTGAGTGTATGCGTAACCGTGAATGTATGACGTTCGAGTGGCCCAGCCTTCCGGCTCTGCCGGCCAGGCCGCGCAATGCCCACAAGGGCTGTTTTGGCCATGTGCATGTGGTAGGCGGGGGGCCCCAGATGGGGGGTGCCCTTGTACTTGCCAGTATGGCTGCCTATGCCGCAGGAGCGGGTCTCGTGACGGCGGTCGGGCATCCGGATGCCAGAATCTACCTGGCAGCCACTCTTCCGGAGGCGATCTGGTGGGATTGGCCCGCGCGTTTTTCTGGCCGTCTGCCGGCAGGTTCTGTTCTTGCCATAGGCCCGGGACTTGGACAGGGACTTGCAGCACATGACATGGTGCAGGAAATCGGACAGCTCCCATTTACCCAGGTGTGGGATGCCGATGCCCTCAATATTCTGGCCAGATTGGGTCCCGGCATCCTTCAGGAACCGGCCGTGAGGGTTTTTACCCCCCATCCGGGAGAGGCGGGAAGGCTGCTTGGTGTCCACGCCTCCGTGATCCAGGAGGACCGGGCAGGAGCCATACAGACTCTGTGGGAGCGTTATGGGGGCGTGTGGGTCCTGAAGGGAGAGGGTACTTTGGTGTTAGGTGACACTCTCTTTGGCCGGTGTCCTTCGGGTAATCCTGGAATGGCGAAAGGGGGTACAGGTGATGTGCTTACTGGTCTCCTGGCCGGTCTCCTGGCCTTGGGACTGGAGGCCGGCGCCGCCGCCGCCATTGGAGTGTGCTGCCATGCCCGCGCCGGGGATCTGGCCGGCCAGGAACGGGGAGTGAATAGCCTGCTTGCAGGAGATATTCTGGACAGGCTCCCCAAAATTCTGCAGGAGAAATCACAGCATTGCCAGTGAATCAAGAAGCTTCCGTGCTGCAGGAGTGGGATCGCCGCCATTTCTGGCATCCTTTTACCCAGATGGCCTGCTGGGGGGATGACGATCCCTGGATTATCAGCCATGCCGAAGGCCACTATCTCTATGATATCCGTGGACGTAGGGCGTTGGATGCCATTGCAAGCCTCTGGTGCAATGTCCATGGCCATCGCCATCCCCGGCTTGATGCCGCCCTCCAAGAGCAGCTGGCCAGAGTTGCGCACACTACGGTGCTGGGCGCAAGCCACCCACCGGGGATCCTGCTGGCCAGGGCACTGTCCAGACGGACGCCGGAATGCCTGCAGCACGTGTTTTTTTCCGAGGATGGTGCTGAGGCGGTAGAGATTGCCATCAAAATGGCCGTCCAGTACTGGTACAATCAGGGACAGCCGGAAAAATGCCTTTTCCTGACCTTGGAGGATGCCTATCACGGGGATACAGTCGGTGCGACATCTGTTGGGGGATTCCCGCTGTTTCATGGAGTCTATGGCCGTCTGCATTTTGCGGCCAAGCATCTCCCGAGCCCCTGGAAACTGTACCAGGAGGCAGCGGAAGATGGATCCGCAGCTGTGTCCCGGTGGATGGATTTTCTGGAATCGGCGCTCCGCAGTGAAGGACACCGTTGTGCCGCGCTGATTCTTGAAGGGGGCGTCCAGGGCGCGGCTGGTATCCTTCCCTATCCGCCTGGAATTCTGGCCGGTGCCGCGGAGCTTTGCCGTCACCACGGGGTTCTGCTGATTGTGGATGAGGTGGCTAGCGGGTTCGGGCGCAGCGGACGGCTTTTTGCCTGCGAGGAAGAAAACGTACAGCCGGACCTCATGGCCCTGGGAAAGGGAATTACTGGTGGATACCTTCCACTCGCAGCTACTCTGGCCAGCGAAGAAATCTTCCAGGCCTTCCTGGCCCCATTTGGTGAGGCCAGACAGTTCTATTACGGTCATACCTACACGGCGAACCCCCTTGCCTGCGCCGTAGCCCTGGAAAATCTTGCGATTTTTGACAGTACGGAGCTTCTGGATATCCTCCCTGGAAAAATCCGGCACTTTCATGAGCGGCTGCTGCAGTTCTCCAGTCTGCCTTTTTCTTCCCGCCCGAGATTTTTTGGGTTAATGGCAGCCGTACCGCTGCGGGATCCCCATACAGGAGCAGCCTATCCATATGGGGAGCGCAAGGAGTACCAGGTGTGCCGCCGTGCCAGGGACGCTGGAGTCTATCTGCGTCCTCTCGGGGATTCCATTGTGATTGTTCCTCCGCTGTCGGTGACAGTCTGCGAGATAGACCTTATTCTGGAAGTTCTCCGAAGTGCCATGGCAGAGGAAACTCAAAGATGAAAACCGCAGTAGATCTGATGACCCGGGAAGTGACCAGCGTACATGAGGACGATTCGGTCCGTGATGTCGGGCAGCGTTTTCTCGAATCCGGGCATCATGGGTTGCCAGTGCTGGATGCCAGCGGACGGGTTACCGGAATGGTCACGGAGCGTGATCTCATTGACGCCCACCGTCAGGTTCATCTTCCAACGGTAATCGCTCTCCTGGATAGCATCATCCCGGTTTCTGGCCTGCACGAATACCAGGAAGAACTCCGCAAGGCAACTGCGGTAACAGCCGGGCAGTTGGCATCCCATGATCTGGTTCTGGCTTCCCCGGAAGACAGCCTGGACGCGGTGGCAGACAAAATGTTCCAGCATGGTTTCCATGTGTTGCCCGTGGCGGATGGAGCAGGCAGACTGGTTGGAATCATTAGCCGGTCCGATATTCTGAGGGAGCTTGTCCGGACCACATGAGATCCTGGCGCCTTGCCTGCCTGGAAGCTACGCAGGAATGGGCCTCTGCCCTGGCCGCCGTGGTATCCCCTCCCGCCGTCCTTTTTCTGGAAGGGAACCTTGGAGCGGGAAAAACAGCCCTCGCCAGGGCATTCATTCAGGCTTGTGGCTACACCAGCCATGTCAGGAGCCCCACCTATACCCTTGTTGAACCCTACGATACGGTGGCCGGGAGAATACTCCATATGGATCTGTACCGGCTGGCGGAAGCGGAGGAACTGGAATACCTGGGGATCCGCGACTACCTTGCGGTCCCTGCGGTCTGGCTTGTGGAATGGCCAGAACGGGCCTCGCCGCATCTGCCGGCCCCAGACCTGCGTATCCGGATGGAACTGGAGCCGGATGCCAGCCACCGGGCGGATGTGTCTGCGTGTAGCGTCCTGGGAGAAAAAATCCTGTTCCGGCTGATGGAATCACCGGATGGGGCAGAGGTGCCCGGGGAATGACCGTGCAGCGGCGGGTCCGGATACTGGATAGCCATCTGGCAGACCAGATTGCGGCAGGAGAAGTGGTCGAACGTCCAGCATCGGTTCTGAAGGAACTGGTGGAAAACTGTCTGGATGCAGGGGCGGGTAGGATCCATGTAGGTCTGGAAGACGGAGGAACAAGCCTGCTTTCTGTGGAAGATGACGGACAGGGAATCATCGCAGAAGATCTGCCACTTGCCCTGGCGCGCCATGCAACGAGCAAAATTCAGAGCCTCTCCGAGCTGGATGCCATCCGGAGTTTCGGGTTCCGCGGGGAGGCCCTGCCGGCAATTGCTTCGGTCTCCAGGCTCGAGATTATAAGCCGTGCTGCCGAATCGGCGACGGGTACCGTCCTCCGGGTGGATGGAGGGAGACTGCTGAGGCATCAGCCCGCAGCCCGCGCGCCGGGTACGACTGTCACGGTGCAAGACCTGTTTTTCAATGTTCCTGCGCGGCGCAAATTCCTGAAGTCCCAGGGGGTAGAACTGGGACGCGTCCAGAAGGCCTGGAGGCAGATCGCGCTGTCGCAGTTTGCGGTGACCCTTCGTCTGTCTCATGGTGGACGTCTGCTGTCCCATTATCCCTCAGTCCATACCCCCGACGGACGGGATTCCCGTGTGGCCGCCATTCTGGGGGAAGAATTTCTCCGTAACTCTCTTTTTTTTGATCAGGAACATCTGGGAATGCATCTCTGGGGCTGGATGGCGCTGCCAGCCTACAGCCGCGCAAGGGCCGACGACCAGTATTTCTTTGTCAATGGCCGGCCAGTCCGGGATGCCAGTCTTTCCCATGCCCTGCGCAGTGCCTATGGAGACGTTCTCTATCACGGACGCCACCCTGTAGGCATCTGCTATCTGGAGCTTCCGCCCGAATCAGTAGACGTGAATGTACATCCTGCCAAAAGTGAGGTCCGTTTCCGCGACGGGAAGCTGGTGTACGATTTTATCCGCCACAACCTTGCGCGTGTGCTGGCAGAGGAGGCGCGGCCTCTGGTTCCTGCGGTTTTCCCGCTTGCAGGAAGGAATGGCCACCCCGGTCTGGTCCGTGAACATCTTCCCCCGGAGCGGGATGCCGCGCAGATTTCCTTGCGGGCGGCACAGCCGGTGGATTCTCCAGGTGGTGCCAGCTCCGGGGCCGCACCCCTGGAGATCCGGGGGCGCAACGCCGTCCTCCGTCTCCCGGAGAAGGTCGAGGACGAAAAATCGGATGCGACTGATTCGGGGCCGGTCACGGATTTTCCGCTGGGCTATGCCATTGGTCAGGTCCACCATCGGTTTATTGTGGCCCAGAATGCCCGGGGACTGGTGCTGGTGGACCAGCACGCGGCCCATGAGCGCATTATTTATGAACGTCTGAAGCACAGAAAATCCGGTATGAGCCGGCAGCATCTTCTGGTACCGGTAACGGTGAGCCTGAGTCCAGCCCAGATGGAAAGGCTTGATGGGCGTGCCATGCTTCTTTCCGAGGCAGGGCTGGACTGGAGCAGGAGTGGCCCGGGTACCGTCAGCCTCCATGCGGGCCCCGCAGATATTGCTCCGCAGCAGTATGGGCAGCTGCTGGAAGACTGTCTGGATGAGGACTTCCCATGGGAGCCGGGGAATGAAGACGCCCGGCTGGCAGCAATAGCCTGCCGGGCAGCTGTCAAGGACCACCATGTGCTGACCTTGGAAGATATGAACGCGCTGCTGCGTCAGCTCGAACAGACGCCCAGGTACAGCCAGTGCAACCATGGACGGCCGACCGTTGTCCAGATGGATTTCAGGGATCTGGACCGTCTTTTTCTCCGTGGCCGATGATCCCGGCCATTTTTCTTATGGGGCCAACAGCCAGCGGAAAAACCGATCTGGCTCTCCGACTGGCAGAACGGCTTCCAGTGTCTCTTGTCAGCGTCGATTCCCTGCTTGTCTATCGGCGTTTCGATATAGGCAGTGCAAAACCCTCTCCAGAGGTCCTCTTCCGGCATCCCCATGCACTGATTGATATTCGGGAGCCTGAGGAGCCCTATTCGGCGGGAAATTTCCAGAAGGACGCCCGTGCACTGGTGGATGCGGCCCGTGCTGCAGGCAAAATCCCTCTGCTGGTAGGGGGAACCGGATTATATTTTCGGGCCCTGGAGCGGGGAATCGCCGAACTCCCGCCTGCGGCAGGGGAGTTGCGGCTCCGGATCACGCAGGAAGGGGAAAGTCTTGGGTGGCCGGCGCTGCATGCGCGTCTATGTGCCCTGGATCCTGGGCAGGCTACCGGGATCCATCCCCAGGACCGCCAGCGGATTTTGAGGGCCCTGGAGCTGAATGGGCTGGGAGTACTGCCGGCAGAAAAGCGCTGGCATGAGGATTTTCCTGGGCCCGTATGGAAAATCGCCATCTGCCTTCCCCGGAAGCGGCTGCATGCCCGTATAGCCCATCGGCTGGGGCAGATGGCTGTAGAGGGGTTCCCAGACGAGGTGCAGGCATTATATGCCCGGTATGGAGAAGCCGATTTCCCTGCCATGCGTTCGGTAGGCTACCGTCAGCTTTTTGCATGGGCGCGTGGAGACACCGGCCTGGCCCAGGCTTGGGAGCAAGCCTTGGCTGCCACGCGGCAATTGGCAAAACGGCAGGAGACCTGGCTTCGTGCGGAAACCATGGATTGGCGTCTTGATCCAGAAGCACCGGGGGCTTTCCCGGCATTATGGGCCTGGCTGCAGGCGCGGCTGCAGGAAACCTGTCCAGAAATTGCTGCAGGACCTGCGTGATGGTAGGCTATGAACATTTGTTTCTGACTTTCATTCGAGGAATTTATGGCCGTTGAGCGCACCCTTTCGATCATCAAGCCGGACGCCGTACGGAAAAATGCCGTCGGTGCCATCCTGTCCCGTTTTGAGATGGCAGGATTGCGGATTGTGGCTGCCCGGATGATGCATCTGGGTGCCGAGGATGCGGGAGGCTTTTATGCGGTACACAGGGCCCGCCCGTTTTACGGCGAACTTTGTGCATTCATGAGTAGTGGACCGGTCTTGGTCAGTGTGCTGGAAGGGGAAAATGCCATTACCAGAAATCGGGAGCTGATGGGTGCCACAAATCCCAGAGAGGCAGCGCCGGGGACCATCCGTGCCGATTTTGCCGAGAGCATAGATGCCAATGCGGTCCATGGTTCTGACAGTCCGGAAACGGCGGCATGGGAAATTTCCTATTTCTTCTCCCAGAGGGAGCTTTGTCCGCGCCAATGACCACGGGAGCGGGCGCCGATTCTCCGGCGGATGACCACCTTCCGCATCTCCTGGGGCTGGACCGGGCTGGCCTGGAATCCCTGCTGGATGGCTGGGGAGAGTCCCGTTTCCGTGCAGCGCAGATCCTCCAGTGGATACATGCCCGCCAGGTAGTGGACCCCGCGGAAATGACCAACATCGGTAAGGGACTGCGTGCCCGGCTGCTGGCAGAGACTTCCTTGCAGGAGCCTGAAATTGTTGCCGACCATCTGGCCGGGGACGGTACCCGGAAATGGGTGCTTGGGCTGCCGGACGGAAATGCCATCGAAACGGTTTTTATTCCGGAGGAGGACAGGGGGACCCTCTGTGTTTCTTCCCAGGTGGGCTGTTCTCTGGCCTGCAGTTTTTGTGCTACTGGTGCCCAGGGACTGAGCCGCAATCTTGAAACCCATGAAATCGTTTCGCAGATCCGGATTGCCCGCAGGCACCTCGGTCTTGACGCCATCAGCAATGTGGTGTTCATGGGAATGGGAGAGCCTCTGCTCAATCTCCGTCAGGTGCTCCCTGCCATCCGCCTGCTTCTGGATGATTTTGCGTATGGACTGAGTGCACGGAGGGTGACGGTAAGCACTGCTGGCGTTCTCCCGGGTCTGGCCCAGCTTGGCCGGGAAACGCCAGTAAATCTGGCTATAAGCCTCCATGCGACCCGTGACGAAATCCGCAACGAACTGGTGCCGGTCAATCGTCACTATCCCATCGCCGAGCTTCTGGCAGCCTGCCGGGCCTATCCTCTGCCGCCGCGGCGGCGCATCACCTTTGAATACGTCATGCTGGACGGCATAAACGATGCGGATGTGCATGCCCGGGAACTGGTACGGATTCTTCAGGGCATCCCCGCCCTGGTAAACCTGATTCCGTTCAATCCGTTCCAGGGCGCGGGCTATCGTCGCTCGTCACCCGTGAGAATTGATGCTTTCAGGAACATCGTCCTCGGCTCAGGAATGATGACTGTTACCCGAAAGACGCGGGGTGAGGATATCGCGGCCGCGTGTGGCCAGCTGGCCGGGCAGGTCCAGAACGGACGGCGGAGCCTTCCGCTCCGGCCGGCATGATCCAGGGGCCGAGGAGTATGGAGAACCTGGATATCCTGCTGCGGTATGGCCTTCCGCGTTTTTTTTCGTTCTTTTTTTTTCTGGCCATGGTGGTTCTTGGTGGTGGTTGCGGTCTGTTCCAGGGGGGAGCTTCCAGCCTTACGCCCGCCCAGCAGGCAGCGATGGTTGCGCGCCGGAATGGCGGCGAGCCTGACAGATATGGTCTGCACTCCAGTCCTGTCGATAAGGTCGGGATCTACACGGCACTCGCGACTGCCTACCTGCAGGGTGGACATCCTAGGCAGTGCATCCGGGAACTGAGGATTGCCCTGCGCCAGCATGGCAATCGTGCCCCCGCCTATAATGTTTTGGGACTGGCCTACGAATCTCTGGCTAAGCAGGGGCTGGCGGAGTCTGCTTTCAGGCATGCCCTTGCCGATAATCCCGGGAATCCCCAGATCCGGAACAATTATGGGGCCTTTCTGCTTCAGCAGAAGAACTATCCTGCGGCAGTCCGGGAACTGCGGAAGGCAACGGCCGATCCCCTTTATGCAACTCCGCAGTTTGCCTGGACCAATCTGGCACTGGCGTACCGCGGGATGAAAAAAGAAGAGGAGGCGTTGGGTGCCCTGCAGCGTGCTCTTTATTTCCAGCCCGGCTACCCTCCGGCCCTCATCCTGTGGGCGGAAATGGAATACCGGCACGGCGATCTGGCATCTGCGCATGGCCATCTCCAGGAAGCACTGGCACAGGAGCCTGGTGATCCCCAAGCGCTGCTGCTGGCCGGAAAAGTGGCCTTTGGGCTTGGGAAGCACCATGAAGCAAAAGCCTACTGGCAACGCTGTGTCATGGCTGCTCCCTATTCGCAGTCCGGGAAGGCCGCGCAGAAGCTGCTTCTGGAACATGGAGGCACATGATGGATTCCGGTTCCTTTCACGAGCAAGAGGGCATGGTACCAGGAGAATTGCGTGCCGGACGCGAAGGCCGGGGCTGGACTGTCGCTGAGGCGGCCGAACGGTTGCGGATTTCCCCTGCCCAGCTGCGGGCCTTGGAGGAGGGGCGCTATACCGATCTCCCGGGGCCTACTTTCGTGCGCGGCTACCTGAAAAACTATGCCAGGCTTCTTGGAATGGATCCGGAGCTGGTTCTGCAGGCCTATGCCCGGATGGGTGGCGATGGTGGCAGGCAGCCGACCCAGCCGGTTCTGCCTCCGACGGAAGGCCCGCTTCTGGATTACAGTCGCAGGATACTGTTTATTTCTGCGGTGGTGGTCCTGCTGCTCATTGCGCTTGCGTGGTGGCTTTGGGGCGGTTCACGGGAGGGTACTTCTGGTACCGGAAACGTGTCCCATTCCACTGCTACTGCTGCGGCCGGGTCTGTCCCGCGGCCAGTAGCCCTCTCTGCACCAGTAATATCGGTGCCGGAATCTGCGGCCAGGGTGGTTCTGGTCCATCCGCATGCTGCTCTCCGGTCATCAGGCACTGCAATGGCTGTATCTGCAATGACGGTATCCGCACGGCAGTTGTCCGGGCTGGAATTCCGCTTTTCAGGAAAGTGCTGGGTTCAGGTGCGGGATGCGACTGGCAGGATACTTCTCTCCGGGCTCGGAAAAGCAGGGGAAGAAATGCAGGCAGGCCAAGGAACCCCTCCGTACCAGGTCCTTGTGGGAAAGGCCAGTGCCGTACACATCTATTATGAGGGGCAGGCTGTCAGCCTGCCCGGAAATCCACTTGGAGTGGCGCGCCTGGAACTGGGTTCTCCGGTCTCCGGGGCGGCACCTGGCATGACTTCGAAAAACGGCGCGGGACCAGTGGAGCTGACAGCGTCCGGACTCTCCATACAGCACCGCAGCCAGGGTTCTCCCGTGACCCCCACACTATCCTCCCCATTTTCCGGGCATGGCCCAGAGACCCCAGTTCCTGCCGGGACTGCCGCAAGTCCGGGGCTGATATCTACTCCTACAGCCAGTGAGGTTTCCCATGAACCATGAATCGCCCATTCACCGCCGCAGGAGCCGGCAGATCCATGTTGGCAAAGTTGCTATCGGTGGTGATGCACCAATCAGCGTCCAGAGTATGACCAATACGGAAACCAGGGATGTTGCCGCAACTGTGTCGCAAATTTCTCGGCTTGAGGCTGTGGGAGCGGACATCGTCCGGGTATCCGTGCCCAGTATGGAAGCAGCAGAAGCGTTCAAGGCCATCCGGCAGCAGGTCGAAGTCCCATTGGTTGCCGATATCCATTTTGATCACCGTATTGCCCTCCAGGTGATGCGTGACGGGGTGGATGGGCTGCGTATCAATCCGGGTAACATTGGTTCTATCGGAAAAACCCGACTGGTCGTGGAAATGGCGAAAGACCGTGGGATCCCGATCCGCATTGGCGTCAATGCCGGTTCCCTGGAAAAGGATATCCAGGAAAAATATGGTGAGCCCACGCCCGAGGCACTGGTGGAATCGGCACTGCGCCATGCGGCCATTCTTGATGAACTCAATTTTCACGACGTAAAGATCAGCGTTAAGGCCTCAGACGTTTTTCTGGCTGTGGAAGCCTACCGTCTTCTGGCGCAGAAAGTGGACTACCCACTGCACCTCGGCATTACTGAAGCCGGGGGCCTGCGCTCGGGTACGGTCAAATCGGCCATTGGTCTCGGCCTTCTGCTGAACGAGGGTATTGGCGATACCATCCGGGTTTCCCTTGCGGCGGATCCGGTGGAAGAAATCCGTGTGGGTTTTGATATTCTGAAAAGCCTGCACCTGCGCCAGAAGGGCATTAACCTGATTGCCTGCCCGTCCTGTTCCCGACAGGAATTTGATGTGATTAGTACCATAAATGCCCTCGAGTCGAGGCTGGAAGACATCCTGGAACCCATGGATGTGTCGGTCATTGGATGTGTGGTGAACGGCATTGGTGAAGCGAAAGAGGCAGATATCGGGCTTGCTGGTGGGGACAGGCGCAGCATCCTGTATTACCGTGGCAAGCAGGTAGAGCGCGTAGAAAACCAGAATATAGTGGATGTGATAGAAAAACGCGTTCGGACCGAGCTGGCAGAGCGTCTTGCCTCGCGTAAGCCCCTCTAGGGCGGAGATTGGCTTTGGCAAAACCGTTTTTGCAGGCAGTCCGGGGAATGAACGATCTTTTCCCCGAAGATACGGTTTCCTGGCAGGTGCAGGAACAGCACTTCAGGGAAATACTCGCACGCTACGATGTTGGCGAGGTCCGTGTGCCGATTGTCGAACACACGGAACTCTTTGCCCGGGCCATAGGTGATGTGACGGATATCGTCCAGAAGGAAATGTATACCTTTCCGGACCGGAATGGCGAATCCCTGACACTGCGTCCTGAAGGAACGGCAGGGGTGGTCCGCGCCCTTGTAGAGCATGGTGGCCTGCGAGGAAAAACACCCAGGGTCTATTATATGGGCCCCATGTTCCGTCACGAACGGCCGCAGAAGGGGCGTTACCGCCAGTTTCACCAGCTGGGTGTGGAATATCTGGGAATGGAAAGTGCTGCTGCGGATGCGGAAATCATTGCCCTGTCCGCGCGGCTGCTCAAGAGCGCATCCGTTTCGGCCGAGCTGCAGATCAACTCGCTGGGAACTCCGGCATCTAGGGCCCGCTACCGGGAGATCCTCCTTGCCTACCTGCGCCCGCTGGCAGAAGGGCTCTGTGCTGACTGCCAGTCACGTCTGGAGAGAAATCCTCTCCGCGTACTCGACTGCAAGGTGGAAAACTGCCAGAAAATTGCCGTTGGCGCACCACGGCTGTTTGACCATCTCGATCCAGAGTCGGAAAGGCATTTTCTGCAGCTTCGGCGTCTTCTGGACGTTCTGGAGATTCCGTATACCGTTAACCCGGCACTGGTGCGTGGGCTTGACTACTATCACCGGACCGTCTTTGAGTGGGTCACTGCTGCCTTGGGATCCCAGGGGACGGTTCTAGCCGGTGGCCGGTACGACGGGCTTGTGGCGCAGCTTGGGGGGCCGGATACCCCGGCCATTGGCTTTGCCGTGGGTATGGAGCGCCTCCTTGCCCTTCAGGCTCTGCAGAATGGTCAGGTTCCCCTGCCAGTTCCGGATCTCTTTATGGGCGCGATGGACGAAGAATCCGTAGCTCCCCTCCTGCAGATGGCGGAAAATCTCCGTAACCGGGGAGTGTCTGCCATTACTGCAGGGCCGACAGGATTCCGGGCCTTGCTCCGGCAGGCTGAACGGTCTGCATCCCGATATCAGGTCCTGCTAGGCGTGTCGCAGCTGCAGGGAGGCACTGTGCTGCTGAAAGAGCAGCTGGGAGATCGGCACTGGGAGGGCTCCTGGCAGGATCTGCCTTTTGGCCTCGCGGCCCTCGGCGTTGATTTCCCTGACGCCTGACCCCATACTGGGCGGCATTTCCCGGATATGCAGATCCCAATCGTGACAGGTTCACAGTCCCTAGATTTCTTGCAGCGCAACAGGAGAAAGGCCGCTGCCATGGCAGCCGTCGTTCTCTTGGGCTTTCTCGCTTTTTTTGGTTATGGGAAATACCAGCAGCATCTGATGCACCGGGCCGCCGTAGTATACAGCGAGCTGGGAAGCAGCATGGCGTCTGGAGCGCACAGCGAAGCCCGGGCCAGTGCAGAAACGCTTGTACACCATTATGGTTCTACGCCCTATGCGAGTCTTGCGCGGTTTTTTCTGGCCAGAATGGATCTGGAAGATCACCAGACCGCGGCTGCCCGGTCGCAGCTTTCCAGACTGGCCCGTTCCAAAGCGCTACCGGCAGGCATGCGTCCTATCGCGCGAATAGCACTAGGGCAGATGGATCTGGAAGAGGGAAAACCGGAAGAGGTTTTAACGCTTCTCCATGGACAGAACCACGCCTATGCGGCGCTTGAATGGGAGCTGCTCGGAGATGCCGAGGCCGCGCTGCGTCAACCTGAGAAGGCGCGGAATGACTATGAGCGCGCACAGGCGGTTTTACCTGCAGCAGATCCTTACCGGGCCTACCTGCAGCTAAAACTTGCCAATATCGGAGTGGGTCCATGAGCTGCAGGTCACAGATTTTCCTTTCCCTTTCCCGTGCCGCTATCCTGGGTATGGCGGTAGTGGCGCTCGCAGGGTGTGGCATAACCGGATGGTTTTCCCGGGGGTCAGAACCGCTGGCTGTCCCACCACTGGCAAAGGGAGAAAAACAGGTTTCCATTGAGAAGGGCTGGCAGGCACGGCTTTATGGGGACTGGCGCCTGGATCCGTACAACATGACGCAGATCCAGGCGACCGCCCACGGTCTCGTCCTGTCGGACAATGGAGATCGGCTTATCAGCCTGGGGGAGGCAGGGCGCCAGCGATGGATACGGAGACTGGATGGCAAATCTGCGCGTGGACCTGCCGTATCCGGAGGAATTGTTTACATCGGTACCGACGCGGGAAAGATGTATGCCCTTAAGGCTGCAAACGGCCAGATACTCTGGAAACAGCAGCTGGATTCCGAGATTTTGAGTGTCCCCGTGGTGGCGGGAGGCCACGTGCTGGTCCAGCTGGCCAATGGCCACCTGCTGTCCATAGACGCAGGAACCGGCATGGTGCAATGGACTTTTTCCATGACCCAGCCTTCCCTGATTCTCCGCACTGCGGCGGCCCCTCTGGTAAAAAACGGCATTGTCTATGCCGGTTTTGCGGATGGAAGTGTGGTCGCGCTTGGACTGCAAAATGGGGCTGAACTGTGGCGGGCGACAGTCGCCATTCCGCATGGAAACAATGAGCTGGCCCGGATGGTGGATGTGGCGGCGACGCCAGTCGCCTACCATGACAGTGTTATTGCCGCTTCCTATCAGGGCAGTCTGGTCGCGTTTGGGCTGCAGGGTGGCGCCCAGCGGTGGTCTGTCCCGATGTCGGTTGTGCTCACACCCCTGCTGGTAAATGGGCGCCTGTATGTGGCAGAAGCGGATGGCCGTATCGCAGCCGTGGATCCCCGTTCTGGTGTGGTCCTGTGGCAGAATGACCGGCTCAGAGGAAGGAATCTCGGTGGTTTTGCCTACTGTGCCGGTGATCTGGTGGCTACGGATACGGCTGGCTATGTTTATGTTCTAGATCCTAAAAGTGGACACCGGATCGGCCAGAGGCAAATTTCGTCCAGCGGGATAGAAAGCCAGCCAGCCTGCACGAATGGCCAACACATCGTGGTCATGGATGCCGCAGGTACCCTGTACCAGCTGCACCTGCACCGGCACTGACCTGGCATGACGGCTGTCATCGCCCTGGTGGGCCGACCCAATGTAGGCAAATCAACGCTTTTTAACCGCCTCACGCGTACCCGAGAGGCTCTGGTGGCAGATTTCCCTGGGCTGACCAGGGACCGCCATTATGGAATGGCCAGCGTGGGAGGCCGGGATTTTCTTGTGGTAGATACCGGCGGCTTTGAGCCGGAAGAGCGGGAAGGGCTGGTGGCTGCCATGGCAGGCCAGACCCGCCAGGCCATAGCCGAATCCGATGCCGTCCTTTTTCTCGTCGATGCAAAATCCGGCCTTTCAGCACAGGATGAAGAGATTGCTGCAGAACTGCGTCGCAGCGGCAAGCCCGTCTATCTGGTAATTAATAAAATGGATGTGCGTCATGCTGTGGCGGAGCTTCCGGAATTTCACCGTCTGGGAATGGGGCACCCCTACACGGTTTCTGCGGCACATGGCCATGGCGTAGAGTCCCTGCTTGATGCTCTGGTTTCCAGTTTGTCGGAAGAGGAACCTGCGCCAGAACCATCCGGGAAAGAGAAGGCTCCACGCATCGCCGTCTTGGGGCGGCCTAATGTGGGAAAGTCTACCCTGGTCAACGCCATGCTTGGCGAGAAGCGGGTAATCGTATTTGATGCGCCTGGCACGACCCGGGACAGTATCCGGATTCCCTATGAACGCCAGGGTAAATCCTATGTGATGATCGATACGGCGGGGGTCCGGAAGCGTGCCAGAATTGGTGAGGGTCTTGAAAAGCTTGGGGTCCTGAAGACACTGGCGGCCCTGCGCGAAGCTGATGTGGTGCTCATGGTCATGGATGCACGGGATGGGGTTTCGGACCAGGATGCCCATCTGGTCGGCGTGGCAGCCGATCTGGGCCGTCCCATTATCCTGGTGGTGAACAAGTGGGATGGCCTGGATGCGCGCCAGAAAAAAGCAGTCCGTGAGGCTTTGGAGAGGCGTCTGGCATTTATTGCCCATGCCCCGGTTTACACCATCTCCGCACTGCATGGGACGGGAGTGGGAGATCTCTACAAAAGTATCGACCGTCTGTGGCGTGATAGCCACCGCCATTTCTCCACCGGAGAATTGAACCGGCTGCTGCAGGAAATTACGGCAGCCCACCAGCCGCCGCTAGTCGCTGGCCGGCGCATCAAGCTGCGTTACTGCCATCAGGGCGGAGAGAATCCCCTTACGCTCGTTTTCCACGGCAACCAGCTCGACCGGTTGCCCGGCAGCTATAAGCGCTATCTTGAATCTGCCTTTCGGAAGGGAATGGGGCTGGAATCTGTGCCCCTGCGCCTTCTGTTCCGCCAGGGGGAAAATCCTTACGATCCAGGGAGAAACTGAATGGCCCGGCCAACCCGTTCCTCCCGCTGGCTCTGGGTAACCGTGTGCGGGATTCTGTTCGGCCTTATCCTGTGGCTTAACCATTTTCTGTCCCCAGCCCAGTTTCATGCCTACCAGTGGCTGCTGGCCGCGGAATATGGGGTGTGGGCAGTGACAGCCCTTGGAGCCGCTGCCCGCCTCTGGCCAGCGGGAAATCCTTACTACTGGCGGCCTGTGACTATTTTTCTGGGTGCCATTCTTTCTGCAGCCGAATTTTTTTCGGGGGTTGGGCCTGCTCCGCAGGCGCGGATTGATGCGTGGATGACAGCACTGATCGGTATTGCGGCTGTGACTATCATCGCCCGTATTGTGCCCCATTCTGTGACCCGTTTCTGGTATGGGCAGGAAACCGACAATGGAAATCGTACTGGTCCGTCACGCAGAAGCTGAAGATCCGGTTCAGGGAAGGGGAGACTTTGATCGCCCCCTGACCAGACAGGGTCAGGCGGATGCTCTGGCCCTATCCCGCCTGCTTCCCAACCTTCTCCAGAAACCCCTGGCGATCTGGTTCAGCCCACTGCTGCGCACACGCCAGACTGCAGAATTTCTTGCTCCCTCGCTGCACCCCTCGGAAACCCGGTCCTGTGATGCCATAGCAGAAGGAGATCTGGAGAGACTCCAGCAGGAGTGGAAATTCCTTGCTGCTGAAACCTTGGTCCTGGTAGGGCACCAGCCATATCTGGGGCGATGGATCCGCGAGCTGTCCAGTATTGACCTGCCCATATCCAAAGCCAGTACCACTATCCTTCGGGAACGCAAGGGAACGGGAAAGTACCAGCTCCTCTGGCATGCACGGCCAGAAATGTTAGCCAGAATCGCAGAAGCGGAAAAATGCTCCCGTTCAGGGAAATTCTGATGCTGTGCTATAATCTGCACGTCAGATGGTTACGTTCTGCATAACGCGTAAACCCAACAGAGGATTTATCCATGCCTGAAAACCAAGTTCCCGATCTGGTCATTATTCTTATCACCGGCCCTGAGAACCCCAAGCGTCTGCCTTCTGCCTTTTTTCTTTCGGCAACGGCAGCGGCCAGCGAACAGAACGTTGTAATGTATTTTACGGGACCAGCAACCGAACTTCTGGGAAAAGGGACGGCGGAAACCATTTTTCCCATGGCGGGGGGAAAAAGCGTGGCCGATTTCATGAAACTTGCCGAAGACAATGGGGTGCAGTTTATTGGCTGTCTGCAGTCTCTGGAGCTCAATGGAATGACCCGTGACGATCTCGCCAAGGATATACCCCTGCTGAATCCGAGCGCAGCCCTCCCCACTCTCGGCGCTGCTGGCCGTGTATTGACCTGGTGATTTTCTGCCCCGCCATGGCAGATGTTCATGGCGGGAGCCAGTCTGACCGGAAAATCCCGGATTTTCTGCTCCTCCAGGAACCTCCCAAACATCCTGTCATAAAAGTGTCATAAAAATTTCATGATACCGTCACGAATTTCTGGTAGGTTTCTGCCCTGAGGTAGAGGTGCATGGGGCTGGACTCTCCCCAGGCTATCTCAAAGACAGAGTTATCCTGCATTGGCCATCTTCGGAGGTTTTATGTTGCTTCATTCCAAGAAAGCTTTTTCCCATGCGTTGAAGGGAGCTGTCCTTGCTTCCCTCCTGGGGATGGGAACTGCTATTTCCATGCCTGCTTCCGCTGCCCCTGCGGTCAGTCTGCTTGAGACGGGTTCAACCCTCCTGTACCCCCTGTTCAATTTATGGGTACCGGTCTATACCAAGCAGCATCCCAATGTAAGAATCACAACCCAGGGAACCGGTAGTGGCACCGGAATTGCCCAGGCCATTTCCGGTGTGGCCCAGATTGGTGCCTCCGATGCCTATATGGCCAATGCCCAGGTCAAGATGCATCCTGACATATTGAACATTCCCCTGGCCATTTCCATACAGATGATCAACTATAATCTTCCTGGCCTGAATAACCGGCACCTCAAACTGTCCGGTTCCGTTCTTGCCGGAATCTACTCTGGCAAAATCACCAACTGGAATGATCCCCAGATTGCCCGGCTGAATCCGGGTGTCAAACTCCCCAATCACAAAATTATCCCGGTGCATCGTACGGATGGCTCCGGTGATACTTTCATCTTTACCACCTATCTCTCCGATACGACCCCGGAATGGGCCAAGAATATAGGCTACAGCACAACAGTGAGCTGGCCGAATGTCCAGGGTGGAATTGGCGCTGTTGGGAATCCTGGAATGGTTCAGGCCCTGAAATCCACTCCCTACGGAGTGGCATATATTGGGATCAGCTGGAAAAAACCGGTTCAGAAGGCCGGTCTTGGTACCGCCCTGTTGCAGAACCGGGCCGGGAAATTTGTCCTGCCCACGGTGGAAACGGCGAAGGCCGCTGCCGGAGAGATGGTTTCCAAGACCCCTGCGGACGAGCGGATCAGCCTGGTTTATGCACCTGGCGCCAATTCATACCCCATCATCAACTATGAATATGCTATTGTGAAAAAGGACCAGCCCAACGCCCAGACAGCCGCTGCCATGCGGGAGTTTCTGAACTGGGCCCTGGCTGCCAAGGGCGGGAATGCTCCCCATTTCATGAAGGCCGTGAATTTTGTCCCGCTGCCAGAAAATGCCGTGGCACTGTCCAGAAAACAGATCGCAATGATCAAGTAAGGAACGCAGTACTGGGGGAGAAGATGGCCATCTGGACCATCCCCCTGCCAGAGGCTGAAAATGTCCGTGGGCCTTTCCTGTACTGGCCCGCGGATTTATCATTTGCGGAGCTGCAATCGGAAAGGACCCTGCATGAAATTACCGCTATTCCGGATTGGTCTGGTAACCACCGCAAGTTTTCTCCCCCTTTCCCTTTTGCTCCTGATACTTTTTCTGGTGGTGTATTCCTGGCCTGCAATCCATTACAACGGGATCCACTTTCTCTGGACAAACAACTGGAATCTGGGAAATCTCTATGGAAACCCGGTCACGGTCCACGGGCAGGAGGTTATGCCTGGTGCCCGTTACGGTATCTGGTTTCTTGTGGTGGGTACCCTCGCAAGCGCACTGCTGTCGCTACTGTTTGCTCTCCCGACGGCGGTTGGAGCCGCCTATTTTCTGGCGGAATCGCTGCCCAAATTTCTGTCCGGGCCCCTTGCGTTTCTTGTGGATCTTCTCGCTGCCATCCCCAGCGTGGTTTTTGGCCTGTGGGGGTATGCCCTTCTGATCCCTTTCCTGGGGACAGACATTTTCCCCTGGATGGCGAAGCATCTGGGCTTCATCCCTTTTCTGGGAGGTGATCCGGGAAGCGGATATGGTCTCCTGACGGCAGCGATTGTCCTTGCTTTCATGATTATTCCGCTGATTTCGGCAACCATGAGGGAGGCAATCAGCGCGACGGAATCAACACTCAAGGAAGCTGGTCTGGGCCTTGGCCTGAACCGTCTGGAAGTGTTCTGGCATATTGTCCTTCCCAGACTGCGAACGACTGTCATTGGTGTTTCCATTCTTGCACTGGGTCGTGCCCTAGGAGAAACAATGGCAGTGGTCATGGTGAGTGGAAATGCCCTCAACTATCTGCCCGGGAATATTTATACACCTATCTCTACCATGGCAGCTTTTATCGTGTCCCAGCTGGAAAGTGCCCTGCAGGATCCCACCAATATGGCGGTTGAAGCACTAGCCGAAATTGCGCTGGTACTCCTCCTGCTTTCGGTGGTGGTGAACCTGCTGGCAAGGATAATTCTGTGGTTGGCGCAGGTGCGCACGTGAGCAGCGTTCAGCCAGAAATGGTGGCAGTTCTTGAAAGTGGGTCTCTGCCAGTACGCCGACGGCGCCTCTCATTCAGGCGCCGGCTGTTCCGCGTGGCAGGCTCAATTTTTGTGGTGGCCAGCTTTTCTGTCGTCGCAATGGCTTTTCTGTCCATTGTCGGTGACGTGTTCTATAAGGCAATGCCTGGACTTAATGTACGGCTGCTAACGGAAAGCAGTACCGGCACGGCTGGGGGGCTGAAGAACGCCATCGAGGGTACGCTGGTTCTGTCACTGGGGTCCCTGCTGGTGGCCGCACCCATAGGAATTGCAGCCGGCATCTATCTTAATGAGTTTGGGAGTAATGCAGGTGGAAAGATCCTCCGTTTCCTCTCCGACATTCTTGTTGGGGTGCCGTCCATTGTGCTTGGTTATGTGGGCTACATCACCATGGTGGTGTATCTCGGCTGGCAGTTCTCGGTGGCGGCCGGCATCATCACGCTGAGCATGATGCTTCTGCCCTATATCGCACGGACTACGGAGTTGGCACTGGGAAATATCCCCCAGTCTGTACGGGAGGCCGGATTTGGAATCGGGGCCGGGGAAGGAACCGTTATCCTGCGTATCCTGCTGCCTGGCGCAATGCCCGCGGTCATGACGGGACTGTTCTATGCCCTAGCCCTTTCCATGGGAGAAACTGCCCCGCTGATCTATACGGCGGGATGGTCCAGCTACATGTGGAACGGCCATTTCACGAAGGAGCCCATAGGATACCTTACCTACGTGATCTGGACCTTCATCAACGAACCGTTCCGGGAGGCCCATATTCTGGCTTTCAGCGCCGCCTTCCTTATCACTCTGGTTATCTTGCTGCTGATTCTTGGGGGGCGGTGGATCATGGTACACCGCCTGCGGCGCATGGGATCATACCGGTGACGATGAACCCCTGCTCTCCCCGGTATCAGGGGAGGGCCAGCCCCGCGTGCCCAAGCATTTCCGTCAGGGCAATCAGCGGGAGTCCCATCAGGGCCGTTGGATCCTCTCCTTCCATGCCGCTTGTGAGAGTGATTCCCAAACCTTCAGACCGGAAGCTTCCAGCGCAGTCAAGGGGATGGTCACGCTCAATGTAGCGCGTGACCTGCTCCAGTGTCAGGGGACGCAGATGGATACGGAAACGGACGCACCGGCATTCTTCGAACCCTGGGGCCCGCAGGACCAGTCCGTTTAGAAAATCGACCGGCTTCCCCTGCATCCGGAGCAGCTGCGCAACTGCCCTTTCCGGTTCCCCCGGCTTGCCCAGAATAGCCTTTTCGCAGACGGCAACTTGATCAGCGGCAATAATCCATGCATCAGGATGGTCCTGCGCTATGGCTGCCGCTTTTTCTCCCGCGAGCCGGCGGGCCAGGGTCTCCGGAGCTTCGCCGTCGTGCCGGATTTCATCTATGCCAGGAGATATCACCTCAAACGGAATCTGGAGCCGGGTGAGCAGCTCCCTGCGATAGGGGCTGGAAGAAGCCAGGACCAGCCTTGGATAAGGCATATGTTCTATCCGGTGTTCCGTTGGCCGGCAGCAATGGCGTTAATGCTGCGCAGAAGGGGATCTAGCCAGGTCTCCCGGAATTCTGGAGGAGTGTCCTCGCTCCTGTAGCGGCGCAGCAGTGCCAGCTGGATGTGGTTCAGGGGCTCCATGTAGACATTGCGCCTCTGCAGTGAAAAAGCGAGTCCCGGATTTTCGGCGAGGAGCTCCGGGTTTTCCAGTATGGTCAGGATTTCTCCCAGACTGCGTCCGTATTCGTCGCGGATTTTTGCGAAGATCTGCTGCGCACATTCCTGGTCTGCAGGAAGGCCCGCATATTCTGCCGCAAGGGTCATATCGGTTTTGGCCATTGCCATGGAGACGTTTCCGAGCAGGGCGCGGAAAAAAGGCCAGTTCTGGCTCATTTCACGGAGAATCTGCAGCCTCGCGGGGCTGTTTCCCCGCCACTGTTCCAGCGCGGATCCCAGACCATACCAAGCAGGCAGGACATGGCGGGACTGGGCCCAGGCAAATACCCATGGGATGGCCCGGATGGACGACATCGACCGGTCTCCACGCTGGCGGTGGGAGGGCCTGGATCCAATGTTCATCTGGGCAATTTCATCCAGAGGGGTAGCTTCATAAAAATAGTCCATGAATCCGGGAGTGCGTTCCGTGAGATCACGGTAGACCGATTCCCCAAGCCGGGTCAGGTCCGTCATGACCTGGAGGTATTCGGCCCTCTCTGGCGGAACAGGCTGGACGAGACCGATGCTGGCACGGATCAGGCCGGCAATGCCGACTGTCATTTCATAGACAGCTGTTTCGAGATTGGCATATTTGAAGGACAGCACCTCCCCCTGTTCTGTGACCTTGATTTGGCCACGAACCGTATCCGGAGGCTGGGCAAGGATGGCCTCATAAGTGGGCCCGCCACCCCGTCCGACGCTGCCCCCCCGCCCGTGAAAGATCCGGATGTCGATCCGCCGCCGGTCTGCAAGGGCGGCCAGCCGCAGCTGGGCCTGGTATAGTGACCAGCTGGAAGAGAGGATGCCTCCATCTTTGCATGAATCGGAATATCCCAGCATGACCTCCTGCAGGTTATCCTGGCAACGGAGAATTTCTGTATACACCGGTTCATCAAGAAGACGGCTCATCACCGTATCCATGCGTTCCAGGTCATGGATGGTTTCAAACAGGGGGGTGACCGGAATTTCGCTGTACAGTCCCTGGCGTGACCATCCTGCCAGCCCGAATTCCTTTGCCAGGACCAGCACTTCAAGAATATGGCTGGCTTCATGGGTCATGGAAATGACATAACTGCCAAAACTTTTCGGACTGATTTCCTGGCGCAGCTGTGCCATGCAGCGAAACATGGCGCAGGTTTCGCTGGCGAGGGGCGAGAGTGGAGGGGGCTCCTGCAGGAGTGGTCCCGGACGCCTCAGTGTCTCGGAAAGCAGAAGAATCTTCTGTTCTTCGGGCATGTCCAGATATCCGCAAAATTCTGGGAGGCTGGCGTAGAGCTCCGAGATCGTCCGGGTATGGACCGTGGATTCCTGCCGGATATCCAGGGAAGCCAAGTGGAATCCGAAGGTTTCCACCAGCCAGACAAGATCCTGTACTTCATGCTCGGCAATATAGCTGTCCCCATGCCCCCGCAGGGAATCCCGGACGAGGAGCAGGTCGGCGAGAAAATACTCGTCGCTTCCGTAGGCGGGGCTGTCCGTCTGGTCCGGACTGAGCGCCTGACCGTTTTCGAGCTGCCGGAGGCGCAGGTCTAGCCGGGTGATCATATAGCGCAGCTTGCGCCGGTAAGGCTCGCTGGGGAAGCGCTGGTCTACCCATTCTGCCAGTTCAGGAAAATCGTCCGCATCTTTCTCAAGGGACGCCAGCAGCAGAGGAGATATGGCGCAGAAGCGGCTGGAATGTCCCAGAAGCTGGTAGAGGTCTGCCAGACGCCGCTGGTATTCCCGCAGGACTTCCATGCTCTGGGTACGCAGGGTCCAACCGGTAATGGCAGCGGTCACATTGGGATTGCCATCCCGGTCCCCCCCGATCCAGGAACCAAAGCGGACGAAACCCGGGATGTCCACCTTGGCCGCTCCATAGACCCGCCTTGCGGCGCGCCTGGCTGCATGGTAGGTCATGGGTATGGCGCTGAACAGGCTGTCACGGAAGTAGAAAAGGCCGTTCTCCACTTCATCCTGTACTTGGGGCCGGTTGGCACGGACCTCCTCGGTTTCCCAGAGAATCTGGATCTGCGCCTTAAGGTGCTGAAGCGCATCATTTTCTTCTTCCCATGTCAGGGAAGAATCGTCGAGGGCCTTGCTGGTAAGGAAAATCCGCCGCAGGGCGTGGAGTACAGTCCGCCGCTTCGATTCAGTGGGGTGGGCGGTAAAGACGGGTACATACCGGATCTGTGAAAGCAGAAACTGCAGCTGTCCGGAATTGATGCCCTGATTCTGTAGACCCCGGAAGGTTTCCTCAAAAGAACCGGTCCAGAGGGCCTCGCTGCGCTGGAGCAGCCGGCGCCGCTGAACATGCTGGAATTCTTCCTCGGCAATATTGACAAGACTGAAATAGGTATTGAACGCACGGATGACCATAACCAGATCATCCTGTGGCAGTGCGTCAATAAACCGGGCAAGTTTCTGGCGCAGTCGGGGGTCCTCCCGGCGGTGCAGCCGGATATAGCCCTGCCGGAGCTGCTCCACGGCATTAAATACACGTGGACCCGCCTGTTCTTTCAGGACTTCGCCAAGCAGGTTTCCCAACCGTTTGACGCGAGCGCGCAGCGCCCTGTCGCTGGAAATTTTTTTGATGTCCACGCGTTGGATGTCTCCCAAAATGGTGTCTTGCCCGATGGGGCCTTTATCTGTCCTGGGCATACGCAGAATGGTGTTAAACTATAGGGAACGGCGGCAAAGGTCAAAAATCTGTTACCGGGCCGGTCCTTCTGCCGGTGCCATCCGCTTCCAATGGTATCGGGGCGCTTTTTCGGGTAGTCTCAACACCATTAACAAGTGCCATAATGCAAGATAGAAGGAGATAATAATGGCCGGTCAGCAAAAAGGACAGATTCTGCAGGATCCTTTCCTCAACCTCCTGCGAAAAGAGCACGTTCCGGTAGCAATTTATCTCGTGAACGGGATCAAGCTGCAGGGTTTTATTGAATCATTTGACCAGTTTGTTGTCCTGCTGAGAAACAATGTGAGCCAGATGATCTACAAGCATGCCATATCTACCGTGGTTCCCAGCCGGGATGTGCGGCTGCCACTGCCCGAGGTGGAAGAAGGGGGAGTGGCCGAAGGGGGCGCGGACTGAGCCTGGATAGCGCAGAACCGAAATCTCACAGGGACCGTGTTCTTCTCCTGCACGTCCTCGTGGATGGGGAAGCAGATCCGGATGCCGGTGCGGAGTTCCGGCATCTGGCCGAGGATGCCGGTGCGGAGATTGCCGGTTTTTTGACCGTTCGCCGCCAGCGCCTTGATCCAGCCACCTGTATCGGCCGGGGAAAGGTGGCGGAAATTGCAGAACGGATCGCCGGGGAAGACATCGGGCTTGTCCTTTTTGACCGGATGCTCGGGCCGGTCCAGGAACGGAATCTCGAAAAGGCCTGGTCTGCCCGGGTGGTGGACCGGGTAGGCCTTATTCTCGATATTTTCGCCCGGCGTGCCCGTACCCATGAAGGAAAACTCCAGGTCGAACTCGCACAGCTTACCCGTCTGCGGACACGTCTGGTGCGCGGATGGACGCACCTTGAGCGCCAGCGGGGAGGCATTGGACTGCGGGGGCCCGGAGAAACCCAGCTTGAGACAGACCGTCGCCTGATTGGGGAGCGAATCCGGGTTCTGCGTGCACGCCTGGTCCGTGTGGCTGCCCAGCGTGCGACCCAGAGGCGCGCCCGGCAGCGTGCCCCCGTGCCGACGGTAGCGCTGGTTGGCTACACCAATGCCGGAAAATCTTCGCTGTTCAATGCCCTGACAGATACCGGCCAGTACGCCGCAGACCGCCTGTTTGCAACCCTGGACCCTTCGGTGCGCCGGCTTTCCGGAGGGGAGGGCTCAGGCATCCTCCTTGCGGATACCGTAGGTTTCCTGAGGGATCTCCCTACGGAACTGATTGCTGCCTTCCGGGCAACCCTCGAGGAAGTGAACCAGGCACAGCTTCTGCTGCATGTGATTGATGGAAGCTCGCCAGAACAGGAGGCGCAGGCCGCTGCGGTTGAGGAGGTTTTGCGTGAAATTGGTGCCGGAGACCTTCCGCGGCTGCTGGTGATCAACAAGATTGACCGTACAGGCGAGGAACCCCTGGTATTCTATGATCCGGGTGGTCTGCCCAGGGGGGTTCGGGTGAGTGCCAGGACCGGACAGGGTCTGGATCTTCTGCGGGCCCTGCTGCCACAGTGCCTTGGAAAACAGCGCCTTCTCCTGCGCTGCAGCCTCGGGCCTGCCGAGGGTGCCCTGAGATCCCATCTGCACCGGTCCGGGAAAGTCCTGGAAGAATGCTTTGATGCCAATGGTACCGGGCATCTCCTGGTGGAGATTGATGCCGAGAAATGGAGGCGCCTGCAGTCCGCCTATTCTACGGAGAGTTGTCAGCGGAGCGATCTGCCCCATACAATGGGCGCATAATTCTGGGCAAGGAGAGCGGCATGCCATGGAGTGATCCGGGCGGAAGCGGCAATCAGAACGGTAATCAGAACCCTTGGGGGCAGCGATCCAAAGCCTCTGGAACTTCCTGGAACATAGACAAGATCACGCAGGAATTGCGCAAGCTGGGTGGCCGCATGGGGAATGGACGGAGGAGAGGTCTTCCCCGTCCGCAAAAACAGTGGTTCCGCTGGCTCCCGGGCGTAGCCATTGCGGCTGTGGTCCTTGTATGGCTATTTTCGGGTTTTTACATGGTTGGAGCCGGGCAGGAAGGAGTCGTCCTCCAGTTTGGGCGTGTTACCGGTGTGACTTCTCCTGGATCCCACTACCATTTTCCATATCCTTTCCAGACGGTTCTGCTGGTCGATGTTGGCCAGTCCCGGCGGCTGGTTCTGGGTTACGGAGGAACGGACGTATCCCCCAATCCCGGACGGATGCTTACGGCGGACGGGAAAACAGTAGATGTCCGCTATGCCGCCCAGTACCGTATTGCCAATGTCCAGGAATACCTGTTTTCCACAGTTAATCCCCAGCAGATCCTGGCAGACATGCTGGCTTCTGCCATGCGGCAGACGGTTGCAAGACAGGATTTCGGCGCACTGCTCACGGCTTCCAAAGCCCCTCTGGCGCATTCGGTCCTTGTACAGGCTGATGCGTTTCTGGCCGGCATCCACAGCGGTCTGAAGCTCGAATCCCTGCAGATTCTCGAAATTTCTCCTCCGCATGCCTTGCAGCCAGATTTTGCGTCGGTCCGGAAAGCCGGACAAACTGCAGGGCAGGAGCAGGGGGCTGCCAGGGCAGTAGCCGAAAAACTTCAGGCTCAGGCAAAAGAACAGGCAGCGGAGCGGGTCACGGCTGCAAGGGCGGAGGCTGCGCGTCTCGTTACCCGGGCCCGGGGAGACGCGGAAAGGTTTGATGATGTACTCAAGGTATATGAGAAAAATCCGAAGGTCGTTGCAGAACAGATGTATCTCGAAACAATGCAGAGCATTCTGGCCCACGCCCGGAAAATCGTGGTTAGCGGAAAAAATGGCGCGACAACGGTAGAGCTTGGGCTCCCACCTTCTGCTGCGACAGATTCCCTTCCGGCCGGGGCGCCACCAGGTAGTGCTACGGTTTTGGCCCCCTCTCCCGGGAAGGCGCAGAATGGCAAGAGTACTTCCGTCCAGCCTGGCCGGGGTCTTCCCGGAACACTTCAGGGGCTCCACGGGACCAAAGGAGGTACAGCATGAAAGCCAGCCGCTGGGGGGCGGTCATTCTGGGGGCGGCCCTGCTGCTTTTCGTTCTCTCTTCCAGCTTCAGCATTCTGCTGCCCGGTGAGAACGGGCTCCTGATTGGTTTTGGTGGCCATGTGGTTTCCGTGGATCGCCAGCCAGGACTGTATTTCCACTGGCCCATGTTCGAGCAGGTCCGGATTGTGGATACCAGACTGAGAAGCCAGAATACGGGTCCTGTGACGGTCCGTGGTCCCGGGGGAGCGGACATGATGGCCAATGCCTTTGTCCAGTGGCAGATAGCGGACCCCCGACAGTTTTTCCGGCAGGGCCTCAGCATCCCGCTTGCAGAAAGCCGCGTGAGCAGTGCGGCCGGGGATGTCCTGGGCAGCCTTGCGGACCAGCTTGTCGCAGGACCGGTGGGGCGTGGGCACCCTAGGGCGTACTGGGAAGGACAGTTCCTGGAAAGGGTATCTGCTGCGCTGGCTCCGGACGGTATCCATGTGGTGGCTGTGCATGTCCTGGAAACCGGCCTGACACAGGCGGCGCAGAAAGCGGCATTCCAGGAAGAGCGCCGCCAGCTTGCAGGGAAGGCGAAGAAGCTTCTTGCAGAGGGTGGGGCCATGGCCGCCCAGATCCATGCAGAAGGAGAGAAGAATCGTGTGCAGATTCTTGCGGATGCTTACAGGCAGTCCCAGGCAATTATCGGCAAAGGACAGGCGCAAGCCGCCAGAATCTATGCAGCCGCCTATGGCGGAAATATTCGTTTCTACAGTTTCTACCGCAGCCTGGAAGCCTACCGCAAGGGCCTAAAGCATGGGGCCGTGGTGGTTCTTGGTGCAGGATCCCCTTTTCTCCGCTATTTTCATGAGGGCCTGGAGCCGTACCATCAATGATATCCAGTGACGCATCCCCCGCCTGGCTGCTCCCCGCCGGCTTTGAGGACTTGGGCCCCTGCCAGGCAAGCGCCCTTGAACACCTCCGTCGTGAATTGCTGGATCTGTACGTAGTCTGGGGGTACAGGCAGGTTATCCCGCCCATGCTTGAGCATCTGGAAAGCCTGCTGACCGGAAGCGCCGCCGATCTGGATCTGCAGACCTGGAAAGTGCTGGACCAGGCCAGTGGGCGGCTGCTGGGGTTCCGTTCTGACATGACACCCCAGATGGCGCGAATGGATGCGCAGATGTCCCGCGACCATGAACTCCGCCGTCTCTGCTATGCCGGAACGGTGCTTCGTGCCCAGCCCGACGCTTTGGGAGGGAGCCGGGCCCCCTTCCAGGTGGGGGCCGAGCTTTTTGGCGTCGCGGGGCCGGAAGGGGATCTGGAAATCCTCAGTCTTATGGCGGAAACCCTGATGCGCTGCCAGGACGCCCCGCTTCTGCTGGATCTGGGCCATGTGGCCATTTCATTGGCCCTGGTCGAAGCGACGGGACTTGCAGGGAGCCGTCGCGCGGCACTTTTGCGTCATCTGGAGCGGAAAGCCTGGGCGGATGTCCGCCAGCTTCTCCTGGAGGCCGGGGTGGCTGCCGGGATTCGCGATGATTTTGCCCTTCTTGCCCATCTCCGGGGGGAACGGCAGATTTTGGATGTGGCGCGGAAAGGCCTTGGCCAATATCCTGCAATCCGGAAAGCGACCGATACCCTTGAAGCGGTGTGGGAGGCGTTCTCTGGGCGATATCCACAGATTGATGTGGCCTGCGATCTGGCCGAACTGCAGGGACACCGTTATCATACCGGGCTGCTGTTTGCCATTTATGGACCCCAGAGGGGAAACGCCCTGGCCCAAGGCGGGCGCTACGATGGCATTGGAGAGGTTTTTGGGCAATCCCGCCCAGCTACAGGTTTCAGTATTGATCTTCGTCCCTTGCTGAAGGAAACCGGCGGGAACCATCCGGATTTTCGGGTCTGGGCACCCCCGGGCCAAGATGCCGAGCTCTGGAAAAGCATCTGTGACCTTCGCACCAGGGGGTACACCGTCGTCCAGGAGCTGCGCAGTGAACTGCGGGACCAGCCCGACCAAAGCCTGCCAACCGGATATGATGCGGCACTGCAGCACGATGGTGGAGGCTGGAAGTTATGGAAGCCTGATCCTGACGGCACCTCCTTTCCCTCCCTTTGACCTGCCGGAGACGCAGTCCTTATGTCGAGAAACATCGTAGTGATTGGTACCCAGTGGGGTGATGAGGGCAAAGGCAAAATCGTCGACTGGCTGACAGAACAGTGCCAGGGGGTCGTCCGTTTCCAGGGGGGCAATAACGCCGGCCACACGCTGGTCATTGGCGGCCATAAAACCATCCTTCATCTTATTCCGTCCGGTATTCTCCGCCCCCACGTACAGTGCTTTATCGGCAATGGAGTCGTCCTGGATCCGGTCGCACTGTTCAGCGAACTGGATCCGCTGGCGGAAACAGTTCCGGATGCCCCTGGGCGGCTGGTGATTTCCGAGTCTTGCCCCCTGATCCTTCCTTACCACAAGCGGCTGGATCTGGCGAGAGAGATAGCCAAGGGTGAGGCGAAGATCGGGACAACCGGACGGGGAATTGGTCCAGCCTATGAAGACAAGGTAGCGCGCCGAGCCCTCCGGGTAGCGGACCTCTTCCATCGTGAGCGCTTTGCCGCCAAGCTGGGGGAAGCCCTGGACTACCATAATTTTGTCCTTACACGGTATTTCCGGCAGGAACCCGAGGATTTTCACCAGATTCTGGAAACCTACCTCAGCTATGCCGAGCGCCTGGCCCCGATGACAGCCGATATTTCCCTCCGTCTTGAACAGCTCCAGAAGCAGGGAGGGCGGCTCCTTTTCGAGGGAGCGCAGGGAACCTTGCTGGATGTTGATCATGGAACCTATCCATTTGTTACTTCCTCCAATACCGTCGCGGGGGCAGCCGCAGCCGGAAGCGGGGTAGGACCTGGAGACCTGGGGTATGTCCTTGGCATCACCAAGGCCTATACCACCCGCGTGGGTTCGGGGCCCTTTCCTACTGAACTTTTCGACGATACCGGACGGTTTTTGGCCGAACGTGGAGGTGAAGTGGGAGCTACGACGGGGCGGGCACGCCGGTGTGGCTGGTTCGACGCAGTGGCTCTCCGGGCTTCGTGCCGTGTAAATGGTGTAACCGGCCTGTGCATGACGAAGCTGGACGTGCTGGATGGCCTGACAGAAATCCGGATGGCTATTGGGTACAGGGTCAATGGAGTTGAACGCCAGGATCTTCCCGTCGGGGCAGAATCTCTTGCGGCCTGTGAGCCGGTCTACCGCACCCTGCCCGGGTGGCAGGAGTCAACAGCGGGGGCGCAGAACTGGGAAGACCTGCCCGTGAATGCGCGCCGCTATCTGGAGGCGATCGCCGAAGAGGTTGACCGGCCGCTCGCCATTGTTTCTACGGGTCCGGACCGGGGCCATACGATTCTGCGCAGCGATTTCCTCGGAGGATAAGGCGGTTTTGGATTTCCCCATAAACTTTGCGTATCATTGAAGGCATGAAAACATGCACACTGCAGTCAAATCTTCATGAAACTGTCGCACCTTTTTCACATTTCCGGGTCATACTGTTAGCCAGTTTGTCCTGAAACAGGGAGAGCCCTAGATGCTCAATGCCCAGCCCCATGGTGATGTGGAAAATCAGACCCGCAAAGGTGAGAGGTCCCTGCGCCTCTATCTGGCCCGGCACCAGGACGAGATAGAGGCCGCCCAGAGGCTTCGTTACCGTGTATTCAGTTCCGAGTACGGAGCCCAGCTTAGCGGAGCACCGGGCCTCGACCAGGATGAATACGATCCTTTCTGTGAACATCTGATTGTCGAGGATGAAACCCGGCAGGAAGTAGTAGGAACGTACCGCCTTTTTCTCCCGGAGCAGGTCCATCGGGTTGGCCGGTACTACGCGGAGACAGAGTTTGATCTCTCGCGGCTGCTGGCTCTGCGCTCCCGGATCCTGGAACTTGGCCGCTCCTGTGTTCATCCGGATTACCGGCAGGGTGCCGTCATCGTCCTGCTATGGTCCGGACTGGCGGAAGCGATGGCCATGTGGGAAATTGACTATCTGATGGGCTGCGCCAGCGTCCACAGTACGGAAGGGCCTGCCTTGGGTGCGCTGTACCGGAATCTGCAGGACCATCTCACGCCGCCGGAACAGAGGGTATTTCCGCTCCGTCCGGTTCCAGGCTTTAACCCCCAGGCAGAGGTGGAAGCTGCTGTGTTGCCCTCCCTTCTGAAAGGCTATTTGAGGGCCGGAGTACGTATAGGTGGGGAACCCTACTGGGATCCACAGTTTCATTGCGCCGATTTCTTTGTCTGGTGCGAATCCCGCCTGATTACACCCCGGTATCAGCAGCGTTTCCTGGATCCTGTAGAAGCGGCCAGATGAAACAGGACCGGCGCCGGACGGATGCGTTCCGGCTGATTCCCTATCCGGGGCGTTTCCAGTACCGGAGTGGCCCACGTTTTTACCGCAGGATTTGGCGCCTACCTATGCTGGCAGGCCACCTCCTGCTGGCATTTCCACTGGCCTGGTGGACTTATGCCCGCAGAAAAAAAATCGACGCAGGCAGCCTGCGCGCGTTCCGCTGGTGGAGCGACGTTGCCATGGCTATTCTGGGGATCCGGCTAAAGGTCGAAGGCACTCCACCAGAGGAAGCGGTCCTGGTGGCGGCCAACCATGTTTCCTATCTGGATATTCTGGCTTTGGCCAGCCTTGGACCAGGCCAGTTCATTGCCAAGAAGGAAATGCAGTCCTGGCCATTTTTCGGTCTCCTCGCCGATTGGCTGGGTAGCCTGTTTATTGACCGGCAGGACGCGCGCGCCAGCCAGCGCATCCTGCGGCAGGCGGCGGATGTCCTGCGCGAGGGCCGGATTGTGGTGGTATTTCCGGAGGGCACGACCAGTGATGGCAACAGCGTCGGCGAGTTTTACGCGGCCCCTTTTGAAGCGGCCGTGTCGTCGGGGGTGCCTGTCCTGCCGGTTGCACTGCGCTATGAAGACCTCCTGCATCCTGGGGAAGCCGACCGTACCTGCCCCTTTATTGGGGAAGATAGCCTGGCGGGACATCTCTGGCGTTTGATGGCGGCTGCTCCCCTGACCCTACGGGTCCATTTCCTCCCGCTACTGTCCCCGGAGGCCGGACGGCGGCAGCTGGCTTGTGATTCGCACCGCCTGGTTGAAGATGCCCTGCGAAAAATGGAGCAGGGCGCATCGGTTACCTATCTGAAGGAAAAACACCATCCCCTCCGGGATGCGTGGGTATCCTGGCGTCGGCGCCACCACGGGTCCTGATTATACTATTGCGGCGGCCTTCTGTGGCCAGACACGGCTGGTTTCAGGAGAGCAGTGATGGGCATTATAGAAACCCCGAACCATATGGCCAGGTGCCGATCAGCCCTTGGCCAAAGCCAGGAGGCTTGCGCAGCGCATCCGGTCAGTCATCCTGGCCAGGAATGAACGGTATCAACCAGAAGCGCAACATGTTCAATGGGCGTCTGGGGCGTAATTCCATGCCCGAGATTAAAAATGTGGCCTGCCCGGCTGCCATGGCTCTCCAGAATCCGGAGCGCCTCCTGTTCTATCTGTTCCGGGGCACCATAGAGTGCCATCGGATCCATGTTCCCCTGGAGAGCGACTCCGGATCCAACACGTGAACGGGCAGCACCGAGATCTATGGTCCAGTCAAGGCCAAGTACGTCTGCGCCACTGACGGCCATCTCTTCCAGCCAGTTTGCCCCACCCTTGGTAAACAGGATTATGGGAAGATCCCGGCTTTCGGGGCAGGATCGGAGATGGGCAATAACCTTCTTCATGGGCTCAAGGGAAAAGCGGAAATAGGCGGGCGTACTGAGGCTTCCTCCCCATGTATCGAACAGCATTAGTGCCTGTGCTCCGGCGGCAGCCTGGGCCTGCAGATACTGTGCAACCGAGTCCACCAGCAGGTTGATCATCCCCTGGAGAGTGCTGGCGTCAGAATAGAGCCATGCCTTGATGTGCTGGAAATCGCGGCTGCCCCGTCCCTCAACCATATAGCAGGCAAGGGTCCATGGGCTACCGGAAAAGCCGATCAGCGGAACACGCCCATGGAGTTCGTGACGGATGAGGCGCACGGCATCCAGGACATAGCGGAGTTCGGTTTCTGGATCGGGAACTGCCAGCCGGGACAAATCCCGTGGGTGGCGGACCGGGCGGGCGAACACTGGTCCTTCTCCTTCCTGGAAACTCAGCCCGAGCCCCATGGCATGGGGAATGGTAAGAATGTCTGAAAAGAGGATTGCCGCGTCCAGGGGGAAGCGCGCAAGTGGCTGCAGTGTTACCTCGCAGGCGAGTTCGGGTGTGGTGCAGAGTGTGAGAAAATCTCCCGCTTTCTTCCGTGTTTCCTGGTACTCTGGAAGATAGCGTCCGGCCTGCCGCATCAGCCATATGGGAGTTGTGTCTACGGTCTGGCGGAGGCACGCACGAAGAAACCGGTCATTCTGTAGTCCAGATGGTGTATGTATCAAAGTTCAGACCCCGAGAAAATCGAGTATGCCTTGGGCTGCCCGGCGTCCGTCATCAACAGCGGTAACCACAAGGTCCGAGCCGCGACGCATGTCTCCACCGGAAAAAACACGGGCATTGCCGGTCTGGAAGGTGTCGCTCGTAATCACCCGTCCGTGTGCGTCTGTGAGAATGCCAAATTCCGAAAACCATGGTGCCGGGGAAGGATCAAATCCGAAAGCTACGATGACAGCATCGGCCTGGAGCGTTTCCTCCGAGCCGGGGACCATTTCCGGATGGCGGCGGCCACGGGAATCCGGCTCGCCAAGGCGGGTATGAAGCACCCGGACACCGGAGGGGCCTTGACTTGGGCTACCCAGAATTTCGACGGGCTGCCGGTTAAAGAGGAAACTGGCGCCTTCTTCCCTGGCGTTGGTAACCTCCCGGCGTGAGCCCGGCATGTTTTCCTCGTCCCGGCGGTAAACGCAACTTACAGCAGAGGCTCCCTGGCGGATGGCGGTGCGGATACAGTCCATGGCGGTGTCGCCGCCTCCCAGGACAACCACCCGCTTACCGGCCAGGTTGACGTAGGGATGGAGTGGATCCGGCAGCGCCATCAGGCGGGAAATATTGCCATTCAGGAAGTCCAGCGCACGGATGACCCCCGGAAAGTCTTCCCCAGGGAAATGGCCAGCCTTGGCCCTGTAAGTCCCCATCCCCAGAAACACGGCATCGTAGGTTTCCAGGAGGTGACGGAACGGAATGTCCCGCCCGATTTCTATTCCCAGCTGGAAATGGATGCCCATTTCCTGAAGGAGTTCTGCACGGCGGGCGACCACAGCCTTTTCCAGCTTGAAAGGGGGAATTCCGAAAGTCAGGAGTCCACCAACGGCAGGATAGCGGTCGTACACAACCACATCGACACCGGAGCGGTTCAGGATATCGGCACAGCCAAGACCGGCAGGACCGGCCCCGACAACTGCTACCTGTCTGCCGCAGCGTTCTATTGCGGGTTTTTCCGGTTTCCAGCCCCGCTGCAGCGCTTCTTCGGTAATGAATTTTTCCAGATGGCCGATAGTCACAGCCCCATAACCGTCCTCCAGGGTGCACGCCCCTTCACATAAACGGTCCTGGGGACAAATGCGCCCACAGATTTCTGGTAGCGTATTGGTTTGATGGGATATTTCGGCGGCCTCTTCTATCCGGTTTTCGACAATCAGCTGTAGCCAGTTCGGGATATAGTTGTGTACTGGACATTTCCATTCGCAGTATGGGTTTCCACAGTGGAGACACCGGTCAGCCTGCAGTTTTGCGCTCTGCAGATCAAAAATGGCGTAGATTTCGCGGAACTGCTCCCGCCGTTCCTGCACAGGAAGCTTGTCAGGATCCTGGCGTGCTTCCTGAATAAAAGCAAAGTGATTCATGGGTTCCTCGAAAATGTCGGCTGGACGTCAGCTGGCTTCTTCCAGAAGTACATCCAGTTTTGCGGCTTTGGGTACCACCAGCCAGATCTTTTGCACAAAACGCGCCCAGTCCAGGAGCAGGCCCCTGGCATATATGCTGCCTGTCAGTTGTACATGCCGTTCCACATGGCGGCGAAGCAGGGCTTCGTAGCCCCGCATGGACTCGGTATCAATACGGTGGCTATTGACCAGTTCACCATTGACCCGGTTTGGAAACTGGTTTTCCCTGTCGTGGACAAATGCCAGGCCACCGGTCATGCCGGCGCCAAAATTGACTCCTACAGACCCAAGAACAATTACCTGCCCGCCCGTCATATACTCGCATGCGTGATCACCGGCACCCTCGATGACGGCTATGGCCCCGGAATTGCGGACAGCAAAACGTTCGCCCGCCCGGCCGGCGGCATAGAGCTGTCCTCCGGTAGCGCCGTAGAGGCAGGTATTGCCAATGATTGCAGACTCCTCGCTGGCATAGGGGACTCCGGTTGGCGGTGCAATAATAATGCTCCCGCCATTCATGGCCTTGCCAACGTAATCATTGGCATCGCCCCGGAGATTCAGGGTCATTCCCTGGACACAGAAAGCGCCAAGGGACTGGCCCGCTGTCCCTTGCAGGTCAATGTGGATACAGTCTTCTGCCAGGCCACCGTTTCCGTAGCGTCGGGCAATTTCGCCTGCCAGGCGCGCACCGATAGAGCGCTGGGTATTGCGGACCGGATAGTGCAGGCGTGTGGAGATCTGGCGTTCCAGGGCGGGTGCAGCATCCTGCACCATGGATTCCGCGAGCTCGCCGCGGTCAAACGGCGGATTGCGGTCCTGGGTATGGATGTTGCTGTCCGCTTCGATGAGGTCCACGTTGGCCAGGAGTGGGCGGAGGTCCAGCGCCTCCTGTTTGGGCGTATGGCCTTTTCCGGTTTCCAGCCAGCTGCTGGCGCCTACCAGCTCATCAAAGCGGCGGATCCCTAGCTGTGCCATGATTTCCCGCACCTCTTGGGCTACGAACCGGAAATAGTGAATGACCATTTCCGGGAGACCTGTGAAATGCTGGCGCAGCTGGTCGTCCTGGGTTGCCACTCCGGTAGCGCAGTTGTTCAGATGGCAGATACGCAGATATTTGCAGCCGAGAACGATCATTGGTGCAGTCCCGAATCCGAAGCTTTCAGCCCCCAGGAGCGCTCCCTTGACGACATCCAGACCTGTTTTGAAGCCGCCGTCTGCCTGCAGGCGTACGCGGTGCCGGAGAAAATTGCGGCGCAGGGTTATCTGCGTTTCCGCAAGACCAAGTTCCCAGGGGGACCCGGCATATTTCACCGAGGTAAGGGGGCTTGCACCCGTCCCGCCATCATAGCCAGCAATGGTGATCCGGTCAGCGTAGGCTTTTGCTACTCCGGCTGCGATTGTACCCACTCCGGCTTCCGAGACCAGTTTTACCGAGACATAGGCAGCGGGATTGATCTGCTTGAGGTCGAAAATCAGCTGGGCCAGGTCTTCTATGGAATAGATGTCATGGTGCGGGGGCGGGCTGATCAGCGCCACGCCTTCCTTGGCGTAACGCAGGCGGGCAATAATCCCGGTGACCTTGTGTCCGGGCAGCTGTCCGCCTTCCCCGGGCTTGGCCCCCTGGGCGATCTTGATCTGCAGTTCCTCGGCATTGACGGCATATTCGGGTGTAACACCAAAGCGCCCCGAGGCGATCTGCTTGATCCGGCTTACCCGGGTGGTACGGTAGCGGGCCGGGTCTTCCCCTCCCTCACCTGAATTGGACCGTCCGCCAATAGTGTTCATGGCAATAGCCAGGGCTTCGTGTGCCTCGGGTGAAAGCGCGCCAAGGGACATGGCGGCTGTGTCGAAGCGCGGCGTAATGGCTTCTACAGGTTCCACCTCCCCGATCGGGATGGCATTGCCTTCGCGAAGAACAAGCAGGTCACGAAGGTTGGTCACGGGCCGGCCGTTGACCAGATCCGCAAAAGCACGGTAGTCCTCATAGCGCCCGGAGCGGGTGGCAGTCTGGAGAGTGCGAACGACGTCGGGATGGTACGCATGGTATTCACCGCCATGCACAAACTTCAGCAGTCCACCCGCGGGCAAGGGCCTGTGCGGACGGAAAGCATCCTTCACCAGCTGCTTTATGTCGCTTTCCAGGTGGGTGAAAGAGGCACCAGCGATCCTGCTGACGGTCCCGTGGAAACAGAGGTCTACTACATCCCGGTCAAGACCAAGAGCTTCGAAAAGCTGGCTGCTGCGGTAGGATGCGAGGGTCGAGATGCCCATTTTGGAGAGAATCTTGTACAGCCCCTTGTCAATTCCTTTGCGGTAATTCGCCAGAGCCTTCGTCTCCGTTACCGGCTGGGAAAAGGCATGCCTTGTGGCAAGACTGCGGACAATGGCGTAGGCAAGGTAGGGATAGACAGCCGTTGCGCCATAACCGATCAGGGTTGCGAAATGATGGGGGTCCCGTGCGTGGGCCGTGGCTACCAGAAGATTGCATTTCGTGCGGAGGCCCGCACTGATCAGGGCGTGATGGACCGCACCTACGGCCATGAGGGCGGGAATATACAGATGTCCTTTGCGTAGCCCACTGTCTGAAAGGACCAGAATGACGGCGCCTTCATTGACTGCCTGCAGGGCTTTTCCGCAGAGATCCCGTATGGCGGATTCCAGACCTGCCGGCTTGTCGGTATCGTAGGTGATGTCAAGTTCCCGGGAGAGGAAATGGGGCTCGGTCCGGCTGGTCAGGGCCAGGAACGCCGCATCGGACAGGACGGGGGAATGGACCTCTATGCGCCGCGCATACTCCGGTTTTTCGGCAAAGAGGTTGCTCTCGGCCCCAATCACCGTGTTGAGGGACATGACCAGCGATTCGCGGAGAGGGTCAACCGGCGGGTTGGTGACTTGCGCAAACTGCTGGCGAAAATAGTCGGCGATGTGGCGGGGCTGGCTGGACAGGACGGCGATAGGGGTATCGTCTCCCATGGATCCCACCGCTTCCTGGCCGCCTTCGGCAAGAACCCGAAGGATCTGGTCCTCTTCTTCGAAGGTTACCCCAAAGGCCTTTTCGTAGACGGAAAGATTTTCGATGCTGCGCGCCAAGACCGCACTGTCGTCGTCCACTTCCAGATGCTGCGCATGTTCGGACAGCCATTTGCCATAGGGATGGCTGCCCTGGATCTCCCGGTCGATGGCGGCATTGTCCAGAAAGTTCCCTGCTTCGAGATCGACCGCCACGATTTGCCCGGGTCCTACCCGGCCCTGAACCAGAATATCCTGGTGGCTGTAGTCAAACACGCCTACCTCTGAGGCGATGTTGATCATACGGTCCCGGGTAATGACGTAGCGGGCTGGCCGCAATCCGTTGCGGTCCAGGGCGCAGACGGCGAGACGGCCTGTGTTCAGGACGAGGCCTGCCGGTCCATCCCATGGTTCCATGCGCATGGAATGGTATTCGTAAAATGCACGCAGCTCCGGGGCCATATTGGGGACATTGTGCCAGGCCGGGGGGACCAGAAGCCGAAGAGCCTTGAAAAAATCCATGCCTCCCTGGACAAGCAGTTCCAGCATGTTGTCCAGACTGTAGGAATCACTCCCGGACCCTACGGCGGGCAGAACCTCCTCCATGGGCAGAAGATCCGACTCCAGAAGTGGCTCCCTCGCACGGGCCCAGTTCCTGTTCCCCTGGATGGTGTTTAGTTCACCATTGTGGGCAAGTATTCGAAAAGGCTGGCAGAGCCGCCATTCTGGCCAGGTGTTGGTGGAAAAGCGCTGGTGGTATGTGACCAAGGCCGAGCTAAACCGGCCGTCGCGCAGGTCAGGGTAGAAATCGGGAAGATGTTCCGGCATGACCAGCCCCTTGTATCCGATCACCTGGCTGGAACAGGTAACCGCGAAAAAATCTGGGTCGTCCCGGAACTGTTTTTCAATGATGCGGCGCAAGCGGTATAAAAGGCGTTCTCCGTCACCAGTCAGGCTATCTGGGGGGAGATTGATGAATCCCTGCCAGACGGAGGGGAGGGTTTTTAGCGCTTCGGCCCCGCATGCGGATGGGTCTGTCCGGACCTCGCGCCAGCCACAGAGCTCAAGGCCAATCTTTCCCGCAGTCTCTTCGGCAGCCTCGCGGATCGCGCGTGCACGCCCTGCATCGCGTGGCAGGAAAAACTGGGCGATACCAAAATGTTCGGAGAGGGGGATCCGCAGATCGGCAGCAACTGCCTGGAAAAAACCTCTTGGCATCTGTACCAGCAGGCCGCAGCCGTCCCCACTTTTCCCGTCGGCTGCCACGGCGCCACGATGGGTGAGACGTGCCAGGGAAGAAATGGCGGTGGCTACCAGGTCATGGCTGGCCTGGTTGTCCATCTGGGCAATCAGCCCAAAACCGCAGGAATCTCTTT
The DNA here is from genome assembly GCA_021821885.1 of Pseudomonadota bacterium. Classification (GTDB taxonomy): domain Bacteria; phylum Pseudomonadota; class Gammaproteobacteria; order Acidithiobacillales; family Acidithiobacillaceae; genus Igneacidithiobacillus. Next base: position 116,398 of record JAKARO010000003.1, read on the forward strand.
CGAAGTCTGGGGAGTAGAGGTTTTCCGTCATTTCATCACCTGGCACGCACGAATCCCCGCGCCCCATGACGCAGGGCTGGACAGTATATCCTGCTGGTGGGTGGAGTCCAAGGTCCATGCAGGCCCAGACCAATACCGCTCCAGGCACGGCAGGGGTGGGAGAGAGGGCTGTCCCGGACCGGTTTTCCGGCGCGGGGTTTTGTCTTACACTTGCAGACCGTGGAGGCGTGGCAGAGTGGTTGATTGCACCGGTCTTGATCTATCGGGCCCGCACCGGGAAACCGGAGCGGTGGAAGGAATCAAATTCGGCGAAGCCCCTGACCCAGTCGAGGTAACGCCGGGCCAAGCCGGAGAAGTCCGGAAGGTGTAGAGATCAGACGGTTCCCACCTAAGGCTGCCTGTTTGTAGCTAAGGTGAAGGCATGATCCAGACCCCAAATGCAGACGCAGTGGCGAAAGCCATGGAGGGTAAGGAAAACCGGCAGGGGTTCACGCCCCTCGTGAGTTCGAATCTCACCGCCTCCGCCATTTTTGTGAGCAGAGCCCCAGGCATATTGGGGCTCTGCTTTTGTGACTGGGTACCAGTGTGTGTCTGCCTGGGATATTCCACCGGCAGCGACAGCCATAGAGAAAAAGGAGGACAGATCATGAAAAAAATTCTGGTGGCGGTCACGGCTGCTACAGTCCTGGTTTCCGCTCCCGCCGCTTCCTATGCCTTTGGGGCTGTCAGCGGAGCAGTCGCGGGCGGAATTGCCGGGCACTACATGGGAGATCATCCCATTCTTGGCGCCATCGCCGGTGGGGTAGTCGGCCATGAAATTGCCAAGCATGAGGCCATGAAACGCAATTATTATGACCACAGCGACTATTATCGCCACCGCGACTATTATCGCCACCGCGACTACCAGCACCGCGATTACCAGCGCCGCGACTACCAGCACCGCGACTATCCGGATTACAGGTACTACCACCGCGACCACTAGGAATTATCGGTCCGCGTAACCAGGGCTATTCCGCCGCTGGATTCTGCTGAAAGGAGTTGCTGTGTGGGGAAAGTGGCGACTGGCCTTTCCCGGGCCAGATCCGGGTATCCAGCTCAGGAGTGCCCACTTCCCGGCCGGCGTACCCTCAGGGTCTGGAAACGCCGGTACAGCACCTGTCCGGGCCTGCCCTGCGGATGCCGGGAAAGATGCCGGACTTCAGTCCAGTCAACTTCTGCGGCCAGGGACTGGCAGGTGCTGTGCTGGAGTGCCAGTTGGGCAGCGGCAAGGAGAACCGAATCCGGTACAGGGGCCGATCCGCTGGGGCGGCGTACGATAACGTGGCTGCCCTGATGGTCCTGCACATGAAACCATAGATCCTGCGGGCTGGCCGTGCGGAAAGTCAGCCAGTCATTGGCCTTGGCGTTTCTGCCTAGAAGAACCTCGAATCCACCGATTTCCCTGTGTTCTATCCCGGAGCCCATTTTCCGGCCCTGTCCGGCACCCTGCCGTACCCGATCCGGTTTCACGGGGTTGGCAGGAGTACCCGACCGGAGATGCTGCAAGGCAGTTTCGGCCTGTTGCAGCTGTTCTGCAGCCTTCTTCCGCCCCCGTTCTGCCCTCCGGCCTTTTTTCAGGAGTTCCTGCGCGTGGGCATGTAAAAAATTTCCGGATGGAACGGAAATCGAGCGTTCTCCGATTCCGTCAATCCGGTAGTCTGCAGCCTTGACAAGACCGCCGTCATGGCGGCGGTCTGGCAGGGAAAACAGGGCGTGGGCGTCGCTGATACAGGTTTCCGGGACGCTTTCCCACCTGCGCAGGTCTGCCCTGAGGCGTTCTATCCGCCGCTCCATGCGGCGGATGGCTTCTGGTCCTGCTCCAGAAGATGCTGCGGACAACAGTGGAGGAATGTTTTCCTCCCACTGCAGGAATTCTTCCACCGGGCAGACACCCTGACCTGGAAGGCCAGGGATGGGGATGGGATAGCAGATCATCCTGCGGTCCGTTCTGGCATGCCGGTACCATGGGGCACAGGGATCCTGCAACCGTTCCCGCATCAGTCCTTCCAGGATGCAGGGGTCCGGAGGGAAAAAAAACTGCTGCAGATCCGGAGCGGGGAACTGAAGCCATGTGTCCCCACTGGAATTCATTTGTGCCGGTGAATCAGGTGGATGGTAGGTGGCTCCCGGGAGAATGCGCATCTGCCGGCTTTCCAGGCCGTCCCAGCGGGAGGACCAGCGAATCTGTTCCTGGCCATCCAAAAGCAGCAGGGCCCCATGTCCACCAAAACACTCGGCTATCAGGGTCCACTGGTGCATTTTTCTGTCCACGGCCTGGCGGCGGAAGTCCAGGCGGAGGATCCGGTCCGCCCATGGAACATTAAGACTGTCCAGATGGAAACCGCGCAGGTGCTGGGCAGCGAAAGCCGCCTGGCCCGAAGGGGCCGGGCTTCTGGTGCCAGGGCGGGCAGTCATCTGCCACAGGCCATGGGGCGCCTTCTGGAAGGCCAGAACCAGGGTTGCTGAGGGGAAAAACAGCAGACCCCTCCCGTTTTCTACGGAAAGTCCCTGCAGGATTTCTCCTGCGAGACGCTGCCTGAAACAGGCGGCAGCCGCGTACATCTGCAAAGCATCCATGGAAATTACTGGTTTCCGCCCAGAACCCCAAGCCTGGTCAGTTCCGACAGCAGGACCTGCAGGGCTTCCGCACCGATCTGCGTGCTCGTGTCCAGGACAATTTCAGGAGTGTCTGGTGGTTCATACGGATCACTGACACCTGTGAAGTTTGTGATGTCGCCAGCAAGAGCACGGGCGTAAAGCCCCTTTGGATCCCGCTCTGCGCATATGGCGAGCGGAGTAGATACATACACCTCAATAAATGTTCCACTGGCTTCTGTCACCAGCCGGCGGGCCTCCCCCCGTGCGCCGGCATAGGGAGAAATGGCAGCTACCAGGGCGATTCCTCCATGCTGGGCTACCAGACTGGCGACAAAACCGATACGCCGGATATTTTCATCCCGGTCCTCGCGACTGAACCCCAGTCCTCTGGATAGAAAACGGCGTACGACATCCCCGTCCAGCAGCGTGATCGCACGGGTTTCATGACGCTCCAGTTCGCGGGCCAGCAGTCCCGCCAATGTACTTTTCCCGCTGGCAGACAGCCCGGTAAACCAGATGACAAGCCCTCTTTTTTCTGCTCCCCGATAGGCAAGGCGCAGGATGTGAATGACTTCGGGTGGGGAAAACCAGTCAGGGATTTCTTCATTCGCGGCCAGGCGTCGCCTGAGTTCTGTTCCCGAAAGTTCCTCCAGAGGTTCTCCATGGGCTTCAGAACTGGGCATATGGCACTGCCGGCTCGGTGAATAGGCATATTCTGGCATCAGGATGGGGACAATTCCCAGCTGCTGGCTATGCCGGGCAAGGAGTTCCTGGGCGGCATAGGGCGGATAGAAGGGCTGCGCAGGGATCTGGCTACCAGGATCTGCATGGGCTCTTCCGACAAGAAAATGTGTAGCCCCATAGTTGCGGCGGATAATTGCATGCCAGAGGGCTTCGCGGGGGCCGGCCATGCGCATGGCGAGAGGCAGGGGAGAAAGGATGGCACGCCCTGCAGGATAGTAGGGAAGTATCGCGCGGTAGGCACGCATTCGCCACGCGGCTTCGATGTCACCGGGCTTGGTGGGTCCGATGGCCGGATGCAGCAGAAGGCGTGCCTCCGGACCGAGGCGCTCCAGGGCAGCCCTGGTAATGGCGAGATGTGCATGGTGCATGGGATTTCTGGTCTGGAAGGCCAGCACAGGTCCCGTCCCAAGTGCCGGCCGGAGGTTTTCTGGTGTGCGGTATTCCGCCGGAAATTCCACGGAGGCGGCACGTTCCAGGACTTTCCCGTCCCACGGAAGCACCGGTCCTCCGACATTCCATGGCGGGGCCGATAGTACCTGGGCTACCCCCGGGTGCGCCGGGTCGGTGCTTCCATACACCGTGTAGGACTCAAACTGCCGGTCGGGAAGATAGACGCTAGTAACCTTGAGGTGGGCCAGTGGGATTCCATCGCTGCGCTCCAGACGCAGCGTGTCGCCCAAGCCAAGTTTCCGGGCCAGGGTTTTCGGGATCTCCAGAGTGATGGGAATGGGCCAGAGACTGCCGTCAGGCAGCCTCGCCTGTTCGCAGACGGACTCGAAGGTGTCTTGGTCCATAAAACCGGCAAGAGGGAAAAAGGCACCACTGAGCAGCAGTTCCAGATCACAGCGCTGCCTTGGGGTAAGCACATGGACCAAGGATGGGCTGGACATGTGTGTAGCAGGTTCCCGGTGGATCCTATAAGGAGAACAGCGGTAGGTGGGCTAGGGCAATGACATCACTGTGTCTTTCCGCATCTCCTTCCGTGCAGATGGCAGTTGCCGCGACAATCCGGGCTCCCGCGGCTGACATCAGTTCGCGCATTGCCGACAGGGTGGATCCAGTGCTGATGACGTCATCCACCAGGACCACTTTTTGCCCCTGCAGCAGCTGGCGGTCTTTCCCGTCCAGGTAGAGGGTCTGGGGAGCGCCTGTCGTAATGGACAGGGTTTTGGCGCTCAAGGGCTCTCCCATGTACGGTTTGTAGCTTTTGCGCAGCACGACGTAGGGTTTGCGGCTGCAGACAGACAGTGCATGTGCGAGCGGGATACTCTTGGTCTCTGCTGTCACCAGAGCAGCAAATTCCAAGTCTCCAAGCCGGAGGGACAGTGCCTGTGCGGCGGCCTCTGTCAGTTCGGTATCGCCCAGAATGTTCAGTACGGCTATGGCCAGGTCCGGGCCGACAGAAAAGAGCGGCAGTTCCCGGTGAACGGGGCCGATGTTCAGGGAGTAGGTACGGTTCAGGGGGGAGAGTGACATTGCCATTTTCTCTGTCCGCGGTCTTCTGTGCCTGCCATATTGCCATAGCATGGCGGGCTGTGCCCAGACAGGGAAAGGAAAAGCCGGAGATCTTTCTCAGGGGGGCCAAAAAGCAGAAAGCTGGAGGTCCGGAATTGCTGTTCTCCTGGCGGCCGGGCATAAAAAACGGCCCCCGCAGGGGCCGCTGTCAGGCTGGGGAAACTTCCGGTTTCTAGAAATCGCCCATGCCGCCCATGCCGCCCATGTCACCACCGGCCGCAGGTTTTTCTTCCTTCCGGGGAAGCTCGGTAACCATCGCTTCCGTAGTGACCATCAGACCGCCGACGCTGGCTGCTTTCTGGAGGGCAGTGCGGGTCACCTTGGTAGGATCGATGACGCCCATGGCGAACATGTCTCCGTACTCGCCAGAGGCAGCGTTATAGCCATAGCCATCCTTGCCATCCAGAACCTGGTTGAGAACCACGCTTCCCTCGCCCCCGGCATTGGCAACGATCTGCCGGAGGGGCTCCTCAATGGCGCGGCGGATGATGGCTACGCCCATTTCCTGGTCGTGGTTGGCGGTTTTGACGCTTTCCAGTACCTTGCGGGCACGGACCAGTGCCACACCACCGCCAGGCACGATGCCTTCTTCCACCGCCGCACGGGTGGCGTGCAGTGCATCTTCCACACGGGCCTTTTTCTCTTTCATTTCGATTTCCGAGCCGGCCCCAACCTTGATGACCGCCACACCACCAGCCAGCTTGGCGACCCGTTCCTGCAGCTTCTCACGGTCGTAGTCGGAGGTGGCCTCTTCCATCTGGCGGCGGATCTGCTCCACACGGGCCTTGATTTCGCTCTGCTGGCCAGCGCCGTCAATGATGGTGGTGTTTTCCTTGCTGATTACCACCTTCTTGGCCTGTCCAAGATCGCCGAGTGCCGCATTTTCCAGCTTCATTCCGACTTCTTCAGAGATGACACGGCCACCGGTCAGGATGGCCATGTCTTCGAGCATGGCCTTGCGGCGATCTCCAAATCCCGGAGCCTTAACGGCGGCTACCTTGATAATCCCGCGCATGCTGTTTACGACCAGAGTTGCCAGCGCTTCCCCTTCTACATCTTCAGAGATGATCAGCAGGGGGCGCCCACCCTTGGCGACCTGTTCCAGAACAGGCAGCATGTCGCGGATGGAGGAAATTTTCTTGTCGTGCAGGAGGATATAGGGGTTCTCCAGTTCGGCAACCATCTTGTCCTGGTTGTTGACGAAGTAAGGAGAAATGTAGCCGCGGTCAAACTGCATGCCTTCGACCACGTCCAGCTCATTCTCGAAACCGGAGCCTTCTTCCACCGTGATGACGCCCTCATTCCCGACCTTTTCCATTGCTTCCGCAATGATGTTGCCGATTGATTCATCGGAGTTGGCGGAAATGGTACCGACCTGTGCGACCTCCTTCTGGGTTTTACAGGGCTTGGACTGGCTTTTCAGGTCTTCCACAACAGCAGTGACGGCCTTGTCGATGCCACGCTTGAGGTCCATGGGGTTCATGCCGGCAATGACAGCCTTGACACCCTCGCGGATGATGGCCTGTGCCAGAACCGTGGCGGTGGTGGTACCGTCTCCGGCTTCGTCAGAGGCCTGGGAGGCAACTTCCTTCACCATCTGGGCACCCATGTTTTCGAACTTGTCTGCAAGTTCGATTTCCTTGGCCACCGATACACCATCCTTGGTAATGGTGGGTGCACCAAAAGACTTGTCCAGAACCACATTGCGGCCCTTGGGTCCAAGCGTCACCTTGACTGCATCGGCCAGGACGTTGACACCACGCAGCATCTTCTCGCGGGCGTGTTCAGCAAAAGCTACTTGTTTTGCAGGCATTGTATCACCTCATCAATTGGGAAAAGTTGTGAATGGCCGGTACCGGATTACTTGTCAACAACCGCCATGATGTCGTCTTCGCGCATCACCAGCAGCTCTTCTCCCTCGACCTTGATCTCGGTTCCGGCGTACTTGGCAAACAGGACCCGGTCACCGGCCTTGAGGTCGAGGGGGCGGATTTTTCCATCTTCCAGGATCTTGCCGTTACCTACAGCCACGACTTCACCCTGCACGGGCTTTTCTTTGGCGGTGTCGGGAATGATGATGCCTCCGGCGGTCTTCTGTTCTTCCTCCAGACGGCGAATCACGACTCGGTCATGCAATGGACGCAGTTTCATAAAGCATTCCTCTTATGAGCTGATCAGAAAAGCAAACAATCGCTGGACGGGCTGTTAGCACTCACATCCATCGAGTGCTAATCATAAGGATCATGAATAGACTGTCAAGGGCTGTGGTGGCCAGTCTGCCGCAGGATCAGGGCGTCCAGGCTGGCCAAATGTGGTCCAATGCCCGGAGCAGGGCCGTTTCCCCCCCCCGCAGGCGGTGGTCAATACCGGGCAGAATGCGTACGCTAAGGGGCCTTGCCCGTGCTCTCGCTGCGAAAGCAAGGCTCCGGCCTACCGGAACGGCTTCATCTGCGCCGCCGTGGAGGATGTGTACCGGGATTTCAAGCTGCGGTGGCTGGTCAAGGAGGTCATACCGCAGGCTGTCCACTACGGCCGCGAATCCTATCCGGAAGGATGGACCGCTGCGGCCCGGCTGCCAGGTCCGTACCTCTTCCTTGTGCCAGCTGTCCTGTTCCCCCTCCGGCAATGCACGGAAATATTCTTGGATGAAATTATAGGCGGGGGCTATGAGAAGCAGGGAAAGAATCCGGTCTGGCCAGCGCTGTGCGGCTAGAGTGGCAATCCACCCACCCATGCTGGATCCGACCAGAACAACGGGTAGAGGAGCGATCATTGCCAGGACCAGCCCGAGATCTTCGAGATAGCGGGTGAGGGTGAGCTGGGCCATTTCGCCATCAGAAAGACCCACGCCGCGGTAATCGAAGCGCAGCCAGGACCTGCCACTGTGTTCCGCATGACCGGCCAGAAGACAGGACTTGGAACCCTGCAGGTCGGAGGCAAAACCGGGCAGAAAAATGCCGGCTGCAGAGGAACTTTTATCCTGGAAGTAGCCCCGAACAATCTCGCCGCTGGGGTGGGTCACGGAAAATGCGCGTTCCGATTCAAGCATTCCGCGTGCCCTTGCGGGTATAAAAAAGGGGCGCAGAAACGCCCCGAAACCACAAAAGAGGAAAGAAACATGCGGTTACAGCCCTTGAAAAGCTGTATAAGAATATTAGCATAGTATTTTTCTCTGTGCAAAAACATTCCGACTGGTCGAAAAAAAAAGGCGGATCCTCAGCGGATCCGCCCAAAACCACCAAAGGAGGAAGAAACATGCGCTCGCAACCATCACAGCTGCTTGCAAAGGATTAGAGACAGGGCGGCGCAAAAAGTTCCACGACCATCCGGCAGGGAGAATGTGAACAGGTGTGAATGGTCCTCTTCCGCAGCCGGGGAAGCACCCCTGGGCGGGGATTTTTCTCCTGCCCCAGGAAATGTTTTTTCCCGGGCAGCGGTAACAGGGAGCCCCATGCTAGCCTTCTTCTCCCCCGGGAATGGTGGAATTCCTGGACAGTTTCCTTCCCGTCCCGTTTCTGGGGGGCAGGGATTCAAAGGCAGACAGTGCTGCTTTTCTTGCTTCGCCATGGTCCGTGATCGGCCATGGATAGTCCAGGCCAAGCCGGATACCGGCGGCCTGGACGGCTTCTGGAGCAGTCCAGGGCTTGTGCAGCAGTGGGACCGGAAGTGCGGCAAGTTCCGGGAGCCAGCGGCGCACATACGTTCCATCAGGGTCGAATTTTTCTGCCTGGGTCACCGGATTGAAAATCCGGAAATAGGGGGCCGCATCCGTACCACAGCCGGCTATCCACTGCCAGGATGCAGAATTGCTGGCAGGATCGGCATCTACCAGGGTATCCAGAAACCAGGCGGCTCCCTGCTGCCAGGGGACAAGGAGATCCTTGACCAGAAAACTGGCCACAACCATCCGTATGCGGTTATGAAGATAGCCGGTCTGCCAGAGTTCATGCATGCCTGCATCGACGATGGGATAGCCTGTTACGCCTTTCTGCCATTTGTGCAGCCCTTCCGGGTCCCTGGACCAGGGAAAATCCAGGAATTCCTTTCGCAGGGGGGTGTCCTGGAGATGGGGGAAATGGTAGAGAAGATGCCAGGAGAATTCGCGCCACCCCAGTTCTCTCAGGAAACTGCCGGCTTGCTGCTCCAGGTGCGGATGGCGTTCCGTGAAGTCCAGCAGGCGCTGCCGTACCTGGCGTGGGCTGATTTCTCCGTGGGCCAGATGCGGGGAGAGCCGGGAGACACAGGGACGGCCGGGAAAATCGCGGCCATCGCTGTACGTGCAAAGCGCGCTCTCAAGGAATGTGTCGAGATTTTTGTGTGCACCAGATTCCCCCGGCTCCCAGAAAGACAGGAACTTGCCGGCCCAGTCAGGATGGTGGGGACACCACCCCCACAGGTCCGGGTTTTCACTTTCTGGTACCGTCGTAGGAGGAGACATCTGCGGCAGTGGAAGGGGTGTCCCGCTCCGTACCCGGTCCTGAAGTGCTTTCCAGAAAGGAGAAAATACCTGGTAGGGCAGATCACCCTTCCGAAGCACTTCCCAAGGCTCAGCCAGGAGGTTTCCCGGAAAAGACTCTGCAGTAATACCCAGGGCGCGCAGCGCCATCTTGAGCGTCCGGTCCTGTTCCCTCGCCCGGAAAGCATAGCGACGGTTCCAGAATACCCCGGAGGCTCCCGTTTCCGCCAGCAGTTCCAGCACCGTCTGAACCGGGTCCCCACGACGGAGGATGAGCGGGATGCCCTGCTTCTCAAGCCGGCTCCCGAGGCTCCGGATGCTCTGGTACTGCCACCAGCGGAAGGCGGCTCCCGGGGATTCCCGGGGGTCGGCAATGGCCACCGGGAGTACGGGTCCCCTGGCCGCCGCATGCCAGAGCGCAGGATTGTCGGACAGGCGCAGGTCATCGCGGAACAGGACGATCTGGATCACCAGGGTTCAGTCTCCATTTCTGGTGGGAGAAATACTCTGGTTCTGGAGAAGGGCACTCAGACCATGCCTTCAAGGATCTGGACATCCACCAGGCTCCCGGCTGTCAGGGCACCGGACTCCGCCGGGAGAACAATAAAGCAGTCGGCCTGGGCCATGCCGGTCAGGATGTGCGAGGACTGGGCTCCGGCTGGCGCTACCATCCATCCGTTTTCTCCGGGCAGGAGGCGCCCACGCTGGAAGTCCGTGCGGCCGGGCTTTTTCCGGACGGATGTGGCCAGGGGGAGCCGGAAGACCGGAGAGGTCCATGGCCCAAGGCTGCCCATGCGTTTGAGAATGGCGGGGCGCACAAACTGGTAGAAGGTGACCATGGTGGAAACGGGATTGCCGGGCAGTCCAAAAAAGCTTGCCTGGCCCAGATGGCCGAAAGCCAGGGGGCGCCCGGGTTTCATGTTCATTTTCCAGAAATGTACGGAACCCATCTGCTCAAGAAGGCCGGCAATATGGTCGGCTTCCCCTACGGAAACGCCTCCGGTGGTGATGACCATGTCAGCCGCCTGTCTGGCTGTTTCGAGAGTTTCCCTGATCTGGTCCGGATTGTCAGGTATGCATCCCAGATCCACAGTCTCTGCCCCAAGGCGCTGCAGCATGGCCAGGAGGGTGGGGCGGTTACTGTCGTAGATCTGCCCGGGTCCGAGTGGCTGGCCGGAAGGCTGCAATTCGTCACCGGTAGAAAAAAAAGCCACGCGCAGCGGCCGGAAGACAGCGATCTCGCTGATCCCAAGACTGGCCAGTACGGCAAGATGGGCCGGACGCAACAGTGTGCCTTCAGGAAGCGCCGTATTTCCCTGGGACAGATCCTCTCCGGGAAGGCGGACATTTGCCCCGGGAAGAATGTCCCCGTGAAACCGGACCATGCTGCCTTCTCTGTAGGCCAGTTCCTGCGGAATGACCGCATCTGCTCCCTGTGGAAGCACGGCGCCAGTCATGATGCGAACACACTGGCCTTCCTGTACCCGGGCCTCGTATGGATGCCCGGCAAAGGCGGAGCCGATGCATTCACGGGGGCCAGATCCATCACCGGCACGCAGTGCATAGCCATCCATTGCCGAGTTGGGCCATGCCGGCACGTCAATCGGGGAGGCCACGCTGGTGGCCAGTACCCGCCCCAGACCCTGCTCAAGTGAAACCATGACCTGGTCGCTGATGGGCTGGGAAGCAGCCAGGATAACCTCCAGCGCTTCGGCCACGCTTTTGGCTTTTGGGTCATGTTCAGTATGTTCACAGCAGGCGGCCATCTCGGGATTCTCCGTACCAGTGCAGAATGAATTCACAGATTTCTTGAGGGCAGTTGAGATCCAGAACAGGCAGTATGCCCGGCATGGGTCCGTCGCTGGCGATGGCAATGGTGCTGCCATGGGTAGGACAGCGTCTGGGTTTGCCAAGGGCAGAACGGTACACCTCTATGCCGGGAATCTCCCATTCGTGATTTCCCTCGCTTAGGACCAGATCTGGTGGGGGCTGCAGGCTGGCGACCAGGGCAGCCCAGTCACCCCGGACGGCGCGGCGGACCATATACCAGCGTTGCGGTCCCTGCAGGAGGACGGGATCTGCCCCGGTTTCCTGCAGAAGGTAACTGTCTTTCCCCGGAGTGTCCCAGCGGATGTCGTGATGGGTGGCCTTTATGGCTCCGATCTTCAGCCCCTTCTCCCGGAGCAGGGGGATCAAGTGGCAGAGGAGCGTGGTTTTGCCGCTTCCGCTATGCCCGGTAATTCCGAGAATTTTCATGCCATGTCCGAAAGCCGGTTGAGATTGCTTGATTCGCCATCGCCGAGCTGCAGGAGGGTATGGGGATGGCTGCCAAGGAAAGTACCCGCCCTGAGCCCTCCCTCTGCCAGATATTTCCGGAGTGCCGGCAGTATCTGGCGGTGCATGAGGCCAACCACCGGAATCATCCCGTGACTGTCGGCCGCGAGAACCAGGGGGTATTCCTGCCGGAGCGCCCAGAGCCTCGGCACCAGATTTGCCGGGAGATGCGGACAGTCCACGGCGGCAAATGCCATCCAGTCATCGGAACATGCCTGCCAGCCCGCTTCCATCCCGCGGAGGGGGCCCTGAAAGCCTGTTTCAAGATCGCCTATGACCTTGCAACCTAAGGTACGATACTGCTGCTGGCTGCGGTTGGCGCTGATCAGCAGTTCCCGGACATGGGGGCCCAAGCATGCCATCGCATAGGAAACCAGGGGGCGGCCCCGGTAGGGGACCCAGCCCTTGTCCAGTCCTCCCATCCGCTGGCCAGCACCGCCCGCGAGAATGAGCCCCGTCAGGGGAAGGGTAAGTAAGGATGTGGTGTCCTGCATGCTGGAATTGTCCACCATTGTGTTATCCTTCTGCAATTTCCGCTAGGGGATGGTCTGGGAGTATGTGGAACTGGATGATGGGCAGGCAGGCGCGGGAGGAATCTCCACGTGGCGGTGTGGTTGATGCCGGTATCCCGCCCGAGGACAGGGTGGATTGCCTGCCGCTGCCAGAGCCGATTTTCTACCTCCACTATCATGGGTTTGGCCGCCTCCCGGATGATCTCCCGCTGCAGGAGAAGATCCTGAATCTTGCCCGTTCGCCGGATTTCCTGCGTGACATGCCGAGGGGCAGCGCAAAAAAATTTCTGTCTTCCATGGACCGGACCGGACTTCGGGAGGAGGATCTGGCCGGCTTCCTGAAAATTCTTTTCAGTGAGATTACCCGCCGGATGTACATTGAGGCTGCCCGGCAGCGTCCGGGCGCCATAGGTGTGCAGCTTTCCCTGCCCGGTTCCGGTAACGCGGCGCCAGCGGCTGTGGCAGCCGTTTCTGCGGATGCCCATGGCCTGGGAGCGGGCGTCTATCCGTTTACCCATATTCCGGAAAATCCGTGTCCGGGGATGGAAAATCCTTTTGTTATCCGGGTCGTCATGAAAAAAGGGTCTGAATAGATGAAAAAAATCGCCGTTTTTCCCGGGGATGGTATCGGTCCCGAGATTACTGCTGCGGCTTGCGGTGTGCTTGAGACTGTCGCTGAGCTTGCGGGTATGGAAATTGATCTGCAGCAGGGACTTGTCGGTGGGGCTGCGCTGGATGTCCATGGGGATCCCCTGCCGGATGAGTCGCTCCAGCTGGCTCTTGGCGCCGATGCCGTACTCCTGGGAGCCGTGGGGGGGCCGAAGTGGGATGGCCATCCGCCGCGCCAGCGGCCGGAACAGGGCCTGCTGCGCCTGCGCAAGGGGTTGGACCTGTACGCCAATCTCCGCCCGGCCCAGATTTTTCCCCAGCTGCTTGACGCCTCTCCCCTGCGCCCCGAACTTGTTCGGGATGTGGATATCCTTGTAGTGCGGGAACTTACCGGGGACATTTACTTCGGAACTCCCCGTGGCGTCGAGATCCAGAATGGCCTGCGCCGTGGCTACAATACCATGGTCTATGACGAGAACGAGATCGGCCGTATTGCCCGGGCTGCCTTTGAGGCTGCCCGGGGAAGAAAGAGGAAGGTCTGTTCTGTAGACAAGGCCAATGTTCTGGAAACCACCAGGCTCTGGCGTGAAGTGGTAACAGAAGTGGCCGGGGAATTTCCGGATGTGGCGCTGGAACACATGTATGTGGATAACGCCGCGATGCAGCTTATCCGCTGCCCAGCCCAGTTTGACGTTATCCTTACCGGTAACATGTTCGGTGATATCCTTTCGGACGAGGCCAGCCAGCTGACAGGTTCCATCGGCATGCTGCCATCGGCTTCCCTCGGAAATGGCCGGGGCATGTACGAACCCATCCACGGTTCGGCACCGGATATTGCCGGACGGGATCTGGCCAATCCCCTGGCGACGGTGCTCTCCGTGTCCATGATGCTGCGCCATTCCCTCGCGGCAGCAGTGTGGGCTGACCGCGTGGAGGATGCTGTGCGGGCTGTCCTGGACCGTGGCCTGCGGACAGCCGATATTGCCTCCCCCGGTGTGGCCAGCATTGGGACGCGGGCCATGGGTGAATCTGTGGTTGCGGCGCTGCAGCAGGGAGAATGGGCATGAGGAAAACGGCCTATTCTGTTGCCATCCTGGGGGCCACAGGTGCGGTAGGAGAAGTGATGCGGGAGATTCTCGAAGAACGGGAGTTTCCAGTGCAGGAACTGTATCTGCTGGCGAGTGCGCGGTCCGCTGGGGAGCTCCTCCCCTTTCGCGGCAAAAAAATACGGGTCCGGGATGCGGCGGGTTTCGACTGGTCACAGGTTGATATTGGGCTTTTCTCTGCCGGGGCCTCCGCCAGTGAGGTGCATGCCCCGCTTGCGGTGGCAGCCGGCGCGGTTGTCATCGACAATACGTCGCGCTTCCGGTACGAGGACGATATTCCCCTGGTGGTGCCGGAAGTCAATCCCGACCGCGTTGCCGATTACCGCCACCGGGGGATTGTCGCCAACCCCAACTGCTCCACGATACAGATGCTGCTCGCCCTGAAGCCCATTGCGGATGCCGCGGGTATCGAGCGGGTGGTGGTTTCGACCTACCAGGCGGTCAGTGGCGCTGGCCGCCGGGCGATTGAGGAACTGGGGCAGCAGACTGCAGGGATTTACCGGCATCAGGAAATTCCCCCGGAAATTTTTGCCAAGCGGATGGCTTTCAACTGTCTCCCGCAGATCGATGTTTTCCAGGACAACGGGTATACGAAAGAAGAAATGAAAATGGTCTGGGAAACCCGGAAGATCCTGGATCTGCCGGAAATCCAGCTGACCGCCACCTGTGTGCGGGTACCCGTTTTTTACGGCCATTCCGAATCGCTCAATGTGGTTACCCGTAAAAAAATTTCCGCTGCCGGCGTCCGGGCGCTGATGGAGGCAGCTCCTGGTGTGACGGTCATGGATGGCCGTGGACCAGGGGAATGGCCGACCCCACTGGATGCGGCGGGGAAAGACGCAACCTTCGTGGGCCGTATCCGTGAGGACTGTTCCCATGAAAGGGGCATCAACCTCTGGGTGGTGGCCGACAATATCCGCAAGGGGGCCGCACTGAACAGTATCCAGATTGCAGAGCTGCTGATTCGGGACTATCTATAGCGGCATCTTTGCCATATTGCGGCCAGTCGAGAGGCCTGGCACCGGTGAACTCCAAAAAATACCGATGTCTTTGCCACGAAGGGGAAAGGAATGGACAGAAAATATTGGTTGCGGACCCTGGTCGCGCTGGGGATTGTGCTTCCGGGTGCCGCAGAGGCCATGGGTCTGGGCAGCCTGGTCATCCTGTCGGCACCAGGAGAGCCATTCCATGCCGAGATTCCCATCCATGCAGGCCATCCAGGGGAACTTTCCGGTGCCCGGGCGGGCCTCGCCTCAAGCACGGCCTACTCAATGATCCACCTTCCGGTGGCCCAGGGTCTTGAGCACTGGCACTTCGAAATCCGTTCCGGACCAGCGCCCGCCATCGTCATTTCGAGCCCGGTTCCGATATCCAGCGCATCCCTCCAGTTTCTGGTCCAGCTGGACTGGTCGGGTGGACAGATGGTCCGCGAGTATGTGGCATCAGAAGGCAGTGGAATGTATGGAGTACCTGCATCCAGTTCCCTTCCCATGCGTACCGTGCCGCTGTACCACCGCCAGCCATCTGCGGCAGCAGCCCCGGGCCGCATGGTGAATGGCTGGGCCAGCGTATCGCGTTATGGCCCTGTACCGGAACACAGTTCGCTGTACCAGATTGCCCGGGATATCAACCGGAGCCAGCGGGTTGCGCCGGACCAGGCCATGGCAGCACTGGCACGGGCCAATCCGGAAGCTTTCAGGAATGGCAATCCGGCTTTTCTTTTTGCTGGCAGCATGCTGATGGTCCCCAGTCTTGCCCAGGTAGAAGCCTTTACGCCCGCAGAAGCCCATACATGGCTGCGTAGGCAGACAAACAAAACTGTGCGGCCGGCGGCGGCCCAACCCGGTGTTTCCAGTACGGCCCCGGGAAAAAAGACGGTACTGGTACTGTCGAGCGCACCCAAATCGTTGCAGAAGCCGGGCTCTGCTGCTGGGGTACCCGCTGCTGCTCTAGGGCAGGGTGGGGAACAGCAGCTGCTTGCTGAAAATGTCCGCCTGAAAGGCATGGTCCAGTCCATGGAACAGCGCCTGAACCAGACTGGGCAGGTCCTGTCGGCACAGTCGGCCGAACTTTCCCGTCTTTCCGAGCAGGGAGAGCATTCCGGCCTCAATCCCCTTCTCTGGCTTTCCCTTGGCGGGAATCTCCTCCTTCTGCTGCTGTTTGTCTGGATGTACCGCCGGCAGGAAGAGACTTTGAGCCGCCAGCGCGACATTTCCAACAAGGTTACCGTCCTTGCCTCTGCACCGAGGGCAACGGCTCCTTCTTCTTCCCTGCGCACAGACACGACAGCGCCGGAATCTGCCCCGTGGACTGCACCCACGGCATCTGCGGCTACGGTAGCCACTGCCGCCGTGCCGGTAACTCAGCCCCGATCCGGGGGGGGCGCTGAAAACCGCCCTGCGGAAGTTATATCGTCCGCTGTGGCGGAGGAGGAATATTTTCCTTCAACTGGCGCCGGCTCCGGCCTTTCTCCCCTTTCCTATGGGGCAGGGATGCAAGGCACGGAAGAGCCAGCGGAAGAAAACCGGTTTGAGGTGGACCCCATAGAACAGGCTGACCTCTATCTGACCTATGGAAAATCGGAACAGGCGGTCACCGTGCTCCAGGAAGGCCTTGAGGCGAATCCACGCCGCAAGGATCTATATGTGCGACTGCTTTCGCTGTATGAAACGCTGGATCGCCGCGATGAATATCTTGATCTGGCCGAGCGCATGCGTGGCCGGTTTGGCCCAAACAATGCGGCGTGGCAGGAAGTGGAAGTGCAGGGCGCCAGGCTGTTTCCCGGAAATCCTCTTTTTGTGACCCCGGCAGAGCCGGGAGAAAGGCCCTCCGCCCTGACGGGTGGACTTCCTGGGCCGGGCCAGGACCGGCAGGAGGACATGATCCCTGGTCCGTCTGTGGAGCCGGTGGGATTTCCGGCACCTGCCAATGAGGGACTGGATTTTTTGCCAGCGGAAACGCCGCAGGAGCTATCCCATGTGGATGGGGGACCGGAGAAACTGGATTTTCATCTGGACCACTTTTTTTCCGCGGGCGGAACGCTGGATACCCACGAAGAGACTGGGTCTGGACCGGCACCGTCTGATGAGCACAAACGGGGACTTTTCGCTACCCTGAACGAAGAATTCCGTGCCCTTGAGGAAAAGGCCGAACCTGCGCCCGGCGATGAAGCCAGGCCCGATTTTCTGCTACCGCCAGAAATGCCGGAAGGGCATATGGCTTTTTCCGGAGAGCCGGCAGAAAGCCTTTCCGGAGGGGAACCAGACGCAGCAGGGGACTGGGATGCGGTGGGGACAAAGCTGGATCTTGGTAAAGCCTATCTGGAGATGGGGGACAAGGAGTCTGCACGTGAGCTGCTTGAGGAAGTATCGCGTGAAGGCAATCCCTCTCAGAGGGATGAAGCATTCCACCTCCTGTCCGCTCTCTAGGCCAGGAGAAACGGGGCCTGACGGCATTGCAGGCAGAGCGCTGGGCCCTGGGGCTTGAGTATGCCGGGACGCACTTCAGTGGCTGGCAGCGCCAGACTGGACAAGACAGTATCCAGGGTGCCCTTGAGCATGCCCTGTCCTCGGTCGCCGCTGAAGCAGTCCAGGTGACCGTTGCCGGGAGGACGGATGCGGGGGTGCATGCTCTCTGCCAGGTGGCCCATTTTGATACCTCCATCCTGCGTTCTCCGGTCTCCTGGGTCCGCGGAGGCAACCGGTTTCTCCCCCCCGACATCTCTATCCGCTGGGCCAGGCGGGTGCCTCCGGAATTCCATGCCCGTTTTTCGGCTACAGGGAGAAGGTACCGTTACCTCATCCTGAACCGCAGCGAGCGACCCGGACTGTTTGCAGGACAGATTGCCTGGCATCCGCGGTACCTGGATCCTGTTCCCATGCAAGAAGCGGCGGCCATGCTGCTTGGGACCCACGATTTTTCTGCCTTTCGTGCCTCTGGCTGCCAGGCCCGCAGTCCTGTGCGTACCCTTAGACGCCTGGATGTCTGGCGAACAGGGAATATGGTGGTTATTGAGGCGGAAGCCAATGCCTTCCTGCATCATATGGTCCGGAATCTGGCCGGGGTACTGATGAAGGTGGGCCGGGGTGAACAGCCACCGGAATGGGTGTCCGGTGTTTTGGCCAGCCGGGACCGGCGCTGCGCTGCAATGACAGCTCCAGGTTCGGGGCTCTATTTTGCTGGAGCCCTGTACCCGGAGGTCTTTGGCATTCCCGCCTGTGATGGCCTTTCTCCGGAAAGGCTGTTTCCCCTTCTTGGCTGAGATGTTCTGGGGAACCCCGGAATCCTGCTACACTTCGCAACCGTCACGGGATTCAGGAAAGCAGAAGAATGCTGCGTGTCAAAATTTGCGGAATCGTTTCTCCTGCAGATGCACGTGCTGTCGCAGCCAGCGGTGCTGACGCACTGGGTCTGGTTTTTTTTCCGAAAAGTCCGAGGAATGTAACGCCAGAAAGGGCTGAAGAAATTCTGGATGCTGTGCCTCCTTTTGTGACCCGGGTGGGCCTTTTCGTCAATCCGGAACCTGGCGAGGTGGAGGCCGTCCTGGAAAAATGCGCCTTGGACGTTCTTCAGTTTCACGGGGATGAATCACCGGATTTGTGTCGGCGCTTTGGGCGGCCTTACCTGAAAGCGGTACGGGTGTCCGGGCCTACGGACCTGCGGCCGTGGCAGGAGCATTTTGCCGATGCCCAGGGCCTGCTGGTAGACCGGGCCGACGCGCAGGTATACGGTGGATCCGGACGGCCGTTTTCCTGGTGGCCTTTCCCCCGGGATTTCGCGACACCCCTGATTCTGGCTGGAGGTCTGCATCCCGGAAACGTTGCGGAGGCAGTACAGATTGTCCGTCCCTATGCGGTGGATGTCAGCAGTGGCGTGGAGACTTTTCCCGGGTGCAAGAATCCTGAAAAAATGGCAGAATTCGTCGTGCGTGCCCGACAGGCAGCAGGAGAACCATGAATGGGGCAGTACCATCAACCGGATAAACAGGGACATTTTGGACCCTATGGTGGCCGTTTTGTGGCCGAAACCCTCGTTCCTGCGCTGGATGAGCTCGAGGATGCGTACAGGGACGCCATGGGGGACCCCGCCTTTCTTGCCGAATTTCACGGCGAGTTGCGCCAGTTCGTCGGGCGTCCTAACCCCCTCTACCACGCGGCGCGAATTTCAAGGGAACTGGGGGGCGCGCAGATCTATCTCAAACGGGAAGACCTGAACCATACCGGCGCGCACAAGATCAACAATGCGGTCGGACAGGCGCTGCTGGCGCGCCGGATGGGCAGGCACCGCCTGATAGCGGAAACTGGAGCCGGACAGCATGGAGTGGCGACTGCCACGGTGGCAACGCGGTATGGCATGGAATGCGCCGTATACATGGGCGAGGAAGACGTTCACCGCCAGTCCAGCAACGTCTACCGCATGCGTCTTTTGGGAGCGGAGGTGAAAGTGGTGACGGGTGGCACCCGTACCCTGAAAGATGCCCTCAACGAAGCCCTCCGGGATTGGGTAACCCATGTAGACAGCACTTTCTATGTCATTGGTACGGTGGCGGGCCCCCACCCCTATCCAGAAATGGTTCGCAACTTCCATCGGGTTATCGGGGAAGAAGCGCGGGTCCAATGCCTGGAACAGACGGGACGCCTGCCAGATGTGTGTGTGGCCTGTGTGGGTGGAGGAAGCAACGCCATGGGCCTTTTCTATCCTTTTCTCGATGATCCGGCTGTCCGTCTGGTAGGTGTCGAGGCTGGAGGACTGGGTCTTGGAACAGGGAGGCATGCCGCACCTCTCTGCACCGGCCGACCGGGCGTTCTGCACGGAAATCGCACCTATCTGATGGAAGATCCGGACGGGCAGATTCTGGCTACCCATTCCATCTCCGCTGGCCTGGACTATCCGGGTGTTGGTCCTGAACATTCCTATCTGAAGGACATTGGCCGGGCAGAATATGTGATAGCCACAGATGAGGAGGCCCTGGAAGCCTTCCACCGCCTGAGCCGTGCAGAAGGCATTATACCGGCCCTTGAATCTTCCCACGCGCTGGCCTGTGCTTTCCGTCTCGCGCCGCAGTTGCGCAGCGACCAGACCATTCTGGTGAACCTGTCGGGAAGGGGGGACAAGGATATCCATACAGTTGCCGCACGGGAGGGCATTACCCTATGAGCCGGCTGCCGGGCCTTTTTCGTACTCTCCGGGAAGCAGGGAAAACGGGGCTGGTACCGTTTGTGACTGCAGGGGATCCCAGTTTTCAGGGGACAGTTCCTCTTCTTCATGCCCTGGTGTCGGCCGGTGCGGACGCCATTGAACTGGGAATTCCCTTTTCGGATCCCATGGCGGATGGTCCGGTCATTCAGCGTGCCAGTGAGCGTGCCCTTGGAAGAGGAGTGACAGTCCGGCAGATTCTGGCCTGGGTACAGGAATTCCGGGAGAAAAACCAGACCACACCCATTATTCTGATGGGTTACCTGAATCCGGTAGAGGCCATGGGCGTAGAGCGTTTCGCAGAAGCGGCTGCCGCAGCAGGTGCTGATGGCGTCATTCTGGTGGATCTCACGCCAGAGGAAAGTGCACATGAAGTAGAGGTGCTGCGCCGTTTCCATCTGGATCCCATTTTCCTGCTGGCCCCTACCAGTAGCCCCGCGCGGGTGGCCACCGTAAAAAGGCTGGGCAGCGGGTTTGTCTACTACGTTTCCCTGAGAGGCATTACCGGAGGCGAACAGCGGGACTGGGACGAGGTAGCCCAGCGTACTGCGCAGCTCCGGCAGGAACTCGGGATGCCGGTAGTGGTTGGTTTTGGTATCCGGGATGCCACTGTCGCAGGGCATCTGGCTGCATCTGGCTGTGATGCCGTGGTGATCGGTTCTGCACTGGTAGAACGGCTTTCCGATGCCCGTGATGACCGCCATGCCCAGGGGATTGCCACGGAATTTCTGCTGTCTTTTAGGGAGGCTCTGGGCAGGCGCATGGGAGAGGGGACATGAACTGGTTCAGCCGGGTTCTCCCCCCAAAAATAAAGAAAAATCAGTCCACTACCACGGAGCCTGGTACGGAAACCAGACGGTCGGTTCCGGAGGGGCTCTGGTCCAAGTGTCCAACCTGCCAGGCCGTTCTCTACCGTACCGAACTGGAAGAGAACCTTCAGGTGTGTCCCCACTGTGGTTACCATCACCGGCTTACGGCACGGCAGCGGCTGCACTATTTCCTGGATCCAGAACCACGCCTGGAAATTGGGGCCGAGCTGGTTCCCGTCGATCCCCTGCGCTTCAGGGACCAGAAGCGCTACAAGGACCGTCTGCAGGAAGCCAGGGAAAAAACCGGCGAGAAAGATGCCCTGGTGGCCATGCGTGGACTTCTGGAAGGGAAACCGGTGGTTGCTGCTGCTTTTGCGTTTGAATTTATGGGCGGCAGCATGGGCTCCGTAGTGGGCGCCCGTTTTGCAAAGGCGGCTGAAACGGCCCTGGTGGAGCGCTGTCCCCTGGTCTGTTTTAGTGCCAGCGGCGGGGCCCGTATGCAGGAAGGTCTCTTTTCGCTGATGCAGATGGCCAAAACGGCAGCTGCGGTCGAACGGCTGGCCAAAAGCCGGATTCCCTACATTTCCGTGCTTACGGATCCCACCATGGGAGGCGTGTCTGCCAGCCTGGCGACGCTGGGCGATATTCTTGTGGCAGAGCCCCGGGCCCTGATCGGTTTTGCCGGTCCCCGGGTCATTGAGCAGACGATCCGGGAAAAACTTCCGGAAGGTTTCCAGCGATCGGAGTATCTCCTCGAGCATGGGGCCATTGACCAGATTGTGGACCGGCGCCACCTCCGTGGGCATATTGCTTCTTTCCTTTCCATTCTTGCCCATGCCGAACGCGGTGCCTGATGGTCATGCTAGCGGTCCGGTGGATGACACAGTAAGCACAGTCCTCTCCGGGCTTGCCGGCCCCCCCGGAACAATCCGGCTTGGTCTGGAACGCATGCAGGAGGCGATGGACAGGTCCGGGATTCCCCGGCGCCTGCCTTTTCCCGTCATCCTGGTAGCCGGAACCAATGGCAAGGGGTCAACGGTAGCCTACCTGGAGGCCCTCTACCGCCAGTCCGGGTACCGGCCTGGCGCCTACACCAGTCCCCATGTGTGGCGTTTTCCGGAACGCCTCCGCATCGATGGGAAGATGCCTGGGGAAGGACAGTGGCTTGAGGCCACGGCCAGGCTGGCCCACGTCGCCAAGGAAGTTCCTCTGACGTATTTTGAGCTGGCCACCCTCGTTGCGGTGGAACTCCTCCTGCAGTATTCGCCTGATCTGGCTATCCTCGAGGTTGGCCTGGGGGGGCGGGCTGATGCTGTCAATGCCTTCCGGCCGGATCTCGGAATCATTACCTCGGTGGATCTGGATCACCAGGCCTGGCTGGGCGATACCCGCGATCAGATTGGCAGGGAAAAAGCCGGAATTTACCGCCCTGGAGTTCCGGCCCTGTATGGGGATCCGGAAAATCCCTGCCTCTCTGTTCTGAATTGGGCCAAGGCCATGGGGGCACCACTATGGCGCCTGGGAAAAGATTTTACTGTCGATCCTGTCCAGGCACGCTGGTGCATGGATGGGCATTGCTGGCATGTGCCCCGGCCCCTCTGGGGTGGCCAGGAGCAGTGGAACAATCTGGCGCTGGCGCTGGCCGCCGTCTGGCTGTTGCGTGAATCCCTGCCCGGAGCCGTTCCAGAGACAGGAAGCTGGCAGGTGGCTCCGGCTCTCCCTGGGCGTGCCCAGTGGCTGAGGCCGTGGGGACAGGACGGGCCCCGCGTTCTGGCCGATGTCGCCCATAATCCCCAGGCGACCGCGCACCTGGCCGAGGTTCTCCGTGCAGGAAAGGGCAGGGGCCGGGTATGTGCCCTTTGGGGTATGATGTCGGACAAGGATATTGGAGCAAGCATCAAGCCACTGGCAGATCTTGTGGATGTCTGGTATCCCCTGGAACTGTCTGGACCCCGGGCGGCTTCCAGACAATCCCTTCACGCGCTGCTGGGGCAGATGGGCCTGTCCTGTGGAGAAGGTGGGGAGGGCCGGACAGAAACCATACTGGAACTGGTCCGTGGCAGGCTATCGCCGGAAGATACCCTGCTCTGTTTTGGCTCTTTCCATGTACTGGAACAGCTTCCGGAAGCCTGGTTTTCTACTGGCAGCCCTGGTCTGGAGCCAGTATGCCCTGGGTAAATATGGGCGTGGTGGGCATTCTTCTTCTGTCCAGCGCCTGGGGATTTCTGCGCGGGATGCTCCGGGAGTTTTTTTCCCTCGCGGGCTGGATCGGGGGAGCCTATGTTGCCTGGCGCTGGGGTCGTCAGGGGCTGGCTCCACACCTCGCACCTTATGTCCCGTCCGCCTGGAGGGTTCCGGTGGCCGATTTTCTGCTGTTTTTCGTGGTCCTTGGCCTGTCTGCCCTATGTGCTTTTCTGCTGCGCGGGATCCTGTATACCGTAGGTTTTGGAGGTCCAGACCGGGTGGTGGGAGCACTTTTCGGGCTCCTGCGAGGGGTCATTATTCTGGCGGTTCTGGTATTTTTGGCGCAAGCTACACATCTGGACCAGAGTTCCTGGTGGCAGCGGTCCTGGCTCGGACAGCCCCGGGTTCTGGCACTGTCACAGTCCATCACGGCCCCGGCCGTATCCTACTGGGAGTTGCAAACGCGTGGAAAAGCCGTATCCAACCCAAAACTGGACCGATGATGACCATTTTCATGATGAATGTGGTGTTGTAGGTGTTTTCGGGCATCCCGAGGCCTCCAACCTGGCATACCTCGGACTTTATGCGCTGCAGCACAGGGGCCAGGAATCGGCGGGTATTGTTTCAGCCGATGAAGGCAGGCTCCACGCCCATCGCGGAATGGGGCGTGTTGCCGAGGTGTTTGGCAGCCGGGAAATTGCACGCCTGCCCGGTACACAGGCCATCGGCCATGTGCGCTATTCCACTGCTGGCGGCTCGGTACTCCAGAATACCCAGCCCGTGTTCATCAATTACCGGCATGGCTCTTTTTCTGTGGGGCACAATGGCAACCTGGTCAATGCCCAGGAACTCCGCTACCGTCTGGAGCAGGAAGGGGCGATATTCCATACCGACATGGATACGGAAGTGATCGTCCATCTTCTGGCCCGGGTCTCGGGCAATGACGCGGGCGAACGCCTGTCTGCGGCGCTGAAACAGGTTTCGGGTGCCTACTCCCTGGTGTGCCTGACAGAAACCCGGCTGATCGGTGTCCGGGATCCCATGGGGTTCCGCCCGCTGGTCCTGGGGAGGCTGATTGATTCCGGGGGGTTTGTTCTCGCTTCCGAGACCTGCGCGCTGGATCTTATGGGGGCCGAGTTTGTTCGTGATGTGGCACCTGGGGAAATGATCATCATTTCGGTGGATGGCATTGAAAGCCGGCAGCCATTTGCCCCGGCCGGGCGACGGATGTGCGTTTTTGAATATATCTACTTTGCGAGACCGGACAGTGTACTGGACGGAATCCACGTTTATTCGGTACGCAAGCGCATCGGACATGTGCTGGCACAGCTCCATCCAAGGGAGGCAGATATGGTGGTGCCGGTACCGGACTCCGGTGTGGCAGCCGCCATGGGTTATGCTGAGGCATCCGGCCTTCCTTTTGAGCTGGGACTGATCCGCAACCATTATGTCGGACGGACTTTCATCCAGCCTGCCCAGAGGGGGAGGGATTTTGGGGTCCGCGTCAAGCTGAACGCCCAGCCGGATATTCTCCGGGGAAAGCGTGTGGTTCTGGTGGACGATTCCATTGTCCGCGGCACTACCAGCGCCAAGATCGTGCACCTGGTTCGCAGCGCAGGAGCCCGGGAAATCCATTTTCTTTCCAGCTCCCCACCTACGGTTGGCCCCTGCTATTATGGGATTGATACGCCGGACCGTGCCCAGCTGATCGCAGCACAGCACAGCACCGAGGAAATCTGCAAGATGATTGGTGCAGACAGTCTGGGCTATCTCAGCCTGAATGCCCTTCATGAGGCGGTAGGCGGCCAGGAACAGGGTTTCTGTGATGCCTGCTTTAGCAATGACTATCCCCTGCCTGTTCCTGTGACCGATACGGGAAGGCAGCTGCATCTGATCAAGGAACTGCGATGAGTGATGGAGAGGGGGCCATGGACTGGAGGAAAGGCCTCCGGCCGGAAACGCTTGCCATACGGACAGGCATACATAGGACAGCAGAGCAGGAGCACTCTGAGCCCATTTTCCCGACATCCAGCTTTGTCTTTGAATCTGCCGGGGAAGCTGCGGACCGTTTTGCAGGGCGGGTACCCGGTAACATATATGCCCGTTTCACCAATCCGACCCTGCGGACGCTCGAGGAGCGGCTCGCTGCGCTTGAGAACGCTGAGGACTGCATCAGTACGGCATCGGGGATGGCGGCGTGCCTTACGGTTTTTATGGGCATTCTCCAGGCAGGTGACCATGTGGTGGCTTCCCGTTCCCTCTTCGGCACGACAGTTCAGCTGCTGCAGGGGATTTTGGGACGCTTTGGAGTGGAAACCACCTTTGTCCAGCTTACGGACCTTTCCGCCTGGGAGGCGGCTATCCGGCCCCAGACCCGGATCCTGTTTCTGGAAACTCCGTCGAATCCCATGACCGAGATAGGGGATCTGCAGGCCCTCGCATCGCTGGCGCATGGCCATGAAGCCCTGCTGGTAGTGGACAACAGTTTCTGTACTCCTGTGCTGCAGCGGCCCCTCCACTGGGGGGCCGATCTGGTGATCCACTCTGGCACCAAATATTTGGACGGGCAGGGCCGTACGCTCGGCGGCGCGGTCTGTGGCTCCCGGGATCTGCTGACAGGCCCAAGAAGTTTTGTGCGTACGGCAGGTCCGAGCCTTAGTCCCTTCAACGCCTGGGTGCAGCTGAAAGGACTGGAGACGTTGGGTCTCAGGATGGAACGGCACTGTGCCAATGCTATGGAACTGGCACAGTGGCTGGAGAACCGTCCCGAAGTGTCACGGGTCCATTATCCGGGTCTTGCCAGCCATCCCCAGTTTGAGCTTGCGGCCAGGCAGCAGCGCCTTCCAGGAGGAATCCTCTCCTTTGATCTTGGGGGAGGGCAGGAGAGGGCCTGGAAATTCATGGATGCGCTACGGATTTTCTCCCGAACCGCCAACCTGGGGGATGTTAAAAGTACCGTCACGCATCCTGCAAGTACGACGCACAGCCGCCTTACCCAGGAGGCCCGTGCCGCCGCTGGCATTGGCGACGGGCTGCTGCGCCTGAGTGTCGGTCTGGAACATGT
The DNA here is from genome assembly GCA_021821885.1 of Pseudomonadota bacterium. Taxonomy (GTDB): domain Bacteria; phylum Pseudomonadota; class Gammaproteobacteria; order Acidithiobacillales; family Acidithiobacillaceae; genus Igneacidithiobacillus. The sequence continues at coordinate 142,563 of JAKARO010000003.1, forward strand.
GGAAGACCTGCGTGACGATCTGGTGCGGGGTTTTTCCGGGTTGTCGCAGGATGGAATTGCGCTATCCTGAAAACAGGAGCCTGTGGTCCTGTTCTTCCGGCTACATACCGGCCTGCTATAGGGAGAATGCACATATGACAAGATTCCGTCCCCTGCATTGCCATGGTCTGCATGCAGATACACAGCTGGCCTATTTTGATGACGGGCTGGCAATCCGTGTCCGGCTGGAGGATGAGGCGGTCCGGGTAATGACAGACCTGCACCGCGTACCTCCTGCAACCGTCCATCCCGAAGTCACCATTGACGAGGCCATGCAGCGGATGATCCATATCGGTGTCCGCATGCTCTTCGCTGTCGACACATTCGGCGATTTGCAGGGACTGATTACCGCAAGGGACATCCTGGGGGAAAAACCGGTACAAGTGGCCGCCGAACACCAGCAGCCCAGGGACCAGGTACGCGTGCGCGATATTATGACTCCCAGAGGCCGGATTGAGGTTCTGGATTTTGCGGAAGTTGAGCGCTCCTGCGTCGGGGATGTGGTGGTAACCCTGCGGAATTCCGGTCGACAGCATGCCCTGGTCCAGGAAGAAAATGCCGGCAGGACGGGGATTCGGGGAATTTTTTCGATTAGCCAGATTGGACGGCAGCTGGGGGTGGAGATCGAAGCCAATGGAGTGGTCCAGAGCTTTGCCGAACTGGAGCAGCTTCTGACCCAGAATGGCGCCTGAGGGCGGAAGCCGGTCCCGCCGGCTCGCGGAGAAGGACGCCGCCAATGCCTGAGTGGCTGGCCCTTCTGCTGGCGCTGTTCTTCATCCTGTTAAACGGATTTTTTGTTGCCGCCGAATTTTCCCTGGTGCGACTGCGCGGAACCCAGGCCCGCACCATGGCGCAGGAGTATGGCCTGCGCGGCCGTATCCTGCTCCGCATGCACCGCCATCTGGATATCTACCTGTCCACAACCCAGCTGGGCATTACTCTGGTTTCCCTGGCTCTGGGCTGGATTGGAGAACCGGCCGTAGCCTACGTCATCCGGCCTGTACTGGAGACCTTTGGCTTGCGGCGCCATGGTCCTGCCCTCGAGTCGGCTGCCTTTGCGGCCGGTTTTGTCGCCATAGCCTTTACCACCATCATTTTTGGGGAACTGGCCCCCAAATCCATGGCCATCCGCAGAACCGCGGCACTGTCTCTCTGGACGGGCCCCCCCCTGTATGTCTTCTACTGGCTGATGTACCCCGCTATTGCCCTGCTGAACGGAAGTACACGGCTGGTGCTGAAGGTCTTCGGGCTGCAGAGCGGGCAGGCTGCCGGTGATGCCCCTCACTCCCGCGATGAGCTGGCCATGATCCTGGCCCTAAGCCAGGCACAGGGCATTCTCGGGTCACGGACAGGGGACATTTTGGAGCGTGCGCTGGATTTCAACGAGCTCAGCGCCGGAGACCTGGCCCGTCCGGCCGCAGATATGGTCTGTCTTATGGACGATGCTGATCCGGCAGAAATCCGTCGCACGCTCCTGCAGCACCGGTTTACCAGATATCCGGTCTGCGAAGGGGACCGGCAGCACGTTCTTGGGGTGGTTCATGTGAAGGATCTTCTCCCTCTGCTTTCCCAGCCAGGAAAACGCATTTCTCTGGGCAGTATCCTGCGCCCCCTGCCGGCAGTGGACCGCGACCTTCCAGCCATGGACCTCCTCACCCATTTCCGTTCTGGCCAGCCGCACTTCGCCCTGGTGGTAGATGATCTGGGAACCATTACGGGCTTTGTAACGCTGGACCATCTTCTGGAAGCCCTGCTGGGTGCCATACCGGATGAATTCCGCCACCAGCGGCAGGAGTGGCAGAAACAGCCTGACCGCTCCTGGATTGGCCCAGGCAGTCTGTCCATCTATTCCCTGGAGCAGCTTCTGGACCGGGATATTGATGAGGCCGGAGAAGCCGACAGCGTAGGAGGGCTTCTGATGCAGCGGCTGGACCGGCTGCCGGATGAGGGCGAACGGATGGAGTTCCGGGATTTTGACGTGCTGGTTCTCCGGCGGGACGGGCCACGTATTGCACTGGTACAGGTTTTTCCGCATCCTTCGCCGGAAGCTGAAGAGTGGTTTGCCTAAGTGTCCCACAGAAAATCGGAATTCCATTACCTTCTCCCGGAAGAACTGGTGGCGCAGACCCCGCTGCCTGAGCGCCATGCGGGCAGAATGCTGGTCCTGGACCCTGCACGCAGGCAGTGGTCAGACCGGCAGGTTATGGAACTTCCGGAATGTCTTCTCCCCGGTGACCTTCTGGTGTTCAATGACACGAAAGTTCTGCCTGCCCGCCTGTCCGCCCGGAAAGAGACAGGTGGGGCCGTTGAACTGCTTCTTGACCGCCTGGTGACCAGTACGGAAGGGTGGTTTCTCGCCCGTTCCTCCAAGCCACTACGTTCCGGTATGGCTGTTCTTCTGCCTGGAGGGGAGAAGGCATATGTGAGCGGGAAAGAAGAGATGCGGATTTCGCTCCATCTGCATGGCAACAGCACATGGGCCGCGATCCTGGAAACCCATGGTTCGGTTCCATTGCCGCCCTACATCCAGCATGCGCCGGATGATCAGGACCGGGAGCGTTACCAGACAGTCTATGCCCGGCATCCAGGCGCCGTTGCCGCACCAACGGCAGGTCTCCATTTTGATGGGAGTCTGCTTGCACGCCTGAACGGGTCCGGGATCGGATCAGCGTTTGTGACGCTGCATGTGGGTGCCGGTACCTTTCTTCCTGTCCGTACGGAAAATATAGACGAACACCGGATGCATGCCGAGGTGGCGGATGTGGATGCCGGGACCGTAAGCCGGATTCTGGAAACCCGCGCCCGGGGTGGCCGGATTTTTGCGGTTGGCACCACGGCCTGCCGGGCCTTGGAAGCGGCAGGGGCTTCCGGGACGCTGGCCCCCTTCCAGGGGGAAACCCGGCTTTTCCTCTATCCCGGGAAACCCTTTCATGTGATTGATGGACTTTTTACTAATTTCCATCTGCCCGAATCGACACTGCTGATGCTGGTTTGTGCCCTTGCGGGGACAGAATTTACCCTTGCAGCCTATGCACATGCGGTGAAAGAACGGTACCGTTTCTTCAGCTATGGCGATGCCATGCTGATCCTTCCTCCGGCACTTCCGGGACGGCAGCAATGACTTTTTTCACCCTTCTCGCCGTAGATGGCCAGGCGCGCCGCGGTATTCTGCGTTTCGCACGCGGGGATGTCCAGACGCCGTCTTTTATGCCGGTGGGCACCTACGGAACCGTAAAGGCGATGACCCCGGAGGAACTCAGGGCCCTGGGCGCGGAAATGGTTTTGGGCAATACTTTCCACCTGTTCCTGCGGCCCGGACTTGAGATGGTGGAGGCGACGGGAGGCCTGCACCGGATGATGCACTGGGACCGCCCCATTCTGACGGATTCCGGTGGATTCCAGGTTTTCAGTCTGGGCGATCTGCGCCGCCTGGAAGAAGCCGGGGTGACTTTCCGTGCGCCAACAGACGGACACCGGGTCTTTCTCGGGCCAGAAGAATCCATGGATATCCAGCGGCGGCTGGGCTCGGATGTCGCCATGGTGTTTGACGAGTGTACCCCCCATCCAGCTACGCCAGAACAGGCCCGGACAAGCATGGAACTTTCCATGCGCTGGGCTGCGCGTTCCCGTGCTGTCTATGATGGACCCGGGCAGCTTTTCGGTATCGTTCAGGGGGGAATGTTCCCGGATCTGCGCTTCCGCTCCCTTGAGGCACTGGAAAGGCTGGATTTTCCGGGGTTGGCTATTGGCGGGCTGTCTGTCGGGGAAAGCAAGGTAGAAATGCTGGAGGTTCTGGATGCGCTTCTGCCCCGGATGCCGGGAGGGAAGCCCCGCTACCTGATGGGTGTCGGTACGCCAGAGGATCTCGTGGAAGGAGTGTGGCGTGGAGTGGACATGTTTGACTGTGTGCTCCCTACGCGTAATGCCCGTAATGGCTGGCTTTTTACCCGTGATGGCATTCTCAGGTTGCGAAATGCCTGCCATGAAAGAGATCCGTCTCCTCCCGATCCGGAATGTGGATGCTACACGTGCCAGAACTACAGCCGCGCCTATCTCCGTCATCTGCAGAAGACCCATGAAATTCTCGGAGCCCGGCTGAATACCTGGCATAATCTCTATTATTACCAGGAACTTATGGCTGGGATGCGCGAAGCCATTGCGCATGGCCGACTTGCGGAATACCGACAGGAATTTTATGTCCGTCGGGGGCAGGAAATTCCGCGGCTTTCCCTGGGGGACGCCCGAAGGCTACAATAGCGCTCCTCCAACCGAGTTCCGGAGCACTGATTCATGAACCTATCCCCGATTGCCATCGCCCATGCTGCGGATGCCCCTGCATCTGCTTCTGGTGCCGGTGGTGTGCTGCCTTTTGTTTTGCAGTTCCTGCCCCTTGCCCTAATTTTCGCCATTTTCTATTTTCTCCTGATTCGTCCCCAGATGAAAAAGGCCAAGGAGCAGCGACAGCTGATTGCCTCCCTCAGCAAGGGGGATGAAGTGGTAGCCGGTGGCGGTCTGGTCGGGCGGGTAATGCAGGCCGGGGAAGAGTATCTCCAGCTGGAAGTGGCGGAGGGTGTAGTGGTCAGGATCCAGCGCAGCGCCGTAACCCTGCTCCTGCCCAAGGGGACCCTGAAAAAACTGTGACAAGGCCCATTCCATGACCCGTTATCCCTGGTGGAAGTACCTCATCATTTTGGCTGTAGTGCTGCCGTCCATTTTCTACGCCCTGCCGAATCTTTACGGCTGGCGTCCGGCAGTGGAGGTGCGTGCACCTGTGGGTACCGTACTGCCTTCAGCCGCTGCCATGGCAGGCTGGCTCCGCCAGTCCGGAATTGCGTTTGTGCGGATGGCTGGCGGAGTGAATGGAGGCGTAACATTCTACTTTCCCAATGACAATGCCCAAGGACTGGCAGAAACCCTGCTCCAGAATCGCCTGCCGCAGAATGCGCAGGTCATTCTTTCCCAGAAGTCGGCAGAGCCGTCCTGGATGTCAGAGTTTGGCGCAGAGCCAGTCAATCTCGGACTTGATCTGAGGGGCGGCGTGTATTTGCTCCTGCGCGTGGACATGGAAGCGGTTATCCACCACCACATGCAGGAGTATGGTAACGGCGTGCGAACCCTCCTGCGCCATGAGAACCTGCAGTATGTGGCTGTCAGCCAGAATGGTTCAGCCGGTCTTTCCGTAGAAATGGCGAACGAAGATCTTGCCAGGCGCGCAGAGCAGGTTATTGCCGGGAAATACCCTGAACTTTCGGTACAGCTGCAGCCAAATGCCATTCTCAAGATCGCCATCACGGCTGCGTCCGTACAGAAAATGACGGATGAGGCGCTCCAGCAGGCCATCGTGGTCATACGCAACCGTATCGACCAGCTGGGAGTCGCGGAGCCGGAAATCCAGCGGCAGGGCAGGGAACATATCGCGGTCCAGCTTCCTGGTGTACAGGATACCCAGCGGGCCAAGGCCATTATTGGCTCGACGGCCCAGCTGGAATTCCGGATGGTCGCGAATGGTGGGGATCTTGCCGCGGCGCTCAAAGGGAAGATTCCTCCCGGGGATGCCCTGTATTACGGTGCGAATGGTGCACCCTATCTTCTGCATAAGGAAACGGTACTGACTGGCCGTTATCTGAGCGGAGCGGCTGCCGGTGTTGACAGCAATTCGGGACAGTCTATCGTGAACATCAGTTTTGATAGCGTTGGAACCCGCATTTTTGGAGATTTGACCAGCAAGAATGTTGGGAAACGTATGGCCATTCTTCTTGATAACCGGGTAGTCACTGCACCAGTCATCCGTGAGGCTATTACCGGTGGCCGGGCGCAGATCGACGGATTTCCCAGTCTGAAAGTGGCCAGCAACGTGGCAATCGAACTCCGGGCGGGCGCCCTGCCTGCACCTGTGCATGTCTCGGAGGAGCGTACCGTTGGACCGACCCTGGGACAGGACTCCATACACGATGGGGTTATGGCAGTTCTTTTTGGCATGCTTTTTGTCATGTTTTTCATGACATTTTACTATCGGGCATTTGGCCTGATAGCCGACCTCGCCATTCTGGTAAATGTACTGGCCATTCTCGCTGTGCTTTCGATCGTTGGGGGATCGCTGACCCTTCCGGGACTTGCCGGAATTGTGCTTAAAATTGGTCTGGCTGTTGATGCCAATGTACTGGTTTTTGAGCGGATCCGCGAGGAAGTCCGCCGGGGAATGAGCCCCCGTGCCGGAATTGATGCCGGATTCCGGAAAGCCTTTGCCACCATTGTGGATTCCAATATTACAGTGCTTATTGCAGCCCTGACCCTTTTTCAGTTTGGTACAGGAGCCATCAAGGGATTCGCGCTTGTTCTGACTATTGGCGTCATGGTGTCAATGTTTACGGCTACCCTAATGAGCCGTGGAATTGTGGAACTCGCCCTAGGTCGGCGGCGGGTAGAAAAACTCTGGATCTGAGGCGCCTCTATGGAACTTTTTAAATCCCGTACGCATGTGGACTTCATGTCCCGCCGCTGGCTCTTCCTGGGTTTCTCGGCCCTGCTGATTGCTGCCTCCCTGGTCGCCTACCTGGTGCGTGGCCTTGATTACAGCATCGATTTTACCGGTGGTACTCTGGTAGAACTGTCTTTTGCCAAAACCCCAGATCTGGCGACCGTGCGCAGTACCCTGGGGCGGGTAGGATACCAGGACGCGGTCGTCCAGACTTTTGGCGGAGACCGGGACCTCCTGATCCGCCTCCGTACCCGTCCAGGAGAAAGCAGCTCGGTGGCCGGGAAAATTCTGGGGGTTTTTCGGGGAGATCCTCAGGCCTATCCGGGTGTTCAGCTACGCCGTACCGAATATGTCGGGCCCGAGGTAGGGAAGGAGCTCCGCAACAAGGGTATCCTGGCTCTTGTTGTGGTGACCATTGGCATTCTCATTTATGTTGGTTTCCGCTTTGAGTGGCGCTTTGCAGTGGGCGGGGTTCTGGCCATGCTCCACGATCCCATTCTTGTTGTAGGCTATTTTGCCATTTCCCAGCAGGAGTTTTCCCTGACGGTCATTGCAGCCCTGCTGGTAATCATGGGGTATTCCCTGAATGATACGGTCGTAGTCTTTGACCGCATGCGGGAAGACCTCCGGGCATCGCGAAGCGGGGATGTGGCCGGGATTTTTAACACGGCTATCAACGAGACGCTCTCCCGCACGGTCATTACCAGCTTCATCACCTTCATGGTGGCCCTTGCACTATTCATTTTTGGGGGACCCGTAATACACGGGTTTGCTACCGCGCTGCTGATTGGGGTCGTTGTGGGAACCTATTCCTCCATTTTTGTGGCAAGTCCTATTGCACTCTGGCTTGGACTCAAGCGGGAACATGTTCTCAAAAGGCAGTTTGTGAGTGCCAGGGACCGCAATGACGGAGCCACGCTGTAATTCCAGGAAGATTTCCTGTTCCTGATCTTGTGGACTGACATAGGATGCTTTACTGTATCCGATCCGGGAGAGGTACCGAAGTGGCCATAACGGCGCCGACTCGAAATCGGATGGACGGCAACGTCACGTGGGTTCGAATCCCACCCTCTCCGCCAATATTATTAACCTGCTGGATTTGCTGTTCAAAAAAGGCAGGTTAACGCACAGGCGCCACTCATTAGGTGGCCTCCTAACCTAAGAGGCCACCTTGAAACTACCTTCAAGACTGTTCCAGTCGCGCCACGGCGTGTTCTATTTCCGGATCCAGTATCGGGTCGAATCGAAGCGCATCGACCGTCGCATCTCTCTGCAAACCAGAACTCCGACAGTTGCCAAGGCCAAAGCCCTGCAAATTTCTGCGATAATGGCCAGAAGTAAAATGGCTGGGGCTAACATGAGCAAATGCAATCCCGACGACCCCTCAACCTGGCAGAGCGTTCTCGGCACTCCCAAATCACCCCGAAAACTCGATCTCGATCTGCCGAACGGCATGAGCTTGCGCAACATTAACACTCCGGAAGACATCGAGAATGCGAAGAAGATGCTTGGAGTTTCTCAACATCAGATCGATCTAAGATGTGGCT
>JAKARO010000015.1:0-40341 GCA_021821885.1 Pseudomonadota bacterium
GGGTGCGGCTGGTGCGCTCACAGACGGGCAATGGCCTGTCCAAGCTGCACGTCTATTTCGACTCGAACATGAACCCCGAGACGGCCTATCTCATGCTCCAGGCCCGCCTCGCCCACATTCCGCTGCCCCCCGGCGCGAGAATGCTCGTCCGGCTCATGGCTCCCAATATCTATCCATTCGCCGAGTACGCCCTGGTCTCTGACCATCTGGACAGTTCGGCCATGATGCCTGCCTTCGCCTTCCAGATCCGCCCGGCGCTCCTGTCCATACCCGGAGTCTACCGGGTGGACGAAACCAGCCGTGGCTGGCCGGAAGTGCACATCGCCCTGGATCCCCTGCGCCTCGCCCAGTACCACCTGGATGCCACGCAGGTCATTGACGCCCTGCGCGCTGCACAGGGGCCTTTTTTCTCCGGGGTGCTGAATGTCTTTCACCAGCAGTTTATCGTTGCCACAACCCCCCGGCCTGAGGATACGGCCCGACTGGCCGCCCTGACGCTGCCCCTGGGACCGCCCGATGCGCACGGTGTCCGCACCCCCCTGGCGCTGGGGGTGCTGGGGAAGGTGGGTATCGGTCCTCCACCCCTGCTGCGGGAAGCTGCGGTGCCTGGCTACCGGCACGCCCTGATGATTGATGTGCTGGCCCAGTCGGGTGCCAATGAAGTGACCGTGGCCAGGGCGGTGCGGGCCCGGATTGAGGAGCTGCAGGGCCATTTGCCCCCGGGCGTGAAGCTGGTCCCCATCTATGATCTCAGCCATCTGGTCAGCAGCAGTCTCAAGGATGTCTGGATCGCCCTGGGGCTGGGCAGTCTCATCGCCTGGCTGGTGGTCCTCATTTTTCTCGGCCGCCTCGACGGGGCGCTCGCCACCATGGTGGTGGTGCCCATGTCCCTGGCGGCCACTTTCCTCGTTCTGCATGGTCTGGGATATGGTCTCAACATCATCACCCTGGGGGGACTGACGGCGGCCATCGGTGCCCTGGTGGACCACGCCATTGTGGTCGTGGAACGGGGGCTGCACGGCCTGCACGGTGACCTCGAAACCCGGCGGCGGACCGCCCTGCGCCGGGCCGGCGAGATCCTGCCCCTCATGACGCTGGCCACCCTGACCTCCTGTCTCATCTTCCTGCCTCTGGTCTTTCTTTCGGGGACTCTGGGGCTGCTCTTCCGGCACATGGCGCTCTCCATCGTTATTGCCCTGGTGACCTCCCAGCTGGTGGCACTCTTCATCACGCCAATGCTGGCGGTCTGGCTTGCAGGACGGGCGCGTGACGGGCGCCGGAGCCTGGGGGAGAAATGGCTGCGGCGCCATTACAGCCGCTGGCTGATCGGCGGGATGCGCCGGCCCTGGCTGGCCGTGCCCGTCATCCTGGTCCTCGCCGCTACCGGCTGGTATGGGTTGAAGACCCTGCCTACCGCCTTTCTGCCCCATTGGGACGAAGGCATCATCTCGGTCCCCTTCCGCATGCCGGTTGGCAGCAATGTGGCAGAAACAGCCCGGGCAGGACGTGCGCTTATGCGGGTGGCCCTGAAAAACAGCAATGTGGAACGCGCGTCGCTGATGGTCGGCCGCGCTTTTGGCAACCCGTATTCCACACCCAACAAGGGCGCGATTACCATCGTCCTCAAGGCGACCCGCAAGGAGACCACGGAGGCGGTCATGCGCACCCTGCACCGGGAGTTCCGGCAGGCGGTACCCGATCTCCTCGCCGTGCAGACCACCCAGGTAATGGTCAACCGGCTGGGTGATCTTTCCGGCGCCCACGCCCCCCTGGAAATCTTCCTGTTCGGGTCCGACTCGGCAACGCTCCGGGAGGCGGGCGGCAGGCTGGCCGCCGCCCTGCGCCAAGGCAGCACATTCCAGTCCGTGGTCTTCAAGTCTCCCTCCGCAGGCCCGGAAATCCAGGTAGACCCCCTGCCCATGGCGGCGATTTACGGTGTCACGCCGCCGGGGCTCGCCGACCAGATCAGGGCACGCCTGTGGGGCCGGCAGGCCGGCTTTCTTCTCCATGGTGAGCAGATTCTGCCTATCCGTGTCCGCCTGGGTGGCCAGTCGGTCACCCCTGCCGGCGTGGGGGCAATGCCGGTCCGCCTGCCCGGTGGCACCTATACCCCCCTGTCCAGTGTGGCCAGCGTGCGGGTGCAGGGAGCCGTGCCCTACGTGACCCACCAGGATCTCGTCCCCTACGCGTATATCTGGCTGCAGCCCAAGCCTGGGGAAGGCCTTGCCAGAGCGGCAAAAAAAGCACGTGCGGTGATCGCCGCCATGCATTTTCCGCCCAGCATCAGTCCTCTGCTCGGGGGCTATTACCGGCAGCAGGCGCAGAGTTTCCGGCAGATGGCCATGATCCTGGCTGGCGCCCTGGCCCTGCTCGTAGTACTGCTCGGCTTCCAGTTCAGCAGCCAGCGGGCGGCGGGAGCCGCGATGATCGCGATCGCTCTCGCGGCTCCGGGGGCGCTGCTGGCCCTCGTTCTCCTTGGCATTGACCTGGACAGCACCGCCTTCCTCGGGGTGCTGCTCGTCTTTGCCATTGCCGTGAATAACGTCATCCTGATCTTCGCCCGCGCCCGCCAGCTCGGTGGCGCCCGCCCACATCCCGCCATCGTCGCCCTGGCCTCACGCCAGCGCATGCGCCCGATCCTTATGACCATGCTGGCAGACGTTCTGGGCTTTCTGCCACTGGTGATCGGCATTGGCCGCGGGACCGATCTCCTGAAGCCCCTGGCCGTGGCCGTCATGGGCGGTCTTCTGCTTTCGGTATTTATGTCCCTGTGGCTTGCGCCGGTGATCTACAGCGCCTGGATGGGAAAACGGTAAAAATGCATTCCCGGTCCGCGGCAGCACCGTACCAGCCCGATTTTCCTGTCCGGTTCTGGCCAGTACGGGCTCATGCACTGACAGCCGATGAGTGGTCCTGCGCTGCGTTGCCCTGGAACCCAGACCTGTCTTCCGGTCTGGACACGGGCCTTTCCGCCTGGTCCAGTCCGGGCTTCTCCTCTCCCGCAGGAAAATTCCGCACGGATGGTCCCGGGCCCCGCAGGACCCCTCGCGTTCCCGGGTCAGGCCTGGCAAGCGGGAAGTGAAGTGGACCTATCCAGGAAGGGCTATAACCCTCCATAATACAGCCATGAACGACATGCAGCGCCGAACGGCTGATGCCCTTTTCTGCAGCAATCCTGAACAGAAACTTGTCCTGGTAGCGATGCTGGAGGCGCCGGAAACGGCAGGGGACTGGTGTGCGGTGTCCCCTGTACGCCGTGCCGGAATTCCGGACCGGCCCGAACTGGTGGCGCCGAAGGCACTCCCAAGACGACGGAACCTGCACAGTCGGGAGGGGCGTTTTGCCCTCCTGCATGCGCTGGCCCACATTGAATTTAACGCGATCAATCTTGCCCTTGATGCCGCCTACGGATTTGCGGGCCTTCCTGTGGAATATTATGCGGACTGGATCCGGATAGCCCAGGAGGAGGCTTTTCACTTCGGCCTGCTACGAAACCTCCTGCAGAACCTTGGCGGGGACTACGGAGATCTCCCGGCTCATGGGGGGCTCTGGGAAATGGCAGAAAAAACCATGGGTGATGTGCTGGTCAGGATGGCGATGGTCCCAAGGCTGCTGGAAGCCCGTGGCCTTGATGTTACTCCGGGAATCCGTGCGCGCCTGGCGGGGGCGGGAGACCGGGATGCCGTCGCGGTGCTCGAACGCATCGAGGCCGATGAGGTAGGTCATGTGGCGACGGGTTCCCACTGGTTCCGGACCATCTGTGCCCAGCGGAACCTGGATCCGGACGCGGCATTTCTCTCGCTTCTGGAAAAGCACTACCGTGGACGGACTGCGGGGCCCCTGGCCCGGGAGCAGCGGCTGAAAGCCGGTTTCAGTCCCGCAGAGCTGGAGTTCCTGGAAAGCCGGCTGGACGGCAGAGAGGGGGCGTAGGTATGGGCAGAACCGTGCTCGGAATCGAGAGTTCATGCGATGAGACTGGCCTGGCCCTGTTTGAGGAAGGAAGGGGGCTGGTTGGAGAAGTGCTGTTTTCGCAGACAGAAATCCACGCGCCCTACGGCGGTGTGGTTCCAGAACTGGCGGCCCGTGACCATGTGCGAAGGCTTCCGCGGCTCTGGAACGCACTCCAGGCAAGCACTGGAGTGCGGCAGGCGGATGCAGTGGCGGTGACCGCCGGCCCTGGTCTCCTGGGCGCCCTTCTGGTTGGGGTAAATTTTGCCCGTGCCCTCGCCTATGCGTGGAATGCACCCGTAGTACCGGTGCATCATCTGGAAGGGCATCTGCTGGCCCCCATGCTGCAGGGCGTCCTGCCTTTTCCGGCAGTGGCTCTGCTGGTTTCTGGTGGACATACGCAGCTGGTGGAGGTCCTGGGGATCGGACAGTACCGTCTCCTGGGAGACACCCTGGACGACGCGGCAGGGGAGGCGTTCGACAAAGCGGCCAAAATGCTGGGCCTGCCCTATCCTGGTGGGCCGGCTCTGGCCAGGCTGGCTACTGGTGGGGATCCGGAGCGCTATTCCCTGCCCCGGCCTATGCTGGACCGGCCTGGGCTGGATTTCAGTTTTAGCGGACTGAAAACCGCTTTCCGGCTTCAGGTGGAAAAGCTGCCCAGGGGGGACGCTTCGGCAGGGGCAGATCTGGCCGCCTCTTTTCAGCGGGCCGTGGTGACGACGCTGGTAGAGAAATGCCTGCGTGCCCTGCAGCAGACTGGCCATTCCCGCCTTGTGGTGGCGGGAGGAGTGAGTGCCAACCAGGATCTGCGCCTGTCCCTGCATCGGCTGGAGAAACAGGGGATCCAGGTCCATTTTGCCAGCCTTGCCCACTGTACCGACAACGGTGCCATGATTGCGCTGACTGGTGCCCTGCGGCTGGCGGAGGGCGTCTCTCCCCTGGAACCCATTGATGTCCGTGCCCGCTGGCCTCTGCCTGGGCCTCCGGAATGACACCCGAAATTCTCCACCTGTAGCCAGTAGCCACGGGCCCCCAGGAAGAGATGGCGGGGAAGCATGCGGATTCCGGTGAAAGCCTGGACTGGCGCAGGCGGGTCGGGAGCGATCCAGGAACACAGGGGGAAGCTGGGGCTGGCAGAGCCCGGCGGTGGTGGAAACCGCAGGGCTGCAGGTATACTGGCCCCCATTCTTCTGACCCTGGAGCAGTCCCCATGAGTACGGAATTGTGGTACACCGAGCGCTATGAGGAACACGGCGCGGCGCTGAGCCTGCGGGTGCGCGAGGTCCTCCATCGTGAGCAGAGTGCCTACCAGACCATCGAAATTTTTGAGACCGAACATTTTGGCACGCTCATGACACTGGATGGTCTGGTAATGGTGACAGACCGGGATAATTTCCTTTACCACGAAATGATGACCCATCCGGCCCTCCTTGCGCATCCTGCGCCTGTGCGGGTCCTGGTGATTGGCGGGGGAGACTGCGGAACCCTGAGGGAAGTGCTCCGGCATCCGCAGGTGGCACGGGTCGATCAGGTGGAACTGGATGAGCGGGTAACCCGGGTGGCGGAACGTTTTTTCCCCGAACTGTGCGAGCGAAATTCGGATCCCCGTGCGCGTCTCCATTTCCAGGATGGAATTGCATGGGTCCAGGAGATTTCCCCGGAAAGCTACGATGCCATTATCGTCGACTCTACCGACCCGGTAGGGCCTGCGGCTGGACTGTTTTCACGGGAGTTCTACTCTGCCTGCTGGAGGGCCCTTGGACCGCAGGGGATTCTCGTAGCCCAGAGCGAGTCACCGCTGCTGCACGCCCCGCTGATCTGCCAGTGCCAGGACCGGATGGCCACCGCCGGATTTGAAACCGTGGATACCCTGTACTTCCCCCAGTTTTCCTACCCCTCTGGCTGGTGGAGCGCCACGCTTGGGCGGAAAGGCATTTCGAGGGACAGTTTCCGTCCGGCAGCTGCCCATGCGCTGGAAGGATTACGGTACTACCACGCAGGGATACAGCAGGCTGCCATGGTACCGCCAGCCTTCCTTCTCCGGGGGTAGGCCGGTCTGGCTGGTTGTGGGGGTCAGATATCTCCCCAGTCCAGCTCTGCAGGAAGATAGTCCTTTCCCCCGCCATACTGGTAACGGCGTTCCCAGGGGCGTGCAGTGAGTGCTTCTCCGGCCTGTTTTATGGCCAGGACCTGGTGGAGACAGGACCAGTTGCGCCAGAACGCATGGGCGCAGCCTGCCATGTAGATGGCCCAGATACGGTAGGATTTGGGGCCCACCAGCCGGAGCGCTTCTTCTTTCCGGGCTTCCAGGCGCCTGACCCAGTGAATCAGGGTTTGGGCATAGTGGGGCCGCAGGTTCTCCACATCCAGAACTTCCAGATTCTGCCCGGCCATGGCGTGTACCACCCTCCAGAGATGGGGAATTTCTCCATCAGGGAATACATATTTGTCGATGAATCCGCTTCCGGAATGATGCCCGAGTTCATCATCCTGCTGGCTGGCCGTAATCCCATGGTTCAGTACCCATCCCCCTTCCCGGAGCACCCGCTGGATGACACTGAAATAGCCCGGTAGCTGGCTCCTTCCGACATGCTCGAACATGCCGACCGAGGTGACCTTGTCGAAATGGTCCCGTTCCGGAATGTCCCGGTAATCCTGCAGCCGGATTTCAATCCTGTCGGCCAGGCCCTCGGCTTCCATGCGCTCCCTGGCGAACGCATACTGCATTTCGCTGAGGGTGACACCAACCCCCTGGATGTCATAGTGCCGTGCTGCCCAGGACAGCAGACCGCCCCAGCCGCAGCCTATGTCGAGAAGCTTTTCGCCAGGCTGGAGGTGCAGCTTGCGGCAGATATGGTCCAGTTTCTGCTCCTGGGCCGTATCGATGTCCTCCCGGCCGGTATGGAAATAGGCACAGGAGTAGACCATGTTGCGATCCAGCCAGAGCCGGTAAAAATCGTTGGAAACATCGTAGTGGTAGCGGATGTTCCGGGCATCACTGGACCGGCTGTGTTTCCCGCGGCCAAAGAACCGGATGAGGCCTTTCCGGGGCTGGGGAAACGCCTCGCCCAGCCCCTCGGCCACGGCAAGAATATCCTGGTATCGCCCCTCCAGGCCCAGGTCTCCTTCCACATACCCCTCCCCGAGGACATCAAGGGTGCTGCCGGTGAGGAGGCGTCCCAGGAATGTCGCCGAGCGGAATTCCATGACGACCCGGATGTCGCTGGCAAAATCGTATTCGTGTCCATCCCAGAACCGGATACGCAAGGGCAGGGCAATGTTTCCGGCGCTCTTGCGTATATGGCTGAGAAAATGGTCACGCAGGTCCTTCATAAGGATCTCCGCTTCCTCTGTCCGGGAAAGTGGGTGGATATGCCCTCCACAAAGTGTAGTCCATCGGCAGGGCTGTATTCCTGTGGGTTTGCGGGCGGGCCTGCAGGGCAGACTGGCGCTGTGCATGGGGCCAGGATAGCCCCTGCGTCCGTCTGCCGGGGAAATGGGCAGCAGGGGCCACGGAAGTGCAGTTCCTTGGGGCAGGGAAACCGGTTGGGGACCGCTAGATACAGTTGCAGTCTGCTTCCCAGCGGAGCAGGTGGCCCGGAGGTACCAGGTCGAGCAGGACGGGCAGGATGGCATCCACCTTTTCCGGATCGTCATAAAATTCCAGGACAAGGGGCAGGTGCACGCTGAGCCGGAGTATATCGTCGGCCAGTATGGTCCCGTGGCTGCCGAACCCGGCAATGCCGCGGAAGGCGGTGACCCCGCGAACCTTGTGCTCGTCGTGGAGTGTCCGGAAAATTTCCTGCATGAGATTGTGACCGGCGTGCCGGTCTCCCTCCCGGATATAGATGCGGACGATGGATACGGTTTTCACGGCGCTCCTCCCTAGAGAATGCGGGACAGCGTGGCCCCTGCGAACGCTGCCAGTACACAAAGAAACAGCGATGCGCACATGTAGAGTGCACCCTTGAGCATTTCGCCATTTTCCAGAAGGTTGACGGTTTCCAGGGAAAAGGTCGAGAAGGTGGTATAGGCGCCGAGCCCTCCCGCCAGGATACCTGTACGCAGGGCCGGAGAAAGGGTAAGGCGGTCAAGCGTGAGGAAGAAAAGAAAACCCATGATGAAACAGCCGAGCACGTTGACGCTCAGCGTGGCCCAGGGAAAGTCGCGTCCCAGAAAGGACTGGACAAGCAGGGTCTGGCCATAACGGGCCCAGGCCCCGAAAATTGCAAAAACCGCGATAAAACCGAGTGTAGAAAGCATTTCCGATACCTGTCTGTTTCGGGCCGGATAGCTGGAACTGTTGCCCTGCCCCGGTGCACCATAAGCGGACCAT
The DNA here is from genome assembly GCA_021821885.1 of Pseudomonadota bacterium. GTDB lineage: Bacteria > Pseudomonadota > Gammaproteobacteria > Acidithiobacillales > Acidithiobacillaceae > Igneacidithiobacillus. Next base: position 8,285 of record JAKARO010000015.1, read on the forward strand.
ATACGGAACATACCATTTCCGGACAGGCCCGGGCAAAAACCGGGAGGTGTATCCCCATGAATCCGGACCCGCCTGGCGGTACGCGGGAGCCCCTTTCCTGCGTCCATGTGCAGCGGTCTGTCCGGGCCGCATGGGGGCCGCCAGGTACGGACTGTCCTGTCCGGCAACGGATCGGGTGGCCGGGAAGCCCGCAGCAGCACTTTGCGGATCTCCGGATCTGTTTTCCTGGCCATAGATAGGGGTCCGGAAAGTCCCTATGGCAGCATGCCGGACGGGAATTCTGGTCCCAGCGGAGAAGCCTTGGCTCTGGCGCTGCCGTCTAGCGGTAGAGTACCGCCTGCCCCGGGCGGACACGGGTCTGGGGTAGCCGGGGGCCCCGGCGTGCTGCCTGCCGGACCACCTCATCCGCGTCATCGCACAGGGCCACCCGCTGGGCCATGTCCAGAAGGGGATTCCGGGCAACGGCATACCGGACATTGGGGTCGTGGTCGTGGCAGAAAGCCTGCAGCTGCTGCTCCGAGAGATCCGGCCGTTTGGCAATGCAGAGACGGATTACATAATCGGGATCGCGGGCCAGAACTGCTATCTCGGCCGCGCGCAGATCCTGGCGGCGGGCGAAGTAACAGCGCGTCTGAACCCACTGCTCCGCGAGAAGCGCCGTCCGGTAGGTGTCCGGAATTTCCGGGCGCAGCGCCCAGGCCAGACGGGCCTCCAGGTTCAGGCCGCGCCAGGGAGGCACCCCCTCCGCTTCTTCTCCCGGAGGGCCAGCACTGGCCGCGCCCGGAGGCATCACCCTGCAGCTAGCTGTCCGCGGTTTTCCATGTGGCCTGCCATCCGTTTGCGATACTGGCTCAGGTCTTTTGCGTTGTGGATGGGGGAATCCAGGAGGGTGGACAGGTTGCGCAGGATGCCATTGATCACCTTGCCTTCCCAGATGGCATCAAAATTGATCTGCGTGTCGAGCCAGCGTTCCAGCCAGCCAGGATCCGGCAGGTGGCTCTGGACACTGTCTTCAGGATACATCTTCTTGTTGACGTGCAGATTGGTGGGGTGCAGTGCCTTTGCCGTTTTGGTGTTGGCCATGAGTACCCCGATTTTTGCGAAGGCCATCCGGGCCGAATCTCCCAGATGGTCTATGGCGCGACGCATGTATTTCAGATAGATGCCGGCGTGTCTGGCCTCATCCCGGGAGAGGGTCTCATAGATGAACCGTATGACGGGTTCCTGGTGCCACTGGGCCGCGGCCTTGTACCAGTGTGTCAGACGGATCTCCCCGCAGAAGTGGAGCATGAGGGTCTCCATGGCGGGGGCCGGGTCAAACTCAAACCGTACCTGGTGGAGCTCCTCGTCCGTAGGCTGGTATTCGGGTGCAAAACGGCGCAAATATTCCATCAGGACCAGGGCATGCTTCTGTTCCTCATAGAACCAGATCGACATGAAGGCCGAGAAATCGGAATCATCACGGTTGTCGCGGAGAAACATCTCGGTGGCAGGCAGGGCAGCCCATTCCGTGATGGCGTTCATCTTTATGGTCTGCAGATGCTCGGCGGTGATTTTTCCCGGATCAAACTGGTCCCATGGGATGTCCTTCTCCATGTTCCAGCGGGCTGCTTCAAGGGCCTTGAACAGTTCAGGGTATAGCATGCTAGAAACCTCTCCAAGTATCCGGCCTGTGCCTGGATACTTCAACGTAGAAAATCAGGCGGTTCCATAACCACCATGAAACCATCGCTACCTGCATTCTACGCGAAAGCGGCGGATTTGGTACACTACCCGGATGGGCAGCGAAATGCCGGACGCTCCGGGAGGAGCGCCCGGCAGATCCGGGCGGATTGCAGGAGAGGGGCTGCCCGGGGAAAACCCCGCCAGGGTGCGGTGGCGGGGCGGAAGCGTCAGTCTGCCTGCCGGCGGAGGAAGGCCGGGATGTCCAGGTCGGAATAGTCCGGCGTACCTCCGGTACCGGACCGGGAATGGGGGGCGCTGCTGCTCCGTCCCCCATGACGCAGGGCAGCCGGGCGGTCCAGCTGGCGCCAGTCGACAGCGGTCGCCGGGGTGGTGGTTTCCGGCCGGACCCGGTTGTTTTCTACGGCAAGGCGGACAGGTTCCCGCTGCAGTCCGGTCGCGACGACGGTGACCCGGAGTTCTCCTTCCATGTCCGGATCCACGACCGTGCCCACTTTGACGTTGGCGTCATCGGAGGCGTAACTGCGGATGAGTTCGCCGACTTCTTCAAATTCTCCCAGGGTGAGGTCCGGGCCGGCCGTGATGTTGACCAGAATGCCCCGGGCACCGGAAAGGTTGATGTCGTCGAGGAGGGGACTGCTGGCGGCCCGGCTGGCGGCATCCCTGGCCCGGTTCTCGCCGCGCCCGGCTGCTGTACCCATCATGGCCAGTCCCATTCCGGACATGACCGTACGGACGTCGGCAAAGTCCAGGTTCATGAGGCCGGGCCGGGTTACAAGTTCCGAGATGCCCTGAACGGCGCCCATGAGTACGTTGTCTGCGGCCTGGTAGGCGTCCTGGAGGCTGATCTGCTTGCCCAGGACGGACAGCAGTTTCTCATTGGGAATGATGACGAGGGAGTCCACATACTGGGCGAGTTCCTCGATGCCGGCCAGGGCATGCTGCTGCCGTTTCTTGCCTTCAAAGTTGAACGGCTTGGTCACCACGCCCACCGTCAGGATATCCATGTCCCGGGCAATGGAGGCAACCACAGGTGCGGCACCGGTTCCGGTTCCACCCCCCATGCCGGTGGTGAGGAAGACCATATCGGCATTTTCAAGGGAAGCGCGGATTTCCTCCCGGCATTCTTCCGCGGCCTTGCGCCCGACGTCCGGATTGGCTCCGGCCCCCAGGCCACGGGTGAGCTGCGCGCCCAGCTGCAGGGCTCTGTGGGCCCGGGAAGAGCGCAGTGCCTGTGCGTCCGTATTGGCGCTGATGAATTCCACGCTGTCGAAGCCTGCGGATGCCATGTTGTTGATGGCATTGCAGCCCCCTCCACCGATGCCGATGACCTTGATTACCGCCCCTTCGAGTTCGCATTCGCTCAGTTCAAACATGTGCCGATCCTCTCCTGACTGTTGATGTCCATGTCCTGTGTGCTGCCGCCGTACCGGGAATGTCAGCCAAAGCTGGTCTGGACCCAGGAACGGATACGGCCCAGCATCCCGCCGGCAAGGCGGCCACCCCGATTGTGGTCATGGGTCGCGCTGCTGGCGGCGGCCGGAACCTGCGCCGGCTCTGCCTGGCCGGACAGGTGATTGTGTACGCCGTACATCACCAGGCCTACGCCGGTGGCATGCCATGGATTGCGGACGACCGTTTCCATGCCGGGGAGATGCATCGGGGCACCCACCCGGACGGGCAGATGCAGGATCTCTTCGGCCAGTTCTGCAATGCCTTCCAGCTGGCTGGAACCTCCGGTTACCACCACGCCAGCCGCCACGAGGTCTTCATAGCCCGTACGGCGGAGCTCCGCCAGAATCAGTTCAAAGAGCTCCTTGACGCGGGGCTCTATAATGTCGTTAAGCACCCGCCGGGATACGGTCCTTGGCGGCCGGGTGCCGACGCTCGGGACGGGGATTTCGTCATCCTGCTCAATGAGATCGCCGAGTGCGCAGCCATAGAGTTTTTTGATCTGCTCGGCTTCGGCCGGCGGCGTGCGCAGGCCAAGGGCGATGTCGTTGGTGATCTGGTCCCCGGCAATAGGGATCACGGCGGTATGGCGAACTGCGCCGTCCCGGAAAATGGCAATATCGGTGGTTCCCCCACCAATATCCACGAGGCAGACTCCCAGCTCCTTCTCATCCGCGGTCAGTGTCGCATCGGCCGATGCCAGCTGTTCCAGGACAAGGCCCTGGACATGCAGGCCGCAGCGTTCGACACATTTGCTGATGTTCTGGGCGGCACTGACCGCACCGGTAACGATATGTACCTGGGCCTCCAGGCGTACCCCGGACATCCCGATGGGGTCGCGGACCCCTTCCTGGCTATCAATCATGAACTCCTGGGGAAGGACATGGATAACGTTCTGGTCCTGGGGAATGATAATTGCCCGGGCAGCGTCCATGACCCGGCCAATATCGTCGTTGCTGACTTCCTTGCTCTTGATCGCGACGATGCCGTGGCTGTTGTGGCCCCGGATGTGCCCGCCGGCAATCCCCACGACCGCTCCGCGGATCTGTACGCCGGCCATGAGTTCCGCCTCCTGTACGGCGCGGGTAATGGCCTGGACGGTGGATTCAATATCCACGACCACGCCCTTTCTGAGACCGCGGGAGGGATGCTGGCCGACACCAATGATTTCTGCCTCACCGTTGCCACGGCCCTGCGCCACGATACAGGCCACCTTGGAAGTGCCGATATCCAATCCGACGATAAGTTCCTGACTGCCCCGTTTCATTTCTGTTTACTCCTTGGGATTCCTGATCCCTCTATGACGCTGGACGTGGCTGCCGTCGGCAGGGCGACAGCAAACCCGTTACTGTACCGCAGATCCATGGTAGCCCCTGGTACCAGGTATTTTCCGATTTCTGGTGCGACCCGTACCCAGCGGTGCAGGGCTGAGATCACGTGGGTCCTGCCAGGCACCAGCCGTACGCCGTTATTCAGGATGCACCGCCAGCCCCCCCGCGGGTTTTCTTCCAGATCCGTGACGTGCAGGCCGAGTGGCGCCAGAATGGCATTGAACCGCCCAAGCTCTTTCATCATGCCTGCCCCGGCATTGGCCGGTCCGACCAGGTTGGGTAGCCCTGCCGGTATCCCACCGGGTGGAACGTGGTAGACCTGTCCGCCCGCATCCATGACCTCACCGCTACCTCCCAGCCAGCGCGCAACGGGTGTAACTCCCCCCAGCTGGATGTCCAGCCGGTCTGGCCAGACGCGCCGGACATCGGCCGTTGCCACCCACGGAACCTGCAGCAGGGCCTGCCGGATCTGGCTGGGATCGATCCACAGGAAGCCCTGGTGGAGGTAGGGCCGCAGGGCCTGGTTGACGGCCGGAAGTCCGATGCGTGGGGAAAGTCCACGCACATGGATGGTTGAAATGGGCATGAAGGCAGGCCGCCGTACCACCTGCCAGCCCTGCCACCCACCCCAGGCCGCAGCCCCGAGTGCACACGCCAGGAGGGCAGAGCGAAGGGTTTTTCTCCAGGGGAAGGGGACAGTCCCGCTCCTGGGGTGTTCGGCAGGAGAAGGGTCGTGCCTGGGAGGGGCTGCCTGGCCCTGGCGTGCTTCCCGGTAGTGGCGCATGTCGCGCATGACGCTAACCATGCCGTGTCCTCCCCAGAGTGGCTTGCAGAATATCCAGGCAGAGGTCTGCCAGATCCTGGCCGGCGGCCCGGGCCGCCATCGGGACCAGACTGTGGCTGGTCATTCCAGGAACGCTGTTGATTTCCAGGAGATAGGGACGCCCGGTGGCATCAACCAGAAAATCGACCCGGCCCCAGTCGCGCCCGCCAATTTCGGAAAATGCCTGCAGGGCAAGGGTCTGCAGCCGCTGTTCCACCGGTCCGGGAAGACCCGATGGAAGGAGGTAGCGGGTCTCTGTGGACTCATACTTGGCGTGGTAGTCATAGAACGGACGGCTGGTACGGATGGCAATGGGGGGCAGTGCCCGGCCGCCCACTATGCCGACCGTGACTTCCTCTCCGGTGATGCCCTGCTCTACCAGAATTTCCTCATCCAGCAGAAAGGCAGCCTGGATTGCGGGTTCCAGTGCTTCTGCGCTGTCTACCCGGCTGACACCAAGACTCGAACCGGCGCGGTTGGGCTTGACAAAAAGGGGCCAGGACCGGTCTTCTGTCCCCGGGATGGCATCGCCCTGGCGCAGCAGGATCCCCCGGGTGACTGGCAGTCCTGCCGCTTCCCAGAGACGTTTGCTGCGCCATTTGTCCATGGACAGGGCACTGGCCAGGACCCCGCTGCCGGTATAGGGGATTCCCTCCGCTTCAAGGCACGCCTGAAGAATGCCATCCTCGCCAAAGGTACCATGACAGACATTGAAGGCGAGCTTCGCCCGGCTTTCCTGCAGCTGCTGGTGGATCTGCCGCGGGTCCGCGTCTATGCCCACCACATCCAGTCCCCGGCCAGCCAGCGCCGTGAGGACCGCAGCGCCACTTTCCAGCGAGACTGCGCGTTCTCCCGAGGGGCCGCCATGGAGTACCGCAATGCGTGGCCAGTCAGACATCCGTTTCCTCCTCCCCGATCACCCGCATTTCGGGAATGAGGGATACCCCCGACTGCCGGCATACGGTCTCCTGGACTTCCCGGACCAGTGCTTCCACCTGCCAGGCCCTGGCCTCACCACGGTTGATAATGAAATTCGCATGCTGTGCGCTGATTTCAGCGTCACCAATGCGCATTCCCTTGAGTCCGGCAGCCTCGATCAGCCGGGCCGCAAAATCCCCCGGAGGATTGCGGAATACCGAGCCGCAGCTCGGCCAGGCCAGAGGCTGCGTGGTAGCCCGGCGTTCCTGCCACTGGCGCAGGCGGGCCATTACCGCTGCCGGATCTTCCGGCTGGAGGCGCAGTCCTGCACGGACAAAACAGTTTTCCCCCTGCCCCGTTACTTCCCGGTACCCCGTGTCTATGGCGCTGCGGGGGAGGCGGACCAGTTCTCCCGTAACCGACAGGATTTCCACCCATTCCACGAAATCCCAGGTTTCTCCCCCGTTTGCCCCCGCATTCATGGCCAGGCATCCGCCCAGGGTACCCGGAATGCCGGCCAGAAATTCTGCACCGGCGAGTCCCAGCCGGGCCGCAAAATGTGCCAGTTTCACCGCGCCGGTTCCCGCACCGGCGACAATCCGTTCCAGCCCTTCCTGGTGCAGGCTGTCCAGTCCATGCGCAAGACAGATGACCGTTCCGCGGATGCCCCCATCCCGGACCAGCACGTTGCTCCCCAGTCCCATCCAGGTGATGGGGGGAACAGCGTAGCTGCGCAGGAAGGCAGCAAGGTCTGCGACAGTCGACGGGAGATAGAACCGGTCGGCGGAACCGCCGATCCGCCAGCTGGTATGGCGGGCCAGGGATTCTCCAAGCCGCAGGCGGCCGCCGCTGTCCCGGCTCATGGGACGTCTCCGGAGAACAGGGAATGCCACTGGCCGGCCAGCTGGGCAATGCTTCCGGCTCCCATGGTCAGCAGAACGGCCCCTTCCGGAAGCTGGGCCAGGATCTGCTGTGGCTGTTCCAGGGCTTCTGGCAGGTGGCGCACGTCTGCACCGTGCCGGCGGAGGGCCCCGGCCAGATGGCCGGAACTGATACCGGCCAGGGGGGATTCGCCGGCGGCATAGACATCCAGGAGGATGATCCGGTCGGCCTCCGCCAGCACCTGTACAAAATCGTCAAAAAGGTCACGGGTGCGGCTGTAACGGTGGGGCTGGAAGGCGACGGCCAGTGGGCGCCCGGGCCAGACGCTGCGCGCGGCCGCCAGCGTCGCGGCGATTTCCCGGGGATGGTGGCCGTAGTCGTCCACAATGGTAATGCCTCCCCAGTCTCCCAGAAGTTCAAAGCGGCGGCTTACGCCCCGGAAATCTGCCAGGGCCTGGCGGATGGTCCCGGCATTTACCCCGACTTTGGCGGCTATGCCCAGGGCGGCCAGCGCGTTAAGAACGTTGTGCCGCCCCGGAACGCCCAGTTCGAGGTCCAGCCAGTGGACTGGACGGCCGTCGATCCGCCGCCAGGCCTCAAACCTGCTGCCCATGCCGGCAGAATGGAGGTTGCGGGCCTGCAGGTCCGCCGATTCGGAAAAACCGTACCCCAGTACCGGTGTCCGCAGTTCCGGAATCAGGTCCTTCACCATGGGATCGTCCGTGCAGAGCACGGCTAGGCCATAAAAGGGCAGGCGCTGCAGAAACTGCAGGAAGGCGGCACGGAGCGCGTCCATGCTTCCTCCATAGGTGTCCATGTGGTCAGCATCAATATTGGTGACTACAGCCATTACGGGTGCAAGATAGAGGAAGGAGGCATCGGACTCGTCCGCCTCCGCCACGAGGTATTCCCCGCTGCCCAGGGCGGCATGGGTGCCGGCGCTTTTCAGGCGTCCCCCGATGACAAAGGTCGGATCAAGACCGGCTGCCGCCAGGAGGCTGGCCACCAGGCTCGTGGTTGTGGTCTTGCCATGGGTGCCGGCAATGGCAATTCCTTGCCGGAACCGCATGAGTTCGGCAAGCATTTCGGCCCGACGGATTACGGGAATCCGCTGTTCCCGGGCTGCGATGATTTCAGGATTTTTTTCCGGGATGGCCGAAGAGACCACAATCACGTCGGCGCCCCGCACATTTGCCGCTTCGTGACCACTGAAAATGCGGGCCCCAAGGTCGGCGAGCCGCAGGGTGGCCGGACTGGCCCGGAGATCCGACCCGGAGACAGCGTACCCGAGATTGAGCAGAACCTCGGCAATGCCGCGCATCCCGCTGCCGCCAATGCCAACCATGTGAATCTGCCGTACCCAGTTACGCATGCCGCACCTCCATGCAGGCATGGGCCACCTGTGTGGCGGCATCCGTCCTGGCGACGGACCGGGCTGATTTCGCCCACTGCAGGCGCAGTAGGGGGTCCTGCAGCAGAGGCAGGAGGACATCCCGCAGACGGGGGCCGTCCAGAAGCTCCTGCCGCAGCATGCGTCCCGCGCCGGCATTTTCAAGAAACCGGGCGTTCACCGCCTGGTGATCGTCGGTTGCGTGGGGGAAAGGAATGAGGAGAGCCCCGAGGCCTGCGGCCGCCAGTTCTGCTACCGTAGCGGCTCCGGACCGGCAAATGGCGAGATCTGCCCAGCCGAGAGCTGCGGCCATATCGTCGATAAAGGGCTCCACCCTTGCGGTCACGCCGGCTTCGGCGTAGGCGGCCTGCACAGCCGGAAAGTCCTCCCGTCCAGTCTGGTGCCTGATTTCTGGCAGCAGACTGCCGGCAAGGTCCGAAAACGCCGAAACACAGAGGCGATTGAGGACCCTGGCTCCCTGGCTCCCACCAATGACCAGTACCCGGACGGGTCCGCTGCGGCCAGCAAACCGCAGGGCCGGGTCGGGCAGGGCGGCAATTTCAGCCCGCACGGGGTTGCCCACCCACCGGGCGTGGGGCAGTCCGCTGTCCGGGAACCCGGTGAAGACGCCGCGGGCGAAACGGGCCAGCAGGCGGTTGCTCATGCCGGAGATGGAATTCTGTTCGTGGAGAAACAGGGGGCGCCGCAGGGTCCAGGCGGCGATGCCTACTGGTGCCGAAACATAACCGCCCATGCCGAGCACGACTTCACTCCGGCATTCCCGGATGATCTGGCGTGCCTGGTGGATAGCCCTGCCCAGAAGCCAGGGGGCCCGCAGCCAGCGTAACCAGCCCTTTCCGCGCAGGCCCTGCATTTCCAGCAGGTGGAGGGGGTACCCCCGCTCCGGTACCAGCCGCGATTCCAGGCCCCGGGCGGTTCCGGCAAAATTGACCTGGCAGCCCGCCTCGCGCAGTACGTCCGCTACCGCCAGGGCCGGGAAAATATGCCCTCCGGTACCACCAGCCGCAATCAGGATCCGCTCAGCCATGGCGGGCCTCCGTAGACCGGGCAGGAGCCGGATGCCGGGCGGGGGGATAGCGGCGGCTGACGGCCAGGACGACGCCCAGGGTGGCACAGAGAAAAACCAGGGCACTGCCGCCATAACTGATCAGGGGCAGGGCAAACCCCTTGGTAGGCAGGGCTCCCAGGTTGACGCCCATGGACAGCACGGCTTCACCACCGAACCAGATCAGGGAGCCGTAGCAGAAGAGGGCGTAAAAGGAATCCCCGGCCGCCGCGGCGCGCTGGCCGATCCGGAAGATCCGCCAGCTTGCTGCGGCATAGAGCATCGCCAGGGACCAGACTCCGACCATGCCCAGCTCCTCTCCGATTACGGCCAGAATAAAATCGGTATAGGACTCTGGAAGGTAGAAATATTTCATGATGCCATTGCCCAGGCCCACCCCAAAAATGCCACCGCGTCCAAAGGCGATGAGGGACTGCACCAGCTGGAAACCGGTGCCGTAGGGGCTGGCCCAGGGATTCTGGAAGGCCGTGAGGCGCGCAAGCCGGTAGGGAGCGGATACTGCCAGAAGACTCAGGACACCTCCGGCGAACAGGCCGGCCATGGCCACATACCGCAATGGAAGCCCTCCAAGGAAAAGCAGGATGCCGGTAATGGCAACCACCATTGCATATGAACCAAAATCTGGCTGGAGCAGCAGCAGGACACCCAGGACGGTGAGGACAACGAAGATGGGCCAGATTCCTTCCCAGAATTTCCCCAGTACCTGGCCCTTGCGTACGACATAGCGTGATATGAACAGCAGCAGGGCAAACTTGAGCAGTTCCGAGGGCTGGAGACGGACCACCAGAAAGTTGATCCAGCGGTGCGAGCCATTGACGGACACGCCCAGTACCGGCAGGAAAACAGCCATGAGGGCGACCAGGGAGAGTCCCATGAGCGGCAGGGTCATGCGCTCCCAGAATGCGAGATCAATACGGCTGAAATAGTAAAGCACCCCCAGCCCCAGAGTGGCATAGATGGCCTGCCGTCCGGCAAAAAAGAGCGGATTTCCGGTTTCGTGCTGGGCAATGGGCGCGCTGGCCGAATAGACCATCACGAGGCCAAAGCCGATGAGGGTAATGAGAATCCACCAGAGCATGGTGTCCGCCCGGCCCTCCTCCGCCAGCCACCAGGAAGGCCTATGCATGGCGTGCCTCCCCCAGGGCAGCCACCGCACGGGCGAACTGCCGGCCCCGGTCCTGGTAGTCCTGGAACATGTCGGTGCTGGCGCACGCAGGGGACAGCAGGACCTGGTCCCCGGGCCTGGCCAGCTCTGCCGCCAGGGCGACCGCCGTTTCCATGCCCTGGCGGCCGGCATGCCGCAGGGGCAGTGCTCCCTCCAGAACCGCAGCGAGGTGGTCCGCGTCACGGCCCAGCAGGACCGCACCCCGGTGCCCTGCACAGGCAGCCCTCAGGGGAGAAAGATCGGCCCCCTTGGCGTCGCCGCCCAGGATGAGCACCAGCGGGCCAGGGAGGGCGGCCATTGCCCGCAGACTGGCTCCAAGATTGGTTCCCTTGGAATCGTCGTAATAGTCCGTGCCGTGCACCTGCCCGACCCACTGCAGGCGGTGGGGTAACCCTGGAAATTCCTGGAGGGCCTGACGGACCGGACCAGCAGGAATCCCCAGCGCTCTGGCCATGAGCGCTGCGGCCAGGGCATTTTCCAGATTGTGCCGCCCCCGGATTTTTAGGGATTCCGCCGCCACCAGCGGGCCGGTTTCCTGAAGGTGCAGGTGACCGTCGTGTATCCATCCGTCCGGCTTTCCGATGCCGCCGAAATGCCGCACACGCGGTCCTGCGGCCGGTTTCCCCGCCGATTGCAGCAGCCGCGTGTCTTCTCCGTTCAGTACCAGGGTGTCTTCCGGTCCCATATTGCGGAAGACGCGGAGCTTGTCCCGGATATAGCTGTCATAGTCGCCATGCCAGTCGAGATGGTCGGGGCTGAGATTCAGGATGGCCGATACCCGGGGATGGAAGCTCTGTGTGTAGTGGAGCTGGAAACTCGAAACTTCAATCACATACAGTGCCGGCGATGGTTCGCCAGGACCGGGCAGCAGGTCCAGCGCCGGAGTGCCCAGGTTGCCACCCACCGCCGTGTGCCATCCGGCTGCCCTGGCCATTTCCCCGAGCAGCGTCGTGACAGTGCTTTTGCCATTGCTTCCAGTGATCGCAGCGACCGGTGCCTGGGCCAGCTGCCCAAAAAGTTCTATATCTCCGACAACCGGGATTCCTTCTGCCCTGGCACGGGCAATGGCAGGAAGCTGGGGGGAGAGCCCGGGGCTGCTCAGGATGAGGTCCGCTCCAGTCAGGGCATTTGCGTCAAGGGGGCCAAAGTGGAACGTGGCTTCCGGATAGCGCTGTTCCCATTCCCGGCTGTCCAGATGGGTGCGGGTATCAAAAACCGTGCAGCGCCCCCCCTGGCTGGAGGCGTGGCGCAGCAGGGTTTCCCCGGTTTTCCCGAGGCCCAGTATGCGGATATCCCTGCCATTCCAGAGTCTGTCCATGTCAGCGTATCTTCAGGCTGGAGAGGCCAATGAGCACCAGGATCACGGTAATGATCCAGAACCGGACGGCGACCCGGGGTTCAGGCCACCCTTTTTTCTCGTAGTGGTGATGGATGGGGGCCATGCGGAACACCCGCTTTCCGGTTAGGCGGAAAGACGCCACCTGGATCATGACCGACAGGGTTTCCACGACAAAAACGCCACCCATGATTACCAGGACCAGTTCCTGCCGGGCGATGATGGCCACTACCGCGAGGGCGGCACCAAGCGCCAGGGCCCCGGTGTCTCCCATGAAGACCTCGGCGGGATAGGTGTTGAACCAGAGGAAGCCCAGACCTGCGCCCACCAGTGCGCCGCAGAAAATCAGCATCTGTCCGGAACCGGGAACCCAGGGCACTTCGAGATAATGGGAAAAAACCGCGTTTCCGGACACATAGGCAAATATGCCCAGTGCGCCAGCGACCATGACAGTGGGTACGATGGCCAGTCCATCAAGTCCGTCTGTCAGGTTTACCGCGTTGGAGGTGCCCACGATGACGAAATAGCTGAACACAATGTAGCCCAGCCCCAGAGGAATCAGGACGTGAGGGACAAAGGGAATGATCAGGCTGGTTTCCACGGGAGTCCGGGCCAGGGAATAGAGGGCGGCCGCGGTACCCAGGGCTACGGCCGACTGCAGGCCGTATTTGGCTCTGGCCGAGAGTCCGCGACTGTTCCTGCGGACCAGCTTTCTCCAGTCGTCAATGAAACCAATGGCGCCAAAAGCACAGGTGGTTGCGGTGGCCACCCATACCAGGGGATTCCCGAGATCCGACCACAGGAGAGTGGTAATCAGGACTACAACCAGGATCAGCGCCCCACCCATGGTGGGTGTCCCCTGCTTGCTCAGATGGGTTTCCGGACCATCGGTCCGCACCATCTGGCCAATCTTGTACTGGCGCAGGCGGGCAATGGCCAGTGGTCCCAGGGACAGGGAAAGGACAAGGGCCGTAAGGATGGACAGCACCCCACGCAGGGTCAGGTACGAAAAGACGTGGAACCCGTGGTAGACGCCCTGGAGCTGCAGAAAAAGGTAATACAGCATCTAGCCTTCCTCCACCAGCGCGCTGGCAACCCTTTCCATGTGCGCAGCCCTGGAGCCCTTGACCAGAATGGTTGTTTGCCTGCCCAGTACAGGCTCCATGGCCCGCAACAGGTCTTCTAGTCCGGAAAAGGCGTGGGCCCCGGTACCGAAGCTTTCGGCCGCCGCGCGGGAGAGATCGCCGAGGGTAAAAAGCCCCTCGATGCCCAGCTGCTTCAGCCGCATGCCGGCCTGGTGATGGTAGAGGGCCGCATCCGGTCCGAGCTCCCCCATATCCCCCAGGACCAGGTAGCGCTGCCCGGGCTGCTGCGCCAGAACCTGTATGGCCGCCTCAAGGGAGGCCGGATTGGCGTTGTAGCTGTCGTCCAGGATCCGGGTTCCCAGCCGTCCCGGACGCCAGCGCAGGCGGCCCGGTACGCCGTCCAGGTGGGCAATGGCACGGCTGATGTGTGCCGGGGGGATGTCGAGTGCCAGGGCTGCCGTTGCAGCGGCAAGGACATTGGCACCGTTGTGTTTTCCTGGAAGGGGGATGTCCACAGAAAACTGGCCCTGGGGTGCACGGATTTCCATCCGGCCTCCCGTCTCGGCAGGCTGCCACGATCCCCGTACCCGGACTGGACGGTCTTCCATGCTGAAGAGCCAGACCTCTCCGGAGGCCTGTCCCTTCCAGTAGTCCGCATAGGAATCGTCGCCGTTGAGTACCGCAATCCCGCGCTCCTGGAGTCCCACCAGAATTTCCCCTTTGGCGGCAGCAACTGCCGCAATGCTTCCGAGGCCTTCCAGATGTGCGGCTGCCGCGTTGTTGATGATGGCGATTCCGGGAGCGGCCATCCGGCTGAGGAGAGTCAGTTCCCCGGCATGGTTCATGCCCATTTCAATGACCGCATGGCGGTGCTCTTTCCCCATCTGTGAAAGTGTGAGGGGTACGCCGATGTGATTGTTGAGGTTTCCCCGTGTGGCAAGTACCTCGCCAGACTCGCGCAGAATGGCCGCGAGGATTTCCTTGACCGTTGTCTTGCCACAGGACCCGGTGACTGCCAGCACCGGGATCCGGAATTGCTGCCGCCAGTGCGCGGCAAGGCGCTGGAAGGCTTCCAGACTGTTTCCGGCGAGTACCCCTGGCGCATCGGACGGGCGCTCGGCCAGTACGGCGGCAGCGCCCTGCGCCATGGCCTGGGAGACGAAATCATGGGCATCGAAATGCTCGCCACGCAGCGCAACAAAAAGGGCACCGGGAATCATTTTGCGCGTGTCCGTGACCACGCCCCGAACCCGGAGGCCGCCCGCACTGCCTGGCAGAAGGCAGCCACCGGTAATGCGGGCGATTTCGCTCAGGGTATAGGTCAGCATGTCTGCAGGGCTTCCCTTGCGGTCTCCGCATCACTAAATGGAAGCCGCTGTCCTGCGGTATCCTGGAAGGTTTCGTGGCCTTTGCCGGCAATAAGGACCCAGTCGCCGGCAGCCGCTCCGGCAATGGCCGACCGGATGGCCGAACGCCGGTCGTGCTGCACGGCTGCCGCGCCGGCCGGCATGCCGGACAGGATCTGTCCGACGATATGTTCCGGGTTCTCTCCCCTCGGGTTGTCGTCCGTAACGATGGTCCGGTCGGCCAGCCGCGCGGCAATGGCACCCATCTGCGGACGTTTGCCCGGGTCGCGCTCCCCACCGCAGCCGAACACTACCGTGACCTGCCCCTTGGCCACATCGCGCAGGTCGGCAAGTACCCGTTCCAGGGCATCGGGGGTGTGGGCGTAGTCTATCAGAACCTGGGGACGGCCAGGCTGGGGCTCCAGCCGCTGGTATCGGCCTGGGGGAAGGGAAAGGCCGGCAATCTGCGCATCCTCCGTAGACCATCCCAGACTGTCGGCACATGCCAGCGCAGCGAGCAGGTTGCTGGCATTGCTTCTGCCGAGAAACGGACTGCGCAGCTGACGGCGGCCATGGGGCGTCTCCAGTACCAGGAAGGTCCCGCTGGCGCCGGGATGGTATTCCTGGATCCGGTAGTCACCGGCGCTGAAACCAAAGCGGCGGATTTCCATTTTGCCGGCAAGTCCTGCAGACAGGGCCTGCCCGAGGGGATCTTCTGCATTGAGGATGGCCAGACGCATCTCGGGCGTGTCGAAAAGCCGGGCCTTGGCCTGTCCGTAGTGTTCCATGTCTCCATGAAAGTCGAGATGGTCCTGGCTGAGATTCAGAAAAATGCCCACGCCAAAGGGGATCGCCGCCACACGCCCGAGTGCCAGGGCGTGGGAAGACACTTCCATGGCCACGGCCGTCGCTCCGGCCCTGCGGGAGCGGTCAAGAAGTTCCCAGAGGGTAACGGCTTCCGGAGTGGTGTTGGGGAGTGGTTCCCGGGCTCCAGGACAGCCGTAGCCCAGGGTGCCGACCAGATGGGCGGGAGCGGGAGCCAGCTGGGCCAGCAGCCAGGCGACGCTGCTTTTGCCGTTGGTGCCCGTGATCCCGATGATTGTGGGTGTCTCTCCATGGTCCCAGGCATGCCAGCGGCGAAGACCCAGACCCAGCAGCTGGCGGGCATCGGGCCGGATCCAGACCGGCCGGCCATGGTCTGCCGTGGCGGTTGCGGGAGATCCCTCCAGCAGGGCTCCGCCGGCTCCGGCTGCCCACGCAGCACCAAGAAACTGGCGTGCATCGCCATGCCGGTTTTCGAGGCCAACGAAAAGCATGTTCTTCTGTAGCCGACGGCTGTCGCTGTCCAGTCCGGAAATCCGGAAATCCGCTGGAGGCGCCAGCTCGGGCAGGATGGCGGCGAGCGGTTCAATGTGTGGCATCGCCGGCTCCTTCTGGCCGAAAACCCTGCCGCACCCTACTGGCACGGAGCTTTCTGTGGCCTGCCACAGGACCGTCAGACACGGCTCCGGCCTTTGCGGGGAGCCTGCGCGGGTGGCGCTGCGCGCCACGGGCACGCAGAAAATGGGAGTGTTCCATCGGCTCCCGCCAGGGCTGGAACCGGGGATTGGCAAATCCCGCCGCTGTCTGCCCCATCAGGGCCGGCGTCCGCCATCCCGGAAGGGGGGCGGGCTGCTGCCAGGGGATAGAGGCGGACAAGGCTCTCACCGGGACTGCACCATCACGGTCTGGCTGTTCTTGGGGGCCGAGAGGCCAAGTTTATGGGCAATGTCCCCGACCCGGGTGTTGGAGGACAGGGTCGCCTGTTCAAGCTGCAGCTGGCCCCAGCGGTTGTCGAGGGCAAAGATGCGGGACTGCGCGGACTGGATGCGGATGAACTGGGCACGGCTGCTCTCCCGGGCGCCTACGATCCCCAGCAGGGTCAAGGTAACCAGAGTGGCCAGAACCAGGGTGCTATGTCGCATGGGCGATCTCCGGGTTTTTGGTGGCGTACCGCAGGGTGGCTGACCGGGCCCTGGGGTTGGCACGCATTTCTTCTGCAGAAGCCTTTATGGCCCGGGAAATGCCGGTCCATGGCCGGGGGGGGAGTTCGGTGCTGCGCAGGGGGATCCGGTGGTCCGGCTGCTGTTCCTCGGCGCGAAAGAATCTCTTCACGATGCGGTCTTCCAGGGAATGAAAACTGATGATCGCCAGCCGTCCGCCCGGGCGCAGGGCCCGGAAGGCCTGGGGCAGGAAGCGCTGGAGCTGTCCGAGCTCATCGTTGATGTGGATGCGGATGGCCTGGAAGGTGCGGGTGGCCGGATGGATGCCGGGCGCACGCTGGGGGAGCAGTCCGGCGATCAGGTCCGCAAGGTCCCGGGTCCGCAGCAGTGGAGCGTCCTCGCGTCTGCGGACGATGGCCTGGGCGATGGCACGGGCTGCGCCCTCCTCCCCAAAATCGCGCAGGACCTGCGAGATCTCGCGTGCCCCGGCTTCTGACAGCCATTCCGCCGCCGACTGGCCTTCGCCGGGATTCATTCGCATGTCGAGCGGACCATCACGGAGAAAACTGAATCCCCGTGCCGCATCGTCCAGCTGGGGGGAGGAAACCCCAAGATCGGCCAGAATGGCATCCACCCGTCCTGCGAGCGCCGCGCCAGAGAGGATCTGCTCCAGGCGGTCAAACCGTTCCTGGAAGAGCGAAACACGGGGGTCGCCGCCAAAACGGCTGGCGAGTGCGGCAATGGCTTCAGGATCGCGGTCCAGGATGATGAGCCGGTCGCCTGGTTCCATGCGGTCCAGGAGGGCTGCACTGTGTCCGCCGCGCCCTCCCGTGGCATCCACCACATGGCGGGGATGGAGGCCTTCCATCGCTGGCCCGAGCGCCCCGCAGACCTCTTCCAGCAGGACCGGACTGTGGGCGGCGGCCGGCGCCCCTGATGCCGCCATCACAGAACGATATCCCCAAGATCGCCAAACCCGGCGCTGTCCGCCATCCAGCGTACCTGGCTGGCTTCCCAGCAGGCCGCGTCCCAGATTTCGAATTTCTGGATCTGCCCGACCAGAACCAGGTCTTTCTCGAGGCCGGCAAACTGGCGCAATGTGGCCGAGAGAAGAATCCGGGACTGGTTGTCCATGCGCAATTCTTCCGAGTGGCCGATAAAGAGGCGCTGGAAACGTCTGGCCGTGGGATTGTTGCCCGCAAGCGCCGCAAGGCGCTGTTCCACGGTTTCCCAGTACGGCAGGGGATAGGCCAGCAGGCAGCGTTCTCCATCCTGGCTCTGGGGATCGATGGTGACCACCAGCTGCCCGTCGCAGTGGGCTGCCAGCCAGTCGCGGAAACGGGCCGGGATGTTCAGGCGTCCCTTGTTGTCCAGATTGTGATGGTGCGTTCCCCGGAACATTGCAGCGATGGCTCTCCAGTTTTTTCCACTTTCTACCACTTTTCCCCACTGAAGAAAGGTTAGAGTGCCGGCATTTTGGTGTCAAGGGAAATATCCTGATATTACGGTATGTTAGCCGTTCCTTTTCCCAATCCTTGAAAATGGATGAAGAAGAGGTGGCAACCTGTTCAATTTGAATGCGATGTCTGTTGGCCAGGCGCGGGCCAGGAAGGAATAACAGGGGCTGTGGGAAAAAGTGGAGTGGGCCGATAAGCCGGGTTCTGTCGTGGACGACCATTCCTCTAGGCCAGCGTTTGCACGCTGGCTCAAGCAACCTACCCGCGTACACTGCGGGCCGCAGCATCGTACGCCTATTTGGTCTTGCTCCAGGCGGGGTTTTCCCTGCCACTGCCGTTACCGGCAGCGCGGTGCGCTCTTACCGCACCTTTTCACCCTTGCCGGCGCCTAAACGCTTGGGCGGTATGTTTTCTGTGGCACTTTCCGTAGGCTCACGCCTCCCGGCCGTTAGCCGGCGCCCTGCCCTGTGGAGCCCGGACTTTCCTCTCCGGAAATTTCCGCAGCGGTCGTCTGGCCCACTCCGCGGGCTATCATACCGTTTTTCCCCGGCGGTCCATAGCCCGCTTCCAGGAACTATACTGGAAAAGGGCGCCAGGAGTCCGGGGGGTGGGCGATGATTAGCGATGCGTTTCTGGATGAGGTGAGGGAACTGCCTTCGGTTGCTGCCATGGACAGGGTGGTGGCCTGGTCGGTCTTCCGGAGCCGGGAAGAGGCCCACGGTCTTCTGGGGCATGTCCATCTGGCACCAGGGCAGGCCCTGGTGGGCGGGCATGGCCGGGATAGCGTGGCAGACTACTGGTGGGTGGGCGTCCAGGTGCAGAACCTGGAGCAGTGGGGGAACCGGTCTGCGGTCCACAAGCAGGGCCGTCTGGGGGACTGAAGCCGGTATCCCCGGTTTTCAGGATCCATCCGGTGCGGTGCCCGGCGGCTCCGGCTTTCCTTCCAGGCCAGCCAGCAGGGCGGCGTACTGTTCTCCCACCTGGCGCCGGCGGATTTTCAGCGTGGGAGTGAGCGTGCCCGTTTTTTCGCTCAGCGGTTCAGGAAGGAGGGCAAAACGCCGCACCTGCTCGAAAGAAGGCAGTCCGGCCAGCGCCTCGTCCACGGCGCTCCGGACCAGGCGCTGGAGGGTCTGGGGGTCCGGGTGCAGGCCCATTCGTTCTGCTGCCACCTCCGGGTGCGGATAGACGAGGGCGACCAGATAGGGCAGACGGTCCCCAAAGACCACGGCCTGGGAGATCAGGGGGTGGGCCATCAGCCGCATCTCGATTTTCTGCGGAGCAATATTTTCGCCCGCCGCATTGACGATCATGTCTTTCTTGCGGTCGGTGATCCTCAGGTAACCCTCGGCGTCCACTTCCCCCACATCCCCGGTGTGCAGCCAGCCATCCTTGAGGGCTTCCCGGGTGGCGCTGCCATTGTTCCAGTATCCCTGCATGACCGAAGGTCCGCGGACAAGGATTTCTCCATCGCCCGCGATGCGTCCCTCCAGGTTGGGCAGGAACCGGCCAACGGTACCCGGACGGATGGCCTCCAGCGGATTGGCCGAGATCACCGGGCTGGCTTCCGTCATGCCATAGCCTTCTACGACCGGCAGTCCCAGATCCAGGAAAAACTGGCAGATCTGTGGATCCAGGGGGGCCCCTCCGGAAACCAGGTACCGGATCCGTCCCCCCATCTTTTTTCTCAGTCTTCTGGCAACGAGGCTGCGCGCAATCTGCTGCTGCCACGGGCCTGTCCGTGCGGCAGGGGTCCCCAGCAGTCCCTCGCGCAGAAACCGGCCCATCCAGCCATGGTGGTCCTCGAGATTCCGTCGTACCCGCCCGTAGAGCAGCTGCAGGATCCGGGGAACGGCGATGACGATATCTGGCCGGGCCGCTGCCATGTCGCGCAGGACCGTGTCCGGGCGTTCGGCATAGGCAACCTCGAGCCCCAGCAGGTAGGCACCGAAATGGCCCGTACCACGTTCAAAAATGTGGGACAGCGGGAGAACGGACAGCAGGCGCTGGCCAGTGCGCAGGGGAACCAGCGGAAGAAATCCCTCGATGTTGGACAGGATGTTGCCGTGGCTAAGCATCACGCCCTTTGGCCACCCGGTGGTGCCCGAGGTGTAGACGATGCTGGCCAGATCCGTGCGGCCTATCCCTGCAAGGCGTTCCGCAAGAGCCTCCTCTGGCATTTCGGGCTCCGCCTGTTCGAGCTCGGTCCAGCTGCGCAGTCCGGAGTCCGGAAGGCCGTCCGTATTCCGGAGCAGGATGGGGCCGTGGCCGATGTCCCAGCCACCTTCCGGCAGGCGGCAGTATTCCGTGGCGCCTTCGAGGAAAATGGCGGTAACGCCACTGTCTTCCACGACATAACGAATTTCCCCCTGGCCAAGGCTTGGATAGAGGGGAACGGTGATGGCACCGATTGTGAGGATGGCAAAGTCCAGCAGGGCCCACTCCAGGGAGTTCGGGGCCATGACCAGTACCCGGTCGCCGGCATGTATCCCGAGCCTGGCCAGGCCAGCGGCAAGCCGGCGGACCCGTGTGCCAAATTCCGCAGCGGTCACCGGCCGGAAATGGCCGTCACGGCGGGTCCAGGAGATGGGGGCGCCGGGATCCCTGCGGCAGCGGGCGAAAAGTCCCTCCGCAAGGTTTTTCAGGCCGGACAGCTCCGGGGGCATTCTAGCGCATGGCCTTTTCTGCCGGAGTCAGGCTACGCCGGAAGCTCTCCATGCCGAAAATCTGGTCCATATAGTCGAGGGTGGCTTTTGCGCCTTTTGGGAGTTCAACACCAAGGACCGGAAGACGCCAGAGGAGAGGGGCCAGGGCGCAGTCGGCGATGGACAGCTCATCACCAAAGAGGAAACGCTGGCGGGTGAAGAGGCTGCTCAGCGTGGAAAGGGTGCTGCGCAGCTCGTCCCGGGCCCGCTGCTTTTCGGTCTCGCCATGGCCGGGCCGGAACAGGATATCAAACCAGTCGCGGTCGAAGCGGTGGAGCCCCAGTCGCACTCGCGCCCTGGAAATGGGGTCGACGGGAATGAGCGGGGGGTGGGGAAAGCGCTCATCCAGGTACTCCATGATGAGTACCGACTCGTGCAGGGCGAGCTCCCGGTCTACCAGAACTGGAACCTCGCTGTAGGGATTGAGGTCTGCCAGGTCCTCGGGCCGGTTGGAAAAATCCACGTTGACAGTCTGGTATTCCATGGCCTTTTCTTCGAGAACAAAGCGGACCCGGTGGGCGTAAACGCAGTCCGCTGCGGAGTACAGGGTCATCAGGGTTTTCTTGTTGCTGGGCGTCGCCATGTGCAATTCCTTGATCATGTTGGGCAAATCATTCCGGCGCCGCTGCGCCCGATTTTCTATTATACACCGAACATCAAAAGGAGTGGGCGGGGACGGAAGGTTTGCCAGCCGGGCGGGCAGCGGCTAAACTGGCAGGCATTTCCAGTTGTATATTGACAACAGGCGTTGTAAAGTAGGATACAGAGAGTGCAGGGAGCGGCCAGGGAGGGCGGTCGTCATGACCGCGTGGGGAGATGATCCGTCAACGTACACTGAAAAACATGATCTGGGGCACGGGGATAGGTCTCCACAGCGGCCGGAAGGTATATATCGGCCTGCGGCCGGCTCCGGTGAATACGGGGATTGTTTTTCACCGCAGTGATCTTGAGGGCGATGCCTACGTCCGGGCCGATCCCCTGCATGTAGTGGACACCCGGCTTTCCACCAATATTGGCGAGGGTGGGGTTCGTGTCGGCACC
Organism: Pseudomonadota bacterium; assembly: GCA_021821885.1. Taxonomy (GTDB): domain Bacteria; phylum Pseudomonadota; class Gammaproteobacteria; order Acidithiobacillales; family Acidithiobacillaceae; genus Igneacidithiobacillus. The sequence continues at coordinate 29,965 of JAKARO010000015.1, forward strand.
ATCGAGCATCTCATGTCCGCCCTTGCCGGGCTCGGTATCGACAACGTCTATGTGGACCTGGACGGTCCCGAGGTGCCGATCATGGACGGGAGTGCGGCTCCCTTCGTCTTTCTGATCCAGTGCGCCGGCATTGAAGAGCAGGGAGCGCCCAAGCGCTTTATCCGCATCCTGCGGAGCCTGCATGCCGAGGATGGCGACCGCTGGGTGCGGCTGGATCCCTTTGATGGTTTCAAGGTCAGTTTTACCATTGATTTCGACCATCCCGTCGTCCGCAATGGCGGACAGGAAGTGACGGTGGATTTTGCCCGCACTTCCTACCTGAAGGAAGTTTCCCGGGCCCGCACCTTTGGTTTCATGCGCGAGGTGGAAACCCTGCGGCGCATGGGCCTGGCCCTGGGTGGCAACCTCGACAATGCCATTGTCGTGGACGACTACCGTGTCCTCAATGAGGAAGGCCTGCGGTATACCAACGAATTTGTCCGCCACAAGGTTCTGGATTCCATCGGGGACCTCTACCTGCTGGGCCATCCCCTGCTGGGGCATTTTTCCGGCCACAAGGCGGGCCATGCCCTCAATAACCAGCTCCTCCGGGCTCTCCTGCAGCAGGAGGATGCCTGGGAATTCGTGGATTATCCCTCCGAAGAGCGGGCTCCCTTTTCTTTTGTGGAATCGCTGGCCGCCGCGCCGGCCTGATCGAGCGTTTCCACCAGCCGCGCGATTGCGCTGCGCAGCGGTTCGCCGCAGTCTGCCATCAGGGAACGCAGCTCCGCCGGAGCCGGTCCCTGGAGAGGCGGGCGGGACCGCAGCGCAGGTTTCCGGGCCGGAAAATCCGGCCAGGGGCGGACGCTCCCGGCCACCTGCCGGGCTTCTTCGCCCGGGAAACGTGCATTCCACTGCTTCAGGATCTTTTTTTCATTCCGCCGCAGCCAGGCGAGCCATGCGCCGCTCTGGCAGAGCACCTGGAGTGTTCCACCCCGCCAGCCAAGAAGCCATGTGCGGTCCTGCGCCTCAAGCGCCAGCAGCCGGTTCCACTCGTGCTGGCGTGCCTGCAGGTCCAGTCCCTGGCGGTAGATCCTGCCCAGTATCGGGCCTGGCTGCTGTCCCAGCGGGCGGGGTCTGGAATGGCGTTTATCCTCCATGGGCTTTCGTGTTACTCTCCGGCATATTTTTTGGCTAGGTTTTGTCACTCATGTTGGGAAGTATCATCCGTCATGTGGTGGGCAGTCGCAATGACCGCCTGATCAGGAAAGCCCGGAGTGTGGTAGGGCAGATCAATGCCCTGCAGGAGCGTTTCCGGGAAATGGACGACGCGGAACTGGCCGGACAGACGGTCCGGTTCCGCGGGCGTCTCGCTGCGGGAGAAAGCCTGGATGCCCTCCTTCCCGAGGCCTTTGCCACGGTCCGGGAGGCGGCCGGGCGGGTCATGGGCATGCGCCACTACGATGTCCAGCTGATTGGCGGCTACATGCTGCATCATGGCCGGATCGCCGAGATGCGTACCGGGGAAGGAAAAACCCTGGTGGCGACTCTCCCGGCCTACCTGAATGCCCTGGAAGGCCGGGGCGTGCACGTGGTGACCGTCAATGACTACCTGGCGGCCCGGGATGCCGAATGGATGGGGCGCATCCACCGTTTTCTTGGCCTCACGGTGGGCACGATCCTCTCCAGTCTCCCCACCGAGGAACGGCGGGAATCCTATGCCGCGGACATCACCTATGGAACCAACAATGAGTTCGGTTTCGACTACCTGCGGGACAACATGGCGTTTGCACCGGTGGAACGGGTGCAGCGGGGACTCCACTACGCGATTATTGACGAGGTGGACTCCATCCTGATCGATGAGGCCCGGACCCCGCTCATCATCAGTGGCCCGACCGAGGAAAACACGGACCTGTACCACCGGATAGACCGGCTGGCGCACGAATTTGTCGTGGAACAGGACTATACGGTCGACGAAAAAGCCCGCCAGGTGCTGCTTACCGAGGAAGGAATCGAAAAGGGTGAGCGTCTCATGCGGGAAAGCGGCCTGCTCCGGGAAGGCAACCTCTACGACATCCAGAACGTAACCCTGGTCCATCATCTGAACCAGGCCCTGCGGGCCCATGTGATCTACCGGCGGGAAACGGACTACATCGTCCGGGATGGCGAAGTCTGCATCATTGACGAATTTACGGGCCGCATGATGACCGGCCGGCGCTGGTCGGACGGCCTGCACCAGGCGGTGGAGGCCAAGGAAGGGGTCCAGGTGCAGAATGAGAACCAGACACTGGCCTCCATTACGTTCCAGAACTATTTCCGCATGTATCGCAAGCTTGCCGGCATGACGGGCACGGCCGATACCGAGGCCTATGAGCTCAACCAGATCTATGGCCTCGAAGTGGTGGTTATTCCCACCCACCGCCCCATCCAGCGGAAAGACCTGCCGGATCTTATCTACCGGACTGCCGAAGAGAAGTGGGACGCGATCATCGCCGATATCCGGGACTGCCTTGGCCGGGGACAGCCGGTGCTGGTGGGTACCACATCCATTGAGCACAACGAATACCTGTCCGGGCGCCTCCGCCAGCTGCGCGTACCCCACCAGGTACTCAATGCCAAGCACCATGAGCAGGAGGCGGAAATCATTGCCCAGGCCGGGAAGCCGGGCACCGTGACCATTGCCACCAATATGGCCGGCCGGGGAACAGACATTGTGCTGGGCGGGAATGTGGAACACGAGACCGAAATGGTGCAGGATCGCGGGGACCCGGATCCGGAAGCCCGTGAGGTAAAAGTTCTCGCGCTGAAAAATGGCTGGCAGGCGCTCCATGACCGCGTCCTTAAGGACGGTGGTCTGCACATCATCGGTACCGAACGTCACGAGTCGCGCCGGGTGGACAATCAGCTCCGCGGTCGCGCCGGCCGCCAGGGCGATCCCGGCAGCAGCCGTTTCTACCTCTCCCTGGATGATCCCCTGATGCGCATTTTCGGCAGTGAGCGTCTCGGGACCCTCATGCAGAAACTGGGCATGAAGCCGGGTGAGGCTATCGAGCATCCCTGGGTCACCCGCTCCATCGAGAATGCCCAGCGCAAGGTGGAAGCCCGCAATTTCGACATCCGCAAGCAGCTGCTGGAATACGACGATGTCGCGAACGAGCAGCGCCAGATCATCTATGCCCAGCGCAACGCCTTTATGGACAGCGAGGATCTCAGCAGCGAGATTGCCAGCCTGCGGGAAGATGCGCTGGCGGACATCCTCCGGGACCATGCCCCGGAAGGGGTCATGGAAGAGCAGTGGGACCTGGAAGGCCTGGAACTGGCCTTGGAGCGGGTTTTTGCTCGGCACTTCCCGGTACGGGAATGGCTGGCCGCGGAGCCCCGGCTCAGCCACAGCCAGATGCTTGGGCGGATACTGGAACAGGTGCATGCGGATCTTGCCGAAAAGGAAGCCCAGCTGGGGGCCGAGATGGCCCGCCATCTGGAAAAGAGCGTTACCCTGCAGGTGCTGGACACCCAGTGGAAAGACCATCTGGCCAGCATGGACCACCTGCGGGAAGGCATCCATCTGCGGGGATATGCCCAGAAAAATCCCAAGCAGGAATACAAGCGGGAATCCCTGGAACTGTTTAACGCCATGCTTGCCAGAATCCGGGAAGAAATTGTCAGCACCCTGTCGCATGTGCAGGTCAGTGCGGTCCCGGAAATGGAAGGACAGGAGTGGGAAAGCCTTTTCGCGCCCAGTGTCACCCAGGGGCTGCAGTTTTCCCATCCCGGCTTCGCCGGGGATGCGGGCGACAGCGGAGAGATGGATCTGCTGGCCATGACCGGAGCATCCGCCGGTGCCGCGCTTTCCCTGTCGGCACAGTCTGGCAAGGTCGGACGGAACCAGTCCTGCCCCTGCGGTTCCGGAAAAAAATACAAGCACTGCTGTGGACATCTGGATTAGGGAGGTTCCATGCCCGTAGGCCTGTCCGCTCCCCGTGACCTGCTGCCTGTTTCGGGGGTACGCCTTGCAACTGCCGAGGCAGGGATCCGGTATGCCGGAAGGCGCGACCTGACCCTGATCCACCTGGATCCGGGAACCCGCGTGGCGGGAGTGTTTACCCGCAACCGTTTCCGCGCGGCCCCGGTACTGGTGGCGGAAGCCCATCTGGCAGCCGGCAGGGAAATACGTGCCCTGGTCATCAATACCGGCAATGCGAATGCCGGGACCGGTGAAACCGGTCTGCGCAGCGCGCAGGAAAGCTGCGAGGCGGTGGCCCTGGCCCTGGGCTGCACTTCCGGGCAGGTGCTGCCCTTTTCGACCGGAGTGATCGGCGAGCCAGTGGACCTCGCGGCACGGATACGCGGGGCCCTGCCCGGCTGCGTGCCGGCCCTGGACAGGAACGGGTGGAACGGGGCTGCCCAGGCGATCCTGACCACCGATACGGTTGCCAAGGCCTTTTCCCGGCAGGTTGAAGTGGACGGCCGGCCTGTCACGGTGACCGGCATGGCCAAGGGATCCGGAATGATCCGGCCAGACATGGCGACCATGCTCGCTTTCATTGCCACGGACGCCGCCGTGGAGAAAGCTGCCCTGGACGAGCTGCTCCACCGGGCAGTGGACGCCTCTTTCAACCGCATTACCGTGGACGGGGACATGTCCACCAACGATGCCTGTATCCTCATGGCCACGGGCCAGGCCGGGAATGGGCCGGTGGAGTCCGGCAGCGCCGGTTTTGGGCGGCTGCGGGAAGCGGTGCAGGAAGTGGCGCTGGCGCTGGCCCAGGCTATCGTCCGCGACGGGGAAGGCGCAACCAAGTTCATTCCAGTCCGGGTCAGCGGAGGAAAAAATCCGGCGGAATGTCTGCAGGTAGCCTACCGGATGGCGCACAGTCCCCTGATCAAAACGGCCTTTTTTGCCTCCGATCCCAACTGGGGGCGCCTGCTGGCCGCAATCGGCTCGGCGGGGGTGGAAGACCTGGACGTGCGCCAGGTACAGATCTCGCTTGGCGGACTGTGCATCGTACGCCAGGGTGCCCGCGACCCTGCCTATACCGAAGCAGCCGGACAGGCGGTCATGGCCAGGGAGGAAATCCCGGTTCACGTGGACCTCGGACGCGGGACGGCAGAAGAGGAGATCTGGACCTGCGACCTTTCCCACGAATACGTGCGCATCAACGCCGAATACCGGAGCTAGGGTCCTGATGCAGGTCGTTCCCGTTGCTACGGGCATTCTCCGCCGTCCGGACGGCCGGGTACTGCTGGACCTCCGCCCGGAAGGCCGGCCATGGCCAGGCTACTGGGAATTTCCGGGGGGCAAGGTCGAGCCCGGGGAAACGCCCGGGCATGCCCTGCAGAGGGAGCTCAAGGAGGAACTGGGGATCCGCGTGCGGCACTTCCATCCCCTGCGGGTTCTGGAACATGCCTATCCGGAACGCATGGTCCGGCTGCATTTTTATGCCGTTGACCAGTGGGAGGGGGAACCCGAAGGCCAGGAGGGACAGGAATTGGGGTGGTGGTCGCCCTGGGAAATTCCGGCCCTGAAAGGTCTGCCCGCCAACCGGCCCATGGTGGCTGACCTCCTGTCCGAAACCCTGCCACAGCCTCCGGTCTGGCTCATCGCCGATCCGTCGCGGGCGAAGCCGGGCGGCTTTTTCCGGGACCTGGATGCGGTGCGGGACGCCGGCCTGCGGGCCATGGTCCTGCGCTGCCGGACGGATCTGGCCCCGGATATCGGGAAGGTTCTGCCAGAATGGCTGGAGAACGCCCGGGCCGGGGGAGTCCAGGTTTTCCTGAACCACCCTTCTCCCATTCCCTCCTGGCCCGTTACGGGGCGGCATCTTACGGAAGCCCAGCTGCGCGCCGGGGAAATTCCCGCCGGGCCCTTTGGGGTTTCGTGCCACAGTGCGGAAGCCCTGGAGCTGGCGGCACGCCACGGGGCCAGATACGCCTTCCTCTCCCCGCTGTTTCCTACGGCGACGCACCCGGATGTTCCGGCGCTCGGAGCCGAACGTTTCGCGGCCCTTGTGGCGGAATCGCCCCTGCCCGTACTGGCACTTGGGGGACTGGTACCCGAACGGGCCGCCGCGGCCCGCGCGGCCGGAGCCCGGGGGATAGCTGTCCTCTCGGGCCTTCTGGAGTCCCCCGATCCCCGGGCCGCGGCCCGCGCATTCCTGACCGCCTGGAACCCTGCATGCCGCAGTATTCCATAGTTATTCCCCTCTACAATGAGGTGGACAATGTGCGTCCCCTGCTGGATGCCCTCCGGGCCGCCCTCGAAGGGGAGGATGCCGAAGTCCTGATTGTCGATGACGGGAGCCGGGACGGTAGCGCCGCTGCCCTCGACCGGGCGGTAGCCGAATGGCCGGATGTGCTCCAGGTCCTCCACCTGCAGCGCAATTTCGGCCAGACGGCTGCCATGCAGGCCGGCATTGATGCCGCCAGCGGGGAGGTCATCGTTACCCTGGACGCGGACCTGCAGAATGATCCGGCCGACATTCTTCCCCTGGCCCGCTGGCTACTGGCGGAGAATCTCGATGTGGTAGCCGGCTGGCGGCAAAATCGCCGGGATGGCCTTTTCCTGCGCAAGATTCCCTCGTGGATTGCCAACCGCCTGATCCGGCACCTGACCGGAGTCCGGCTGCACGACTATGGCTGCACCCTGAAGGCCTACCGTGCCCAGGTCCTGAAAGGTGTGCGTCTCTATGGGGAAATGCACCGTTTTATTCCGGTCTGGCTGTCGACCCTGACCTATACGGACCGCATCGTTGAAATCCCGGTCCGGCACCATGCCCGGCATGCCGGAAAGAGCAAGTATGGAATTTCGCGCACCTTCCGCGTACTGGTTGACCTGCTTTTCGTAAAGTTTTTCCTCGGATTCAGCCAGCGGCCGATGCATTTCTTTGGTGTTACTGGCCTGGTTTCCCTGTCGCTCGGGTCGGCCATGCTCATCTATCTGGCCATAGACAAGTTTGTGAATGGGGTGCCAATTTCGGGACGCCCCATGCTGATTGCCGGTGTGCTGTTTTTTCTGGGGGGGCTGCAGTTCCTCAGCACCGGAATTCTGGGCGAGATGCTGGCCCGCATCTATTTCGAGGGGCAGGGCAAGACCACCTATGTGATCCGGGACTGGAACCGGGGAGAGCCGCGCGGATGAGCCCCGTGCCGATTCTCATGTACCACAATATTGATGCGCCCCCGCGCGGGGTGCGGCTACGGGGGCTGTACGTGAAACCTGGCCGTTTTCTGCACCAGATGCACCTTCTCCGGTGGCTGGGCTACCAGGGGCTCTCCATGACGGCGGCCCTGCCCTACCTGCGTGGCGAACGTTCTGGACGGGTAGCCGTCATCACCTTTGATGACGGCTACCGGGACAATCTGGAAAATGCCCTGCCGGTGCTGGCGGATCTGGGGTTTTCAGCCACCTGTTATGTGGTGGCAGGCGAAATCGGGCACCATAACCACTGGGATGCGGAGGCTCTGGGGGTACGCAAGCCTCTCATGGATGCCGGTGGCCTGCGTGCCTGGCGCCAGGGCGGGATGGAAATCGGCGCCCATACCCGGAGCCATGCCCGGCTGACGGAACTGCCGGAGCCGGCCATGCGCGAGGAAATCTCGGCAGGTCGCCAGATGCTGGAAGACCTGCTGGGAGCCGGGGTCCCGCAGTTCTGCTATCCGTATGGAGCGGCCGGAGAGCGGGAGCGGGATGCCGTGCGCGAAATGGGGTTTGCCTCGGCTGTGACCGTCCACCGCGGGCGCGCCCGGGTGGGAGACGATCCCTGGCTTCTTCCACGGGTGGCGATCGGGGGCCACCATGGTCCACACATGTTTCCCCTCCAGATCCTGACGGGCTATGAAGACCGGCGGCACTGAACAGGACGCCCCCGTGGAGCGGGCGTTGCCATGGCCGTGAAGCCGCTGTCCGGATCCGGAGCCGGGAAGATACGGCGTATCCTTTGGGTGGGCACCAATCCCGGTGGTGGAGGGACGGAAACCCATATGGTGACCATGCTCCAGGCGCTGGCATCGGCTGGCGTCGAAACCCATGCCCTGGTCCATCCCGGAGGGCGGATCGCCGGTGCCCTGTCGGGTACCCCGGTGAAACTGCAGGGTGGGATTTTCCATAACAGTGCCGATCCAGGAGGACTCCGTGCCCTGGACCGTGCGCTGAGGGTGACCCGGCCAGATGCTGTTGTCGGAAGTTTCAGCAAGGAGTATTGGCCCCTGGCGCTGCTGGCGCGCCTGCATGGCCATCCTCTGGTCCTGTTCCGGCACATGGACCTGCGCCTGCGTCCCGCCACGCGCTGGCTGCTTTCCCGCTGGCCTCTGAGGCTTGTTGCCATATCCCGGTACCTGCAGCGCCGGCTGGTGGAGCAGGGACTTCCCGCCGGGCGGGTGGAATATCTGCCCAATCCACTGATTTCCGGGAATTTTGTCCGCGATCCCGAGGCCAGAAGGAAACTCCGGAGCCAGCTGGGCATTCCGGAGGATGCATTCCTGGCCGGATATGTCGGGGCGTGGCACCGCGGGAAGGGAATTTTTGCCCTGGCCGACGCCGTGGATGCGGCACATGCCCGGGATCCGCGCGTCCATGCCCTCTGGCTGGGGGGTGGTCCCCATGAGGAAACATTCCGCCAGCGTCTCGGGAACCGCGCCTGGCACTGGCTGGCCGGCTGGCAGGAGGACCCCGCACCCTGGTACAGCGCAATGGATGTGCTGGCGCTTCCCTCCATAGAGCCCGATACGTTCGGGCGGGTCTGCGTGGAGGCCCAGGCCTGCGGTACACCCGTTCTGGGCTCGGACCTGGGAGGGATCCCTGAAACGTTCGCTCCTGGCCGTTCCGGAATCCTGCTGCCGCCTGGTGATATCCCGGCCTGGACAGGAGCCCTGCAACATCTGGCGGGTGATGCAGGGCTCCGGCAGGCCCTGGGCTGCACCGGGATTGAGGAAGTCCGCCATTTTGAGGCCCGGCAGGTGGCCGGCCAGTTTCTGGCAATGCTAAATGATCCTGGCCCATGAAACGGTTTGACCCCACACGGGAGAATCCCCGGAATATTCTTCTCGTGAAATCCCACAGCGCGGGCGTGGGCGACATTCTGCGCAGTTCCGCGGCCTGGGCCGTACTGCACCGGCGCTGGCCGGAAGCCCGGCTGCATCTTCTTTTTCTGACCCGGTGGCCGGGGTATCCCAGCGAGGAACTGGTCCGGGACCATTTTCTGCTGGAAAGCGCCCATTTTATCCCCCTGCGGGAAGGAAAATTTGCCGGGATGCGCGGGGTTGGTCCCGGAGAATGGAAAAAAATATTTGCCGCACTTGGAGAAATTGCCGGGCGAATCCGGCCGGAACTCATCATCGACCATGAGCCCCATGGCCTTGAGAGCACAATCGTCAGCCGCTATCTGCGTTCCCGTAGTTCCGGTTCAGTCACCGTTGGCGTTGCTGAGGTCCCGGGCCGGGGGAAGCTCTATGACTTTGCGGGTCCCAGCCTCCGGCGCTATGCCAGGGAAAGGTCACTGCCAGAGCCAATGGACTACACCTGCCGGGATTTTGCGGCTCTGGCCGCACTGGGGCTGGAACGGAATGGGCAGCCCATCGTTCTGCAGGTGGGCGGGGAAGGGCAGGCCTGGCAGTCGGGTCCGGGGAAGAAAATTTCCGGTAATTTGCGGATTGGGCTGAATATCGGATGCGGAACGCCGGATGCCCATGAACGGCGCCCGGACATAAATATGCTCGTGGATGCATTGGGAAAATTTCGGCAGACGCATCCCTTCACCCTGCTGCTCACTGGGGCTGCCAATGAACAGCAGATAAACAGGGAGTTCATACTGGGAGCTGCCGAGCGGTGGGGGGATGTTTCAGGGATTTTTGATCTTTCCGGTACGGGCAGTCTCAATACGCTTGCAGGAATCATTTCACACTGCCATCTTTTTATCTCTGGCGATTCCGGTCCTTACCATATGGCCGTTGCACTGGGCATCCCCACTCTGGCGATTTTTAACCTGTTTATGCCGGAAGCGTTCCATAAGGTACCCTATGTCCGGATCTGTCTGTCCCCGGATACGGAAACGGTCATGGCCAAAATTGAGGAGCTTCTGCCCCATGGCCCCTGAAGGAAATGGTCTCCCATGAAAAACCCCATTCCGGATGGTCTCCTGTTCAGTGCCTATGCCCTGCCCCTGTTTTTCTTTCCGCTCAGTACAGCCGGATCGGGCATTGCCATGGGGCTGCTGATTCTGCTTTATGCGCTCAGCGGATACTGGAGGAACTGGCGTGCGGTGAAATCCCGCCTATGGGCACTCCCTTGGGCCCTGCTCGTTTTCTGGACGGTTTTGGGGCTGCTGTGGACTACAGACAGGCATTTTGGACAGAAAGTGACCATTGCGACACTGGATGCGGTGTTCGCGTATATGGGGGCCA
>JAKARO010000015.1:40441-42411 GCA_021821885.1 Pseudomonadota bacterium
TGGGCACTCCCTTGGGCCCTGCTCGTTTTCTGGACGGTTTTGGGGCTGCTGTGGACTACAGACAGGCATTTTGGACAGAAAGTGACCATTGCGACACTGGATGCGGTGTTCGCGTATATGGGGGCCACCCTCCCATGGACACAGCGCTGGGTGAAATGGACCATCCGCTGGTTTCTCTCGGGGGTGCTGCTCAATGAAGCGCTGGCATTTCTGATGACCTGGAAAATACTGCCCTGGAACAATGTGGACAATATTCCCTTCACGGGATTCTGTGACCATATTTTCCTTTCTCTGGTGATTGCCCACGCCGTGCTGTGGCTGATCTATGACCAGAAAACCGGGTGGAATTTCCCACGCTGGCTCAACCTTCTGCTGATTGTGCTGCTCTGTATCCAGCTCGCCCTGACTCCTGCCCGGTCCGGACAGCTCCTTCTGGTGGTCCTGGCTCCCGTAGCACTGTTTCTGCTGTATCCCGGCCGCTGGCGGGTGTTTGTTTCCATTGCCGGAGTTGGATCGGTCCTGGCGCTGTTCCTGATCCCGGAAATCTGGACGCATTTCCTGCTTGGCATCCACCAGCTGGTCCATTTTTCTCCGGACCAGAGGGAAGTGCATTCGAGCTGGGGAATTCGCCTGGTGGCCATGTGGGGGGGGGTGGTCCTTTTCCTGGCCCATCCCCTGATAGGAGTTGGCACGGGGGATTTTTACGGCGCAATTCTGAAAATCCAGGCAGAACATGTCATTCCGGCAACACCCGGGTTTGTGATGAATACGGCTGCGAACAGCTTTATCTCTGAGGCAGCAAGTCTCGGGGTAGTGGGACTGGGCCTGTTTCTCTGGGTAGTCCTGGCAATCTCCAGGGAAGCGTGGGGGGCGCGGTTTACCCCCCAAGGGTGGTTTGCCCTGGTCTATGTGGCAATTTATATTCTCGGCGGACTTTTTGATTCAATCAGCTGGGGCTATGCCGATGCTGTGACCATTGCGCTGATGGCAGGCTTGCCACTCCTGGCCAGAGACGGGAGGAACCTGTCCTGAAGCAGCGTCCCCTGTCTGTGGTCTATATCGCCCAGGATGCAGCAGGCATCCTGGGGCGCTCCCTGGAGAGTGTCCGGGCTATTGCCGATGAAATTGTGGTCGTGGATGGCGGTTCCAGGGACCGGACCGCAGAGGTAGCCCGTGAATCCGGGGCCCGTGTTATCGTCCATCCGTGGCCGGGGTTTGCCGCACAGCGCCAGTTTGCGGTGGAGGCGGCCACCCATGACTGGATCCTCATGATGGATGCCGATGAAGTGCTGCGCACGGGGGCGACCGCAGCAATTCAGGAAATCCTTGCCGCGGAACGGCCCAGACCGGCCTACCGCCTGCGAAGGTGCAGCTACTTCCAGGGGAAGCCGATCCGCTTTGGGGACTGGCGCCATGATGAGGTAATACGGCTTTTTGACCGGAGCCAGGGTCATTATCTGCCGTCGGAAACGGTACATGAATCCTGGCGTACCACCGGTGCCACAGGAAAAATTCTCCCCGTGGCTCTGGAGCACTATTCCTATTCTTCCTATGCACATCTGCTGGAGAAGACGGCCCTGTATTCCAGACTCGGTGCCTGGAAGCTCCGGCAGCGGGGCCGGACGGTCCGTGGATACATGCCCATGGGCCATGCCGTGGCGGCATTCTGGCGGTCCTATGTCTGGCGCCTTGGCGTCCTGGATGGGGTGGCCGGGGCTGCCATTGCCTGGACGGCTGCCCTTGGAGCCTTCATGAAATACGCCATGGCCCTGGAAATGCAGGAGCGGGATGACCGGTCACCATGAAACTGCTGCTTGTGCGCCTGACTTCCCTGGGGGATGTGCTCCACACTCTTCCTGCACTGACGGACCTGCAGGCTTTCCGGCCGGATGTCCAGATTCACTGGCTTCTGGAACCGGCGTACGTGCCCATAGTCCGCCTGCATCCCGTGGTCGGAGGAACCATTCCCT
>JAKARO010000016.1 GCA_021821885.1 Pseudomonadota bacterium
TGAAATATGCTGCGTGATTCACGGATAAATCTGGCCGGATCAATAAGGATCGGGAGATTCTGTCCAGGGGATGGGGTCCACTTCACGCATCTGGTTGCACCCTCTCGCTGGATGGTAGACAAGCGCAACGTGCTTAGTCTTTGAGCTCCAGTTGAGCCGCATCAGTCCTTGTGGTCACCGGACGTGACAAGGCAATTTCCAGCGCCGTTTCCAGGCGAATTACCCGCCCCGTTAGATTCTCGATCTTTTCCTGCTGCGACTTTACTGTGCCGGCCAAGCCCTCAACCTTGTCATTCATTTTGATGACGGTGGTTAACGCATCCCACATCTTGTCCGTAATTGCCATCAGTACATCCGCCTGGATTCCATGGCCGCAATACGTTTGTTTGAGGCCTCTACAAAAGACAGGGTGTCGTCAATGGCAGCGCTCGTCCGGGCCGATGTCTTCAACATCTGGTCAATCATCCCCTCCAGTATCTTCTCATCCTCGCCCGGGCGGAACGACGAGGCGGCGCGGCGCAGAAACTCACCCATCGACATATGGGCGTCCTTGGCCATCCTGGCGATCAGCGCCTTCTCCTGTGAAGTCACCAGGACCGGAATACGTTCATTAGATGTTGCCACGCCCCCCCCTTAATGCGCATGTTCAGCACATGCTCATTTTAAATAGGGGCCATGAAAAATCAAGTGGGCTTACGACCACACTTTGCACAAAAAGGAAGATTGTCTGTTTTGGTGCGAGCGAAGGCTTCCAGCCTCAACTTGCACATGGCCGTATATTGATCCTGAAGACTTCCAGACTGTGAAAGAGAGTATCCTGGCTGGCGAGATTGCACGGGAACGCGAGGCTGTGGAAAGGGAAAGATGGGACCCGGACCAGCAGAAGCGTGCCCTTGAGGAAGCAAGGAGGCTGCTGGACATCTGGAGTACGCAGGTAGACGGGGACGGGCGTGTGACCGCCATCCTGCGGTTCGACCGGGAGGCCGTGGCGGCGCGGTTTGCCGTTAAGGATGATACCCATGGGGAAGCAGGATAGACAGCCTGCGACAGGCAAAGTGCGAAGCTCAGAGCTGCAGGCAATCTAGGGGTTTTACCCCATTTTCGCAGACGGTTGGGTTCAGGCATTTTCTGGTCCTGCCTGTTGGGTATTTTCTGCATGCGAGGATAGTGAAAGCCCCAATACACTGGAACAGACCAGATCTGGCTTCTGCCATCGTACGGTAGCGCCGCCGGCTGACCCGTTCCCGCCCGGGCATGCCGGAGAAGCCTTCGCAGGCCGCGTTATCCCCGCAATAACCGGCGGCGCCCATGCTGCTGGATACAGAGAACCATGGCGTGCAGGTCTTCGAAGATAGCGTCTATCGCCCGAAGGCACAGGAAGCCGCAAACCAGAGCCGGTCCCGCTGTTCGCAGAAACGTGCCATACCCGGACACCTCCGGACACGCGCTTACGACAGATTGTCCAGAAAATTCAAGTGGTCCAAATAAAAAAGCCTGAACTTTCGCCCAGGCCCCTTATTTTGTGGCGCGCGGTAGAGGATTCGAACCTCTGGCCTTTGGCTTCGGAGGCCAACGCTCTATCCAGCTGAGCTAACCGCGCAGGATTGGTGATTCTAATCAGCCGCTGATGAACTGTCCAGCTCCTCTTCACGCAGCGGATCTGGCTTAAATTCCATGGCAAGCCAGTACTGTTCTGTCGATCGGGCGCGGGATGCTTCCGGCTTACGGACTACGATTTTTTTGAAGGAATTTTTAATCTGGCGGCGCAAATCTTCCGCGCCTGCACCCATGAAAACCTTCATAAGCAGGGCGCCTCCCGGAAGCAGCCAGTCCTGGGCCAGATCCAGGGCCAGTTCGCACAGAGCCATGGCACGGGCCTGATCAACACTGGCAATACCGGACATGTTAGGAGCCATGTCACTTAGAATCAGGTCCACCCCACCTCCCAGAGTCTCCTGGCACTGGGCAATTACCCCAGGATCATTAATGTCTCCACAGATGACCGTTGCGCTGGCAACCGGGTCCATGGGAAGCCTGTCTACAGCAACAATCCTGCCTTGCGGCCCAAGACAGGCCGCCGCCACCTGCGTCCACCCCCCGGGCGCGGCGCCGAGATCCAGAACGCGCATACCACGATGCAGGATGCGATCTTTTTCCTGAATTTCCAGAAGCTTATAGCTGGCACGTGACCGATATCCTTCCTTGGCCGCGCGCTGAACATATGGATCCTGAAAATGTTCGCGTAACCAGCGTCCACTTGATTTACTGCGTGCCACAACACCCCCCCTTTTGACCCGGTGTCCCCTGGAACGTACACTTTCTCCTTCCATCCCGAATCCAGAGCATACCATGCTGGAAAGCAAAGCCAGACAGGCACTCCGCGCCCGCGCCCACAGCCTCAAGCCAACCATCACAGTTGGAGCCAGAGGCGTAACCGAATCTGTTCTGGCCGAACTGGATCGGGCCCTGACCGACCACGAACTCATAAAACTGCGTCTTCCTGCCCTTGAGAAGGACGAGCGTGAATCCTGTATTGCTTCCCTCTCCGGATCTGGAGCCGAGATCGTTGGCCGCGTAGGGCGCATCCTGATTCTCTACCGGCCAAGACCTGATGCCACATCATCTACGAGAAAAGAAAAAACACGATCATGACAGCTACCGCATACGAACCCGGGAAACTTGAACCTGCCATCCAGAAGCGCTGGGAGGAAAACAGGGTCTTCTTCTCCCCCGCCTTGCCTGACAAGGAAAAATTCTATGTGCTGGCCATGTTCCCATATCCTTCCGGGCAGCTCCACATGGGGCATGTCCGCAACTACACAATTGTAGATGCCATTGCCCGGTACCAGCGCATGCGTGGCAAGGCTGTTCTCCATCCCATGGGCTGGGATGCCTTTGGCCTGCCCGCTGAAAATGCGGCACTCAAAAATGGCACGGCGCCTGCTGCCTGGACATTTTCCAACATCGACCATATGCGCGGACAACTTCGCCGCCTGGGGTTTTCCTACGACTGGTCTAGGGAAATAGCAACCTGTACCCCAGAATATTACAGGTGGGAACAGTGGCTTTTTCTGAAACTCTGGGAAAAGGGGCTCGTCTACCAGACATCTGGGACTGTCAACTGGGACCCGGTTGACCAGACAGTACTCGCGAATGAGCAGGTCGTGGATGGAAGAGGATGGCGTTCCGGTGCCCTCGTGGAGCGCAGGGAAATCCGGCAGTGGTTTCTCCGCATCACTGCCTATACTGACGAATTGCTGGCAGGACTGGACGCGCTCAAGGGACAGTGGCCTGAACAGGTCCTCACGATGCAGCGCAACTGGATCGGACGTTCTGCGGGTGCCGAAGTCCATTTCCCCTTGGCCAGTGGCGGAGGGGTTGTCAAGGTCTTTACCACCCGTCCCGATACGCTGATGGGGGTAACCTATCTGGCTGTGGCTCCAGAACATCCGCTGTCAGCAGGTATTGCAGCACACCGTGCCGATGTGGCCGATTTCATTGAGCGCTGCAGACATACGGCTGTCTCGGAAGCTACCGTCGAATCCCAGGCCAAGGAAGGCGTAGCGCTTGGGATTTCTGTTCGACACCCCATTACCGGCGAAATCCTTCCGGTCTGGGCTGCCAATTTCGTCCTTATGAACTATGGCGAAGGCGCCGTCATGAGTGTTCCAGCCCATGACCAGCGCGACTTTGAATTTGCCTGCCAATACGGTCTGCCTATCCGTACCGTCATCCAGGATGGTAACCAGGAAGGATGTCCAGAGGCTCAGGAGCAGGCATTCACCGGAACCGGGACACTGATCCATTCCGGCAGCTTTGACGGCATGCCAAGTGAAACGGCCAAGAGTGCCATCACGGCAGCACTGCAGTCCCGCGGACTGGGACACCAAACGATAAATTACCGCCTCAGGGACTGGGGAATATCGCGCCAGCGCTACTGGGGCACGCCTATCCCGATGATCCATTGTTCCCACTGCGGCATAGTGCCCGTACCAGAGGAAAACCTTCCCGTACGGCTACCCACCCACTACAGGCTCCAGGACCCCCGTTCCCCCCTGCTGGACGATCCCTCCTTTCTGGACGTGCCCTGCCCCAGCTGCGGCAGGGCCGCGAGGAGGGAAACCGATACCATGGACACTTTTGTGGAGAGCTCATGGTACTACGCACGCTTTGCCTGCCCGGATGCCCCAGAGATGCTGGACGGACGGGCCGCTGCATGGCTTCCTGTAGACCAGTATGTAGGCGGAATAGAGCATGCCGTCCTGCATCTGCTTTACGCACGGTTCTTTAACCGTCTGCTTCGCGATGCCGGTCTGCTCCCCCGGGATGGAGAGCACGATGAACCGTTCCGGCACCTCCTGACCCAGGGCATGGTTCTGAAGGAGGGTGCCAAAATGAGCAAGTCAAAGGGTAATACCGTCGATCCACAAGCCCTGATAGATAATTTCGGCGCAGATACGGCACGCATCTTCATTCTCTTTGCCGCCCCCCCCGAACAGTCTCTCGAATGGTCTGACAAGGCTGTGGAGGGTGCACACCGCTTTCTCCAGCGGGTCTGGAGGATGGTCCATGACTTCTCCGGACCAGTCCCTCCCCTGCCCACGGAACTCTCCGTGGAGGCCCAGGAACTACGGCGCGCCATCCATCAGACGATTGAGCGGGTAAACCAGAACATGGAAGAGCGGCACCATTTCAACGTGGTAATTGCCAGCTGCATGGAACTGGGCAACACTCTCTCCCGGGCCGGGACTGGCGGCCAGCCTGCGGCAGATATCCAGGCCGTGCTGGGCGAGGGGCTACGTACACTGGTGCTGCTCCTTTCCCCTTTTGCCCCACATCTCGCAGAGGCCTGTTGGGAGCGGTTGGGCGAGCCGGAAATTCTGGCGTTTGCGCCCTGGCCTGCAGCCGATCCTGCAGCCCTGTACAGCGATACGGTAAATCTCGTGATCCAGGTCAACGGAAAGCTGCGTGAACGTATCGATTTCCCTGCAGGTTCAAGTCCGCAAGATCTGGAACACCTGGTGCTCGCCCATCCGCAGATGGCAAAGCATCTGGTGGGCAGGACCATTCACAGGGTCATAGTTGTGCCTGGCCGCCTCGTGAACGTGGTTACTGGTAACTAATGTCCAGATTGTTCCGCCTCTGCACGATTTTTCTGCTGGGTCTGACACTTCCCGGCTGCGGCTTCCATCTTGAGGAAGGCGCGACCGTCCCCACTCTACTGCAGGGGGCGACGGTCGAGGGGAGTGGACCGGCCGGAGGAAGCCTGGCTGAAGCCGTGCGGCGGGAACTGGAACGGGATGGCAATACCTCCAGTACTAAGGGCCCAGTCATCCATATTGACAGCGCCAGCATCAGCCAGCGCATCACCAGCATCAGCCCGTCTTCGGGTGCAGCCCTGGAATTTCTCAATACCCTCCGCGCCACAGTCAGTGTCACACGGGGCAGAACCCTCCTGCTACCTCCCCAGCCGCTGTTTGTCGAGCACAGCTTCACATACAACAGCGCCAATCCCCTGGCTACCACCGCACAGCAGATGGATAACCAGCGCCAAATTCTGAAGGAGGGGGCGAACCGCATTCTCAACCGAATTTTTTCCGTTCCGCAGGTGCGGCAGCATTCCTGATGCGGCTTAAGGAAACGGAATGGCAGGAGCATCTCCGAAGACCAAATGGCTCTGTCTACGCGCTTTTTTCAGACGATGCTTTCCTTCTTGCCGAGGCTGAGCGTGCTCTTCTCGAATCCTGGAAAAAAACCGGATTTTCCACCTGCCAGCGGCTCTACCAGCAGGACCAGCCATGGGAAGTGCTGATAACCGAGCGTGATTCTATCCCCCTGTTTTCCGGGTCAAGGATAGTGATCCTGCGCATTGAAAACCTGAAAATCGGCAAGGAAGGCAGTACCGCGATACAGTACTGGCTGGGCAGTCCGCCCCAGGACACCCGTCTTCTACTGCTGGGCCCCCGCCCAGATGCCGGCACGCAGAAAAGTGTCTGGTTTCAGGCGCTGGACCGGCATAAGGAAACCGGAGTTTTTTTCGCCTATCCACCGAATGCCCAGGAATGGCCCAAGTGGGTAGCCCGGCGGCTGCAGGATGCCGGGCTTGACACCAGACCGGAAGCCATCCGGATGCTCGCCGATCTCTGCACAGGCCAGCTTTCCGTCTGCCAGCAGGCCATACAGCGGCTCGTCCAGTTTCATTCCGGGCAGCGCATCGGCCAGGAAGAAATCCGGGAAATTCTGGGAGACAGCAGCCTGTTCAGCATTTTTGATCTGGCAGATGCCGCTCTTCGTGGAGAAACAGCCCAGGTACTGCGCATCCTGCAGCGTATACGTGAGGGCAACACCGAGCCCATTCTGGTTCTCTGGGTGCTGCATAGGGACCTTACACTGCTGCTGAAGCTCCAGGATGGCAACCCTGGGAGCCTGACGCGACAGGAACGTGTTTTCCCTCCGCGCAGTAGCTGGCTGTCCAGCGCTGCCCAGCGCCTGCCCCCCGAATTCCTATGGGAACGTATCAGGGATTGCGTGCAGATCGATGCCGGCATCAAGGGCCACAAATCTGCCCCGGCCTGGCCAGCCCTTGAAGATCTTGCCCTGTGCATTGCCGCCGGACACCAGTGACGGCACAATAGATTTTCAGTGGCATCATCACCTTTACGGGAGGGAAGGGGCGTGTCTGAAGATCTCGGCAGGGAAATGGAGCACATCGGATCCAAGGCAAGAAACGCCCAGCGCCGGCTTATGGGCCTTGCGCCTGACGGCAAGAACATGGCCCTGCATTACATGGCAGAATTCCTGCGACGGGATACGGGTGACCTGCTGCGTGCCAACCGGAAGGACCTGCGTATGGCCCAGAAATGTGGACGGGACGAAGCGTTTATTGACCGTCTACGGCTTGATGAGGCACGCATCGAAAAAATGGCGGAAGGTCTTGAACAGATTGCCGGCCTGCCAGATCCTGTAGGAGAAATCACTGGACTGGCCTATCGACCAACGGGCATCCAGGTGGGGAAAATGCGCATGCCCCTCGGAGTAATCGTCATGATTTATGAGTCCCGCCCCAATGTTACCGCTGATGCGGCCGGACTCTGCGTCAAATCGGGCAACGCTGCCATTCTGCGCGGAGGTTCCGAGTCCCTGCACAGCAACATGGCCATTGCAGAGCGGCTGCGCGCTGCATTGGGAAAGGCAGGCCTGCCTCTCGACCTGCTGCAGTATGTCCACACTGCCGACCGCGAGGCTGTGAGCATCCTGATCCAGATGGACAAACTCGTAGATGTGGTCATTCCAAGGGGGGGAAAGGGGCTTCTTGCCCGAATCCACAAGGAAGCAAAAGTCCCGGTTATCATGCATCTGGATGGCAACTGCCATGTCTATGTAGACCGGGATGCAGATTCCGGAAAGGCCCTGAAGATTGTTGTCAATGCCAAAACCCAGAGGCTGGGCACATGCAACACGGCGGAAAGCCTGCTCATCCATCGGGACCGGGCCGATGAGCTCCTGCTTCCTATTGCACATGCCCTACAGGAAAAAGGGATAGAAATCCGGGCGTGTCCCGCGAGCTTCCCGAGGATTCATGGTGCCAGATTGGCGACCGAAGAAGACTATGGCATGGAATATCTGGGCCCGATAATCTCGCTGAAGATTGTAGACAGCCTTGATGAGGCCATTGGCCATATCAACCACTATGGTTCACAGCATACTGAAAGCATCATTACCGAGAACTACACCCACGCCCGGAGATTTCTGCGTGAGGTAGATTCCAGTTCTGTAATGGTCAATGCCTCCACCCGCTTTGCTGATGGTTTCGAATATGGTCTGGGTGCCGAAATCGGCATTTCAACTAACCGCCTGCATGTACGCGGACCCGTTGGTCTGGAGGGTTTAACTCTGCAGAAATGGATTGTTTTGGGGGATGGTCATATCCGCGCCTGAAGCACCCTCGTCCGAACTCCTGGAACTGCTGCGGGATCTTAACAGATGCGCGCCTGTTCCCTGGGAAAAGAGGCGCGGCAGGGAGCTGATTCCGGAAGCAGAACGATGGGGGCTCCCGGTCTCCCTGGACCCGGATCAGGGACACTGGCATCTGCACCACCCGGAACAGACCTGGAACAGCGAGCGCCTCGCAGCCGCCTGGGGCATCCTTCCCTGCGAGACCCAGGTTTGGCCATTTTGCGATTCAAGCAATCTCCAGCTTCTCGCGAACCCCCAGTGGCATCTTGGCATTGCGGAAGCACAGTGGGCAGGACGTGGCCGCCGTGGGCGGACATGGCATTCGCCTTATGGGCGGCATGTCTATCTCAGTGTCTCTGTGACTCCTCCAGCTTCTACACCCGGTACGCTGCCCCTGGTTGCAGCCCTCGGCGTCTTCCAGGTCCTCATGACGGAAATTCCGGACCTATGGGTAAAATGGCCTAATGATCTGTGGGCCGGCCGGAAAAAGCTTGGCGGAGTGCTGATGGAAGGACGGCGGCAGGGGGACCAGCAGCGCTGGGTTCTGGGACTGGGAATTAATGTGCTGGAAGATGGGACATTACCCGACAATGCTGCGTGTCTCGCGGGACTGGGTATGATCTGGACAAGGCAGGAACTGGCCGAGTCGGTGCTCAGGCAGTGGCGGGCCGATTTCACACTGCTGGAAGGCAGTGGGTTTGGACAATTTGCTGACCTCTGGAACGCTGCCGACGGCCTTTCTGGCAAGCCCGCAACCATCTGCCAGGAAGGCGAGGAACGCCAGATTCTTGCCCTGGGTGTTGCCAGCGACGGGCGCCTCCTGATCCAGGAGGGCCATCACACACGCCTGGTCAGCGCAGGTGATATCCATATCCGGCCTATTCCATGATCCTCGTCAGTGTAGGAAATACGAATACCCGGATCGCACGCACGGAAGGCGGTCGCGATTTCCAATACCTGGACTGGCCAAGCGCCTGGCCGGCAGCAAAAATTCTCGGCAGCCTGACAGAAACATGGACCCAAGCCCTGAAGCAGGAAGACATCTATGTAGGGGGGGTCGTGCCGGACGCCATCTCCGCATGGAATGCCGCACTAGCGGGTGCCTCCCTTCCCACATGGGATCCCGAGCGTTTTCACAGGCTGGTTTCCCATGCATACAAACCTCCTGAGAGCCTTGGTTTTGATCGGCGCTGCTGTCTTCTGGCTGCCCGTGACATTCACACATATCCGGACTGCGTCGTCATTGATGCCGGTACGGCGATTACCATAGACCTTCTCCAAAACGGGCGCTTTGTTGGCGGCCGCATTCTGCCCGGGCTCCGGATGCAACTCCACTGTCTGGCCAATGAAACTGCACTTCTGCCCGAACCGGAGGGCGTATCTGCCTTCCAGCCACAGGAACTTCTGGGTAATTCCACCTGCATGGCCATCCAGGCAGGGGTGTACCATTCTGCGCTGGCAGCCATCCACTCTGCGGTTGCGGATTACCGCAGAGTGGCTGGAAACATGGCCATTCTGCTTACCGGTGGTGATATGCAGATTCTCGCTCCTGCTGTTCCGGACGCCATACTGGACAAGCACCTCCTGCTGCGCGGTTTCTATCTTCTCGTAACCGTGCAGTCCTGTTCCAGCTGGTAAAACCCGCCCACCGCCTGGCTACCATATTTGCTGGCCAGATCAGCACTGCCCTGCTGGATATCCGGGCAGATTCCGGTTTCCACAACCGGTCTCTACATAAGTCCGTAACACACTGTTTTTTATTGATTTTTTATCATATTGATTTTTATGGTTTTTTCTGTAAAATTCTGTTTCCCAAAAACTATTGTCAGAGGAAAAGACCGTCATCAGGCGGCTGGATCCCATAGAAGATCCCTGGGGCAAAAGGAGCCTTGCTGTTGCTAGAGAAAGTCAGCATGGGTCTGGGTCTGGCTGTAATGGCCATGATTCTGCCCAGCGAACTATCCCTGCCCCGGCAGAACCTGCCGGTCATACATGTACACCACAATGACGGGTTTTTACCGTCCGGAAACCAGGAGGCGGTCACCAGTGGAGATTTTGGTGGCCCTACAGCAATGCGTGTTTCCGTAGGGGCCCTGTATCTCAATCACCGGATGTTCTATCTGCACCGGGTAACTGCCTACAATGCTGTCAACTGGCAGACCGACAGCGATCCGGATGTGTCAGCCTGCGGACCTACCCGTCCCAACCAGATTGCCCTGTCCCAGGACCTGTTTTTTCGCAGAAATGGAAACAATCGCTGTGGTGAGCATGTCGAAATTGTTCTGGGATCCGGCGCCATCATTCATGGAATAGTCTGGGATACCATGAATCCGCGCTATCATATGGCGGCAGATATTCTTATGGGTACGGTACGGCAGGCTGTGAATTTTGGTGTCCAGCAGGCAGAACTGAGAATCGTCCGGCACCAGCAGGTACAAAGCCTGAGTTCGTGATAATGGGATATACGGGCAGCACCCTGGGCCAACCGGACCAGGTACAGGTCAGCGTACGGACTCCCCGAGAGCCATAAGCGCCTCAATTTCTTCCGGTATCTTGGGCACGCCTGCAGAAAGAACCTCAGGTCCGCCAAGGGTGACCAGGACGTCATCTTCTATGCGGACCCCGATCCCCCGGTAAATTTCGGGAATATCTGCACAATCGGGCGAAAAATACAGCCCAGGCTCTACGGTCAGAACCATTCCGGCCTCAAGATTGCGCCACTGGCCGTCTGGGCCGCGATAGTCGCCCACATCGTGGACATCCATGCCCAGCCAGTGGCCTGTACGGTGCATATAGAAGGAGCGATACAGCTGCCGCTCCAGGATCTCCTCCCGGCTCTCCCGCAGAATCCCCAGATCCCGGAGACCATCCACAAGCACTTCTACGGCAGCCTCATGATAGGCTGCAACAGAGCGCCCAATCTGCAGTTCCCCAATGGCCGCAATCTGGCTTTTCAGAACCACATCGTAGACTGCAAGCTGCGGTGGGCTGAAAATCCCGTTTACTGGATAGGACCGGGTAATATCCCCCGCATAGCCCAGAAGCTCTGCCCCAGCGTCCACAAGAACAAGATCACCCTCCCTCATCGGGTCCCGGTTTTCGGTGTAGTGCAGAATACAGGCATTGGCGCCCGCACCCACAATACTGGGGT
This sequence comes from Pseudomonadota bacterium, assembly GCA_021821885.1. Lineage (GTDB taxonomy): Bacteria > Pseudomonadota > Gammaproteobacteria > Acidithiobacillales > Acidithiobacillaceae > Igneacidithiobacillus. Next base: position 11,108 of record JAKARO010000016.1, read on the forward strand.
AGGCCACATGGGAAGCCCCCAGGCGGTAGAATACGTACTCTATTTCTGCCTGCAGCTGGTACTCATGCATGCCGGGGTGGCACTGCCGCATTCCATGCCGGTGACCGGCAGCGCTCATTCCGGTTACGGCACGCATGATTTCCTGTTCGGCCGGATCCTTGATCATCCGCATTTCATGGAGCAGATAGCCGGACTCTATCAGTTCTACGGGATAGCGCACGCCCTGGCGAGCCCGGGATTTGGCGTGGCTGCGCCACTGCTGTACGTGAATGTCCAGTTCCCCGGACTGTCCCATGGGATACATCAGGATCTCCCGGTTTTCCAGTATCCCGGGGAGAATGGTATCAATCTCCCGGACATCATAGCACCGGTCTACACGGCACATTTCCAGAGCCCCTTCCAGACCGGCCCTCCGTCCATCCCAGACCTCCCGTTCAGGATCTCTTGGCCGGCAAAAAAGTATCTGCTCTCCCCCAGCATATCCTGGAGCCAGAACCAGAACCGCTTCCGGTTCGGCAAAACCTGTCAGATAAAAAAAATCGCTATCGGGCCGAAATGGGAAATGGACATCACGGTTGCGGGTCTGCAGACCGGCGGTTGGCAGAACCGCCACACCACGATCCGAGAGTTTTGCCATCAGCTGGCGACGGCGGCCCACATAATCTGGGAGGGGGAGCAGATTGGGTTCCATATGGAAGTCCTCAGAACAATATCGCCAAGTATGCCACAACAGCCGCAATCCTTCTGCCCAATGCGGCAACACTCCGGACCATTGCCCACGGCACTCAAGGCAGGTAACTTAACAGACCATGAAACGAAAAATCCTCGTAACCAGCGCCCTACCCTATGCCAATGGTCCGCTGCACCTTGGCCATCTGGTGGAATATACCCAAACGGACATCTGGGTACGCTACCAGCGGCTCCGCGGCAATGACTGCATCTATGTCTGCGCGGATGACGCCCATGGCACTCCCATCATGCTCAGGGCCCAGTCGGAGGGGATCACCCCGGAGGAGCTCGTCAGTCGCATGCACGGGGAACACCTGCGCGACTTTACTGCTTTTGGCATCAGCTTCGATGTCTATCACAGCACCCATTCGCCTGAGAATTTTACTATTTCACAGGAAATTTACCGCCGGCTCCGCAACCGGGAACACATCGCAGTCCGTGAAATTGAACAGGCCTATGATCCAGTAGCCGGCATTTTCCTGCCGGACCGGTTCATCCGCGGAACCTGTCCTTCCTGTGGAGCCCCTGACCAGTATGGTGACAACTGCGAGGCATGCGGGGCCACCTATTCGCCCACTGACCTGCTGAATCCAGTCTCTGCGGTTTCAGGTGCGGTGCCAGAACGCCGTCCGGCCGAGCACTATTTTTTCCGGCTCTCGGATTTCGGGGAATTTCTGAAGCAATGGATCCATAATGGGGTACTCCAGCCAGAAATGGCCAACAAGCTGGATGAATGGTTCCAGACCGGTCTAAGCGACTGGGACATTAGCCGCGACGCACCCTATTTCGGGATCCCGATTCCGGATGCGCCAGGGAAATATTTCTATGTATGGCTTGATGCCCTGCCCGGTTACATGGCGGCCACCAGAAACTGGTGCGATACCCATGGCGCCAATTTTGACGATTACTGGGGACCGGATGCCAGTGCGGACGTCTACCACTTCATCGGCAAGGACATCATCTACTTTCACGCGCTTTTCTGGCCTGCCATGCTGAAAGGTGCAGGATTCCGTCTGCCTACAGGCATTTTTGCGCACGGTTTCATGACGGTAAACGGCTCAAAAATGAGCAAGTCCCGGGGAACATCCATCACGGCTGCACAGTACCTCCAGCAACTTGAACCGGAGTTTCTCCGCTACTATTTTGCAAGCAAGCTGAACAGCAGGGTGGAGGATATCGATCTTAGCCTGGAAGATTTTTTCCAGAAGGGGAATGGCGACCTGGTCGGGAAGATTGTAAACCTTGCTGCTAGAGCTGCCGGTTTTATCCACAAGCATTTTGCCGGCCAGCTGGCCCCCAGCCTTGGTGAAGATGCCGGCCTGTACGAAAAATTGTCAGAACGGAGGGAAGAGATTGGCACAGCGTTCGAATCCCGTGAATATGGCCGGGCCATCCGTGAAATCCTCAACATAGCGGACCAGGCCAATGCGTATGTGGACGCCAGGGCGCCATGGTTACTGGCAAAAGATGCAGATCAGCGGACCACCCTGCATCAGGTCTGTACCGTAACGCTGAACTGTTTCCGCCTTCTTGCAACCTTGCTGTCCCCGGTTGTACCCCGCCTTGCAGAGCGGTCCATGGCCTTTCTGCAGTGCACCCTGGACTGGGACGCCTTGGAAACACCCTTGCTCGGCCATGCCATCCAGGTCTACGACCATCTTCTACAGCGGATGGAAAAAGCGGGTGTGGAAACCCTGATCCAGATTCCTGCCGCAATCCCGGCTGACACCATGGCCGGAAAAAAGGCCTCAGAGCCTACTGTGGCGCCAGATATCAGTATTGGCGAATTCTCCCGGGTAGACTTGCGCATTGCGCGTATTCTGTCGGCAGAAGCAGTCGAGGGTGCAGAAAAACTGCTCAGGCTCCAGCTAGACATAGGCGAGAGCCGTCCGCGCATTGTCTTTGCGGGCATCAAAAACGCATACACCCCTGAAAATCTGGCAGGACGGCTTACCGTAATGGTAGCCAACCTATCCCCCCGAAAAATGCGGTTTGGCATCTCTGAAGGTATGGTGCTGGCTGCGGGTGGCGCGGAAGGAGGACTGTTTCTCCTGTCTCCCGATAGCGGTGCCGAGCCTGGGATGAAAGTCGGATAGAGACCTGTTCCACGGGACGGACTGTCTGTGGCCGCCCCCCAACTGTCCGCCTTTTCAGCCAATTCCCCGCTGCTGGGCCTCTGCCAGCAGCCTGCGCTCTTCATAGGCTTCCCGGGCAATACGTACATCTTCCAGAAACCAGGCAAGCTCCTCCAGACGCAGCGCCTGGGGGCCGTCCACCAGTGCGGCCTGTGGATTGGGATGAAAATCCACCAGAATCATGTTCGCTCCTGCGACCACCCCCTGCGCCGTCACCTGAAAAATGTCCATGAGTCCATCCGGGCCTGTATCACGGGTCCCAACTGAATGTGAAGGATCAATACAGACAGGCATGCGGGTCAGACGCCTAACTACGGGTACCTGGGCAAAATCCACAAAATTGCGGTGGGGATCGCCCAAATTGGTTTTCATTCCACGCAGTCCAAAAACGACCCGTGCATTCCCTTCTGAGGCCAGGTATTCAGCGGCGTTAAGGGATTCCTCCAGAGTGATTCCAAAACCGCGCTTGAGGAGTACCGGGAACTGCTGCTGTCGTCCTACTGCCTTGAGCAGCTCAAAATTCTGTGTGTTTCGGGTGCCAATCTGCAGCATTACGCCGGTGGGGCTGCCAGTCCTGTGCAGGGCTTCCCGTATTTCGTCCATGTGGGCTTCATGCAGAATTTCCGTGGCAATGACCCGTATCCCATATTTTCCGGCAAGATCGAAAACATACGGAAGACATTCCTTGCCATGTCCCTGGAAGGCATATGGACTGGTCCTGGGCTTGTAAGCCCCCATACGGGTGCATACCTGCCCATTTTCCTGCAGGGCCCGCATCATCTGTTCCACGTGTTCCGGGGTGTCCACAGCACACAGTCCGGCAAACACGTTGAGATTGTCCTGGCCGAAATGGACACCGTTATAGTCGAAACCTGTCGTGCGCTGATCATCAAGGTGGCGGCCGAGCACCCGGTATTCCCGGGAAACCCGGATAGCCTTCTTGACCCCAGGCAGGGACTCCATAACCGCCAGATCCAGCGATTTGGTATTCCCGATCAGGTAAATTTCGCTCAGGCTCTGTTCAGCTCCCTGCACCCGGTGGACCCGGTATTCGATACCTTCCAGCTTTTCCAGATAATGTACTAGCGCTTGGTAGGCCGCTGACGTTTCCTGCAACTCCCCTTCGAGAATCAGAATCATGGAACTTCCTCTCTAGCAAATGGCATCTATAGTTGCTGTGCCCGGCCGCACAGACGGAACCTCATCCGTCCCCAGAGGGTCCAATCATGGTTTCGGGCCGCAGATGGACATCCAGTTCAGGGGCCTCCATCAGCCCCAGTTCCAGAACAGCCGTTCTCAGACTGCAGCCGTGCCTGTGGGCATGCTGTGCAACTCTGGCAGCCTGCTCATACCCGAGGGACGGGACCAGAGCGGTAACGAGCATCAGTGACTGGGCAAGATGGTGTTCTATCTGGTCCTTCCGCGGCTGCAGCCCGGAAATGCAGTTTTTCCCGAATGAGCTCATGGCATCCCCCAGGAGCCGGACACTCTGGAGAACATTGTAGGCAATAACCGGCTTGAATACATTCAGCTCAAAATTGCCCTGGGAAGCGGCAAACGCGACTGCGGCATCGTTGCCAAACACCTGGACACAGACCATGGAAAGCGCTTCCGACTGGGTGGGATTAATCTTTCCGGGCATAATAGACGAACCTGGCTCATTTTCCGGCAACTGCAGCTCGCCCAGGCCAGCCCGGGGCCCGGACCCCATCCACCGGATATCGTTGGCAATTTTCAACAGCGACATCCCCAGACTGCGCAGTGCCCCACTCAGGCCACAGAGGGCCTCGTGGCCGGCAAGCGCGGAGAATGGGTTTTCGGCTATACGCAGGGGTAAACCCAGCTCTTCTCCCAGCATTCCGCAAACGAGAGCAGCAAAATGCGGATGTGTATTGAGTCCCGTACCCACCGCTGTACCCCCGAGGGCAAGAGCATGAAGCCCCTCCAGATATTTCTCCACGGCCGCCCGCCCCTGGCGGAGCTGGTCACGGTACCCAGAAAACTCCTGCCCGAGAGTCAGGGGAACTGCATCCATAAGGTGGGTACGTCCAATTTTGACAATTCCGTCGAAATCGGTGATTTTCCGGCGCAGCTGCTCCATCAGGCTTTCCGCGGCCGGGAACAGCCCATCGCGGATGGCACAGGCGGCTGCAATGTGCATGGCAGAGGGGAAAGTGTCATTGGATGACTGTCCCAGGTTCACGTGGTCATTGGGATGAACCGGATTTTTGCTGCCGCGGGGATAGCCCATCAGCTCGTTGGCCCTGTTCGCAATCACCTCGTTGACATTCATATTGCTCTGGGTACCGCTTCCGGTCTGCCAGATCCGCAGGGGAAAATGGCCGTCCCATTCTCCCGCCGCCACTTCCCATGCGGCCTGGATGATGCCCTCTGCCACCACACGATCCAGAAGCCCCAGCTGTGAGTTTGCCCGGGCTGCTGCTCCCTTGATCCTTGCCAGGGCGTGGATAACCGATAGGGGGACGCGCTCTTCGCCAATGGCAAAATAGTGCAGGGACCGCTGCGTCTGCGCGCCCCAAAGCACAGTCTCTTCTACTTCCACCTCCCCCATGCTGTCACGTTCCTGACGCATTTCCACACTCCTTCTCTACCATGGCTTCCGCTTCGGCCACGAGATCTTGCAGGTAATCCAGTGCTTCATGCCAGATCTGGGGATCTTCCAGCCGGACTCCAGTCAGACCCACCACTTCAGCAGGCGATCTGGCGCCACCAAGACCCAGCATTTCACGATATCCAGACACAAAAGCCGCACCATCCCTGCGATATTTCCGGATCAGGGCGAAGGTCAGCAGCTCACCAAAAGCATAAGCATATACATAGCCTGGGGAACCAATGAAATGGGGAATGTAGCTCCACCACCACCGGTAGCCCGGTGTCAGGGCTATAGAATCCGCGAACTGTTCCTCTTGGGTTCGCATCCAGAATTCTGCCAGCCGGTCCCTGCTGAGCTCTCCTTCTTCACGGCGGGCCTGATGTATGGCTGCCTCAAAACGGTGCATGGCGATCTGCCGAAAAACGGTCGCGCAGGTATCCTCAATCTTGCCACAGAGCAGGGCAAGCTGGCCCCGCGGATCCGTCTCCTCCCGCATCAGCCGCTCAAAAGTAAGCATTTCCCCAAATACCGACGCCGTTTCTGCTGTTGTCAGGGGCGTATCGGCATTCAGAAAACCCTGTTTCCTGGCAAGATACTGGTGGATTCCGTGACCCAGTTCATGGGCCACGGTCATTACATCCCTCACCGTGCCCGTATAATTGACCAGCAGATAGGGATGGGCATCCGGTGTCACAGGATGGGCAAACGCCCCCCCCCGCTTGCCTACCGATAGAGCCGCATCAATCCATCCCTCACGGAAAAAGCGCCTGCCAATCTCTGCAAGTTCGGGAGAAAAATCCTCCAGCGCTGCCAGAACAATCCGGGTGCATTCCTCCCAGGAGTACCGCCTTGCCGTGCCGGGAAGAGGGGCATAACGGTCGTAGTCATGCAGCGGGGACACGCCAAGCAGCCGGGCCTTGAGCCGGTAGTAACGGGCAACCAGGCCATATCTGGAAACGACGGCTTCCTCAAGCGCCTCTACCATGCTATCAGAAATTTCGTTCGCCAGATTGCGCTCGGAGAGCCAATGGGGATAGTTGCGCAGCCGGTCATCCAGGGCCTTGTCGGCGAGCACGGCATTGAAGCAGAAAGTCAGGGTATGAAGCCGGGATTCAAGCCCACAAGTCATGGACGCCGCAGCCGCACGCCGGACTTCTCTGTCCGGATCGGAAAGCCTGGTCAGCACCTCCTGTTCAGTCAGCGTTTTTCCCCCCAGGGAAAAACGCAGCTCCGTCAGGGTCTCATCAAAGAGGCGTTCCCAGAGGCCGCGCCCGGTCACTCTTTTCTCTGCCAGGATCTGCTCTTCACCCTCTGAACGAAGATGCTGTCCAAACAGGCGCCAGCGGCGCAACAGATGGGCCCAGGGAGCCAGTTCCAGACCATCCAGCAGTGCGGCCACATGGCTTTCCTCCAGATGGTTCAAGGTGATCTCAAAAAAAACCAGCCGGTTTTCAATGGCAGTCGCCTGTTCCTGGAAATGCTGCATGGCTGCCCCACGGAGAGGGTCATCCGAATGGGTGACATAGCTCAGATAGCGGTAGCTGCCCACCCTCGAAAGGCACTGGCGGATTTCCTGGAGGGCCAGCATGGCCTCTGCCATTCCTCTGCCATCCAGATGCGCAAGACCCGGACGGTACTTTGCGGAAAACTGTTCTGCAGCGGAGGCAGCCCACTGCATGTCAGCATCCAGGGCGGGATCATCCTCCCCGCGATACAGATCTTCCAGACGCCAGCGAACATCTTCGGCACCAGTATATTGCCCCGGATCATTTTCCATCATCTCTCCTCCCCATTTTCTCCATTCCCCGCCAACCGCCTGACACAGGGCAGGAGTTCCTGGATTCGCAGCGTCCGGCTGTCCCGCTGCGCCTGCCAGAGCATCTCTCCCAGGCATTCCAGAAAAACATGATCCACTGCATGGGCATCCATGCGGGCCCGCAGTCTCTGGTACTCCGGCAAGATACCAGGGGGAGACCCAGACGCCAAGAGCTCCAGGAGCGCTACATGCAGGCTCATATGGGCGAAAGGGTTGGTATCCCCTGTTTCGGGAAAAAACTCTGCTGTCAGTGCCCGCTCCTCGTCGCCAAGCAAGGTCTGGTACTCAGGATGGTCCAGAATAACACTGACGATTCTTTCCTCCAGCCCTTCCAGCGGCCGGCCTTCACGATAGCGGCGCCAGCAGTCAAGGAAAATCTGACGATAGGTTTCCCTCCTGGTTCCATAAAGCATATTCATTACCCATTCTATCCGGAATCTCCGATGATACGGCCCCACCAGAGACAATAAAATGCTGCTGCCTCCTACCCTCTATCCGGAGCATTCCCTGAACCATGGGTGGCCCCGGAAGATAGGAAACATGCGGTTTCTATGCTATTTTAGGAGAATCTTCTTGTCCTGGATCCCAGACCGGAATGGTCTTGTTACGGCATTATTGTTAGCGGGAGATGACACGTCATGGCCAACGGAAACACACCGTCTGCAGATACCGTTGTTACCCTTACCTCCAGGCAGTGGGAAGGACTAGGCAAGGTCGGCGATGCTGCGCTGCAGGTACAGAATCTTCTGCAGATGTTCCAGGACATTCTCAACGAACTGCCCAATGCCATTGATACGGACAGGCTTCTGGCAAAATACGAGCCCCATCTCAATGCCCTCCGTGAAACCGCGGGTGCCCTCCAGTCCATGCTGTCCATGGAAGGGGGGACGGAACGCCTGAAATCATTCCTTGACAATATGCGCGATGCCCAGCTCGACAAAACCATTAGCGAGCTCCTGACGATTCTGAACAATCTCCAGAAGTCCGGCTTTTTCAGTTCGCTAGCCACTTTTAGTGGAGAGTTCCACTGTCCTGCCCTGGGTGGATCTCCGGAAGAAATGGTAGAAAAGCTGCGGAATGCCAGTACCAGCCTGCAGTATTATCTTGACAGCGCCCGCCAGGGCATCCGGGCTATCAGCACAGTTGCCAGCCAGATGGAGCTTCCCGAGCGGCTGGACGAAATCCAGGAAATGGCCATCCAGTGGCTGCAGCTGGCGGGGCGGGTCCAGCGCCTGGTGCAGGGAGATGCTCCTACGCTTCGTGCCCGGCTGGAAGAGCTTCTTGAGACGGCGGAAGTCCTCGGGGGCCAGATGGGCGTAGCCGTGGGTACACTGAAAGATACAGCTCCCGAACTCCTGGCGCACGCTGATATCAGTGGCACTCTGGGTACGGTAAGCACCGCTGGCCGCCGCTGGATGCATGTGGTGCTGCGCATCAAGACACTTGCACAGGGCGGTTCGGAGAATCTGGCTGCCCGGGCAGAGACGCTGCTCGACCAGATCGAAAAAGTGGCCGCCCAGGCAAAAAATGCCGAATTTTTCCTGCAGGCAGGGAAAGATGGCCTGTCTGCGGCCCGCGATCTTGTAGCCGATCTGGATCTTCCGGAAAAACTGGATCAGTTTGCCGAAGAGGCCGACAACTGGCTCAGGATCGCCCTCCGCGCCAAAAAACTGGCACAGGGCAAGTCCGGGAATCTTTCAGACCGGATCAATTACCTCCTGGATAGCGCCGAATCTGTAGCTGAATCTTTGGGCGCCACTATTCGCTCCCTGGAAAAGCAGGGAATTGATATCCGGGAAATTCTTTCTCCCAAAGGGGAGCTGGGCATTGCCATGGGAACAGGCGCAGACCTGATTGCAGAACTATGGCGGGATGGCACTTTCCGGCAGATCGGAAGCAGTATCGGCCAAGGTGCCATGGCCTGGGTGGAAATTGCCCAGATCGGCGGCAAGGCACTCCAGGGCAGCGCTCCCAGCATCACCGTCCGTATTAAGGATCTTGTCCAGGGACTGCATGACGCCAGGCTCACGGACATGCTTCCTGAACTGCTGGCTTTTGCCGGGAAAATGCAACAGTCGGGCATACTGCACAAGGCCAGCCTGGCTCTTGACCGCCTGCTGCCGCTCATGCCCTCCGATGCCGAATTCGCCAGCGGACTGGACAAGGCCGTGCTGGCGCTCCAGAAAACCGGGATAGAAATGAAGAGCGGACCCACCCCTACTGGAGGCGGGATTTTCGGACTGCTCCGGATTTTCTTCGCAAGGGATACCCAGTATGTACTCCGCTACGCAGTCCGTTTTGCCAGCCTTTTCCTGCAGGCGCTAAGGCAGTAGTTCCCTTCTAGGTGCCCATGGGTGAATTTGGTTTCCCATAGCCAGCACAAATGAGGGGGTGGCAGAAGAATATGCCCCCCATAAGAGAAAAGTCCGGGACGCGCCCGGACTCCCCTACTCCACAGCCAGGGAACAGAAGGCTTACTAGGCTGCCTTGTGCTCCGGCTTTCTGACTTCTTTCTTCATGGTCATTTTGTGCCTGACCACCCTGTGACGGGCGGCCATTCTGTGCACAGGGGCCTTATGCTCAATCCTTTTTTCCACTTTGTGTTCCACCTTCTTTTCCACCTTCTTGGGAGCCTCTGCAGCAAATGCAGCGGAAGCGGTCAGAAAAGAGAGGGCAGCAGTCAGGGCAACGATCTTCTTCATAAAATCACTCCATCAGGAAATTATAACATATCCGATTGTCACGGACTCATTGTGTACAGCAATCATGCCTAAGCATAACCCATGCCAGAAATAAAATTCCTTATTAAACATTTTGTTATAGAAATATTTGAGGGACTGATGAAGTGAAGAACCGTCTGGCGTCGCCAGAATTCCGGGATGCCACCCCTACAGACCCGGATCAACATCCTGGTCTGTAGGGCAGAAAAATGGACCTGAAGATTTTCTTGATAATTTTCTGGTGGTTAAGATTTCAAGGAGATTCCCCCAAGGGGGAAAACGGCCATATACCCAAGACCCGCGCCGTGACTCCATGACGACGCAATCTCCAAAAAAGATAGATAACCATTGAATAATAAAAAGAATCGGAGTCGCCTGAAGGCAACAGCCGTTTTCAGTCCTTTTCCTGTGGTACGTATCCTTCAGGGGCCTGCCCTCCCTCTCCGAAAAAGAAGGATTCCATCTGTTTTTCCAGAAAGGATCGGGACTTCGGATCAATGGGAGACAGACGGTATTCGTTGATAAGCATAGTCTGGTGCCGAAGCCATTCCTGCCAGCCCTCTTTGGATACCTCCTGATAGATACGGGCACCCAGCGCGCCTGGATATGGAGGACGGTCCAGTCCCTCTGCCTCACGTCCCAGCCTGGTACAGTGCACCATTCGTGTCATGTTTCTTTCTCCGGTTTCCTTTAAAGACGCGAAAAGTGTATCCCATCCGTCGGATTATCCCCAACTAGAATCCTTCTGCTCCCGCCCGGAAAATACATAACGCGGCTCTGGCAACCGCCTTGCAGCGACAGGAGAAAAATCAGCAAAGCTCTTCAAGAATACGGCGGATGGGACTTGGCAGGCCGAGACCGAGGGCATCGCCCGGTGCCCAAAGCTGTCCGTGGGACAGAGCGTCCGGAACCTGCTGCATCGCTGGCAGAAAAGCCGGGAGGGTAGCGAATTCCAGGATGAAATGGCTAAAAACATGCTGCCGGAAAGAAAGAATTTCGCCTGCACGCAGAACCGCGCCGAAACGGCTCGCAGCCAGGGCTGCACCTTCTGCCAGATCCTCCGGGCCAGGGAGAGAGGTTTCCTCGTACACAAGAGGCAGGCACCATAGCCCTCCCCAAACCCCCTGTTCAGGCCGCCGTTCCAGAAAAACTTTCCCGCTGCCGTCTAGGGCCAGCAAGAAAAGCCCGAACCGTTTCGGTCTGGGGCGTTTTCCTGAACCACCAGACACTTGCGGAGAAGCCTCTCCGGTTACAGCCGGACTTCCCCGGCATACTCCCATAAGGGGACAGTTAGTGCACCGTGGCCGCTTGGAGAGACAGACAAGGGAGCCCAAGTCCTGGATAGCCTGATTGTATTCATGTGCTGGATCTGGTGTTTCCTGCTCTGCCAGACGCCAGAGGGTTTTTTCCTGGGCGGGGGCACGTGGATTTCCCTGCAGTCCATGTACCCGGAGCAACACGCGCCTTGCATTGGCATCCAGAATGGCTTGGGACTGACCGTAGGCGCTGTCCAGCACGGCAGCTGCAGTGCTGCGTCCAACGCCTGGCAGGAGCATGGCCTCTTCCAAGGTGTCGGGAAAAAGCCCATTCCAGTCTGCAGCAACCAGCTTTGCGGTCCTGTGGGCATTTCGCGCACGGGCATAGTATCCGAGGCCGCTCCAAAGGGCGAGGACATCATCCAGATTGGCACTGGCAAGACTTTCCCAGCCCGGAAACTTTTCCAGAAAACGCGGGTAATAATCCAGGGCCGTTTCCACACGGGTCTGCTGCAGCATGATTTCAGCAAGCCAGAGAGCATAGGCGTCCACGGTATGCCGCCACGGCAGGTGATGACGGCCATTGTCGGCATACCAGGGCAAAAGCCGGGCAGCCATTGAATTCGGATCTACCGGCATGGCGTCGGACTAGTGCAGCCTGGTCCGCACCCGGCCGCGCCACGCCGGCCATTTCCCGGTACGGATGGCGCCAGGGCTTATTAACGCCATCCGGGAATATCGGCAATCCGGGCGAAACGAACACACCCCGCGCACATCACGTCGTGCTTCCCCAACCGGAAAAGACCAGACACCACCCCCTGGATCTGCGGAACAACCATGTAATCCTCTTCCTGTAAATTTCCCTGCTGTAACCCCAGGCCGCCAGACAGTTTTTGGGCGGGACCACTGGAATAAGACCCGGTCCCTGGCCGGCCGCCAAAGCACGGGGCAGGCAATGCCCGTTTTTTGCATTCGTTTTTTCGGCAAGTTCCGCAGGCCCATTCTTTCCTGAAATCCGCCTGCCTGTATTAACACGTCCTAGGAACTGTCTGGAAGATCATTGGCATCAAAAACACCTGTATTACCCGCCAGTGCCTGCAGGGCAAGCACCCGGGATTCGGCAACGCGGGTACGCCGGATCTGTTCCTTGACTTCAGGAATGGCGCCCGGAAACATGCTGAGTTCGCGCAGGCCCAGACCAATGAGCAGGGAGGTCCAGTGGGGATTCGCTGCCATTTCTCCGCACATGCCCACCGGAATTCCTGCCGCTTCTCCCGCAGTAATGGTATGCTGGATCATCGAAAGTACGCCGACGTGCAAGGGATCAAACAGAACGTTGACATCGTCATCTCCCCTGTCCACTGCAAGGGCGTACTGAATCAGGTCATTGGTGCCGATAGAGAAAAAATCGGAAACCCCGGTAAAGCAGTGCGCCGCCATCGCCACTGCCGGAACCTCCACCATAATCCCGATGGGCAGGTCTTCTGCAAAAGGCCTGCCTTCTGCTTTCAGCTCTCTCTGGAGCTGGCCAATCAGCTGGCGGGTCTGAACGATTTCCGTAACCGTACTTACCATGGGAAGCATGAGTCGCGCTGGCCCCAAGGCTGAAGCGCGGAGAATCGCACGCAGATGGGGGCGGAACCAGTCCGGCCGTCTCAGGCACAGCCGCAGTCCCCGGAGCCCCAGGGCAGGATTGAGAATACCGTGACTGGGCTGGAGATTGCTGTCCGTAACAGTCTTGTCCGAACCGATATCGATGGAGCGGATGGTCACGGGTGCCCCGTCAAGACTGCGCAAAACTGAAGAAAAGGCCAGATACTGTTCTTCTTCGCCCGGGGTATCCGTACGGTTCATGAACAAAAATTCACTGCGGAAAAGACCAACCCCTTCGGCTCCGCTGCGGCGAACCGATTCCACGTCATCTGGCAGCTCAATGTTGGCAAGGAGGCGGATAGGCTCGCCATCCAGGGTAACAGAGGCGAGGTCTTTCTCCAGTTCCAGAAGCTCCATGCGCCTATGGCGCCGCTCCTGCAACTCGCGATATTCTTCTACCAGAGTGGGATCCGGATCGATCAGAACAGTTCCATGATCCCCATCCACGACGATGGTGTCTCCACTGCGCATCAGACGGGTTGCCAGATGGGTACCCACCACCGCAGGCAGCCCCAGACTGCGGGCAAGAATAGCCGAATGGGAGATGGCGGCCCCAAAATCCGTTACCCAGGCCAGAACCCGGCCCTGCTTGAGCAGGACGGTGTCTGCAGGACTCAGCTCATTGGCTATGATGATTCTTTCTGCCCCGCCACTCAGTACGGGAGGCTGCACCCCGACCAGATGACGCAGCACACGGTCGGTTACCTGCAGAATATCCTCGCGCTTTCCACGCAGATAGGCGTCCTCCATCCGTTCGAAGATTTCCAGCAGCCTTTCCCGCTCATGATGCAGGGCCCACGCAGCATTTCGGCATTCCTCACTGATCAGCCGCAGCGGACGCTCCCGGAGCGCCGGATCGTCCAGCATCAGAAGATGGGCATCAATAAAAAGGCGGGTATCCTGGGGGGCATCTTTGGGAATGGCTTCCCGCACCCGCAGCAGTTCGTCGCGGGCAAGGCCAAGAGCCGAGCGCAGACGCTCAACTTCTGCCGGGATATCGCCAGTAGAAACCAGATAGTCAGGAATCTCAATTTTGGCAGACTCCAGCACCATCGCCGTACCGATCGCGATGCCCGGAGAAGCGCCGATTCCCGAGAGTTCAAAAGTCATTCAGGCTCTCCAAAGCGGTCAGCCGCCAAGGCCAGAAGTGCTTCAGCACATTCCTGCTCCTGTTCTCCACTGGTTTCCAGCTGCAAGACCGTTCCTTGGCTCGCAGCCAAGGTCATCAGGCCCATAATACTTTTGCCATGCACCCGCTGTCCTTCCCGCTCCAGCCAGACTTGGCAGGGAAAACGTGCCGCAATACTGACAAATTTTGCTGAGGCCCTCGCATGCAGACCCAGCTTGTTGACGATGGAAAAGTCCACGCGTAACGTCACAACAGCCCCCTAACCGCTACCCTGTCTCCGCAGCATAACGCCAGCAGCCGCATGGGCCAAGACCGGGCAAAGGCCCCTGGCTCTTGGCGCATCTCCTGCTCCCATGTACGCTAGACAGTCATGAGCCCCATGTTCGAGCGTGTTCTCTTGGTAGGCAAGTATCGGGATCCGGATGCCCCTGCGGCACTCATGCATCTCGCCAGATTCCTGTATTCCCTGGGAGTGGCGGTTTATCTTGATGACCGGTTCATAGAAGAAGATGAAAGCACCGTTCCACTTCCCCGGCTCAGTCTCCACCATACCGAATCCCACCGGGACCTGGTGATTTCCCTTGGAGGAGATGGAACCCTGCTGGGTGCGGCGCGGGAACTTGCAGGAAAAAATGTACCCATACTCGGCATCAACCGTGGACGGCTGGGCTTCCTTGCCGATATTCCGCTGGATGGCATTGAAAGAACCCTGCCTCCAATTCTGGCAGGCCAGTACGTTGCCGACCACCGGAGCGTTCTGCATGCGGAACTCTGGCGTGATGGAAAACAGGTAGCCGCCGGCACGGCCCTGAACGAGGTTTTTGTACACAAGGGGTGCGGGGAGAGCATGATTGAGCTCCGCGTCTGCCTCAAAGGACGCCATCTCTATACGGAGCGTGCGGACGGACTCATCATTTCCACACCCACGGGGTCCACGGCCTATGCCCTGTCGGCAGGGGGGCCCATCATGAGTCCCGATCTTCCCGCCCTGCTTCTGGTACCCATCTGTCCCCATACCCTCAGCACCCGCCCCATAGCCATCGCGGACACCCAGAACCTCCAGCTTAGTCTGAGCGCTGCCCGCCATCCCGCTGCCCTCAGCCTTGACAGCCACAGCTCATATCCCATGATTCCGGGTGACGGGGTCCGCGTCCGGCGTGCTCCCTATGACGCGCTGTTCATCCATCCCGAGGAACAGGATTTTTTTGGGATCCTCCGGCGCAAACTCCGCTGGGCAGAGCCGCCAGGGTCAGACTGATGCTGTATTCCCTGCAGATACGCAACCTTGCACTGATCCGCGACCTGAATCTGGATCTGGCACAGGGACTGACTGTTCTGACCGGGGAGACAGGCGCTGGAAAATCTATCCTTGTGGATGCCATTTCTCTCGTTCTCGGGGATAAAGCAAACCCGCAACTCATCCGCCATGGATCTGAGCAAGCCGAAATCACTGCCACGTTCGGTATCACGGCCGGAAGCGCAGCTGCTGGGTGGATGGCCAGCCACGGGTTTGACGGGGAGGATGAATGCATCATCCGCCGCATTCTGGCCAGACAGGGACGGAGCCGTATTTTCCTGAACGGCCATGCCATCAGCACCAGCCAGAATCGGGAGCTGGGCGAGCTTCTGGTAGATCTTCTGGGACAGAACATCCATTTGCGTATGGTACGGGCCGACCGGCAGATGGATCTCCTGGACCGTTACGCCGGTCTCCCCGAAAAGGTGGACCAGATGGGAAACAGCTACCGCAAGTGGCGGGAAGCGCAGGAAACACAACAGGAACTTCTGTCCAGACAGGAACAGCATGCGGAACAGCGGGAATGGCGGCACTTCGTGTTCGAAGAGCTGGAAAACGCCAGCCTGCGGGAGGATGAATGGGAGGACCTGGGGAAAGAGCTTCAGCGCCTTGGTTCGGCGACACAGCTACGGGAGACTGTTGCAGCCGCGCTGTCCACTCTTGATGGTGAGCCTGATGGCACCCTCCGCCAGCTGACGGAGGTCTACCGCCGCATTCATCAGGCCCAGGGCAAGGATCCCAGCCTGGGAGAAACGGAGAAGCTGCTGGAAGGAGCCAGAATCCAGGCGGAAGAAGCCCTGAACGCACTGCAGCATTACCTTCAGGACCTGGAGGCAGACCCGGAACGGCTGGCCCAGATTTCCCGCCGCCTCCAGCAGCTGCAGGACCTTCAGCGCAAGCACCATACGGACATGGCCGGTCTGATGGAACTGTACAGGCAGATGCGGGAGGAATTTGCAACGGAAAGTGCCATAGGAAGCCCAGTCCTCCAGGCGGAAGAACGGCTCCAGGCGGCAAGACAGGATTACCAGACTCTGGCTGGGGAGCTTAGCCTCGAACGCCAGAAGTACCTTGATCCCTTGGCGAGGGCCATAGAATCCCAGCTTCATGGACTGGGCATGCCTCACGCTGTTGTGGAAATCCGCATGGAAAGCCGGCCGGACAACGAGGGATCATGGATGGGAAGAGGCTGGGACCGGGCAGAAATCCGGATTTCCGCGAATCCTGGGCACCCCCCACAATCCCTTTCGAACGTCGCATCAGGTGGCGAGCTTTCGCGCATCAGTCTGGCCCTTCAGGTTCTGATGGCCGAACCGGAAGGGGCAGAAACCCTCATTTTTGATGAAGTAGACGTGGGCGTGGGAGGCGCCGTAGCCGAGCGCATTGGCCGCCTGCTGCGCAGCCTGGGCCAGCACCACCAGGTTCTGTGTGTTACCCATCTGCCCCAAGTAGCCGCCCATGGCCACCAGCACCTGAAAGTGCAGAAAAGCCTGGAACTCGGGCAGACCGAGACACAGATTTTCCCCCTTGACACCCCAGGCAGGGTTGACGAGATTGCCCGCATGCTTGGCGGGATCGAAATCAGCCCTTCCATAAGGGCCGCTGCCGAAAAACTGCTTTCTGCCTGCTAAAAAACCCGCGGCACCAGATCACAGGCATTTTCTCTCTACCTGTTCCCAGCCAAATGCGGCAGGGCTGATGCGCCCGGGAGGCCGATTCTCCATGCCAGTACAGGGAGCTCCATCCGGGAAACACGATCGTAGCCAGAATACCGCAGTGGGCAGAAACCAGATGATACCGTACACTCTTCCTGCATGAGTGGTACCAGGCGGTACCCATGGCGAGGTCTGTTATGTCTGTGGCTGAATTTCTTGCCCAGCCCTGGCGGAAAGGAAACAGTTCCCCCATTTCCTCCTCCACCCAGGGCATATCTATCCCCAGGCGGGTCCGTGCGACCGCCACCCTGATACTTGCCATGGTGGTGCTCATGGTGGCCCTGGCCGGGCAGGCCATTTATACCCTGGGTGAAAGCAGCAGTACTCTCCTGGGGGTGGGGATTCCCCTGCAGCGGGAAATTCTCAGGATCCGGGAGATCCAGAACCAAGCGGAATTTTACCGAAACCTGGGCAACCTGCTGCCTGAAAAGGGATACAAAAACACCGCGGAGGTTCTTCTAGTCAGGGAGCAGCAGCGTCTGCAGAAGATTCTTCCTGATTCTCGCCGGTATCCCTCATTGACCGCTGATCTTGCAAATCTCCAGGGGATACTGCACAGGTATGCCGATATATCTACGCCAGCGCCGGGCGCAACACTCGAGATCCAGATGGACGGGAGTTTCCACCGCCTGCACAACGACCTGGTGGCCCTGCTCCAGAAACAGGCCAAACAGGCCAGTTCTGCACGCCGTCATGCAATCTGGCTACTGGGACTTCTGGTGGCAATGACCGCACTTCTGGCGCTGCTGATCCCCTGGCGCGTAGCGGTCACACTAAGCCGGCCCCTAAAAAACATCCGCGCCGCACTGGAAAAAATTGGTGCGGGTCACATCACACAGGTCGCCGAAGCTGGCCCCCTGGAACTGCGGGAACTGGCAGCAGGGATTGTCCGGATGCAGCAGCGGCTAAAGGAAGAAGAACGTCTCCGCCACGTGTTTCTAAGCCAGGTATCCCACGAACTCAAGACACCACTCGCATCGGCCCACTCCGGTAGCGAACTTTTGCTAAGCGAGCGGCTCGGACCGCTTGGGCCAAGACAGAGGGAAGTCCTGGAAATTGTCAGCCGGCAGGTCCATGAACTGGTTCTGGCTATCCAGGAAATGCTCGACATGCATGCGCTGCAGGCCCGCCGGCTTGAGTACCATGTGGCAGATCTGGAAGTGGGAACGGTCCTTGGCGAACTGGAACGCCGCATGATTCCCCTGCTGGAAAAAAAAGGACAGCGGCTGGTGGTTTCAAATAGCGGCGGTATACGGGTCCTGGCGGATCCCCAGCGGCTGCTGCAGATTCTGGCAAATCTGGTGAGCAACAGCTACAAATACGCTCCGCCATCCAGCAGCATACAGGTTTTGGCAGCCCCTGATGGACATGGCATCCTGTTTTCCATCCAGGACGAAGGTCCTGGAATACCAGAAGCCCTGCATGAGAAAGTATTTGAAGATTTTTATCAGGTCCACCGGGCAGGCAACATTCCCAAGGGTACCGGCCTTGGGCTGTCTATTGCCCGTGAACTGGTGATCGCCCAGGGCGGATGGATCCGCCTGCAGAACCTGTCCAAAGGCCTCCTGGGGGAGTTCTGGCTTCCCGCCCCGATAACCGGGTCAGCCTGATGGGCAGCGTCCGGCTTCTTTTTCTGCTGACAGGTGCGGTCCTGGCTGCCGTCGCCATGGCCGGCTGTGCCAGACTGGCCCTTTCTCCTTCTTCCTCCTACTCACAGGGCACGGGCAGGGGACTTCTGGAAGATCTGGGGAACTGCGGTCCGGCTGACGGCCCCCGCTGCGCAGGGATTCATCTTTCTCTGGCCAGATACTATCTGGATGTCACACCACTGACCCGTACGGCCGTGGACAACGCAGACAGGGAGCTGGCAATGGCTGCCCAAAATCCGGGCATGGCCGCGCACGTCCGGCCCTGGAGAAGACTCGCCAGCGCCTGGAAAAAACAGGAACTGGCCCTCGAAACCTACAGGAAGCAGCGGACCGCCTCCGCAACCCGCATCGCCAACCTGCAGAAGCAGAACCGGCGCATTGCCGGCCGCCTGCACCGTCTGGAATCGCTTCTGCAGCAGGAAGCGCGAAAAACCGTTACCCGGCAGCACTGAGTTCCCCATATGCCAGACGAAAACAGCGCCACGATTTTCCTCATAGATGATGATCCGGACTTCCTCCGCCTGCTTAGCCTCTGGCTGGAAAGCGAGGGACACAGGGTGACCGGATACGGAGACCCCTTACAGGCTATGGAAGTACTGTCCATAAGTCCTCCCGATCTCGTGATTACCGACCTCCGAATGCCAGAAATGAACGGCATGGAAATTCTTGAGCAGATCCAGGAAACCGATCCTGACCTTCCCGTCATCATCCTGACGGCACACGGCACCATTCCCAATGCTGTCGCTGCAATGCGTGCCCAGGCATTTGGCTATCTGGGAAAACCTTTCGGACATGAAGAGTTGCACAATCTTGTCTCGGCAGCCCTGGAACAGCGTCAGGCCAGCATCGAAACCCGCCGCCTCCGTAGCGCCCTGCGCAGACAGGCAGGCCAGACTCTGCTCTACCGCAGCCGGGTCATGGAATGCCTGATGGATGAACTCGGCCGGATTGCCCCGTCAGAGGCCAGCGTTTTCCTGACCGGGGAAAGTGGTTCTGGCAAGGAGAAAGTAGCACGTGCCATCCATCTGGCCAGTTCCCGTGCAAAAGGCCCCTTTCTCCCCGTCAATTGTGGCGCCATTCCCCGTGATCTGGCTGAAAGCGAACTTTTCGGCCATGTAAAAGGGGCTTTCACAGGCGCCACCAGTGACAATGCGGGCCTGATCCGCAGTGCCCAAGGGGGAACCCTTTTCCTGGACGAGATCGCCGATCTTCCTCTTGACCTCCAGGTCAAACTGCTGCGGGTACTGCAGGAAGGAAATGTACGGCCAGTTGGCGCCAGGGAAGAATATCCTGTAGACATCCGGGTGATCAGTGCAACCCACCAGGATATCCATAACCTTGTCCGGGAGGGCAAATTTCGGGAGGACCTCTACTACCGGCTGCATGTAATTCCCCTCCGGGTTCCCAGCCTCGCTGAGCGGCCAGAAGATATTCTTCTTCTGGGCCAGCATTTTCTGGACCGTGAAATCCGGAAACTCCAGAGGAGCATCCCGGGTTTCAGTCCGGAGGCACTGGACAAACTGCTCAGCCGTCCCTGGCCTGGCAATGTCAGGGAGCTGGAAAATGCTGTTGTTCTTGCGGTCACCCTGACCGAATCGGGATGGGTACAGGCCAACTCCATTCCTGACCCCGGGCGTTCTGGCGGACAGGGGGCTTTCCCTCCGCTCCAGGATGCCAAGACGGCTTTTGAGCGTCATTATCTTGAAAATCTTCTCCGCAGCACGGATGGCAACATTTCCCGCGCTGCCCGTATTGCCGGGCGCCACAGGACAGACCTGTACAAGCTCATGCGCAAGCACGAACTTGCGCCACAAAATTTCAAGCTGCAGGATGATCATGGAGAATAGCCTCCCGGGAAGCAATTGACCCTTTCCCCCGCTGCGCTTTACGATAGCAACCAGCGATACTTCCTGCGCTGGCAGTGAGGACCTTTTCCCAAGAGAGTTCCATGTTTCCCGTGCCCGATCCCAAAAGTGCAATTCAGAGGAGATGGCATCCACGCCGGTGGTTCCTCCAGGGCCTCCTGATTTCTTTGCCCATCAGCCTGACTGTTTATGTGGTACTGACCTTGGGAAGCTGGGTAGACAGCATTTTTGCCGCGCCCATCCAGGCCCTCTTTGGATTCGACATTCCAGGACTGGGTATTCTTCTCACCCTGCTGAGCATTCTTGGGGTGGGACTTCTTGCCTCCCACGTTTTCACAGCATGGATTTTTGACCGCATTAATGCCCTTCTGGAAAGAATTCCAGTGCTTCACAGCCTATACAGCACGATCCAGGAAACCGTCGAACTGCTTCTGGGTGGGAAGGACCGTGGGTTTAGCAGTGCCGTTCTCCTGCGCCAGGGCGGGGACATGGGGTATATCATAGGCCTCGTCACCCGTGACAGCCTCGCTGAAATGCCCAGCATCGGAGAAGACTGTATTGCCGTCTTTATTCCAATGAGCTATGGCATTGGAGGATTTACTTGTATCGTTCCCAAGGAGAAAGTCATTGCCCTGCCAGACCTGACACCCCAGCAGGCACTGCGCTTTGCCATGGCGGGAGGAGTAGGCAGCAGTCCACGGCACCTGCGCGAAAAACCGTATTCATCCACGCCCGGAAGCGCTTCCGCAGACCAGCCACAACCCTGAGGAAACCCAGGAGCTGTGGCTGCGTCATTGCCTATCGGGCATCTTTTCAAGACAGTTATTTTTACCTAGATTTTCTGATCAGGAGACCACTGTGGACAAAGTGCGCAAAGCCGTTTTCCCGGTAGCCGGGCTTGGAACCCGATTTCTGCCCGCTACCAAGGCCAGTCCGAAAGAAATGCTGCCAGTGGTGGACAAACCCTTGATCCAGTACGCGGTCGAAGAAGCCATTTCTGCAGGATGTGACCAGCTCATTTTCATTACCGGCCGGGGGAAACGGGCCATTGCCGACCATTTTGATGTCTCCTACGAACTGGAAATCGAACTGGAAAGGAAAGGCAAAAAGGCCCTGCTGGAGCAGGTTCGCGCCGTACTTCCTTCCCATGTCAGCACTATCGTTCTCCGTCAGCCCTACCCTCTTGGTCTGGGGCATGCCGTACTGATGGCAAAACCAGTCGTCGGAAATGAACCTTTTGCCGTACTGCTGGCTGACGACCTGATGCTGGCTGATGAGCCCGTCCTGACCCAGATGGTCCATCAGTATGAGCACTATCAGGCAGGGATTCTCGGTGTGGAAGAAATTCCACTGGAACATAGCAGCCGTTATGGTGTGGTGGAAGCCAGAAACTGGGATGAAAACATCTATCAGGTAAGCCGGATCGTGGAAAAGCCCCGTCCTGAGGAAGCTCCTTCCAATCTTGGTGTTGTAGGAAGGTATATTCTGCCGGCACGGATTTTCCATTTCCTTGAAAAAACCCAGAGCGGGGCTGGTGGCGAAATCCAGCTCACCGACGCCATTGCCGCACTACTCGGAGAGCGCCAGGTACTGGCTTACCGTTTCCAGGGGCAGCGGTTTGACTGTGGTGACAAGCTGGGCTACCTGCAGGCGACGATGACCTTTGCCCGCCTGCATCCCGAAATCGGTCCGGCTTTCACCGAATATCTGCAGCAGATCTGCCAGGACCAGAAAATGGGGGAATGACACGGAGGCGCAGGGAAATACCTTTTCTCCTGCGGACGCCGGTTCAAATTTCCCGGGAGACAGAACAATAACCCATTTTCCTGGAGAATACGCCAAATGGCGGGCAGAAAGCAGCCACCTGGACGGCACCCATACCAGGTTGCCGGATGGAGCCCAAAAAAGCTGGGCTTCGCCCTTGCCGTGGGGCGCCCTGCCAGCTCCGTACATACCCCTCCAGCTTCCAGTCGTCTGGGGACGTGCCTTCCGGGCGATGAATCGCCATCCGCCGACTTTTCCGCCTGACGGGCTCTTGGGTTATCCTAATGGCCGAGATTCAGGAGAGGGCACGATGATCATCATCGAGGGTGTAAATGACAAGGGCGGGAAATTCCGCCCCTCGGCTTGGGCAGAAATGCTGATCGAAGGGGTAGGCTTGGCCCACTTTGGCACAGACCATAAAATCCACTACCTGCCTTTCATAGAACCCGCCATGATTAATGGCAATGCGGCCATCCTCCTGGATGAGGATCTTGAGCAGCTGCGCCCGGAAGCATTTGCTGAAATAATGCATTTTGCCCGAGAAAACCATCTCGTGATCCATAGGGAACCGGGCAGTCTGGCGGAGCGCCGTGCTGCCCTCCGGGCCCACAAAACGCATCGTATGGACAGCCGGCGATCTTCATGAAATCTGCACCAGGAAAACCGGCTTCCCGCTATTTTGGTTCCCTTCTCATCGCCATCATCTTCCTGTACGGACTCTGGGCCACGATCCTGAGCATGCAGACCATTAATGCCCAGTCTACGGTACGTACCAATCTTCTTCTGGCGCTGGACACCCTTCACCGTTTACATTCCCTCTCACTTGCAGCCGCCAGCGGACAGAAAACAGAACAGGCCGACATCCGCAGGGCATGGAAAAACCGGCGCTCCCTCCTGCTGGCCAGTCCGCAGGCAGCAAAACGGCTGGAAGCCGCCCTGCTCCAGAAATGGAACCATGCCGGTGTAAAGGCAGGCTGTGGTTCTCCGAATCCACCTTTTGCACAGGCCCCTGCCCCTGCATCTTCTACTGCACGGGCCTGCCATGTATTCCTGTACCGTAGGGGAGCCATACTGGGTGTCACCGGATACGACACCCAAGGTCAGGCCATGGACAATTTTTACGAGTACCTGTACCCGCCCGCCACGCAGGCGACCTTGCGGACCGCCGCTCCCCCCGGCCCAGAAAAACAGGACCGCCCACAGCCAGAATAACAGGAGTCTGGCCCCTGCCGCCTTGGCAAGGCCTCTCCATGGAGATCCATCAGCTTCCGGACAAAGGAAATTCCCGGCCCACCACCGTCGAGGCATCCCAGATACCCCTGAGGCTCCTGAAAGAGAGGCCCCACAGGCCATTCAATCACCCTGCATCGGACCAGGAAATATTCCATGGGCTGACGGTGGTCAGCCATCCGCATCCAGAAAGCCGGAAGATATTCACGGCCATCCTGGATACATCCCCGTTTGAGGACGCCAGGATTGGCACATCCCAAAGGGGGCCCTCCAGAAAATCAGAGGGTCCCAAAACATGTGCACCTTCACATGCCCAGCCATAAGGATTTCTGCGCCAGAAAGGCCAAGAGTCGTGCCTGCTGACCAAGGGGGTTCCGCAATCTCCCCAGAATCAGGCAGGTATTTCCCTTCCACCCCCATACCACCATTCCTGGGCCTTCCTGGCACAGTCCCTCGCATCTCCGGGACTGTTCAGCCATTCCCGGGCATGCTCCACGATTTCGGCGTGACTTTGCCCATAGACGGCACCTCCAGACGCAAGCAGGGATTTCCTCCGGGCATCATTGGGCATCCCAGGGCCCAAAATCATGGGGCAGCCTGCAGTGATGGGGCCGCCAAGATCCACGGCCCCGCCCATAAGCGTTCCACCTGGTATACAGAAGTCTGCGCAGGAATAAAAACTGTCCTTGTCTGCGGGGGTCTCCACAAAATAGATACGGGTCTTGACCGGGACATAGCTGGTGAAAAGACGGCTGTGGCGAATCGTCTGCAGATGGTATTTGAGAGCATCCCGGTAAACAGGCTCAAACCGCTCTTCCGAGTCTGGTGCAAGAATCATGATGCCCATCCGGATACGCATTAGGGCCAAAAAAATTGCATAAGCCTCTGGCTCTTCGGCCTCATGGGTATTGGGAAAAAGGACAATACAGCGTTTTCTATCGGTAAACTCTTTGAAACGCTCACAAACCTCCATGCCTCATGGCTCCTTTCCTGTCCACTTCCCCCACAAGGATAGCAACATGGCCGGGCTGTTCCAAAAAATCTGGCGACCGATTACCAAATCCTCTATCCGCTGGCTATGCCCTCTCCCTTGGAATGTTTCTTCGTCTGCCCTGTGCTATGTTAATGGGATATCCGTAGGACAGGGGAGAGCTATTGCGCGTATTCTTTGTAGCCTCGGAAATGGCACCTTTTTCCAAAACCGGTGGTCTGGGGGATGTAACAGCAGCACTGCCAGCGATTCTGCGTGCTCTGGGAACAGATATTCGCATTCTGGTGCCACTCTATCCAGACCGGCCCCGGATGGAAGATCTCCGGAAACTTTGTACGGTGCATATTCCCTTTAGTACGACAACCGGGGAACTATGGTCTCTTTATGACCAGCCCTACATCTGGTTTCTGCGGCAGCCGGAGTATTTCCACAGGCCCGGAGGACCTTACCAGGACCCCCGCGGACAGGACTGGCGTGACAACGCCGAGCGTTTTGCATTCCTGAATCGGGTGGCAGTAGAAATTGTCCAGGGGCGGGTAGCAGAACTGGATGGGTGGCGCCCGGACATTGTTCATCTCCATGACTGGCAGACAGGACTCGTACCCTATCTTTTGGCCCTGGAAGAAAAGGTTGGAGCCAACCGCCCGGCTACCGTCTTCACCATTCACAACCTTGCCTACCAGGGCCGGTTTGCTCCGGAAATGCTGCGGCGGCTCCATCTGCCGGAAGAAGATTTCCATCCGGGTGGAACAGAACTGTATGGGAGTTTTTCCTTCCTGAAGGCCGGGCTGGTATACGCCGACCGACTGACCACTGTCAGTCCACGCTATGCCCACGAAATCCAGACGCCGGAGTCCGGAATGGGGCTGGATGGCCTTTTGCGAACCCGGTCTGGCGACCTCACCGGTATCCTGAACGGCATCGACACAACCATCTGGAATCCCGGCGCAGACCCGAGTCTCCCTGCCCACTTCAATTCCGGCAGCCTGACGGGAAAATCAGCCTGCAAGACCCACCTGCAGTCCCTCCTGGGTCTGGATACTGACCATGGGATGTTCCTGCTGGGTATGATCAGCCGTCTTGTGGAACAGAAAGGCTGTGACCTAGTCCTGCAGCTCATGCCCGAACTGATGCGAAGACGCATACAGATGGTCATTCTCGGAACAGGTGATCGGCATCTGGAGCAGTGGGCGCAGGAACTGGCTGCAAGATATCCCGGACGGATGGTTGCCAAAATTGCCTTTGACGAATGCCTTTCCCACCAGATTGAAGCGGGAATAGATGCCTTCCTGATGCCTTCCCGGTTTGAACCCTGCGGCCTGAACCAAATGTACAGTCTGCGATATGGGAGTCCTCCGATTGTGCATGAGACCGGAGGTCTTGCAGATACCATACAGGATGCAGGAGATGGAAGCAGGGATCAGGGCAACGGCTTCATCTTCCGGCCAGCCACAGCTGATGCCCTAAGAAACGCCATTGACCGTGCAGAGAGCATTTTTGTGCAGCCGGAACAGTGGCAGAGACTGCAGCGCAGGGGGATGGCGGAGGATTACAGCTGGCAGCAGACGGCCCAGCAGTACATCACACTATACAGATCCATTTTCCTGAATGGTTCTCTTGAGAAATATTGACGCACGAAAAGGAGACATCTGCATGGAAATCTCGTTTCACGGAGCCGCGGGAGGAGTCACCGGTTCCTGCCACCATTTGCGCATCGGGAAAACGCAGCTTCTGGTGGACTGCGGCGAATTTCAGGGAGAACGGGACATCGCCGAGGAAAATGCGGCAGATTTCGGATTTGATGCGTCCGAAATTGACTATCTGCTCCTGACCCATGCCCATCTTGACCACTGTGGGCGAATACCACTTCTGGTCAAACGCGGTTTCCGGGGCGAAATTGTTTGCACATCCGCCACCCGCGATCTGGCACGGCTGGTCATGCTGGATTCGGCAGGACTGGCCGTTGAAGAGGCAAAACGGGCAAACCGCCGGGGAAACCGGAAAGGCGAAAAACCACGTGACCCTCTCTACGATGTCCAGGATGTTCTAGATGCCATGGACCGCTTTGGCCGGCAACCAGCCTATGGTTCTCCCTTGACGCTCTCCGAAGAAGTGACCGTAACTTTTGGGGATGCCGGGCACATCCTGGGTTCCGCATGGATTCTTCTGGAAGTCCGGGAAGGAGACAAATCCTCTGCCCGCCGGATAGTCTTCTCTGGTGACCTTGGGAACGCCGGCAAACCGATCATTAACCTGCCCACTCCAGCACCTCAGTCCGATATTGTGGTCATGGAAACCACTTATGGTGACCGGCTTCATAAACCCATGGAACCGTCCGTATCTGAATTGCGGGATGCCATCCTTGACACCTTGGGCAAAGGAGGAAACATTATCATTCCTACATTTGCCCTGGAACGGGCCCAGGATTTACTGTTTTTTCTGCGGGAACTCATAGAGAAAGGCGAGCTACCACCCCACCTGCCCGTTTTTCTGGATTCCCCCATGGCCATTTCGGCTACGGAAATTTTCCGCCGCCACCCAGAGTGCTTCAACCGTAGCACCCATGACCTCTTTGAAAAAGGAACAGATCCCTTCGGCCTTCCCAATCTGCACTTTACCCGGGACACTTCCGAGTCCATGGCGATAAACCAGATTAAAGGCGGGGCAGTCATTATGGCTGGTTCCGGCATGGCAAGCGGCGGCCGGGTTACCCATCACCTCAGGCACAATCTCTGGCGCACGGACAGCAGTGTGATTTTCGTCGGATATGCAGCCAAGGGAACACTCGCCAGACGAATCATTGATGGAAGCAAAAGCGTACACATATTTGGGGAGGAAGTCCGGGTGGTAGCGCGCATTTTTACAATTGGGGGGTTTTCAGCCCATGCCGATCACGATGAGCTGCTGGCCTGGTATGGCCGTGCACAGAAACCGGAACACACCTTTCTGGTCCATGGTGAAGACAATGGCCGCGAGGGGATCGCGAAAATTCTCCGGGAGAAGGGGCTGGCTGTACACTGCCCGGTCATTGGTGAACATTATTCCCTCTAAAAAAACCTTTGTTCTCCTGGAACAGGAGAATGGATTTATAATTTCAAGGTGTCGATAACGCTAGAGGAGTCCAGCATGGCAGCTCATTTTCCTTTTTCTGGCAAGGCCAACCGCGTCTCGGTCTATGCCTTTTTTGAAGCCCACAACTGGAGTCTGGAGGCCCAGGAAAAATATTTTGGGCACTGGTATGAGTGGACCAAAAATTTTGTAATGAACGATGGTGACCTCAAGCCTGCCAAAGGGGTACTGTTTGCAGGGGAATCGTTCCAATTTGGCACCCATGCCGGCCACGATTTCCATCTTCACGGATATGCTGTAGCAACCCGGCTTCTAGATCTCGGTGAATTTATCCAAGGCAGTATACTGCCAAAACTTGATGTGGAAGCCCTCCATGCATTGGAACATGAAAATCACGCATGGATTGAGGAGGCAAACGCTGTCACCGTTGAATACCCGCGTCCGGAAGCACCGGAAATCGGACGTTATCGCCACGTCTAGGAATTTTACCCGGGTAACACGGCCGCCCGCTCTTTCTGCTCGCACAATTCCTGCAACACCTGGTTCCGGTATGGCGGCGGACGTTATTGGGTAAGGATATGGATGCCAAAAATGTAAGAGGATGTTTTTCCGCCCTGCGGGATGCCATCCCAAATCCCAGAACGGAACTCCTCTACTCCACTCCATTCCAGCTTCTGGTCGCTGTAGTACTTTCTGCGCAGAGTACCGATAGAGTAGTCAACCAGTGTACTGCCACACTGTTTGCAGAGGCTCCAGACGCCAGAAGCATGTGGGAGCTGGGAGAAGACAGCATCCGCAGCCATATTCGCCGCCTGGGCCTCTTCAATACAAAGGCGCGGCATATCCATGACCTTTCCGGACAGCTGCTCCAGGAGCATGGCGGTATGGTTCCAAAAAACCGCCTTTCCCTGGAGAAACTCCCTGGTGTAGGCCGGAAAACCGCAAATGTCATTCTCAACACCCTGTTCGGAGAAAAAACCATCGCGGTGGACACCCACATTTTTCGTGTTGCCAACCGCACTGGCATCGCTCCAGGAAAAACCCCCCTGCAAGTCGAAGAAAAGCTGCTGTCTGTCGTCCCCGCTGAATACCTCCTTGATGCCCATCACCTCCTGATTTTGCATGGCCGCTATACCTGCACCGCCAGAAAACCGCGCTGCGTTTCCTGCCCCCTGCAACATTGCTGTACCTGGCCGGACAAAAAAACGGTATAGGGCCTTTTCGCGCTTCTCTTCAGGGTCAGCAGCGGAGCAGAAAACTCTCACCTGAATGACGGCATACTGCTCTTTGGACCCCTACTGGGGACAGAACAGAAATATGTTCAACGGTCGCTTAGGTACAATTCCGCCTTTTCCGATGTGGAGATGAGCGTAAATGCCGGAGGTGTGTGCGCCTATCCTGGGCGGACAGGTTTTTGGTGTTCTGGATGCCACTCAAGCGTTTATCTTGGGGTAGCTATTGATCCGGCCAGATTTATCCGTGAATCATGCAGCATATTTCC
>JAKARO010000029.1 GCA_021821885.1 Pseudomonadota bacterium
AAATGGGCATCAGCTGGAACCGCGCCAAGGCAGACTTCCAGGAATACCTGAAACAGGTGGAACAGGGCAATGTGGAATACCTCTACAACCCGGAACTCGCCACCAACCAGCAGATCAACATGAATACAGCCAGCGCTTCCTGAACTGCGGGCGGGATCCTGGCCGGCCCGGCATGCGGGGCTTCGATAGCCGGAAAAGCCCCCCGCATTCTGGCTTCTGGCTTCTCACGTATCCTTCCGGAATCTCCGCTGTGCCGGAGTCCGTGCGCTTCGGCTTCAGGACAGCCAGAATATGCCGGATCCTAGGCTATCAATACCCGCCGCCGGAATATGCCATCCGAAAAAGAGGCCAAGGCCAGGTCCGGGCGGGAAAATGGCCTCGCCTTCGACCCGCAAGCTGTTAGCCGGTCAATGCTTCCCCGCCACCGGGAGTAGTGCATTGATGCGCTTCTCCCAGTCCGCAAGGGGGAGAGACCCCACCTGCCGGTACCGGATCCTGCCCTTTGCGTCCACAAGAAAATTCGTCGGCGTAAGGTTGACATCACCAAAAGCATGTGCAGCATACCCCCCCACATCCATTAGCAGGGGATAGTGGAGCCCATATACCCTGGCGAGGGAAGCAATTGCGCGCGGATTGTCTCCCTGCATGCTGATACCCACCATCTGGAAAGGCCGGCCGGCGTAAATCTGCTCCAGATGGTGGAATTCTGGAAGTTCTTCCACACAGCCAGGGCAGGTTGTCGCCCAGAAGCTGACCAGGAGCACCCGGCCACGGTACTGCTGGAGAGACCGGACAGTCCCGTGAATGCCAGGCAGGCGGACCTTCGGGACCGCGGAAAGCAACAGTTCGCGACCCGCCATCCACAGAAAAACGGCAAGCCCAAGAAAAAGCAGTACGACAAGGGCCGGCAGGAGGCGACCCCGCCTCTGCATTTTTTTTCCGAATGACAGCATTTCCTGTTCTCCTCCGGCTCCAGGCAGGCATCTACAGCACCATCAACACACGGGCACCCGTCCTGGTCCTGGACAATTGTGCCGTTCCCCGCATGCCGGACAGGAAGGATGGGCGGAGCCCATAATTCCACAGAATCCCAGCAAACGGAAGATCCATACTGTCCTGTTCTGTGCTGCTATTCCCTGGCAGCCGCCTCCCCAGGTCTTCCAGCCCATGCTAGAATGCAAGAGCAGGCAACAGACCAGCCCGGCTAGGTGGAACATGGCTTCAAAATTTTCTTTCCCGCTGGCGCCCCCGGACGGCAGCACCCGCATCCTGCTGCATTCCTGCTGTGCTCCCTGCGCTGGACCTATCATGGCCGATATCCAGAAAGCGGGTATTGCCCTGACCATCCTGTTTTATAACCCCAATATACACCCGGAGACAGAATACCTTCTGCGCAAGGAAGAGAACGTCCGGTACGCGGAAAAACTTGGGCTGCCCTTTGTGGATCTGGATTACGAACGGGACCACTGGTTCACCCGTGTGCGCGGCCTCGAATGGGAGCCGGAACGTGGGAAGCGCTGCACGGCCTGTTTTGACATGCGGTTTGAAAGATCAGCTCTCTATGCCGTCGAACATGGCTTCAGCGTCTTCACCAGTACACTGGGCATTTCCCGCTGGAAAAACATGGAGCAGATCAATGGCTGTGGCCATCAGGCCGCCAGACGCTACCCCGGTCTACATTACTGGGACTACAACTGGCGCAAGCAGGGAGGAAGCCAGCGCATGATCGAGATTGCCAAAGATGAGCAGTTCTACCAGCAGGAGTACTGCGGCTGCATCTACTCCCTGCGCGACACCAACCGGCACCGCACCCTCCAGGGACGCGAAAAAATCACCCGCGGCGTGAAGTTTTACGGACGGAGCTGAACGGCGCCGGAGCGCCCAGTCCTGCGGCGGCCGCAGAATCTTTCTGCCGGTGCACACCACTGGATCAGGCAAGCGTTCCGGAAAGAAATCGCCTGTCACCAGGCCCTTCAGGGATCCCCAATGCCTGCAGCCGCCGACAGCCGCGGCCATTCGAAAAAAGGGCCGGGATCCCATTTGCGCCCTGGAGCAATCTCCGCATGTCCTGCAACTGCATCAGAACCAATCTGCGGGAAATGGGACTTCAGGTCTCCAACCAGGCGGGAAAGCGTTTCATATTCAGCCTCCGTAAAAGGCCGCGTTGCACTGCCCTCCAGTTCGATGCCAACGCTAAAATCGTTGCAGGCCGATCTTCCTTTCCAGCAGGACTGACCGGCATGCCAGGCGCGATCTCCGATACTGACATGCTGCCAGAGGACACCATTTCTTTCGATAAAGAAATGGGCCGATACCCGCAGATCCTGGAGCTGTACATAGTAGGGGTGGCTTGAGAAATCAAGCTGTCCCTGGAAAAAACGCACTACATCCCCACTGCCAAAGCATTCGGGTGGGAGACTGATGGCATGGATAACGATCAGCTCCACTGCGCAGCCCGGTGGCCGCGCATCGCGGTGCGGGGACGGTGCGCGCCGTGCCAGCCGGTGCCAACCCTGCGGATCCCAGACGGAATTCATGGCAGCTCTTCAGGTGGCATGGCTGCTTGGGAGTCCAGCCATTTTCCCAGGGCATCCAGCCGGGCCTCTACCTGGATAGGGCGCTGGTACTGACCATCCCGGAACAGGAACAGGGCTGGCAGATGATAGACCTCAAATTCGCGGGTAATTCCCATCTCTATCCCGGCATCAATCTCCCAGACCTGCAGGTCCGTCTGCTGTGCTTCGTACTCCCCAAGAAGACGGCGCCATATCCTGCAGGAATGGCAGCCGGCTGACGTAAAAAAAAGAATGGTCCACCCGGTCTGGGCCGCGATCCGTGGCCAGAATCCCAGTTCGGACACTTTGTGCATGGCGCCTCCATTATCTGGCAGAAAAATGTGTGCTCTTCCCGGTGCAACGGCGACAAACTGTACAGGTTTTCCATACCCGTAACCTGCATCAGGCTGGGGAAGGAAACCTGGATTCTTCCGGGTCTGGTGCACTGGCCGCTAAAGCTGGGGGTGCTGCCTGCCTGCCGGTGCCCCCAGCCGGTTCAGGGCAGAGATATAGGCTTTCGCGCTGGCAACCACAATATCCGTATCCGAGCCCTGGCCATTCACCGTACGGCCATCTTTTCCCTGGAGGCGCACTGTCACTTCCCCCTGGGCATCGGTACCGGTGGTAATGGCATTGACAGAGTACAGCTGAAGCCGGACCCCGCTGCCCACAATCCGTTCAATGGCCTGAAAAGCCGCATCCACCGGTCCGCCTCCCACAGCCGATCCCGTCCTGGCCACACCCTCTACCCAAACCTCTACTGTAGCCTCTGGATGGGTTCCCATTTCTGAACAGACCTTCAGATAGCCCAGACGGTACTGGTCAGACTGTTCTTCCTGCAGATCCTCGTTTACCAGGGCCTGCAGGTCCTCATCGAAGATTTCCGCCTTGCGGTCCGCGAGATCCTTGAAACGGACAAACACCTGGTTGAGGGCGTCTCCTTCGATATGAATTCCAAGGGCCTCCAGGCGCGCCCGCACGGCTGCACGACCGGAAAGCTTGCCG
Organism: Pseudomonadota bacterium; assembly: GCA_021821885.1. Taxonomy (GTDB): domain Bacteria; phylum Pseudomonadota; class Gammaproteobacteria; order Acidithiobacillales; family Acidithiobacillaceae; genus Igneacidithiobacillus. Next base: position 3,561 of record JAKARO010000029.1, read on the forward strand.
AGGGTCATCCGGTTCGCAGCCCAGCCAACATCCTCCGCACGCATGATTTCATAGGTTTCACGGTGTTTGAGCACACCATCCTGATGGATACCGGATTCGTGGGCAAAAGCATTGGCACCCACAATGGCCTTGTTGGGCTGTACTGGAAAGCCGGTGATGGTAGACACCAGTTTGCTGGTGGGTACGATCTGCGTGGTATCAATACGGGTATCGCACGAGAAAACATCCCCGCGGGTACGGACCGCCATCACGATCTCTTCCAGGGCTGCATTACCGGCCCGCTCCCCAAGACCGTTAATGGTACATTCGACCTGCCGTGCACCATGCATCACAGCAGAAAGGGAGTTGGCGACTGCGAGCCCAAGATCGTTATGGCAGTGGACAGAAAAAATGGCCCTGTCACTGTTGGGGATACGCTGGCGCAGATTCCCGACAAGCTGCCCAAAACGCTCTGGCAGATTATAGCCTACCGTATCGGGGATATTGATGGTGCGCGCCCCGGCCTCGATCACCGCCTCAATAACCCGGCAAAGAAAATCCTCTTCGGACCGGCCTGCGTCTTCTGGAGAAAATTCCACATCATCACAGAGCGAACGTGCCAGACGGACAGCAGCCACGGCCCTTTCAAGGACCTCATCCGGCCTCATCCGGAGCTTGGACTGCATATGGATGGGACTGGTTGCAATGAAAGTATGGATCCGCCCGGCAGCTGCAGGGACCAAGGCTTCTCCGGCCCGCCGGATGTCCTCTTCCCTCGCCCTCGCAAGACCACAGATGCGGCTGTCTTTGACCGCCACGGCAATGGCCCGCACTGCGCCAAAATCTCCGGGACTTGCCGCCGGGAAACCGGCCTCAATGACATCTACTCCCAGACGCTCCAGCGCCGTCGCAATACGGAGTTTCTCGTCGCGGGTCATCGCTGCACCTGGCGACTGTTCACCATCGCGCAGGGTTGTATCAAAAATAATCAAGGGTTCTTTGCCGTGCTGCATGATATTCCCTTCCCTATCAAGGAATGCATTATAACTGCCATGGAATCTGGAAATGCTGCGTGACTAGAGAGTCTGGAAGATGTTTTTAGCCCCGGAGGGGCAGCAGCCAGCGCAGCACCTGGCCAAGAAAAGCCATTGGAAGCGCGGTATGGAGGAAAAAAGCTGCATCATCGGTCATGAGAGAAAGAGTACGTAAAATGGCCGGATACTGCAATATTCCCATGACATGTTTTCCCGGGCGATGCAGGGGCCAGGCCCTATCAGACCGATCCGGCGTTCACGGCCCTGCCGGCAATCCGGTTCATACTGTCCCGACCGGCTTCGAAATCATCCAGGTTCTGGATGGTGGTTGCAGCGATGGCCGTCAGGGCCTCCTGGGTAAAAAAGGCCTGGTGGCCGGTCACCACGACGTTTGGGAACGTGAGCAGTCGCGCAAAAGTGTCATCGCAGATGATGTCATCGCACAGGTTGTGGAAATACAGATCTGCTTCTTCTTCATAGACATCCAGGCCTACCGCCCCAAGATGCCGGCTCTTGAGCGCGGCAATGAGTGCCCGGGTATCGATAATCCCGCCCCTGCTGGTATTGATCAGGATAGAGCCCTGTGGCATCTGTCCTAGACGGTCTGCGTTGAGCAGATGGTAGGTCTCGGGGGTCAGGGGAAGATGGAGGCTTAGAATCTGGCTCCTGGCCAGAACTCCTTCCAGAGAGGCGTACTCCATGCCCAGATGCTGGCATTCCGGATTCGGCTGGATGTCGTAGCCAAGCAGCCGGCACCCCATACCGTGAAGACAGTGGGCAAGAGCCGTACCGATCTTTCCGGTCCCTACGATACCAACGGTTTTGCCATGCATATCAAAACCAAGCAGCCCGTCCAGAAGAAAGTTGCCTTCCCTTACCCGGGCGTATGCCTTGTGCAGATGGCGATTCAGCGTGAGCATAAGTCCCAGGGCAAATTCGGCTACCGCATAAGGGGAATAGTCCCGTACCCGCATGACCGTAATACCGCATTTCCCGGCAGCAGGAATATCCACATGGTTGAAACCGGTACTGCGCAATACCAGCAGCCGTGTTCCTCCCTGTGCCAGAATTTCCAAGGACCGTGCATCCAGCAGGTCATCCACAAAAGGACATACCGCCGGGAATCCCTTGGCGACGCTGGCCGTATCGCCATTCAGGACAGTCTCCACATAAATCAGGTGATGGCGGGCAGCATTGGCCGCTTCCAGATAGGCGCGATCATAGGGACGGGCACTGGTGACCAGGCATCGCATGAAAAACTCCCGAAACCGAAAATATGATCCCTGACAAGTATAGTCCGGCCTTTCCGCAGGACCACGTCCGGGGATGCAAGAATTTTAGTGTAAATGGTCATTTGGCAGGAAACGGCCGTCCTGTGAGAAAGGAGTTGTAAATGACTATTGGCAGCACCAGAGAATCAGGGCATCCATCCTGGGGAGACACTGCAGCATAGGCATATGTGTACTGGTAGACCGGCATCGCTTTCCCTGCGGGGCGCAGGGGTTTCCTGGGCCAGCAATACCGGGTATCGCTGATCCGCCCAAAGCGGGCTTCGTCTTGATACATCCGGCGCAAAGGGCGGGAGACAGGGAACGTCGCAGAAATGTCTGCTATGGCTTCGGGCCGTTTTTTTTCCAGACTTCCCGGCGTTCTGCATCACCCTGCGGGTGGCAGGTGTCTGGTGCCAGCTTCCGCCACCCATGGCGGGCCAACATCCGGTAGACCGTCGACAGGGCCATTGGCTTTCCCGCTTTCTCCTCAATCCGCGGCTTGAGTTGTGGGATGACGACGATGCCGCCGTGTTGGGCTTCGGCCAGCACTTCGTCCAGAATCTTCGCCTCCCGCTCCAGATCCAGCAGCGCACGATTGCGTAATGCCGTCTTCGCGCGTGGTCGCTCCATGACCCCTTCGGCGATCCTGGCAAAACGCGTGCGGATCGCACACGTGGCATTCACGGAGCGACCAATGGCCTGTGCCGTTTGCTCCAAACTCAATCCCAGTTCCAAAGGCAACAGGACTGCCTGCGCGGTCCGCAGTTCTGTCTCTGTCTTTGCGCGACGCAACAAGGCTCGCGCTGCCTCTATATGCTCCGCTCCACTCGCCGGTCGTGCCATGCCCCTGACCTACGCTAACACATGGACTATTATCATTGTTTCTATCGCTTATTGGAATGACTCCATTCCGGTTCCAATACGAAGGCAGGGCGGTGCGGGTGCTCCGGGACGAACGGGGAGAGCCGTGGTGGGTGGCGGCCGATGTGTGCAAAATACTGGGAATGGCCAACCCCACCATGGCCATGAGAAAACTGTCGGACGACGAAAGGAGGGGCCTCATTTTAAATGAGGGCCTTATAGATCAGGGGTTTAGTGGCACCACTCCTGGTACGCTGCTCAATCTGGTCAACGAACCTGGCCTCTATTCCCTCATCCTGCGCAGCCGCAAACCGGAAGCAGAACCCTTCAGGCGATGGGTCACCCACGAGGTACTGCCGGAAATTCGCAAAACGGGCAGGTACGCCGTTCCGTCTGGCGCGTCACCAGTCGCTATCCGGCTCCCGGTCGGCATCACCTGGACGAAAGTGGCTTCCGCGCACCGCACCTTTTTCCGCATTGCGGGCGATCTGGGGCTTTGCGGACAGCAATGGTGCACCGCCGTGCATCGCGCCGTTGCGCGGACCTGCGGGGTGGACATCTCCGGGCTTTTCGCGCCCCTGCCGGACAGCCCCGTGGCGGGGCCGTTCGCGAAAGCTGCGGGTGGGCAGCCATTCCACGAATTGCGAACTGCGCGGGTGATGCGCATAGGCCCCGGATACGGATTTGAGAAGCATGTGCAATGTGGCTGCCGAACCCGCATAGACCAGATAGCGATCAAAACAAGGCGGCACTCCCAGCAAATAACCGACAACCCGGCTGTTATGCGTGGCCACATAGGCCCAATCCTCGGCATAATCCAGATAGGGATTGGCCATCAGATCAGCGACAAGCTTGCGATCGCAGAATATGGGATCTATAGGGTTGCCGAGGAATCCCGTTTCGCAACAGATATGTCTGATTTCTGCTCTGTCGGCATTCCGATAGGGGCGGATGCTGAACCCGGCAGATTTCCCTAACCAGAAGCCGTTCGTAATGACCGAATCTTCGGGCATGTCGGCATAGGCGGGGTGAGATCATGCCATAATCGCTTATTCCTCAGAAAATGCAGCGAATATCTCTCTCTGTCATCGGCTGGAAATCGGCCCCATCAGAGGTTGGTTTAGGCGATCCACGAAATCGCGATGTTTCGGTGTATCGAGCTCCAAGTGCTTATAGACCCTGATCTTGGCCCAATCCTCAATGAAATAATAGTCAGGTCGGCCCAATGGCCCACCGCGGCGGACAGAATGGCCGCCACCTCGATCATCCAGGGTATGGGTCCCCAGAAGTAATACAGAAAGCGCATGAGAGGACTGACTTTCTTTTCCTGGAGGGCGTTTGGTCCGTATTGCCGCAAACGCTGTTGTGCTTCGTTGCTTGTCAGTCCGGCTGGACTAGCGTGCAAATCGGCCAGAGTCTTTTCGATAGGCGGGGTCTTATCCGGATCGGTCACGGCGCTCTCCTGTGAAGATGGTGCAGATATATTCGGCAAATTTAAATTGTCCGAAAAACTTTCACCGTTCTAACGCTGGGCAGAACAGGCCCCCGGATGCTCTTTATCCGATCGTTTATCTCGGCTGCATCCACGTCAAGACCCGCGATAATGGCGCCGTGCGGGCGAAGACCGTTTACCTTGCTCTGGGCATCAGTTTAGCCGGCGAGAAGGAACTGCTGGGCCTCTGGATCGCCCAGAGGGCGCCAAATTCTGGCTGCAAGTGGTCACCGGGCTCAAGAACCGGGGGGTACAGGATATTTTCATTGCCTGTATTGATGGGTTAAAGGGCTTTCCGGAAGCTATCGAAACGGTCTTTCCCAAAACTGCTGTGCAACTGTGTATTGTGCATATGGTCCGCTATGGCCTGAACTACGCCAGCTGGAAATTGCGCGAGGCAGTCGCTACGGATTTGCTGGCCATCTACTCGGTCGCCACGGTCGCGGAAGCCGAAGCGCAGCCCGCTGCATTCGCTCATCTGAAAGTGCTTCTCTGACATCATCAAGCTTGAATGGCTTTATTATTGCCGTTACCAGTTTCATAATATCCTCCAGATACCCAGCTCAGAACATAAACCCGGTCTCGAGGAGCCCACGGAACTG
>JAKARO010000017.1 GCA_021821885.1 Pseudomonadota bacterium
ACGCTGTTCGCGCTGGCCAACCTGTATCTGTTGCGGCGAGAACCCTGTTGGCTACAGGCGTAATCCGTCCAATGATCGGAAATCCAGCCAGAAAAGGGCCCAAACGTGGCTTTCTGGTCCTCTTTGGAGTGAAAACCCGGGATGTTTCCCGCTCAAACACCGGCTGCCACATTTTTCGCGCAAAACAAGCGCCCATTTGGCGGCAGTTCAGAGCTTCCTTAACATCTCGGCCATGAATGTCCTGATCGAAAAAGAGCTGGCCTGGGAACGGAACAAACTGGAAAAGCTGAAACGGAAATTCGCCAAGGCACGTATCGCTGCAAAAAAGGGGTCCTGATATGCGCGCTGCCCTATCCCCTGGAACGGGTGGTCGATGGACTGCTGCAGCAGGGGATGGTCAAAGCGTTCGTTGGAGCGCATCTCTTTTGTGCTATAGTGCATGCGTGCAGTAGTGCATGTCATGGAGCTATCATGCAGAACGTCAAAACGATTGGGAGCAATGGCCAGATTTCTTTTGGCAAACGGTATGCGGGCCGTCAAGTATGCGTGGAAGAACAGGAGCCTGGGGTATGGCTGGTACGAACCGTGAAGATAATCCCGGACAATGAGCTTTGGCTGAACACGTCCAGGGCGCAAAGTGATCTGCAACGTGCTCTGGCCTGGGCATCGGCGCATCCGGCGGATGATACCGGCACCACGCACGCTCTGGATCAAATGATCCGTGGGTGATCCGGTCCGTCTGGACCTGAACAATCCGGTATTTCAGGAAAACCTGCTTGCCTTGCCCAAGCCAGAACGCCATTCTGCCCTGGAGACCTTGAGAAAGATTTTGCACATGACCTGGGATCAGGTCTACCGGGATAAGGGGTTGCGATGGGAGAAAATTCTGAGTGTGACGCCGCCCAAAGGTATTGCTGCCATCTACTCGCTACGGATCACGCAATCCCGCAGGGCGACCGTCTACCGGGATGGAGACTGCTTGCGGTTTTTAACCGTTTCCCCGGACCACGATGCCACTTACGGCAGGAATTGAACCTTTTTCTGGGTGTTGTTGCATGAACGAAAAATCTGGTCGCGGCGGCAAACGCGAATGGGCCGGGCGGAAGCCCCTGCCGCCGGCGCTGGTCACCAGGCTCGCGCTGGCGCTGCGGAAGCGGGATGCCGACCATCCGTTGCCAAAGGAAGCCCTCCGGTACCTGGGGCGCCTGGGGGGGGGAGGGAACCCCGAAACGCGGCTCCATCTGCACGCAGCCGTGATAGACCCGAAACATGCCAAAACATTTTTTTGCAGACCACGAACCCAACACGTCCGGCCGGGATTTCGCCGTGGGCGACCTGCACGGCTGCCGCGCCATGCTGGATACCCTCCTGGCGCATGCCGCCTTTGACCGCCAGAAAGACCGGCTGTTCTCCGTAGGGGACCTGGTGGACCGCGGGCCGGATTCCATGGGGTGCCTGGCCCTGATTGGCGAACCCTGGTTTTTCCCGGTTCTGGGCAACCACGACGCCATGCTGCTGGCCTGGCTGATGGACCAGCAGGGACTGAATCCAGGATGGCTCCGGTATTATGTGGAGCCATACCTTAATCCCCGGAACGGCGGATCCTGGGCGCAGACGGTCCCGCACGGAGCCCGCAGGAACCTGATTGCGGAACTGCGCACGCTCCCCCTGGCCCGCCGTGCCGGACGCGGAGGAGAGCAGGAGTTCTGGGTGGCGCACGCGGAAGTCTTCGACCAGGTTTCCGGGGAGGGCCTGCAGGAAAGGCTGCACATGGACACTCCGGATATCCCGGACAGGAAACATTATATCGGGGGGTTCGGGGGCAAGGGTGGCTGGAGAGACCACCTGCTCTGGGGCCGCAGCCTGTACAGCACCGCCAGGTATTATTATGCGCTGGGTAGTGGGACAATGCCGCCAGAACATCACCCCGGTATCCCGACCACATATGTGGGGCACTCCATCCTGCCCCCCGTATCCGGCCCGGAAGGAAACAGCCTCCTGCGGATGCAAAGCCACGTCTTCCTGGATGGCGGCGCGTTCCATGGCTGCGCGTCGGGAGACCCGCGGTATGGACTGACTTTGTGGTGCCATACGGAGAACCGGGGGTGGATGGTGGGCGGGAATGGGCAAATCCGGGAGGTTTCGTGAGCATCAGAATCTATCATGGCCTTGCAGTGGAGACGCCTCTGCGGTGGATACCATCCGCCATCACGCAGCCGGCACGGCTGGCCGCGACCGCGAAACCTGATGAAATCCACCTGCGCGGGGCTATCTGGCGTCCCGTGCCAGGATCCGGTGCCGGACAGGATCGTTGCAGCGCGACAGCGCCGCCTGGACCGGCGCCCACCATTTCTTTCCGCGTCGATGCAGGTTTCCCCATGCTTCCACAATGTCATACGACCGTGAGGAATGGGCGATGAGAAAATCCAGCAACTGGTCCGCCTGCCGGATGTCCTTGATGGATTCCGCCTCCTGGCCTTTCGGCCTCTTTTGCGAGGCGAACAGTTTGTGCAGCGCGAACCGTGCGGGGTTGGGTACCATGACGTCAAAGAGCGGCTTCACTTCCGGGCGAATATTGTCCATGATCTCCTGAACAGCGACTTGGTGACCCGCGTGCTCGCCAGGGTGATTCCCTGCTTACCCGCCGACAGTCTTCACCATTTTCCTGTTTGCAGGAAGAGAATATGCGCCGCTAGTGTCTGGGGGGAGGTGTTTCTTCTTCTCCGAGCACCTGTGCCATCAGGGAATGGGCAGATGCCGCCTCTTTCTGGCAGGATGGTGCATCCGGATTCCGGGAGCAGGCCAGTGTTCCGGCCAGGAGCTTCAGCGTCTGCTGGTGTACTGCAGCTTCCCTGGTGCGCTGGGCCGGAGACGTGGTCAGGAAGGAGACCCCATCGCCAAGGGCCGTGGAAAGGGCCGTGGCAATGGCAAATACCACCAGTTTTCGGCCCGTTCCGGGAGGGACCCCGAAGCTGTCGAGGCGGCGGTGGGTATACCACGCGAGAGGGAAATACCCCACGATGCCGGCAACCAGACCCCACATGGATCAGCCAGTACCGTCCTGTTCCAGGGGTAGCGCGTAGGGAAGCGTTCCAAGGCCGATCCGGGGACCTGCCAGGCTGCCCAGGTGGAGTGAATCCTGCGCGTTGGCCGCACGAAGGACAGCGAGGGCCGTATGGCCGTCTCCATCCCTTGCGGCACTGATAACCGTACCAATGGCCTGGTCCCCCATGTCCGGGGTGAAAATGTGTTCCCCAGGATGCATTTCCGCCGGGCTCTGGATACGGTAGCACTGGTTTTTGAGCCGCCCCAGATAATGGGTTCGCGCCACAATTTCCTGTCCCGGATAGCAGCCCTTTTTAAAGCTGATACCTCCCAGTACTTCCAGATTCAGCTCCTGGGGGATCACCTGCTCGGACGTTGCACGGGTGATAAAAGCCGTTCCGGCCACGATTGCTGCGTGTCGCCATCCATCGGCTCCGGTACGCGCCCCGCCGGTTTCCTCCAGTTTCTGGCCAAGGCTCTCCAGGGGAGCGGCCGGTCCGGCTGCCCACCATGCGGGTTCTCCCCAAGGGGTCCGCAGGAGCAGCAGTCCGCCAGACATCATGGCTGCCCTGTGGGTTTCCTCCGGAACCGTACCCTGAAGGGTGGAAGCCAGTGCCCGGCCCGCTCCTTCTCCCCACACGCCGAGCAGGGACCAGCCCTGATTCTCCATGCGGGACACGTCCACCTTGGCCATGAGACGGAATTTGAGCAGTCTGGCGACGACGTCTTCGGCCAGGTCTGCAGCAAGCAGCAGGAAGAAGACATCCTCCTGGCGCAGGATGTAGAAGTTGGCAATCATGCGTCCCTTGGCGGTGCTGTAACTGCTCCACTGCCCCTGTCCCTCTGCCAGTCCCTGCAGGTCACTGGAGAACTGCCCCTGCAGGAATTTCCCGGCATCGGGGCCCCGGACCTGGATGATCCCCAGTTCAGATTCCAGGGAGGCAAGAAAAAATTGGCTGGGCATCAAGCAGGTCTCCCGTGAGGCTGCCGGTTGTGTCCCCTGATGATAGCTGCCCTGGCGATCACTGCAAAGGGCCCGCCGCGGAGCGCGAACGGGTTTTTCGGGCCGGGCGTGCCGGTTTCCCGCGTTTCAGGCCAGCGCCAGTACGGCGCGGGACTGTGGCTCTGGCCACTGGCGGGACTGGAAGAGATCAAGAGGTTCCGTACGCGGGTGCGGAAAGGCGGTATCGTAATGGCACCCCCGGGACTCCTGCCGGTGGAGTGCGCCGGCCGTTACCAGTATGGCGGTCTGGAGCAGGTTGCGGAGTTCCGATGCCTCCTGGTCGGGAAGCAGGGAACAGGGTTCCGGAAAAAGGGCCTTCAGCCACTGTTCCCACCGTCCCAGTGCGCTGGCCATCCCGGACGGGCTGCGCAGAATCCCGACATCTTCCCACATGCCAGCCTGCAGCCGGTGCCGGGTTTCTGTTACGGTCCAGGTGTCGGGAACCTGGCTGCAGCGGGGAATGTCCTGCCGCCGGGGACGGGGGCGTGGCATCCGGGAACGGCCCGCCAGCTTTCTGGCAATGTTCCTGGCTGTGAAGTGTGCCATCACAATGCACTCGAGCAGGGAATTGCTGGCAAGGCGGTTCGCGCCATGCAGGCCCGTCCAGGCCACTTCCCCCACCGCGTAGAGGGAGGGAATGGTGGTTTCGCCGTTCATGTCGGTTACAATCCCTCCACAGCTGTAATGGGCTGCAGGAACGACAGGTACGGGGCTCCGGGTGAGATCGTATCCCCGCGCCAGACAGTGGGCGTAGATGCCAGGGAAATGGGACCGGATTTTTTCCGCAGGCTGGCCGCTGATGTCCAGTTCCACATGGGACAGCCCTTTTGCCATCATCTCCCGCTGGATGGCCCGGGTCACGATGTCCCTGGGTGCCAGTTCCGCCCGGGGATCGTAGCGTTCCACAAAGCGTCCGCCGCCGGGAAGCCGGAGAATGGCACCTTCTCCCCGCAACGCTTCCGAGAGCAGAAAGGCCGGCTGTCCAGGGTCGTAGAGGGTAGTGGGGTGGAACTGGACAAATTCCAGTCCGGCGAGCTGGGCTCCGGCCCGGTAGGCCAGTGCCATACCGTCCCCGGTCGCTCCGCGGGGGTTGCTGGTATGGAGATAGAGCTGTCCAAGTCCTCCGCTCGCGAGAATGACCGCACGGGCCACCCAGGCCTCCCACTGTCCATCGGTGTCCAGGGCCCAGACCCCCTGACAGGAACCTTCCCGCAGGATCAGGTCACCGGCAAACGCCTGGCCGAAGAGATGGATGCGGGAATGCAGGCTGGCCTGGCGCAGAAGTGTTCTGGTAATGGCCTGTCCGGTATGGTCGGCCTGGTGCAGCACCCTGCGGGCGCTATGCCCCCCCTCGCGGGTCAGGTGCCAGCGGCCGTCTTCCCGGTCAAAGGGGACACCCCACTGGATCAGCCTTCCAATGGCCGCGGGCGCGGCGCCCAGGATCTGCTGGACGCGGTCCCTGTGGCAGAGACCGGCACCGGCGTCCAGTGTGTCCGCTACATGGGCTTCTATGCTGTCCGGGATGTCTCCCGTAACCGCCGCAATCCCCCCTTGGGCCCAGTCGCTGGCAGATTCGGACAGTCCACCCTTGCCCAGTACGGCCACTTCGCCAAGTTCGGCCAGTTCGAGAGCACAGCTGAGACCGGCGGCGCCGGTGCCGATGACGAGAAAGTCGAATACGGGCATGAACACCCCGGGAGCAGGCTGGTGATTGCACCACCATTGGCCGCTCATGATACGATGGGCGGCAGGTTGTCGGGAAGCATGACCATCCAGCGGACTAAGGAAATTCCGGATGAACAGAACAGCTGGGCGTGGCCAGCAGCCCAAGGGGGAGGATTCGGGTGCGCGGTCAGACCTGCTGCTTGTACAGCGGGTCCAGAAAGGCGAAAAGCAGGCTTTTGACCTGCTGGTGCGGAAATACCAGAGCCGTGTGCTGAACCTGGTGGGAAGATTTGTGCGCGATCCGGAAGAGGCGGAAGATGTCACGCAGGAGGCCTTTATCAAGGCCTATCGTGCGCTGCGCAGTTTCCGGGGTGATAGCGCCTTTTATACCTGGCTGTACAGGATTGCCGTCAATTCGGCCAAAAACCACCTTGCCGCCCAGGGCAGGCAGGTCGCCACCTCGGATATCGACGCACAGGATGCGGAACAATTTGAGGGTGCGGAGAGACTAAGAGAATACGATACCCCCGAAGGGATCCTGCTGGGCAAGGAAATCACCCGGCATATCGACGAGGCGTTGCAGGCGCTGCCAGAGGACCTGCGGGTTGCCGTCACGCTTCGGGAGCTGGAAGGGCTGAGTTATGATGAGATTGCGCAGGTCATGGAGTGCCCGGTAGGAACGGTCCGGTCACGGATTTTCCGGGCAAGGGAAGCGATAGCCAAGGTGTTGGCACCTTTGTTGGAGCAGGTGGATCATGAACGATGAAACCCGGGACAGATTGATGGCGTTCATGGATGGAGAACTGGATGGCCTGGCAGCACAGCGGATGGCCACCCGACTCCAGACAGAAAAAGAACTGCGGGACAGCTGGGAATCCCAGCACAGGATCTCTTTCCTTCTGCAGCATGGACATCGGGGGGTCCTGCTGCCGTCCGCCGGTTTCGCGGACCGGGTGCAGCAGGCCCTTGCCGCAGAGGTGGCTCCAGAGCCCGCGGCAAGGGCAGCAGGCCGGTTCCGATGGATAGGAATCTCTTCCGCAGCCGCTGTGGCCGTACTTACGGTCTCGGTCGTGCTGTTTGGGCCGGCTGGAACCCCCACCCGCGCCGTCCAGGTGCAGGCGGGTGCCGCTTCTCCCCTCCGCGTGTCGGCCGTCATGCTTCCCCTGGGTGGTGACCGCTTTATCCTCCGGCCCGTTCGCCTCTTCGGGGCCAGCCCGTCCCAGACCAGTGAGGCGGATCTGCTCATCCAGCGGGATATCCAGCGGATCTGGGTCCCTGGGCAGCGACGCCTCCTGGCAGGCGAGGCCCAGCGCCAGGAACTGCAGGGGGGCAGAGCCGCCGCACAGGCCGGAGGGCTGCGTGCGGTACGGTATGGATACCCCGCTGGTCTTGGGCTGCAGCAGACCGGGTACGGCGCGGGCAACGGAAACCCGTGATAGCCTTGGCCGCGCAGTTGATTTAGACTGAATACCGACAGATCCCGAATCGCAGGCGGGGAAGGCCGGGAGCCGTCCTTCCCCCGCCTTTGCCATATCCGGGTTTGGACAGACCGTCAGGAGGAAGCATTGTGCAGGTGAAATCTCTGTTGGGTATCAGGCGTCCGCTGCTCGGTGCATGCGTGGGGCTGGCGCTCGCTCTGGGCAGTGTTGTACCGGCTTCTGCAGGAGCTGAAGGGCAGGATCTGGTCGCACTTCCGGATTTTACCCCGATCGTCCGGCAGTTTGGTCCCGCCGTTGTCAACATTAGTACCACGGAGACCAAAGTTGCCCATTCCTCCTCTCCCTTTCCTCCCGGGTCTCCGTTCAACCAGTTTTTTGGCCCCTTTCTGGGACCAGGAGCGCAGGGGCCTGCGCAGAAATACCAGGTGCAGTCCCTGGGTTCCGGATTTATTGTCAGTCCCGATGGCTACATTGTTACGGCTGCGCATGTGGTCCGCGGAGCCCAGAAAATCATCGTCAGCCTGACCAATCACCAGCAGTATCGGGCGAAGCTTGTCGGCCTTTCTACGCGGATCGACGTGGCCCTGCTCAAGATCAACGCCAAAAGCCTGCCAACGGTCCGGCTTGGCAACTCCAGCAGGCTTGAGGTCGGGCAGTGGGTGCTCGCGGTTGGTGCGCCTTTCGGTTTCGAGAACAGTGTTACCCAGGGGGTGGTCAGCGCGACCTCCCGTCCTCTCCCTGATGATCCCTACATCCCCTTTGTCCAGACCGACGTGCCCATCAATCCGGGCAATTCGGGTGGGCCCCTGTTCAACATGAAAGGGCAGGTCGTCGGGATCAACGACCAGATCTATACCAGCAGCGGCGGGTATATGGGGCTCTCTTTTTCTATCCCCATCAATGTGGCCATGGATGCGGTCAAGCAGCTCAAACTGCACCAGAAGGTCCATTTCGGGTGGCTGGGCGTGATGGTCCAGGATGTCAGTATGGATCTGGCCCGCTCCTTCCACATGAAAGAGCCCATGGGAGCCCTGGTGTCCCAGGTGGTGCCCAACGGGCCTGCGGCCAAGGCCGGCCTGAAGCCGGGCGACGTCATCGTGTCCTTTGATGGCCAGCCTATCTATAATTCCGCCCAGCTTCCACCCCTGGTGGGTGCGCTGCCCGCTGGCTACGAGGCCAAGCTCGGGATTATCCGCAACGGACATCCCATGACCGTGCCGATCATGGTCGAAAATCTCCCCGGGAATGCGGGAAGTTTGCAATCTCCGACCTTGGGCAGCAGTCCACAGAAGAAAGGAGAGATCCGCCGGCTCAACATTGAGGTTGGTCCTCTCTCGGCCTCAGCCCGACAGCAGCTGCAGGTCCAGTCCGGGGTTCTGGTTCTGGGCGTGGGCAACGGTCCTGCAGCCGAGGCAGGGGTCCGGCCAGGGGATGTGATCCTGCAGATGGCACAGCAGCCCGTGACCAGTGTGGAGTCGCTGCAGAAGCTGGTAGCCTCCCTGCCGGCAGGACAGCCGGTCCCGGTACTCCTGCACCGGCAGCAGGGAAATTTCTACGTTGTTCTTTCCCTTCCGCGCTGAAAGCGCGGATAGCGGCCGTGGGCTGGCATGCCTGCCAGCCCCTCTGCGTTGACACGATACCTTGAAAGCGGGCGCATGAGCACTCAGCAACATATCCGCAATTTTTCCATCATAGCCCATGTGGACCACGGAAAATCCACCCTTGCCGACCAGTTTATCCGGTTATGCGGAGCACTGAGTGAAAGGGAAATGTCCAGTCAGGTGCTCGACAGCATGGATATTGAGCGGGAGCGGGGCATCACGATCAAGGCACAGAGTGTCCGTCTCCTGTACCGTGCCAGCGACGGACAGGAATATACGTTCAACCTGATCGACACCCCAGGGCATGTGGATTTTTCCTATGAGGTCAGCCGATCGCTGGCCGCATGCGAGGGGGCTCTCCTGGTTGTGGACGCCTCCCAGGGGGTAGAGGCGCAGAGCGTCGCCAACTGCTATACGGCCATGGAACATGACCTGGAGATCATCCCGGTCCTGAACAAGGTAGATCTCCCGGCCGCCGAGCCCGAGCGGGTGCGACGGGAAATCCAGGAAATTGTGGGCCTGCCGGCCGGAGAGGCCATCCTGGCGAGTGCGAAGGAAGGGACCGGCATACGTGATATCCTGGAGCAGGTGGTACGGGATATCCCTGCCCCGGCCGGAGATCCGGAGGCCCCACTCCAGGCGCTGATCATTGATTCCTGGTTCGACAACTATGTTGGAACCGTGGTGCTGGTCCGCGTGGTCAACGGCAGACTCCAGCCCGGACAGAAAATCCTCACGATGGTGGGGAAGCGCGAATACTGGGTGGAGAAGGTCGGGGTATTTACACCCAAGGCGCTCATGATTCCAGTGCTGGAAACCGGGGCGGTGGGCTTTGTGATTGCGGGGATCCGCAGCATTGAGGGAGCCAGGGTCGGGGATACCCTGACTGAGGCAGCCCGTCCGGCACGGGAACCGCTCCCGGGATTCCGGGAGGTGCAGCCCCAGGTTTTTACGGGGCTGTATCCCGTGGATTCTGGCGACTATGACAGTTTCCGCGAAGCCCTCCAGAAGCTCCGTCTCAACGATGCGGCACTGCAGTTCGAACCGGAAACTTCCCAGGCCCTGGGATTTGGGTTCCGCTGCGGTTTCCTCGGGCTTCTGCACATGGAAATCGTGCAGGAACGGCTTGAGCGCGAATACCAGCTGGAACTTATCAGTACGGCCCCCACGGTGGTTTATGAGGTGGAAACCACGGAAGGGCAGATCCTCCATATCTCCAATCCAGCAGAGCTGCCGCCGGTACAGAAGATCCGGGATATCCGGGAGCCGGTTATCCGTGCCAGCATCCTCACCCCGGACAGCTATCTGGGACAGGTGATTACCCTGTGCGAGGAGCGCCGGGGCAGGCAGGTCAACCTGCAGTTTACCGGCGGCCAGGTGATAGTGACCTATGAACTGCCACTGAACGAGGTCGTTCTGGATTTTTTTGACCGGCTCAAATCGGTTAGCCGTGGATACGCGTCCATGGATTACGAATTTTCCCGGTTTCAGAGTGGTCCTCTCGTCAAGATGGACATTCTGATCAACAGCGAAAAGCTGGATGCGCTTTCCTGGATCGTGCACCGGGATTTCGCTGAACGGCGCGGAAGAGAACTGGTGGCCCGTCTGCGGGATCTTATCCCCCGCCAGATGTTCGAGGTAGCCATCCAGGCGGCCATTGGGGCAAAAATCATCGCACGCGAGAGCGTCAAGGCCATGCGCAAGAACGTGCTCGCGAAATGCTATGGCGGGGATATTACCCGCAAGCGCAAGCTCCTGGAGAAGCAGAAGGAAGGGAAAAAACGCATGAAGCAGGTTGGACATGTGGAAATTCCGCAGGAAGCCTTCCTCGCGATTCTGCAGAGTGACCGGAGGAACTAGAGGCTACCTTCTGGTGGCCTGGTATTGGGGAAACGTATCATGAATTTCACTTTGGGACTGTTTGTTGCCGTGGTGGTGACCGGCCTCCTCTGGCTGGTGGACAGGATCTATCTGCGGCGACGCCGGCCTCCGGAAGCCAGGATACCGGCGATTCTGGACTATGCCCGCAGCTTCTTTCCGGTTCTGCTGGCGGTATTCCTGATCCGTGCATTTCTGGTCGAACCCTTCCAGGTACCTTCCGGCTCCATGCTGCCAACCATCCGGGTGGGCGATTTTCTGCTGGTAAACAAATTTTCCTGGGGGATCCGCCTTCCCCTGGTCCATACGCAGCTGACCAGTGGCAGTCCCGTGAAAGCCGGAGACATTATGGTATTCCGCTATCCGAAAAATCCCCGGGTAGACTACATCAAGCGGGTGGTTGGTCTTCCGGGGGATACCATTGAAGTACGGGGGAACCGCCTCTATATCAACGGAAAGCTGGTCCCGCAGAAATTTGTCGGCCCCTTCAATTACCATCCGGAAGGGCCAGGGGAAGATGGCATGGTCATTCCCACCAAGGAATATGCCCAGACTCTCGGTGGCCATACGTTCCACATTATCGAGTTCAATACGCCCGAAACCCACATGAATTTTGGTCCCTACAAGGTTCCGCCAAACTGCTATTTCATGATGGGAGATGACCGGGATAACAGTAACGACAGCCGGTTCTGGGGATGTGTTCCGCGCAGGAATATTGTCGGGAAGGCCATGTTTGTCTGGTTTTCCTGGGATGCCCAGACCTGGTCCGTCCGGTGGAACCAGATTGGCCGGGCCCTTGATGGGCCACAGAACTGAGGACCGAACGTTGCTTTTTGGAGAAGTCAGGCTAGAAATGCGTTCTGGGTCTGGTCCATCGGGGGATCTATGAGCAGGGGAACTGTGGCAGAAAACGGCGGTCGTGAGGCGGGGATTGGTCTGGTCGGGGCCATTTTCTGGGTGGTGATTTTGGCCATGGCTGTTGCCCTGATCGTCAAGGCTGGACCACTGTATTACGACAATTACTCCCTCCAGAATATCCTGGAGGACCAGGCGCGCCACAGCACCCCTGGCGAATCGCCGCAGCAGATCATGTCCGATCTGCGCGACCGCCTGAGGGTGGCCATGATCCATATCCGCCAGAGAGATATCTCGATTGTCCAGAAGGGAGCGGGACCGGTCGAGATCCGTGCCGACTATGTACGTATGGTTCCCCTGGCTGGCAATGTCAGTCTCCGGATCCATTTTGTTGCCCGGAGCGGGTGACAGCTTGAGGCAGCGGCTCTCCGGTCCGCTGTTTTCCGTTATAATGGACTTATGAATCAACTGGACCGTCTGCAGACCGCCATCGGTTACCTGTTCCGGGATATCCAGCTTCTCCGCCAGGCTCTGACCCACCGGAGTGCCGGAGCGGGGCACAACGAGCGTCTGGAATTTCTGGGAGACGCGGCACTCAATTTTGTAGTGGCGGCACGCCTTTTCGCCCGCTTTCCCAGAGTTAGCGAAGGTGATCTATCCCGCATGCGGGCCCGCCTGGTCCGGGAGGAAACCCTGGCCCAGGTGGCTGGCCAGATCCATCTGGCCGATACACTGACCTTGGGGCCCGGCGAAATGCGCAGCGGGGGATTCCGCCGCGACTCCATACGTGCCGATGCCCTGGAGGCACTGATTGGTGCCGCATTTCTGGATGGCGGTTTTGCCGCCGCCGAAGGGATGGTGGACCAGCTGATCGTTCCGCTCATCACCGATGATCTTGGTGGAGAAGAGCTCCGGGACCCGAAGACACGCCTGCAGGAATACCTCCAGGGGCGGGGCAGGGCGCTTCCGGTGTACGATCTGGTCCAGGAAAAGGGGCAGGCTCATGAGCGACGGTTTGTGACCCGCTGTCTTGTCGACGGGATGGAGTCCACGGAGGCGGAGGCCGGCAGCCGGCGGAAGGCAGAGCAGCAGGCGGCCCAGATGATGCTGCTGCAACTCCAGCAGTATCAGGATACCGGTCCCGGATGCCGCCATGCCGGCTGACATTCCGGCAGAATCTTTCCGCTGCGGGGTGGTAGCCCTTATAGGCCGTCCCAACGTCGGCAAATCGACCCTGCTTAACCATCTGGTAGGCCAGAAGATCAGCATTACGGCGCCCCGTCCACAGACGACCCGCGACCAGATTCTGGGCGTTTTCACCAGTCCCCAGGGACAGATCCTGTTTCTGGACACGCCAGGCATACACCTGGGCTACCGGCGTCTCAACCGCCACCTGCTGCGGGCGACACGGGGGGCGCTGGATAGCGCCGATCTGGGGATCCTGGTTGTCGAGTCGATGGTCTGGACCCCCGCCGACGCAGAAGCGCTACGCTGGCTTCAGCAGCGCGATCTTCCACTGATGGCCGTAGTGAACAAGGTAGACCGGGTCAGCCCCAAAGAACGGCTTCTGCCGTTTCTGCAGACGCTGTCCGGGCGGGCGGACTTCAGGGCCATTGTACCCCTGAGTGCCCGACGCCAGCAGGATGCCGAGGCCCTTGCAGCCGCCATTGTTCCCCAGCTTCCCGAAGGTCCGGCCCGGTTTCCGGAAGACCAGGTCACCGACCGGCAGATGCGTTTTCTGGCGGCGGAGGCGGTACGGGAACAGATTTTCCGGCAGCTTGGCGCGGAGCTTCCCTACGATACCGCGGTAGCCATTGAGAAGTACCAGGTCACGGAGGATGGGCGGCATGAGATCGAGGCGACAATCTACTGCCGCCGTCCAGGCCAGAAGGCCATCCTTCTTGGAGAAGGAGGGCAGCGGCTGAAGCTGATTGGCAGCCGCGCGCGGGAAAGCATCCGCCAGCAGACCGGTGCCCGTGTCTGGCTTGGGCTCTGGGTCAAGGAACGGGAGGACTGGGACCAGCATCATGGGCTCCTTCACGAGCTCGGTTATGGGTCCTGATGCGGGAGAGCGTGCCTGGATCCTCCACCGTTATCCCTATGGTGACAGCAGCCTGGTCGTCGAGGCGCTGACAGAAGGCCACGGACGGTGGGCGGTGCTGGCAAGAGGCGCCCGACGGCAGCGCTCCCGCTGGGGAGTCCTGGAACCCGGCCGGGCTTTCTGGATGCGCTGGACCGGGAGAGGAGATCTCCCCGCTCTGGCCGGAGCCGAGGAAATTGCTTCCGTATCCATGACAGCGCCGGTGCAGCCCCTGATGCTGTTTTACCTGAATGAGCTGCTGCTGCGCCTGACCCGGCGGGGAGATCCGCATCCGGACCTGTTCACGGTCTACAGCGGGGTCCTGTCAGATATCTATTCCCCCGGGGCGCCTGTCTGGCCCCTGCGCCGCTTTGAGCGGCGCCTTCTGGAAATCCTTGGGTGGGCAACCGATCTTGAGGGCTGTGCCGAATGCGGCAGAGCCTGCCAGGAACCTGCCGCAGACGGGTCCTGGTCCCTCGTTCCGGGCGCCGGACTGTACTGCCCCGGACATCAGGATGACCGTCCAGGGGGGCATAAAATGGGTGCGGGAGCCATTCTATGGCTGCGTGGATCCATGGAGACAGGGCCCGGGCCAGATCTGCTCGGCCCCTTGCGCCGCTATCTGGCCGCAGAGCTGGGGGCCGTGCTGGGGGACCGGCCACTGGAGAGCCGGCGCCTTCTTGCGGCATACTTGCACAGTATTCCCGCCACGAAAGGAACACTGCCGGAATGATCGCTCTTGGAGTCAACATTGATCATGTGGCCACAATCCGCCAGTCCCGGGGTACACGCTATCCGGATCCGGTAGAGGCGGCCTTTGTGGCAGAACGGGCAGGGGCCGACGCCATTACGGCCCACCTGAGGGAAGACCGGAGACACATTCAGGAAAGGGATCTGGAAATTCTCCGTGATGCGCTCCGGACGCGACTTAATCTTGAGCTGGCCGTGGAAGAAACGGTGCTGCGTTTTGCGGAGCGTCTCCGTCCGGAGGACTGCTGTCTGGTGCCCGAACGCCGCGCCGAGCTGACGACGGAAGGAGGCCTGGACGTGACTGGCCAGATGGGAAAAATCCGGGATGCCTGCGCGCGTCTCCGTGCGGCCGGTATCCGGGTATCGCTGTTTGTGGATCCGGATCCTTTCCAGCTGGAGGCGGCCGCCGAGGCCGGTGCCCCCGTGGTGGAACTGCATACGGGTCCCTATGCGGCGGCCGGGACCCGGGAAGAACGGCGAGAACAGCTGGAACTGCTCCGGACAGCCGCACAGTTTGCATCGGGCCTGGGACTGGAGATCAACGCCGGGCATGGGCTGGACTATCCGAATGTCCAGGCCGTGGCTGCTATTCCAGAGATCCGGGAGCTCAACATTGGGCATGCCATTGTGGCCCATGCCCTGTTCACCGGATTTGGGCCTGCCGTGGCCGAAATGAAACGGCTCATGCAGCAGGTCCGTGCTTGATTGCCGGTCTGGGAACCGATGTTGTTTCCGTAGACCGGGTCGCCGTGCTTCTGGACCGTTTTGGGCTGCGCATGGCGCGGAAGGTTCTGGGACCGGACGAGCTGACCGAGTTTATCCGGAAAGAAGATGCGCCGGGCTTCCTGGCCCGGCGCCTGGCCGCCAAGGAGGCGGCGGTCAAGGCGCTCGGGACCGGGTTCCGGGACGGGGTTCGCTGGTACGATGTCCAGGTGGGGCATGATGTCCTCGGACGCCCAGAACTGCATCTTTCCGGGGCGGCCCTGAAGCGTCTGCAGGCGCTGGCCGTGTCTCCACGCCTGTGGATCAGTATCAGCGACGAGCGCCACTATGCCATGGCGACCGTTGTTATCGAGGATATGGCAGCCTGAGGGAGATGGCATGCGTGTAACCGTCGTGGGTACCGGCTACGTTGGACTGGTGACCGGTACGTGTCTTGCCCAGGCCGGCAACCTAGTGATGTGTGTGGATGTGGACGCAGGAAAAATTGCCGGCCTGCGCCGTGGGGAAATCCCCATCCACGAGTCCGATCTGCCCGGAATGGTACGCCATAACATCTCAGGGGGACGCCTGCTCTTCAGTACCGATATTGCCGAGGGCGTGGATCACGGAGAGTTTGTCTTTATAGCTGTGGGTACTCCGCCAGACGAGGACGGTTCTGCGGATCTCCGGCATGTACTGGAGGTGGCGGAGGCGGTAGGCCGCTACATGGAAAAACCATGTACCGTCGTCAACAAGTCCACCGTACCGGTGGGAACGGCAAGACGTGTCCGGGACCGGCTGCTGCAGGCGCAGGCGGTACGCGGTGTAGAGATCCCGTTTTCCGTGGTTTCCAATCCGGAATTTCTCAAGGAAGGAGCGGCGGTTGCGGACTTTATGAAGCCGGACCGGATCATTGTCGGGGTGGATACTCCTGAGGCTGCCGAACGCATGCGGGCACTCTATGCCCCATTCAACCGCAACCATGACCGTCTGATCGTCATGGATCCAGAGTCGGCAGAACTGACCAAATATGCAGCCAACGCCATGCTTGCCACCAAGATTTCCCTCATGAACGAACTGGCCGGACTGGCAGAACGTCTCGGGGCAGATATCGAAAAGGTGCGCATAGGGATTGGTTCGGATCCGCGGATTGGCTTTGACTTCATCTATCCGGGATGTGGCTACGGCGGATCCTGTTTTCCGAAGGATGTACGTGCCCTGGAGCATACAGCCCGGCAGCTTGGATACGGCGTTCCTCTCCTGCAGGCTGTCGAATCTGTCAACAATGACCAGAAAAAGGTACTGGAAAAGAAGCTGTCCAAGGCGCTTGGCGAAGACCTGTCGGGCCGGCGAATTGCAGTCTGGGGACTGTCCTTCAAGCCAAATACCGATGACATGCGACAAGCGCCCAGCCGGGCGCTTGTCGAGGCGGTCTGGAAACGGGGAGGGACCGTTCATGCCCATGATCCCGCTGCGATGCAGGAGGCCCGGAGGATTTTTGGGGTGCGCCCGGACCTCGTGCTGCACGAAGATCCGTACCAGGCCAGCGAAGGGGCCGATGCCCTCGTAATCTGCACGGAATGGCAGGTGTTCCGCAGTCCCGATTTCGCGTACCTGCGCCAGTGCATGCGACAGCCCATCATCATTGACGGCCGCAATCTGTATGATCCTGCGATCCCGCGCCAGGCCGGATTTGTTTACCATGCCATCGGACGCCAGTAATCTTTTCGCGCACCTGGCCCGGGCCAGGGTGGCCGTAGTCGGCGATGTCATGCTCGACCGTTACTGGTTTGGCCGGGTGGAACGGATCTCTCCGGAGGCACCGGTCCCTGTTGTCCAGGTGCAGCGTGAGGAAGAACGGCCCGGTGGCGCCGCCAATGTCGCCCTCAACATCCAGGCACTCGGCGCCCAGGGAGTCCTGCGGGCTCCGGTCGGCGCAGATGCGCCCGGAATCCGGCTGGGTGAGCTGCTGCAGGACGCTGGTGTGGAGGCGGATCTCCTGGCCGTGCCTGGTCTGCCGACTACGGTAAAGCTCCGGGTCATCGGCCACCAGCAGCAGCTTCTGCGCATGGACTTTGAGGCAAAGCCCGAGGAGATCCCGGCAGGAGAACTTCTGGGACAGGATGGGCAGTGGCTGTCCGCCTGCGGAGCGCTGGTCCTGTCCGACTATGGGAAGGGTGCGGTACGGGAGGCACAGGAATGGATCCATTTCTGCCGCAGCCGGGGTATTCCCGTTCTGGTCGATCCCAAAGGACGTGACTACGGCCGGTACCGGGGGGCAACCCTGATTACCCCAAACAAGGGAGAATTCCAGACAGTTGCCGGGTCCTGGCGGGACGAGGAAGAGTTCCGGCAGATGGGAGCGTACTGGCGGACGCTGCTGGAACTGGAGGCACTGCTGGTAACCCGGGGTGAGGAAGGCATGACCCTCTTCACCGCCACGGCCGTCCACCACCATCCTGCCCGGGCGCGGGAGGTGTTCGATGTAACCGGGGCAGGGGATACCGTGATTGCAACGATTGCCGCGACACTGGCGGCAGGCTGTCCGCTGGACCGGGCCGTGGAACTGTCCAACCATGCTGCAGGCATTGTCGTTGGGCGGCTGGGTGCCGCTACCGTCACAATGGAGGAACTGGCCACGGCGTTTTCTGCAGGAGAAAATTTCTGATGCCAGATGATACCGGAGGGACAGGCGATGCCAGGCACCGGCTGCCGGTCCCGAGGCTACTTGCGCGGCGGATGGGGCGTGCGGTGTCCGATTTTCGCATGATTCATCCGGGAGACCGGATTCTGGTCGCCCTCTCCGGAGGCAAGGACTCTCTGAGCATGCTGGCACTGCTGCAGGAACTGCAGCGTCACTCGCCAGTCTCCTTTTCCCTGGGGGTGGCCACCGTTGATCCGATGAGCCCCGACTATGAGCCGTCTCCGCTGCGTGGCTATGTGCAGGAGAGTGGACTTCCATATTTTCTGGAGCGGCAGGACATTTTTGGCCGGGCCCGGAAGCACATGGGCCGTCCGTCCTACTGCAGCTTCTGCGCCAGGATGCGCCGTGGCGTGCTCTACCACTGCGCGAGGAGGGAGGGATACAACGTTCTTGCCCTTGGGCAGCATCTCGATGATTTTGCTGAAAGTTTCCTGATGTCGACGTTCTACAACGGGGAACTTCGAACCATGAAGGCGCATTACCGGGTGCGTGAGGGGGATCTGCGTGTAATCCGTCCGCTGGTGTACTGCCGGGAGCGGCAGACGCGGGCCTTTGCTGAGGCGGAAGGACTGCCGGTGATCCCGGAAAACTGTCCGGCCTGTTTCCGCCACCCTACCGAGCGGCAGCGCATGAAAGAACTGCTTGTGGCCCAGGAACAGCATGATCCAAGGCTTTTCCGGCATCTGCAGGGAGCCCTGCTGCCGCTGATGGCGAAAGGGCTTGACGATGCTGATGCCGCAAGGGAGGAAATACCCCATGAATGATTTTTCCCAGAGTTTCTATTGGGAGACCCTGCCGCTGCGTGGGGCCCTTTGCCGGGTGGATGGCATTTACCGGCGGGTACTGCAGCATTTCTCTGGACCGCCGGAGCTGGCCCGGCTCCTGGGGGAGGTGATTGCCGGCCTTGCCCTGCTGGGTACCACACAGAAACATTATGAGAGGCTCATTCTCCAGGCGCAGAGCCAGGGGGCGCTGCGCCTGATGGTTGCCGAGCTGGTCGGTGGTGGAGGCATGCGTGCCTATGCGCGCTGGGAGGCTGGTGAGGGCACCCTGAACCTTGCCCGTCTCCCGGAAGCCCTGCTGGCCCTGACGGTGGACCCGGGCCTCGACCGCGACCAGTACCAGGGGCTTATCCGCCTGCGAAGCACGCTGACCGAATCCCTGGAGGCCTATTTTGCTGAATCGGTACAGTCCCCTGCCTATTTCCGGCTGCTGGTGGATGTAGAACAGGGGATTGCTGGAGGGTATTTCCTGCAGCGGCTGCCAGGGATCCTGAGCGATTTTGAGTGGGAGGTAGCTACCCGCTTCCTGGCGGTGGGATCAGACCACTCGCTTCTCGCTGCCCGTCCTGAGCACTTTCTTCCCGAGATTTTTCCGGAGGTGGGGGTGCGTCTCCGGGTTCCGGAACCCCTGCATTTCCAGTGTTCCTGCTCTATGGAGCGGGTAGAGAGAATGCTGGTCGCCCTGGGAGTGGAAGAGGTGGAAGAAACGCTGCATCAGGAGGGGGAAGTGAAGGTTACCTGCGAGTACTGTCAGGCCGTTTACCGGCTGGATTCCAGCGACGTCGCCCTGCTTTTTTCCCAGGGGCAGGCACGGCACTGACAGAGGCCTGGAGATATTCCGCCTTCGGGGAACTGCTGGAGGCTTTTCAGTCAGGAAACGTCTGCCGGACTGCCGGATCCTCCGCACCCGCCAGCAGGGCCTGGGTGCGCTCCAGGAGCTGCGCGGCCCGGGGACGGTCACGGTTGCTTGCCGCCTGCCAGATGGGGAACAGAGTGTTTTCTTCCCGGTTTTCGTGCTTTGCCAGGGAACCGGACAGAACGGCACAGATGGCGGGCAGCAGGGCATGGTCCTGTTCCCGGAAGGTTTCCTCGACCAGGCGGGACTGCTCCACGATACTGTCGTGCTCAAAAAGCATGTCGGCCAGCGGGCCCTGTTCCATTCCTCCGCCCAGTACCGGAGCCAGGACGTGGTTCTCCATGTATACATGGCGACGCAGTCCAATCCAGTATTCGAGGAAAATGGCTTCGGCCTCCTCCATCCTCCCGGCATTGGCAGCAGCCAGAACGCCGGAAAACTGGCGGTCGAGACGATAGTGGTCCCAGACAAGAAGTTCCACCACATCGCGGGCATCTGCCCCGGCCCGTGGCCGGATTTCCACCTGCCATGCCTGGCCCGCTTCCTCCGCGGACCAGGAAATGGCCTCCCGCATCTGGAAGGCGGCTGCCCGGAGCAGCGTGTGCGGATCCCTGTCGATTTCGACAAGAATCCTCTGCCCTAGCCCAAGCCGCTGGGCATGGGCAAAAATCTGTGGTCCTGCAGAGACATCCGCAACGCCCCGCAGATCGAGAAAAATGGTGTTTTCCCCTTTGGGGGGACCAGAAACGGCCATGGTTTCTCCGTATCCCTGAATAGAATTGACCAGAATGCTCAACTATAGCGCTGGATCCGGCCAGCGACCAGATCCAGGTGCTCCATAGAGGGGAGCGGGCAGGTTTTCAGGTTGCTGTCCTGTCGAGCAGGGCGTTAATGGCCTGGAGATCCATGAAATCAAGCTGGCCGGCTGCCGCTTTCAGTGCAACCCTTGACACGATCTGGCTGTAGAAAGCGACATTGTAGTCCTGTTCTGCCCGGATATAGTCGGTAGCTGTCTGGAGCAGGTCGATGATGGAACGGGTACCGACCTCATATCCCTTGCGCGTACCGTCCAGCGAAATCTTGGCGGAGTCCACCGCCGCCCTGGCCGCCCTGAGTTCCGCCACGCTGCTCTTGAGGTTCAGGAAGGCTGTCTGGGTGTTGAGCACAATACTGTCCCGAATGCTTTCCACATGGTCCAGACTGGCCACGTTCTGTGCTTCGGCCTTCTGTACGCTGCCATAGATACGACCTCCCTCATAGAGAGGCATGGACAGGTTCAGGCTGACACCAGCCTGGTTTTCATTGAAACCAGGAAAGGGATTGCCGTGCTGGTGCTGGGCAATCCCCTGAAGGTCCAGCCGGGGCCAGCGTGCCCTCTGCCGGTACTGGACTTCCTCCCGCGAGGTTCGGAGCTCAGCCTCCGCCCGCAGTATCTGGGGCTGGTCCTTGATGGCGGTCTGTACCCAGGCCCGCATCCGGTCCGGCTGTGGGCCCAGGGCCTGGTAATTTTTCAGGGACGCCAGCACGCCGACGGGATGATGGGTGAGCCGTTGGAGGCCCCTGCGGGCTACAGCCAGGGCATTGCGGGCCTTCACAAGATCCGCGTCGGCGGCATCCCGTCGTGCCTTTGCTTCCCGGACCGCAACAATGTCTCCGGTGCCAATCTGGAGTGCCGATGCTGTCTGCCTGTAAATGCTGTCCAGCAGTTTCTTCTGTTTTTTTGCTACGGCCAGCTGTGCCTGGGCCTGCAGGACCCCAAAATAGGATCTGGCTACCTCGAGTGCCAGCTGCTGCTCCGTATCCGCGACGACCGCAGCCTGTGCCTGGATGCGGCTCCCCGCTTCCCGGAGTGCCATTTGTGCCTGTCCGTTAAAGACCGACTGGCTCAGCGTGACGCTATAGCTGTTGGACAGATACCCCCTGTTGAGATCCAGGCCGGCAAAGCCGGTAAAAGTACCCGTGTTATAGCCTACGCTGGCGCTGACACCCAGCTGGGGCAGAAAGGCGGATTCCGCTATGGGACGGCCCTGCATGGCTGCGCGCAGGGTGGCCTGGGCCTGCGCCAGGACTGGACTGGTCTGGAGAGTCTCGCGGTAGGCACCAAGAAGATTTTCTCCCCAGGCCTTTGGAACCAGAAACCACATGGCCATAGTGCAGACGATGGTATAACGTATTGCAGGCATAGGCGTCTCGCTTCGGTATCCGTGCCTTCAAGGGTACTGACCGAACGGTCAGTATTCAAGTATTATTGCAGTTTGGGGCTGTGTTTTTCACCTTGTTTTTTCACGTCCCTTTTCATGGAGATCAGGAACTGATGTTCTGGCGGGAGATACCGTATACGGAACAGGGCAGCGAGATCTTTGCGGCTGTGGCGGATGAACCATGGTCCATGTTTCTCGACAGCGGCGGAGCGGGTGGCGTACGGGGCAGATTTGATATTCTGCTGCGTGCCCCACGGGTCCGGATCTGGGAACAGCGCGGACAGGTTCTGGTTGAAGAGGCACCGTCGCAGGAACCCTTCTGTTCTGCCTGGCCCCTCATGGAAACCCTGCGCAGATACTGTCCGGGAAATAAAGCCTCCGGTTTTTCCGGACTTCCTGCCGGAGTCCCCTTTGCGGGGGGGGTGGCCGGCTACCTTGCATATGATTGGGGGCACCGGCATCAGGGGATAAGCCATCCAGGGGAAAGCTTGCTGCCCACAGCTGCCTTTGGCCTGTACGAGTACGCTCTGGTGCTGGATCATGGCCGCCGCGTGGCAGGCATCTGGGGAGACCGGCAGGCCCACGAAGACTGGGGACATCTTCTTTCCCTTCCGTTACACCGGCCCCGGGATCCCTTCAGGCTGTCCCGCCCGGGGATAGTGCCCCTCTGGACTGCAGAAGAATATGGTTCTGCGTTTTCGGCCGTGGAAGAGTACATCCGTGCCGGGGACTGTTACCAGGTCAATCTTGCCCAGTGCTTTTCCGGGCACTGGCAGGGATCCTTCTGGCCGCTATACCAGAGATTGCGGGAAAGGGGCGCAGCCCCTTTTTCGGTGTCCCTGAACACGCCGTGGGGAACCCTGCTCAGCCTTTCGCCAGAACGGCTGCTTCGCCTCCAGGATGGGGAGCTGGAGGCAAGGCCCATCAAGGGTACCCGCCCGAGGCATGCAGATCCGGTCCAGGATGCCGCTGCGGCGGAGGAACTGCAGCAGAGCAGGAAAGACCAGGCTGAAAATGTCATGATTGTGGACCTACTGCGCAATGATCTGGGCCAGGTGGCTGAAACCGGCACGGTGCGGGTTCCTGAGCTCCATGCACTGGAGTCTTTTTCCCAGGTCCACCACCTTGTCAGCAGTATAGTGGCCAGGCTGGACAGAAATCTGGATGCCTGGACAGCTCTTGCCGCCTGCTTTCCCGGAGGGTCGGTCACCGGAACGCCAAAAATCCGGGCCATGGAAATTATCGGTGAACTCGAGGCGGGTTCACGGGGTCTTTACTGCGGCAGCGCGGGCTACATGGATTTTCGGGGGAACATGGACTGGAACATCCTGATCCGCAGTCTTGAACTTCGGGCTGACGGGAGCCTCTACTTCTGGGGCGGCGGGGCCGTGGTGGCGGATTCGGAAGTCCATGCGGAATACCAGGAAAGCCTCGACAAGGTGGCTTTTATCCAGCGTACCCTGAATGAGTTTCTGGCTTTTTCCGAAGAGCTGGAAGAGGGGACCCAGGAAAGTGGCGGTTCCGCTGTTCTGGACCGTATGGTGTTCCTCCGTGGAGAAGTGCGGTGACCCACGAGCCTCCGACGGACAGGAAGCGCAGGCCGGGACCGGCACTGCTGGTGCAGATTCTGGTCAGTGCCACCATTCTGGGCTGGCTTTTTTACCATACCGACTGGCCAGCACTGGGGATGCGGTTTTCGCAGATGCGCATTCCATGGTTTTTGGCTGCCATGTTGGCGTATGCAGCCAATCTTTCCCTGTCTTCCGTGCGCTGGGGTGTGATACTGCAGGCACTGGAGGTCCCGGCCCCAGCTCTCTGGCTGCTGCGCCTCAACTGGGTGGGGGCCTATTTTAACCAGGTGCTTCCAGGTTCGGTGTCGGGGGATGTGGTACGGGCGTGGTATACACGCCCCCAGACCAGTTCGGCGACCCTTGCCCTGGCAGCGGTATTTGGGGACCGCTTTCTTGGTATGGGTTCACTGGTGGGTATTGCAACCGTTGCCTATGCGGTGGGCCAGAAATCGGCAGGACTTTTGCCACGGATGGGAGAGACCATAGCACTCCTGGCGTTTGGTTACCTCTTGATTGTCCTGCTAATTCTGTCCCCAAAACTGGGCTTCCTTAAAACCCGTGCCGGGAAATTCGGCCGCAAACTTCACGAGATCCGGACAGGAATGGGCGCGCTGCTCTGCCATCCGAGGGCAATGCTGCAGAGCATTATCCTGTCCCTTCTGGTCCAGGTATGCTCCATCCTGATGTTCTGGTTTCTGGCGAAGTCCCTGGGCGTGCCAGCCGATGCAACCGTTCTCTGGATCATCTGGCCAGTAATCAGCCTGTTTCTGGCAGTTCCATTCTCCCTTGCTGGATGGGGCCTGCGGGAAGGACTGATGGTTTTTTACCTGGGATTTCTGCATGTGAGCCACGATCAGGCACTCGCCCTGTCTCTCCTCCTGGGGGTAACCGTTCTTCTGACCAGTCTGCCTGGTGCGCTCCTCTGGCTCGGTGTACATCACCATCCCCTGGCGACAGCGGGAGCCGTTACTGGCACAGGAAGAGATTCAATTGAAGAATTTCACCTGCCGCGATAGACTAAAAGCCTGTGCTGGCATAGCTCAGTCGGTAGAGCGACTGATTTGTAATCAGTAGGTCGCGGGTTCGATTCCTGCTGCCAGCACCAAATAGAACAGGCACTTGGCGCAATTGGCTAGGTGCCTTTTTTCATTCTGTCTAACCTATATCTAACCTGAAGTGGGAGGTTGCGACTTTTGGGGTTGTTCGCGAATGGTGCGGCGATCCAGTTGGACCGCTTCCGCTGCATCACTGACCATTCACAGCGCAAAGATCACGCTACCCGGTGCTCTGGAACTCCATGGTCGGCGTCGGGACCAACCCGGGAAACTTCGGATGAATGGCAAAACTTGCTACTCCTTACGCAGGTGCGTGAGGCTGAGGATGGACGGGGCTGACTGGCAAAGGTATGGTCCAGCTGCAGGAAATGCACTATGATCCTGTGTGGTATTCGTTTGTAATCGAAGACTTGTCTCTGACAGATATGATGCTACCCAATGCAGAAAGGGCGATCCTGGACATTCGCAAGCTGCGAGAATACACCCTGAATCCCGGTCACCTTGCCGGAGGCAACAAGGCAAGGGTGTTCGCCTCGTGCCTGGGGATAGGCCAGCAAGATGCCGAGCTCTGCGCTCAGTATGCCTCCGTGCCATACTGAGCAATGAGGCCACCGAGAAGGTGGCCGACAGCCATGGCAAGCGTTACCAGGTGGATTTTGTCATGCAGCGCCAGGGCAAGTCCGCGATCGTTCGCACGGGTTGGATCATCAGGACTGGAGAAGACGTTCCCAGGCTGACAAGTTGCTATGTGAGGACATCATGAAACTACTCGACGTTGTAGCGCTTTTGGAACCCATACCAGAGCAGCACCTTCTGCGTGGCCAGGTCGGAACCGTCGTGGAAGAGTTGGACCCTGGTTACGTGGAAGTTGAGTTTCTTGTGGGCGACGACTATATCACCCTAGCGGTTGCGGAGGATCGCCTCATGCCACTGCACTACGCTCCAAACCAAAGTATTCGCGCGGCATAATCTAAAAGGAGTGCCACAGAAGTTTTTTCGCACTAAAATGACCGTAGAGTAAAGGGTTGTCTGATGCCTGCCCACACGGAGGCTGGGTTATGCAGGGCTCATCGGGCAGGCGTCGGACAAGCCACGAAGGAGGAAACCGCGGGGGGAAACGTGACGTTCGGATGAGGCTACAGGCTATGGGGATTTGAAGCGTCGTATCCTGGCACGAAAGAGCAATTTGGCATGACTGATGGGCTGATTTGTTCTCTTGGATAGGTAGTCTGAGGTCGTATATGCCCGATTTCTGGCGGTACATTACGGATGAACTCTCCCACCGCTAAACCGCGCAAGCGGTTGTAGCGTGGGTTTCTTTCCTCACGAAGAGATTTTCCTGGTTCCGTGTCCCCTGCGCCAGACTGTTTCCAGTCTCACGACTTACGATGGACTCCCCAGGCGTGGATTCGGACCGCACCGGCCCTATTACCGCTTCTTCTTTTTGCCGGAATATCCCGCAGCGTTTGCTCTCTTTTGGTTGGTAACCTCCGGAAAGCAGCAACCGCACGCCACGCAGGGCAATAACCCGCCCCGCGTTGTGATCGGCATTATCCTGGTGCCCGCAGGCCTGGCAGACAAATTCGGATTGCGAAACCCGGCTGTCCGGGGGAATGTGGCCGCACGCGGCACATTCCTGCGAGGTTTGATAAGGGTTAATCCTGATACAGAGTTTACCGGCCTTGACGGCCTTGTATCTGGTGAAAATGACCGTTTTTCCCCAGGCCGCGGCGAGAATCCTCTTGTTGAGACCCGCCTTGGCCCTGAGAAAACTGTCGGACGACGAAAGGAAGCCCCTAATTTTAAATGAGGGCCTTATAGATCAGGGGTTTAGTGACAACACCCCTGGTACGTCTCTCAATCCGGTCAACGAACCTGGCCTCTATTCCCTCATCCTGCGCAGCCGCAAACCGGAAGCGGAACCCTTCAGGCGATGGGTCACCCACGAGGTACTGCCGGAAATTCGCAAAACGGGCAGGTACGCCGTTCCTTTGTGCGCCCCGTATGGGATGCGAGATAGTCAAGTCTCTGTTCTATTTCAGGAGTGAGGCGAATCGATGTAGCCATTTCAGAACCCCTGTTTAGATATATGTATTCATTGACCAGATTCTCCACTGCCTTTGGGTGTTTCGCCCCGAACTGCCGCACCAGGCAGTCGAATGCCTGGTGGGCCTCCTTCCGGGTTGCCTCCATCCAGACCTCTTGCATCGCCGCCCAGAAGCGGACCATGCGGAAGACCGCGAGCCTTCAGGTCGAGCAGCAATTCAGGCCAGGAGGCCTTCGACTCCCGGTGGCCATGACCTGTTCCATGAAGATGTCAGGAATCCAGTTGGCGGTGTTCATGTCGTGAGTCCGGCGCCGGGTGGGCGGTACTGATTGTAGATGTTGTTCCAAATGCCCCTACTGCGGAAAATTGGGCACCATTGAAAGTCTGCGATGGGGGAAAGGGCCGGCATGGACGCACAGGAAGAAATTGGGCAGAACCTGGAAGACCGCATCGTTGCGGGCTTTCTGGGCGGTGTTCTCGGAGATGCCCTGGGGGAGCCCCTGGAATTTCTCCCTCCGGAGGAACGGCTCCGGCGCTGGGGACCTCTGGGAGTCCAGGAGTTTGTCCATTCCGGCCAGCGTGGACACTTCACGGACGATACCCAGATGACCCTGTTTACGGCCGAGGGACTGATGGTCCATGCCAGCGGGGGAGAGCCCCTGCTGGCCACCCTGCACCGGGCCTATCTCCGCTGGCTGCTGACACAGGAGTTTCCGGGCCGGATCGCTCCGGACCGCTATCGCGACGAAGGTTTTCTCCTGGAGGCCGCCGTCCTGTACCAGCGGATGGGACCGGGAAGGACCTGTCTGGTTTCGCTGTCACAGGCAACGGATCTGGGCGTTACGGCCGTCAATGGCAGCAAGGGGTGTGGCGGCCTCATGCGGGTGGCGCCCATCGGATTCTGGGCGGCCATGGACCCGGAGCACTGGGATCTGCCGCGGACCTTCGGGGTGGCCAGCGGAGCCGCGCAGCTGACCCATGGACATGCCTGCGGATTTCTCAGCGCCGGCGCCTTTGCCGTCCTGCTGCGGGAAACGGCAGGTGGGACGTCCCTGGAAGAGGCGCTCCGGCGGCTCCTGGAATTCCTGTCTTCCCTGGGGGAAACCGGAACAGGAGTGCAGCGGCCCCTGCAGACCGCCATGGAACTCGCGGAAGCCAGGACCGCCTGGCCGGAAGCCATCACCCGTCTGGGCGCCGGATGGGTTGCGGAAGAAATCCTGGCCATTGTGGTCTTCCTGGGCCTGGCCGCCCCGGATTTTCTGGCAGGCGTCCGTCTGGCTGCCAACCACCCGGGCGATGCCGATTCCATCGGTGCCATTGCCGGCCAGCTGCTGGGCACGCTCTGGGGGATGCAGGCCATACCGGAGGACTGGATCCGGCGCATCGACGGAATCGGCACCGTCCACCTGCTGGTCTCGCAGTTTCTCGCCGCTTCCCGGGAAACACGCAACGGATGATCCCTCGTGCCAGGTAGCTGGAAAAAGCCTTTTCCGTTCCGGTATCGGTCTGTTCTGGCAGGTTTCCCACTCCTTTCCGGTAGTGTCCCACCGCCATTGCCTTCCACCCGCGTACAAAATTCTCCGGCGACTCCAAAAGCTTTCCCTGCGGCCATGGATGCCCTGCAGGCACAACAGGTCCGGATCTCCTGTTTCTGGAGCGGCCTGGCAGGCCCCGGCTTGAGGTGTCCTGAAGGATACATCCTGACTAACCGCACTAGGACGTGGTCGCGCAAAGGGCAAATTCCCCGCTTTCCAGACACACATCATAGCCCCAGAGCGTGTGGATATGGGCCAAGGTACGCTGGGCCTCCTCCTGGTGCAGTGGATCAGTATCCATCTGTCGCAATCCCAGATGGCGGTCGCCCCACCGGTCCACCGACACTACCTGAATGTCCGGGGGGTGGGTGCTGTCGGCAATCTGCCGGGCCAGCGCTTCGCGGATCTGGCGATAGCCACTGTCCTCATGAATGGCGCTGACGGCATAGTGGGGGGCATCCGGTTCATTACGGAGGGCAAAAAGATGTAAATCGCGGATGACCTTGGGTGAAAGATACTGCAGCAGAAAACTTTCATCCCGGAATTCGCGCATGGCAAAATGCACCTGCCTCCGCCAGTCCGGGTCACCGGCAAAGGCAAACCAGTGCCGGTCTTCTTCCGTGGGATGCAAGCAGACGCGTTTGATGTCCTGGAAGATGGCGAATCCCAGGGCATAAGGGTTGATCCCGCTATAACGCCGGTCATCAAAATCCGGCTGAAGGGTTACGGCCGTGTGGCTGGCATAAAACTCCAGGAGTGTGCCATCGGTCACGAGGCCCTGGGCATGGAGGCTGTGCAAAATGTGATAATGGACAAAGCAGGCAAAACCCTCGTTCATGATCTTGGTTTGCCCCTGGGGATACAGATACTGGGATATTTTTCGCACGATGCGCAGAATTTCACGCTTCCAGCCTTCCAGATTGGGGGCATGCTTTTCGATGAAATAGAGGAGGTTTTCCTGGGGTGTCTCGGGAAAATGGGAGGGGTTGCCCGAAGTCCCACCCCCGGGTACTGGCGGCAGGGTTCGCCAGATCTCCAAAAGCTGCTGTTCCTGGTAACGTTCCCGTTCTTCCCGTCGCTGTTCTTCCTCACGGGCAGAGAGGCGCTGGGGCCGACGGGCACGATCCACCCCATTGCGGCTGATCGCATGGGCGGCATCCAGCACATCAGTGACGGCCTCAATGCCGAAACGTTCTTCACACCGGGCTATATAGCGCTGGGCAAAGGCCAGATAGTCGAGGATCCCCTCGGCATCGGTCCACTGCTGGAAAAACACGTTGTTCTTGAAAAACGCATTATGCCCATAGGCGGCATGGGCAATGACCAGAGTCTGCATGGTCATTGTGTTTTCTTCCATCAGGTAGCTGATGCAAGGATTGCTGTTGATGACCAGTTCATAGGCCAGCCCCATTTCCCCCCGGCGGTACTGCCCGGATTCGATGGCCCGCTGCTTGCCAAAGGACCAATGGGCGTAATACACCGGTAAACCGATAGAGGCGTAGGCATCCAGCATTTGTTCGGCGCTGATGATTTCCAGCTGGTTGGGATAGGTGTCCAGCTGCAATTCATTTTCGGCGATGGTGGCAATGGCCTCGTTAACGGCGTCGATGCGGGCAAAAGTCCAGTCATTGTCGGTAAAGAGAAAATCAGGCATGGTTCGGGATCTCCTCAGCGGCGAAGAGGGCACGAAAAAGCGGGTAAATATCCTCACGGGCATTCGCCCTGGCTGTGACTAGCCCGGGGAAACTTTGGCTGATGCTCTCATACAGCTGGAACAGGTCGCTTTCGCTTTCCCGGTTGACTTCAAGATAGAAAAGATTGCGCAGGCGTGGCATGAATTCCCGCAGCCGCTCATCGACGATGGCATTGTCGGCGGAATAGTTGTCTCCATCGGAGACCTCAGCCACATAGACGTTCCAGCGGTCGGATGGAAAGCGGCGGCTCACGATGTCTTCCATCAGCAAAATGGCTGGTGACACCAAGGTACCGCCTCCCTCGCGCGCACCAAAAAACTCCTGTTCACCGCATTCCATGGCCGTACTGTGGTGTTTGACGAAAACGATGGTTACCGCCTGATAGTGGCGTTGCAAGAACAGATAGAGCAGCAGAAAAAAACGTTTGCCGAGATCCTTTTCCGTTTCTCCCATGCTCCCCGAGACGTCCATGACGCACATCATGACGGCATTGGTAATGGGATGGGGCTGCTGGTCAATATGGGAAAAACGCAGATCCGTCTCGTCGATGAAGGGAATCGCCCGGATTTTGCGCTCCAGCGCGGCAATCTGCTGGTCCAGGTCCTGAAGGCGTTCCTGTTCCAGAGACACATCCTGGCCGCAGCGCCGTCGCTCATGAATCTCGTCGTGCAGGGTATTTCGGGTTTCCTGCAGTTTTTCAAGCTCCCGGTGTTTGCCTGCACGCAGGGCAAGACGCCTGGCGCGTGCGGCACGCATGGTCCGCCCAACGTGCATAAGCGAGGGGCTGCCGTCACGAATGAAACCGCTGCGACGCCACTGTGCGGACTGCACATCGCCCTGGGCTGTTTTCCGCAAATTGGGGAGGGCGAGGCCATCGAAGAGGAGATCAAGAAATTCATCGGGAGAGAGGACGATGGCGACCCCATCATCCCCCATGCCATCGGGAGACCCTTCTCGCCCCTGTCTGGCAGCGCCACCCTCCGGTTTTTGGATCAGGTCTCCACGCTGGTATTCCTTGTTGCCGGGGAGTACCCGCTCCCAGGGGGTACCCTCCGGATCCCGGCGAAAACTGGGTTCGTGGAGGTCACGGACAGGAATACTGATGGGACTGTCCCCCCGGGCCAGATCCTCGATGGATTCCGAGCCTGCCATACGGTCGACGGCGTGTTTTAGCCGTGCCCGTACGCGCCTCTGCAAACGTTCCTGATTCGCGGTGGATCGGGTCCCTGAACTGCGCCGGTCAATGATGGTAGTCATGGCACCTCCAGTGGATGTCGGAATCCGGGTTTGCGTAACGTCCGTTTCGGTTCCAGGGGCGAGCAGGGAAGCAATCTGGCGGCAGACCGGAAGTCCCCTGCTCCGGTCTTAATGGTGCTTGCGATAGCGCATGTACCAGTCCACCAGCAGGCGAACCTGTTTTTCGGTATACCCCTTGGCGGTCATGCGCGCGACAAAATCCTGGTGCTTCCGCTCATCTTCTGATGAGCTTTTTTTGCCGAAGGAAATTACCGGCAACAGGTCTTCGGTGTTCGCAAACATCTTTTTTTCGATGACCGCACGCAGTTTTTCATAGCTGGTCCAGGACGGGCTGACGCCATCATTGGAGGCCTTGACCCGGAGCACGAAATTGACCACCTCGTTGCGAAAATCCTTGGGATTGGCAATGCCTGCCGGTTTCTCGATCTTTTCCAGGTCCTCGTTGAGCAGGCCGCGGTCCATGAGCTGACCAGTGTCGGGATCGCGGAACTCCGTGTCCTGCAGCCAGAAATCCGCATACTGGATATAACGGTCAAAGAGATTCTGGCCATAATCGCCATAGCTTTCCAGGTAGGCCTTCTGGATTTCCAGCCCGAGGAATTCGGCGTAACGGGGGGCCAGCTCGGTTTTGAGGAAGGCCAGATAACGGGATTCAAGATCCGACGCAAACTGCTCGGCGCGAATCTGGGTTTCCAGCACGTGTAGCAGGTGTACAGGGTTGGCTGCCACCTCATCGCTGTCAAAATTGAAGGTCCGGGACAGGATCTTGTAGGCAAAACGGGTAGAAATCCCATCCATGCCTTCGTCTACCCCCCCAGCATCCCGGTATTCCTGCAGGCTCTTGGCCTTGGGATCCTTGTCCTTGAGGGATTTGCCGTCGTAAATCTCCATTTTGGACCAGAGGCTGCTGTTACCCGGTTCCTTGAGCCGGCTGAGCACCGAAAACCGTGCCAGCATCTCCAGGGTGTCAGGGGCGCAGGGGGCGCTCCCGAGGGCACTGCTTTCGAGGAGCTTGTGATAGATGCGGGTTTCTTCAGTCACCCGCAGGCAATAGGGCACCTTGACGATATACACCCGGTCGAGAAAGGCTTCGTTGCGCCTGTTATTGCGGAAAGCCGACCATTCCGACTCGTTGCTGTGCGCCAGAATGATGCCCTGGAAGGGCATGGCGCCAAAGCCTTCGGTTCCATTGTAGGTGCCCTCCTGGGTGGCGGTCAGCAACGGATGGAGCATTTTTATGGGGGCCTTAAACATCTCCACGAATTCCAGCACTCCCTGGGTGGCCACATTGAGGCCACCGGCGTAGGCGTAGGCATCGGGGTCGTCCTGGGAAAAATCCTCGAGCTTGCGGATGTCCACCTTGCCCACCAGGCTGGAAATATCCTGATTGTTTTCATCCCCCGGTTCCACCTTGGTGATGCCAATCTGGTGCAGCTGGGAAGGCATCAGGCGCTGCACCGCGAATTTGCGGATGTCGCCGCCAAATTCCCGCAGCCGCTTGGCCGCCCAGGGGGACATCACACCATTCAGGGCGCGTGGAGGAATGCCATAGCGTTCTTCCAGCACGGGCCCATCCTCGGCCCGGTCAAAAAGCCCCAGAGGGGATTCGTAGAGGGGCGAAACCTCACCGTTCGCTGCCAGACAGTAAACCGGA
Organism: Pseudomonadota bacterium; assembly: GCA_021821885.1. Lineage (GTDB taxonomy): Bacteria > Pseudomonadota > Gammaproteobacteria > Acidithiobacillales > Acidithiobacillaceae > Igneacidithiobacillus. The sequence continues at coordinate 32,375 of JAKARO010000017.1, forward strand.
TAGCGTTCCATGAGGCTCTTGAGGCGCTCAGCGAGGGACGATTTGGCTGCCCCCACCGGTCCTAGCAGATAGAGGATCTGTTTGCGCTCCTCCAGGCCCTGGGCGGCATGGCGGAAGTAGGCCACCAGATTTTCCACAGCATCCTCAATACCATAGAAGTCCTTAAAGGCCGGGTAGGTGAGCAGTTTGCGGTTCATGAAAATACGTGCCATGCGCGGATCCGACTGGGTGTCGATCACCTCAGGTTCGCCGATGGCCGCCAGCATCCGCTCGGCGGCGCTGGCATAAGCCATGGGTTCGCGGGCGCAAAGCTCCAGGTACTCATTAAGGGATAGGGTGACTTCCTGCTGCTGCAGGAAACGTTCCTGATACCGGTCGAACAGGGCCATTTTCTACTCCTTGCGGGGTTGCCGCCTGCCTGCCTGCCTGGACCCGGGCACCTTGCACGGGATTCAGTACCCAGAGCGGGACTGCCCAGTCTGCTTTTCCAGCCTTGGCACACTATGACATGCAATCAGCGTGCCTGATTCAGGGCCGTGAATGCCTCCATATGCATGGGCTGCCGATGTCCTGGCCCTGCATCTGGCATCCAGGCTGGCCAGGAATGGAAGCCCCTTCCAGGATCCCCGGCCCTGGCTGCGGCCAGCGATGCGGCACCGTGCAAATCTGTACCCGCCTGGCCCGCGCGATTTCCCCGCCACTGCCTAGCGTATCCTGCCGTTCGGTCTGGCTGTGGATTGCCAGAAAACCGCAGAATAGCGAACAATGTTTTTTTTGTACAATATTGGTGCATAACGGTTCTGGTGGCAGGAAAGGTGGCTGGCGCATAATTTGCCGCGAAGATGCGCTGTTTTCCTGCCCATGGAATCCATGGTGGAAACCCCTTTCGCTCCTGCCAAATAGCCCTTTGGAATACCCCTGGTCCTGGCTGGATTTCCGGAAGGGCGGGCCAGGTACCCATTGTGACCAGGCAGATATGGCATGGACTACGGCCCCGTGGTGCCACTTTATGGTGCGCTCAACGCAGATGCTGGTCTGCAGGTCCTGTACAGCCGGATCATCCTGGAAGCTCCCTGGCCGCAGCTGGCGAATTTCTGGTCTCTGTCCGGCAGGCACAGGATGGGCTACCGGATACCAGAGCCTGGATTCCCGGAGTTTCCTGTTTTTCCGGGGAGATGGAGCATTCCGGGACATGCCTATGAACCATTTTCAGCCTAGGTGGTCATATTCCATATGAATCAGTTGGTTGGAGGGATCGGGATGAAAGCCGAAGCGATGAATCTGTTGCAGTGGCAGAAACGGTTTGGCACCGGGGAAGCCTGTGCCGAGGCATTGAAACAGCAACGGTGGGCCAACGGCTTCCAGTGCCCGCAGTGTGGGCATGACCATGGCCACTGGATCGCAGGCCGCAAGGTCTATCAATGTGGACGTTGCCACCGTCAGACCCCGGTGACGGCCGGAACGCTCTTCCATTCCAGTAACGTGGCGTTGGTCCAGTGGTTTCTGGCCATCTATCTGATGGTCTGCGACAAGGGCTGGTTATCAGCCCTGCGCCTATCCAGGCAGGTCGACCGACCCTAGGATCGCGGCAAAAAAACCGCCTTGACCTATAGACCGGCGGGATTGTTTCAGGGCAAAATGTCCATAGATATTCCCAGATGACGAAACAGGCATCAAGGAGCAAAACATGGGCAACCCGAAGGAAATCGAAACCATCCTCGCGGAGGCGAGGAAAACATGGTCGCAGAAAGCATTGGCTGATCTGCTTGAGGTCGATGTGAAAACCGTATCCAGGTGGGAGACGGGCAAAGTCCAGCCGCCGGCCATGGTCGGTCTCGCGATCAGGCAGCTGATGCAGGAGCGGAAGGCCGACACGCCGGCTCCGATCCGCACTCCCGCTCTAGCCGAAGGTCAGTCATTCCGCTTTATAGATCTGTTCGCTGGGATCGGCGGCATCCGCCTGGGATTCGAGCGTCAGGGCGGAACGTGCGTATTCACGAGCGAGTGGAACACCTGGTCGCAGAAGACATACGGCGCAAACTTTGGAGACGATCACGAGATCAACGGCGACATCACCAAAATCCACGAGAGGGACGTCCCGGATCACGACGTGCTCCTGGCGGGCTTCCCGTGCCAACCGTTTTCCATCGCAGGGGTCTCCAAGAAGAACAGCCTCGGCCGCGCGCACGGTTTCGCATGCGAAACCCAAGGGACGCTTTTCTTCGACGTGGCACGGATCATCGCGGAGAAGAAGCCGAAGGCATTCCTGCTTGAGAACGTGAAGAACCTTGTCAGCCACGACAAGGGCCGCACCTTCGACGTCATCATGAGCACGCTTCGGGACGAGCTGGGCTATACGGTCCAGGCAAAGGTGATCGATGCCAAAAGGTTTGTGCCGCAGCACCGTGAGCGGATCGTGATCGTCGGCTTCCGCGAGGACGTGGGCTTCGATTTCGACGCCGTCGATCTGCCGCCCGCGGACGAGGGCCCGAGGCTTGCCAGCATCCTCCACCCCGAGAACGGCAGCGAGGCCCCAGAGGCCCCATTTACGGAGGGGGCGAAGGCTAGGGTCGCGGCCAAATACACGCTCACCGACAACCTGTGGCGTTACCTTCAGGACTACGCCGCCAAGCACAAGGCGGCGGGCAACGGCTTCGGCTTCGGCCTCGTTGGCCCTGGCGACGTGGCCAGAACCCTGTCCGCCCGCTACCACAAGGACGGATCCGAGATTCTGGTCTCCCGTGGCATGGGCAAAAACCCGCGCCGCCTGACGCCACGCGAATGCGCCCGCCTCATGGGCTTCCCCGACGACTGGAAGATCCCTGTCTCGGACACGCAAGCCTACAGGCAGTTTGGCAACGCCGTGGCCGTGCCCGTTTTTGAGGCGGTTGCAAGGGCGATGGTTCCGGGCATCCTGTCTCTGATCGAAGCCGAGGCCGGCACGCCCCGCCTGTTCGCCGCCTAAATGGCCGATATCGTCCCGCCGGAAGTCCGCAGCCGAATGATGGCGGGCATCCGGGGACGGGACACGAAGCCCGAGCTAAAGCTCCGATCCGGCCTTCACAGACTCGGCCTGCGCTTCACGCTCAAATCCACGCTCCCTGGCAAGCCCGATCTCGTCCTGCCAAGACACCGCGTCATAGTTTTTTTCCACGGCTGTTTCTGGCACGGCCACGACTGCCCGCTCTTCAGGATGCCGGCAACAAGGCAGGAATTCTGGCAGGAGAAGATCGGAAAAAACAGGGAGCGTGACGCCACGGTTTCCGCCAGCCTCAAGGCCGCAGGCTGGCGCGTGGCCGTCGTCAGGGAGTGCGCGATCCGGGGGGCAGGCAAACGTCCTTGGGAGGCCGTTTGCGGCGACCTTGCGGCATGGATAAGGGAGGGCCAGGGGCAAGCCCTCGAAATCGTCGCCATGGACCGATAAACGGCCATCGGCTAGCATACCCGCCCATGACAAAAACAAACGCCGAGGCGGCCGGGCCGCAACATGACCTCTTCGTCGAGCGCGAGCCCGGCATCCTCCTATCCAGGCTCCTCGACGAGTGTGAGATCCTGTTCGTCAAGAAGCTGTCCCTCAACGACCGGGATTGGGCGCGGCTGCCCAACAAGCACCAGGCCGGGGTATACGTCCCGCCCAGGGAACGGGACGGCGGCTTCTTTCCGCCGCTCGTTGCAAAGGAGCGCGACGATCCGACGGCAGACGAAATCCGGGAGGCATTCTTCAACATCGAATGGCCCGAGGTCGGCGAGACACGACAGGCACGGCTCGTGCATTACACGAGCAAGGGGCCGGAGACGCACATGACACGGCTTCCCAAGCCCGCGTTCCGCGATCTTGCCCCCGCGTCACTCATCGTCATGGGCCGCGACCGTGACGGTGCCTACAGGGCGATTACCCTCGACTCGGACGGGGCTGATCATGAAATTCTCTCAGATATCCTGGATTTGCCGCCGGATTTCGTCTCCGGGCTTTTCACACTCCGGGCGGTCAAGCGCGAGCGCGAGGAAAAGGTCCTCACGTTCATTGAGGAAGTCGTCAAGGCGTATTTCGACGGATCCATTGCCACCCTGGCCGACAAATACGGGACGATGCCGGTCACGGCCGGACTCGCAGCAACTGCGCGGACCCGGTTCATGTCCGAGCAGGGGCTCAGGAGCATGGATCCGTTCGCGATGGCGAAGCCGGGGGACGCGATCCGGGCCATCAGCCGTGGCGTCGAATACGAAATATTCAAGGAGCTTCAGATGCGAGGCAGGGCCGTCGAGCTTGTGCGGCTCGTCCTCGGGGACGACCCCAAGGCCCTGAAACCGGAAAAAGCGCTGCGTTCGATCATCGTCGAGTTCCCGAAGATCGACGCCATGCTGCTGTCGGCGGCCCAGCAGAGGAAGTCACGGGCTGGCTACTCATTCGAGCATCACATTGAGGCGATGATGATCGACGGTGGGGTTCCATTTGAGAAACAGGTAGTCATCGAAGCCAGGAAACGGCCGGACTTCATCCTGCCCTCCAAGGCCCTGTACGATGACGCGGGGCGGACGAACAAGGAAGCCCTGGTGCTCTCGGCCAAGACGACACTGCGCGAGCGTTGGAAGCAGGTCGGGCAGGAAATGAAAAACTGCGATCTCTATCTCGCCACTGTCGATGAGAACATCGCCGCGAACGCCATCGAAGACATGGCCTCGCAGGGCATCGTGCTGGTCGTTCCCGAGGGCCTCAAGAACTCGGATACGACTGAATACAGGAAGCAGGCGTCGGTCATTTCGTTCGAGTCCTTTTTCAAATCTGAGATTGGGACGGTTCGCTGGCCTCTATGGGAGAGGCGGGGATTGGTTGCTGCGAGGCATTGAAATGTGGCACGGGTGTTATGTATTCCATGGTGTCATACCCCCAAAATAACGTAGTCTCATTACTCGGAGTCTGAGTGAGCCTGGTGAACTGGTGGAATGAGGCTAAATATTGCGAATTATCTGTGGCCTGGCCAGAATTTCGCTTTCTTACGTAGTGCAAAGATGAATCCCAATGAGCCTGCTGACTCCTTTCGGCCCTCTCAAAGATATTCCACTTGATGATTATGAATCAGTTGGTTGGAGGGATCGGGATGAAAGCCGAAGCGATGAATCTGTTGCAGTGGCAGAAACGGTCTGGCACCGGGGAAGCCTGTGCCGAGGCATTGAAACAGCAACGGTGGGCCAACGGCTTCCAGTGCCCGCAGTGCGGGC
>JAKARO010000018.1 GCA_021821885.1 Pseudomonadota bacterium
TCGCCGGTCCTGCGGACCCTCTCCCCACAGGCCTGCAGGGAGGGTAGCCCATTCATAATTGTTGACCATTATGCTCCGGTATGGTTCCGTTGCCAAATGATATTCTTTATGCTTCACAAAACATTTCATGGAAATCCGGAGACACGGAGCAATGGCAGGTAAGACCGAGAGTGACGGTTGTGGCGCGGTTGCCCACCGCTGCCGGGAAATGTATGGGGCGTCTGCCGTACGTGCAAAAGGGTGGCAGCCAAACCTTTTCTGGCGGCCGGATGGTCCCGGGAACCTTTTTGGCAGTCTGCGCGTGAATCCTTGGGAACTGGAGATTCTGCTTGCGGCCATTCTCGGGATCCCGGCACAGGGGCGGGATCTGCTTGAAAGCCAATTTCCCGGGCGGGCAGGATTCATTGAGCGCTCAATCGCTCATGGAGAGCTGCCGCTTCTGGGCTACTGGCCATAAAAAAAATGACCGCCTGTCCGAGGATTGCCATCCTGTCACGACAGGCCGGACTCTACTCTACCCGGCGGCTTGTCGAGGCTGTGCGGAGTGAAGGGGGCGAGCCTGTCGTTCTCCAGCCAGAACAGTGCGTCCTGGCGCTAGAGGACGGTGCTTTTAGCCTCTGGTATGAAGACCGGCTTCTCGAGCCCGTAGCTGGGGTTATCCCACGGATTGGCAGTCCTATTACGGCACTGGGCATGCGGCTGCTAGAGCATTTTTCGGCAATGGGGAGCTACTGTCTCAACAGTGCATCCAGTTTTTTTCTGGCGCGAGACAAGTGGACATCACTGCAGATTCTTGCGCGTGCGGGGATTCCAGTACCGCGCAGCTGGTATCTCTCCCAGACGGGGCAGCGGGAGACGGTTCTGGCTCATGCTGGGGTACCCGTAGTGGCCAAACTCCTGCAGGGGTCGCAGGGAGTGGGTGTGACCCTCGCCGAAAGCCAGGCTGCCGCACGGGGGCTGGTCGACACGCTTCTGCACCTGGAGGGGGAAGCCGTGGTGCAGGAGGTTTTGCCCGGCCGCCGGGATTACCGGCTACTGGTCCTGCAGGGCAGAGTAATCGCGGCCATGGGCCGGACGGCCGCGGAGGGTGAGTTCCGGAGCAATCTGCACTGCGGAGGCACTGCCTTTGCGCTTTCCCCGGCAGAACTGGATACCTGGCTGGCTGGCCTGGCGACTGCGTCTGCGACAGCTTTAGGGCTGGATTTCGCTGGCGTAGATCTTATGCCAGATGCCGAGGGCGGGTTTCGTGTCCTGGAGGTGAATCCTGTTCCAAGCCTGGAAGGAATTGAAAAAACAAGCGGAACCGACATTGCCAGGCAGATCGCGGAATTCATGATGCGCCAGATTGACGGCGGGGCAGGGTCACCAGGACCGAGCGGATCCAGGCGTGAATCTCCCGGTTGATTTCTGCACTGCGCCCCTCCGGATTCCTGGGATTTCCGAAATGCAGATGGACGGTTCCGGGGTACTTGCGCCAGTCGTTACGGGGCCAGAAACAGCCCGTGTTGAGCGCCAGGGGGAGCAGCGGAACCCCGGCCTTTTGGGCCAGCGCCACGCCCGTCTGGTGAAAACTGCCGAGACTGCCACACTCCTGACGCGTTCCTTCAGGAAAAATCAGTACTGGATAGCCAGCTTTCAGGCGCCTGTTTCCTTCCTCGAGAATTTCTCCCAATGCCCGTTTTCCGGATTGGCGGTTGATGGCAATGGGCCAGGAGAAGGGGAGGTACCAGCCCAAGACCGGAATTTTAAGGAGTTCTTCCTTGAGTACGAACGAGATGCGTGGAAAGAAACGCCACAGGAGCAGGGTTTCCATGGCAGACTGGTGGTTGGCCACGATCACGCAGGGACCGGACGGGATGTTTTCTTCCCCGCGGACCACCAAACGGATTCTGCAGATTTTTCCGAGAAGGCCTGTACTGGCCACAGCCCAGGTGCGGCAGCCCCAGATCTTGGCACTGTCTGGAAGCAGGAAAAAGGGGAGCATCACCACTGCCCAGAAGGCGGTCCAAAGTGCAAAAGAGAGGTAAAAAAGCAGGCTTCTAAAGGTGATGGCCATGGATCTGCGGATCGAGAATGGCATCACAGGCGGCCTCCAGGTTTCCATAGACCGGAACTCCCTCTGCCTCCGCGGCCATTTGGGCCCCTGCTCCTTTCCCGGTCAGAACCAGCATGGGCATAGCCCCGGCACTGCGTGCAGCCTGAAGATCCCGCAGGCTGTCGCCAATGGCGGGGACACCGGCCAGGGAAATTTGGAACCGTTCGGCGATTTGGCGGAATAGGCCATCAGCGGGCTTCCGGCAGCTGCAGCCTGCGTCCGGATGATGGGGGCAGAAAAAAATGGCATCAATGCGTCCTCCCGCAGCGGCGAGTTCCTTGCGCATCCGTGCGTGGATTGCCCCTAGGGCCCGCAGGTCAAAAAGCTTGCGGCCGAGGCCGGACTGGTTGCTTGCAACTACAACTGTATAGCCAGCACGGTTGAAGCGGGCGATGGCCTCGAGGCTCCCAGGCACGGGGCGCCACTCGGCTGCGGACTTGATATAGGCGTCGCTGTCCTCGTTGATGACGCCATCGCGATCCAGAATGACAAGTGGTCCCATCATCGGCCCTGTAGTGCAGAAAAATCCGCGATGCTGGCGAAAACAGACTGCAGGTCGTGCAGGAGGGCCAGCCGGTTATTGCGCAGCCGCATATCGTCACTCAGGACCAGTACCTCAGCGAAGAACTGGTCGACCGTACTCTCCAGCCCGGCAAGAAGGTCCAGGGCAGCACCGTGCTTGCCCTCTCCGAGAAATTTCCGGACCGCGGGGCGGATTGCCTGCCATTCATTCCAGAGCCGGATTTCTGCGGGGTCGGTCAGGTCACTTTCCCGCACAGGATTCCTTCCGTCCAGTTCTTCCTTACGGAGGATATTGCTGATGCGCCGGATAACAGCTGCCAGACTGCTAGCCGCCTCATGGCGGGACAGAAACTGGGCCAGGTTTTCAAGCCGGGACCGGGCATCCAGGGGATCGTCGGCATCAGCAGTCAGGACGGCATGAACCTGGTCTGCAGAAAATCCTTCCTCCCGGAACAGAACGCGCAGGCGCTCAGTAAAAAAATCTGTGAGACGGCTTTTGGCTGCTTCTTCCTGTTGCGGCGCGAACACGCCGGCATAGGCTTGACCGGCTGACTGGACCAGCGCCGTGATAGAAAGGTGCAATCCGCCTTCCAGGGCAGTCCGCAGGATTCCTAGGGCAGCACGCCGGAGGGCATAGGGATCCCTGTCTCCACTGGGAAATTTCCCTAAGGCGAAAAAGCCAAAAAGGGTATCTATCCGGTCTGCAACGGCCAGCGCCTGGGCCGCAGGCGAATCAGGAATTGGATCCTCCCGGGTAGCAGGCCGGTAATGCTGGGCAATGGCTGTGACTACACCCTCTTCTTCCCGGTCATTCCGGGCATAATGCCCTCCCATGATTCCCTGCAGTTCCGGGAATTCTCCTACCATTCCAGACAGCAGGTCAGCCTTGCACAGCTGTGCCGAGCGTTCCAGGAGATTCCGGTCGCAGCCAAAGGAGCTAGCCAGCTGCGGGGCAAGGAAAACCAGGCGACGGACCTTGTCGGCGATGGTACCAAGTCCCTCCTGGAACAGAATGCCGTCGAGACCGGCAAGACGGGATTCCAGTGAAGAGCGCCGGTCCTGGTCCCAGAAAAATGCGGCATCGGCGAGCCGGGCACGCAGTACACGGTTGTTGCCCTGGATCACGGTAAGTGGATCCCGGCTGGAGATGTTTGCGACAAAGGCATAGCGTGGCATGAGTTCCCCGCCTGCCCGGCTTTTAAGGGGAATATAGCGCTGGTGCTGGACCATCACCGTGACCAGCACTTCCTCCGGAATGGTGAGGTAGCTGCTGTCAAATCCCCCTGCAAGGGCTACCGGCCATTCATTGAGCCCTGTAATTTCATCCAGAAGGATATCGGGAAGGACGGGGCGGGAATCCAGCTCTTCTGCCATTTTTCCGATGGATTCAGCGATGGCGGTACGGCGTTCCTGCCAGCTGGCAACTACATGGGCCTTCCGTAGGGATTCCACATAGTCCCGGGGATGGGCAAAGGTCACTGGGCCGGGGTGGTGGACGCGGTGACCAAAGCTGTGGCCTTCCGCAAGCAGCCCATACTCCTGCCAGGGCAGGATGTCTGTACCAAAACGTAGCAGAAGCCAGCGAAGCGGGCGGGAAAAGCTTTCTTCCCGATCCGCCCAGCGCATGCGCTTGCGCAGGGGGAGACCGCCGATCAGACGGCTGGCGATCCCCGGCAGAAATTGTGTTGTGCTGGCGGGGGCCAGGCTCCTGCGCCAGACGAGCAGGGGGCCCTTTTCAGTTTCCATCGGTTCCAGCGCGTCAATATCCACTCCGCAGGAACGGGCAAAACCCATGGCGGCCGCCGTCGGCTGGCCGCCGGAGAAGGCACGCTCCATCGTCGGGCCGCGGCGGATTTCTTCCCTGGAAATGGTATGCAGGGCAACGTTTTCTACCCAGAAAGCAATCCGGCGGGGGGCCACATAGGGATGGATGGTGCCAAAACGGATTCCTGCCCCATCCAGAAGCTGCCCCATGAGTACGGCGCCAGCTTCCTGAAGTACCGGCTGCTCCCGCGCCGGCAGTTCCTCACAGCCCAGTTCCAGAAGCAGGTCCTTGTATTCAGTCATGGAAATTCCTCAGAAGCGGATGGCCGAGGCTGGCACGGGCCTCGGCATACAGCTCTGCTACTCCACGGGCCAGACCGCGGACGCGTCCGATAAACCGTGCCCGCTCGTTGACGGCAATGGCATGGCGGGCATCCAGGAGATTGAACGTGTGGGAGCACTCTAGAACGCGTTCGTAAGCTGGAAGGGGAAGCCTGGTTTCGAGCAGGTTCTGGCAGTCCGCCTCAGCCCGGTCAAAGCCGTGAAACAGATCGTCCGAAGGCGCCAGTTCAAAGTTGTATTTTGACTGCTCCACCTCATTCTGGTGGTAGATATCCCCATAGGTGGTACCGGGCGTCCAGACCAGGTCATAGACGCTTTCTACGCCCTGCAGATACATGGCAAGGCGTTCCAGACCATAGGTGATCTCTCCCATGACAGGATGGCAGTCAAGTCCACCAACCTGCTGGAAATAGGTGAACTGGGTTACTTCCATACCGTTGAGCCATACTTCCCACCCCAGTCCCCAGGCACCCAGCGTGGGTGATTCCCAGTTGTCTTCCACGAAACGGATATCCTGCAGGGCAGCATCAATGCCAAGTTGGCGCAGTGATTCCAGATAGAGATCCTGAAGGTCCGGCGGATTGGGTTTAAGGACGGCCTGAAACTGGTAGTAATGCTGCAGGCGGTTGGGGTTTTCACCATAACGGCCATCTGCAGGACGCCTGGAAGGCTGTACATAGGCGGCCTTCCATGGCTCGGGCCCGATAGCACGCAGGAACGTGGCGGGATGGAAAGTCCCCGCGCCTACCGGCATATCCATGGGCTGCAGGATCACACAGCCCTGGCTGGCCCAGAATGTCTGCAGTTTTTGGATGATTTCCTGGAAAGTCATGCTTTTCTCGCGCAGTCGGGTGCCGGAATTATGGCCCAACGCAGCGGAACTTGGAAAGCAGGGGGCTAGAGCAGTTCGGCAATTCCCTGGGCTGCACGCCTTGCATCCAGAAATACCAGCCCCAGCTTGGCTTCTTTCCTTGCAATGACCGTCAGCACCGCGTCATGCCCCGCATGGATGAGCAGGACATAACCGGAATCACCCTTGATCATCACCTGCTCCAGTTCCCCTCGCGCAAGTTCATCTGCTGTACGGTCGCCAAGGGAAAGCATCGCGGCAGCCATGGCGCCTACCCGGTCTTCGTCCATATTGCCGGCAAGGAGAGAAGCGATGGTCAGGCCATCTGTAGAGATGACAGCCGAGGCTTCAATATCGGCAGACGAGCCATTGAGATCACTTAGAATGGATTTGAGCATTTCTTCACGCATGTGCAGGGCTCCTTGGAATGGGCACAAAAACTGGGGAAAGGGTCATGGCCTATCGGTATCGCTGGTCCAGGGCCTGGACCAGTGTGACGAAAGACTGGTTTTGCAGCAGGGGAGTCCCAGCAATAATCAGCATGAACCGTTGGGCTCCAATAAAAAGTGGCCAGAAACCCAGTTCAGACTGCCCCGCCGGGTCAACCAGGGCCCAGCTTTCACTGTGCACCCTGAGATTGTTGCGCAGAAGGCGGCCATGGCGCGACTGGAGACTCAGGAGGTCCGCAGAAAGACCGGCAAGCTCCTCGGCGGATTCATGCAGGAAACCGGAGGTTGCAAGATAGAAACCGTTTTCGTCCGCCAGCAGTGCCTTTTGGGCATCAGACAGCAGGCCGAGGAGCGGCGGGAGAAGATCTTCCAGCCGCTGGTCGGGGGCCGGGCGTGGTTCCGGACTTCCTTTCACCAGTCCCAGACGCTGTAGACGGAAGATGCTGCGTAGCGCATCTTCCCGTTCTCCGGCCTGTGTCCAGCGGATCGCTACCGATTCCGAAAAGGGGATTTTATCTCCCTCCCGCAGAATGTTGAGCAGAATCCCCCGGTTTCCCTCAGTATTGGGACTGGCGGCCGCATAGTAGGCCCCGGCCGGGGTGACCTCGGCGAACAGGCTGCTGCCAGAGGTGACGAGTTCCAAGCTCATGAAGCAGCCCCAATACCGGGATCGATGGAAAACAGGAGGGCCATCACGAGGTTCTTGACGTCCTCCCTGCGCCGCCCGTCCACTTCGAAAATTGGCGGGATGGGATTCAGCATTTTCAGGTCACCGCGTACTTCTTCAAGCATTCCTGCATAGTCGGAAATAGAAGGGCGCGGATTGATATCCATCTTGGAAATGCCAATTACAACGGGAACACCTTCAATATAATTCCGGAAAGCATGGAGAAAAAAATGCATGTCTTTCCTGGGGTTGGGGCGGGTGTTGTCAAGCATGAGAACCAGTCCAAGACCCCCAGTGGTCAGAATGTCCCACATGAAATCAAACCGTTCCTGACCGGGCGTGCCATACAGGTGGACTTTGCTGTTTTCCCCAACATTCAGGATGCCGTAGTCCATTGCAACCGTCGTATGTCCTTTCCGGTTAATGGTCATGTCGGAGGCCCTGGCATCCGTCGAAAGGATGGGTATGTCAGAGATGGCAGAGATGGCAGAGGTCTTCCCTGCGCCGACAGGCCCGGTAAAAACGATTTTATTGTCCTCTCTCATGGGAGCTCCTATTTTTTAGCCCCAAAACGGGTAATGGAATCTCATAGGCCAGCGATTTTCGCAAAGAGCCTGCCCAGTAGTCCGCGTTTCGCCAGGGCAGGAGAAGCCATTTCGTCGGCTGGCGAAGGACCGTCAACAGAGGGCGCGGGAGCGGCACCGGGAGAAGACGAATGAGCTGCGGGCACTGAAATGTACCGCAACAGTCCGAGACTTTCGGCTGCTGCCAGGAAATTGAAGAGTTCTGCGGGCTGCACCTGCAGAATTTTGACAGTCAGGGCAGGTGAAGCGGGAGAACGGGCCAGAAATGCGGCCATTCGCAGGCTTTCCGGAAGTGGTGCAAGGCGGGTCAGATTGGGCCACTGATGCAGCTGTACGGGGACATTTGCCAGGATTTTCCGGCTCAGCCGCCCATTGGCCGTCCATGCTGCGGCCTGCCAGACAAGCTCCTGAAGGGTGGTGTTCCGCAGGGAGCCATCTGAAGGGAAACTGTCTGCGGACTGGGCAGCCCGCACCTGAAGCCCATGGATTTCCCTCCGGCAAATCGTCCGTATTTCCTCATCACTGAGTGGAGTCTGTGCGCGGTTTTCCTCTGGATCGATATTCCAGAGTATCTGGCCATTCCGGGCGTCTGTGATGACTGCCGCGATCCGGTCGCGCAGGATCCGCTGCAGCAGCCCCAGAAGTCCTGTATCCGGATCGAAATGGATAATACTCTCAGGGCGCCACTGGACAGGTGCCCGTGCGGGAGGCGGAGGAGGACTGTCTTCAGCTGGCGTTGCCCGGGAAGAAGGGACTACGTCCGGGTCCGGGGGGCGTATCCCGGAGGCTACCTGTGGTGGCTGGCGGGTTTCTGTTCCAGAATTGGCCGGATGCATGGGCCCGGCACGGTTCTCCAGTTTCTGTGCGGTCCCTGCGACAACTGTTTTCTGCGCCAATACGGTCTCAAGAGCCGGGAAAAGGCTTTCCATACGGATGGGCTTGCGCAGGATGGCAAACCCCGGGAACCGTTCGGGGGATACACTGGTAGCCAGCAGGGGAATCTGGGGATTGGCCCTGCGAAAAGCCTCTGCGGCTGTCAGGCCTTCTGGTGTGTCCAGATCGGCAATGGCAATCTGGGGAGGAATGTCTTCGCCCGGGTCCAGAAGCACGTAACGGTTTCGCCCATGCATCCGGAAGGCCATGCGGAACACGGCTTCCTTGCGGGCGTCCATTCCGAGGCCCTGGACCTTGAGGGTGCCATCCATTCTGCTGTTCTCGATCGTCATGGAGTCTCTTCCTAAACAGGCTGCTGGCCGGCAGGCCGAAGACGTTCCGAGAGATGGAACATCTGCCGCAGGATGGATTCATCCGGGGGAGTTTCACTGGCGAGGATTTTCCGGATAAACCGAGCGAAGCGTTCCTGTGCCTGCATTCTTTCGTACATTTCCATAAGAGGGAAGAAATAGTTGTTTCGTTGTGGGGAAGCGAGAGCCGCCTGCTCAAGAAGGCCAACGGCTTCATCTACCTGGCCATAATCCAGCAGCATGTTGAACTCCTGCAGCACCTGGTCACCCGCTTCAGTATTGGCCACCATGTGGTCATGCCGTAGCTGTTCTTCCACAAGGGGAGGACTGCTGGCCGGAATGGCACTGGCCGGAATGTGGTGCCCATGGCGCTCGGCGATGGCGCCAAGCTGGTTTTCATTTCCCTCCGCCCCTGCAAGCTCATCCCAGAGCGGGGAATCACCCATCTGCCGTCCCAGGGAAAGCAGGCGCTGGCGCAGGGCCTTTCCCATGCCCCATAACGTTATATACAGGGAGAGCAGGGCCCTGCCGTACTGGTCCTTTTCCTGCCGTGCATGGAGTATCCGGAGCAGGGCGACATGTAGGCCGGGCTGCTCCGGGTGCAGGATGGTCTGGCGGTTCAGGAGTATGGCTGCCTCATCAAACTGGCCGGCCTCCTGCAGGAGCTGCAGGGCCAGACTGGGAGAGACCAGCGTGGAAATAATGGTCTGTTCTACCGGGGTGACCGGCATGGCAGGGACTGACCCTTGGACCAGCGCGCACGCATCCTTTACGGGCGCAGGGCTGGAACGGATAGGGGAGCGCTCGCGGCGGAAGGCATCCAGATGGATACCCGAAAAGTCCACGGGTTCCGGATTGACAATTACCTGCTGCAGTTCGCGCTGTATTTCTGCAAAGCCCGGGCTGTCCACCACCAGTATGGGCATGGCTGGGGTTTTTTGCGAATTTCTGCGGCCCAGCTCGGCGTCCACAATCTCCCTTCCCATGCCCAGCTGCGTATCCGCGAACACCCTCAGGGTCAGATTGTCTGGATCCTTCTCCAGTCCAGCCAGGGCCAGGGTGACTGCCTGGTCTCGGCTGAGACTGCAGTTTTCGAGCGCCCTTTCAAGGAGTTCAGTCAGATGGTCGATGTCCAGAAGCTCAAGATAGAGGTCAAGGAGACGCCCTGCCTGCACCGAATCCTCCGGATGATGGTCTACATACCAGCGCAGGGTGGTTGCAGCCTGTTCCAGATGTCCATAGGCAAGGTAAATATCAATTTCGTCAAGAATGCTGACTTCATCAATCTCGGCTGCGCGCCGATCCAGTCTGCCCTGTGGTTCCGGAACGGGCGGCACCAGTGGCGTGCCGGTTCCCGAGAAGGCAGAAGGCATGGTCCTTCCCGCTGCTCTCCTTTCCCCACCAGCGCGTGCACGCTGTCGAAGCCATTTCCAGACCCCGGATGCGAACACCAGAAGCAGGGCAACAGCAATGATAATCCAGCTGCTCAGGGGCAGATGCATGAGGTGTCAGCTCTTCCTTCAGGGGTTTGGTATTTGCCGTTCTCTCAGCAGGCCTAGTTAGATGCTTTTGCACTGCTGTCAATGCATAGCAGTTCAGCGATCTCGTGCAGCCTCCAGACACTGGGGCGACTGCCGCGCAGCTCCAGGGCGATTCTGGCATACTCCCGAAAAAACGCCGGAAGTGCCCGGACAATTATGGGAAGCCGTTCCCGACTGACGGTGGACAGGCGCCATTCACACCGGGGAAATGCCGGATTGGCCATGGAACAGATCGCAACCCCCCATTCATGGTCGTGCCCTGTCCAGTGATGCCTGGCGACACAGAGACGGTGCAAGTCTGGCGTATGCCGCATCCCTACGGCAGGCCCGGCCAATTCGACCTGCAGGTCGCGGGACAGGTCCGTGACCAGATGGTCCAGACGGGCAAGGACATCCCGAATGCCCAAACCAAGGGGTTTCTCCCCCAGCAGTGTCTGACGCAGTACAAGCAGGTTGGGTGATTCCATTTCTGTCTCCTTTTTTTATACAATCATCCACCCAAATACTACAACGCAAAAGCGAATCGGAGATGGGCCAGCCGCAGCCCATCTTGCCTGGTGTCGCTAGTGGGGTTTCCATGAAAAAGAAGTTTTATGCTGTGCTTGCCGCTTTCCTGGGTGCCGTTCAGGCCACCGTTGCCAGTGCCAGCGTATTCCCGCTGCCGGTCCACGGCAATATTGTTGGCAGTCTCAAGGCCGTCACCACGAACAGGGATGATACCCTTCTCGACATAGGCCGCTTTTATGATGTTGGCTACAACCAGATCACGGATGCCAATCCCGGTGTCAATCCATGGCTTCCAGGGCTGGCCAGCAAAGTTGTCATTCCTGGTGAATATATTTTGCCCCCAAGGCCATGGAAAGGGATCGTGGTCAACATTGCTGCGCGTCGTCTTTACTATTTCCCGCCCAACCAGCATGTGGTCTTTACCTATCCGGTTGGTGTTTTCCTCCCGGGGTGGAAAGAAAGGCTCGCCACGACGCGCATTATCCAGAAATTCCGGATGCCGGCCTGGTATGTACCCAAAAACATCCATGCCTGGTTCCAGAAGAAATTCCATATGAATATCCCATGGTACTGGCCTCCGGGGCCGGAAAACCCCATGGGAGAACTGGCGATGGAAACCGGTCTTCCGGGAATTTTCATACATGGGACCTACCATCCATGGGGTGTGGGAATGCGTGCCAGCCAGGGCTGTTTCCAGATGTATCCGGAAAATGTGGCGCAGCTGTTCCCGATGGTTCCGGTAGGAACGCCGGTCCGCATCATTGATGAACCGGAGATGGTCGGGGAACGGGACGGCCAGATCTATCTCCAGTCGTACCGGCTTCTCCATGCGTATCACAAGGGGGGGGCTGGGGGCCTGCAGCGGGCGGTGGTAGCCATCCGGGGCTACATGTCAGGACATCATGACCGGATCCGGATAGACTGGAGGCGGGTGCGGCATGTGGTATCCATGCACAATACGGTCGCCCTGCCTATCGGTGTGGAGTCTCCCCGCTATGCGGCCCTTGTGGCCGCACTGCCGGCCAGGCCCTATGCCTATGCGCCCTATGGCGCATCGGCTAATGGTGCGGCTGTGCCTCCCCCGCTGAAACCGGCAGCTTCCATGGCGGGCGGGCGGGAAAGGATCAATGTCCAGGTCTATTTCCCCGACCAGAAAAAGCCATGAGCCGTCCCTGTTCTGTATAGGCTATGGATGGCGGATCCATAGGTTTCCACGTGCCGTTGCGGTGCAGGCCGTACCTATCCTGTTTCCTGCACAAGCGGGCGGAGCCGGAACCAGAGAATTCCTGCGTATTCATGGACCGCTTCACTGCTGATTTCCAGGAATACCGCCCTGGGAAGCCAGACTGACCATCCGCCGGGTTTCCTGCTGCCGATCCGGTAATCGCAGGGTACTGGAACCGGCGTGAATCCGTAATGCCGGAACCAGTCCATGGCTCTTGGCATATGCAGTGCGGATGTGACCAGATAGATATTGTGAATTTTGTGCGCGGCGAGAAGCCTGGCACAGTCTTTTGCGTTCGCCGCAGTATTGTAGGAATGCCCTTCTGCCCAGATGGGTGTGGTAATGCCAAACGTGGTACGCAGAAGCTTGGCCATGGTGTCTGCCTCCGGTGGCATGCCGAGGCTTGGCGCCCCTCCACTGGGCACCACTGGCAGCCCTGTCTGCCTGGCCAGGGCGGCGGCTGCCTGGAGCCGCATGAGGGTCCGTGCATTGGCCATGCTTTTATTCTGTCCCGGAACACCGGAAATTTCTCCTCCCCCCAAGACGACGATGGCTCCAGGATGCTGCTGGGGCGCCGGAGATCCCGTGTAGGGGGGGTAGCGCGATTCAAGAGGGTGGAGGACCATCCAGGCTCCCGGCGCGGTGGAGAGGAAATACAGAAGTGCCAGGGAGAAGAACATCAGGGCACGGCCAGTCAGACGGAAACCTGCCCAGTCGAGAACCAGCCCCAGAAAACACAGAATCAGGAGATTTCCTGGAGGCTGCAGAGCGGCTGAGGCAACTGTAAGCAGGGTGATGTCGGGCATGGCCAAGGCAGATTCAGGCTTGGGACCACTCCCGGAAACTGTGTTCCGCATGGTACGACGAACGCACAAGGGGACCGCTGGCCACATGGCGGAACCCCATCTCAAGGCCCTTCTGTCTCAGGTTCTCAAATTCTTCCGGAGTCACATAACGTTCTACTGGCAGGTGGTGGCGTGAGGGGGCCAGATACTGTCCCAAGGTCAGAAGATCGCATCCGGACGACCGCAGGTCCTGCATCACCAAAAGAATTTCAGCGAGTTCCTCGCCCAGCCCGAGCATAAGACCGGATTTGGCCGGGACTCCGGGCTGCAGCTCACGGTAGCGGTGCAGGAGCTTCAGGGAATGCTGATAGTCTGCTCCGGGCCGCACTTTGGCGTACAGGCGGGGCACGGTTTCCAGGTTGTGGTTGAATATGTCGGGCGGCGTGCTGGCCAGAATCTCCAAGGCACGTTCCAGCCGTCCACGAAAATCAGGGACCAGAATTTCGACGTGCAGATCCGGGCACTCTGCGCGCAGTGCCCGGATCACCTGTGAAAAATGCCCGGCACCCCCATCCCTCAGGTCATCCCTGTCCACCGAGGTAACAACGACAAAACGCAGTCCCATTCTGGCCACGGTTTCTGCCAAATGCCCGGGTTCTTGGGGATCCGGGGAGGAAGGGCGGCCATGGGCAACGTCGCAGAAGGGGCATCGGCGGGTACAGAGATCCCCAAGAATCATGAAGGTGGCTGTGCCACTACGGAAGCATTCACCAAGGTTGGGGCAGGAGGCTTCTTCACAGACGGTATGCAGTTTTGCATCCCGCAGAATCTCCTTGAGCCGGTCGACTTCCGGCGACAGGGGAGACCGTACCCGTAGCCAGGCAGGCTTTGGCAGTGAAGCGGGTGCCGTTACCGGCTGTATCGGGATAGGATTGCGCCGTACTTTTTCTGCGCCACGTTCGGCACTTTCATCTCTGTTTCCGCCAGTCATGCCGGTCAGTCGCCTCCCCTGTGCAGTGGCCGCTCCAGTGTTTTCCCTAGGGCCAGAATCAGGGCGTCCGCAACCGCCTGGCTCTCCCATTCCGGACACAGGTCGCGGATCTGGACCACATCAAGGCCTGGAGTTCCGCAGGGGTGAATCCGCTGGAACGGTGCCAGATCCATGTCGGTATTGAGGCTAAGGCCGTGATAGCTGCAGCCCTTCTGTATGCGCAGGCCAATTGAGGCGATTTTTGCCCCGTGGACATAGACTCCAGGCGCGTCCTGTCTGGAACCCGCCTGGATTTTCCTTTCGCCCAATATGGAGATCACCGCGTCCTCCAGGGCGCTGGTCAGCCTCCGGACACCAATGCCCATGCGTGGCAGGTCAAGGAGCGCATACAGGACCCACTGGCCCGGTCCATGGTAGGTTACCTTGCCGCCACGGTCACTCCGGATGACTGGAATGGGGCCTGGGTCAATGACATCCGCAGGATTGGCGTTGCGCCCTAGGGTGTATACGGGCGGATGCTGCAGCAGCCATATCTGGTCAGGCGTGTCGGCATCCCTGTGCCGGGTAAATTCCCGCATGGCATCGAGGACCGTAAAATAGGGAAGGAGTCCGGGCCAGCAGCGCACGGCGATAGGGTCGCTCCCTAAAGACACAGGATAATCCCCCTGATTTCGCCCACGGCAGCGTAAATTGCCCTTAATTGTCCGGCATCTTCAACGGTCACACTGCAGGTGACTGACGTATACTGTCCTTCTCGGCTGTCCCGAACCGAGAAGGCAGTGTCCGGAAGATCCGGTGCATAGGGAGCAATGGCTGCGCGAACGGCGCCCAGAAGATCTTCATGGCGGCCTATGGCCTTGACGTGATGCAGGTGCGGGAAATCCGCTGGTTCATCTGCCGCCGTGGGCTGCCGTGTCCCGATTCCCATCAGCTATCCTCCTTGCGGTGTCATGAACTCCGTCGCGCTCCCGGATCGATGGAGCATAGGAGATCTACTGTTTCATGGTAGTGCTTCATGGCGGTCAGGTGAAGTCTCTTCTTCTAGATGGTTGCACTGATCCGGTGCCACAGGCGCGTGAGGAAACCCGCAGGATGTACAGGGACGAGATTCACAACCGGTACGGTCTCCTGGACCCGGCCGTCCAGCAGGATGGACATCTGGCCTATGACTGTTCCTTTTGCCATGGGTGCCCTGAGATCCGCTATTTCCAGATGGGTCTGGATCTCGCCTGACCGGCCGCGCGGGACTGTAACCGTAACCGGGGCCTCTACACCCACAGGAATGTTCATGGGGGACAGGCTGGCATGATGGATGGTCCCGACCTTCTGCCCGGCGGCATACAGGGTGCGGTCATGGAAGAACCGGTAGCCGTAGTTGAGCATGTCTTCAATGGCGGAGGTCCCGGCAGACCAGCTGGGTGCTCCCATTTCGACCGCGATGAGACGCCTTCCGCTCCTCAGGGCGGTAGCGTCAATGCAGTGCCCAGAGGCGTCCGTCAGGCCGGTTTTGAGGCCATCGACGGTTGGATCCCGAAAAAGTACGGGATTCCAGCTGCGCTGGGTAATACCATTGTAGGTATAGGATTTTTCCCGGGTAATCTGGAGAATCTGGGGGAACTGTGCTACCAGGGCCTGGGAGAGGCGTGCTACATCCAGTGCTGTTGTATACAGCCCTCCGTCGGGGAGGCCATCGACATTGGTGTAGTGCGTGGACCTGAGCCCTAGGCGTAGCGCAGTATCGTTCATCAGGGTTACAAATCCGCCCTGGCTGCCAGCGACCGCCTCCGCAAGTGCAACGGCGGCGTCATTTCCGGAATCAATCAAGAGCCCATGCAGCAACTGGTCGACGGTGACCGGAAGCCCTGGCTGTATGAACATGCTGGACCCGCCGGCTTTCCATGCAGCGTTCGATACAGGGATGGCTTCCCCAGAATGGAGTGTGCCCCCCTGCAGCGCCTGATATGTCAGATAGGCTGTCATCAGTTTGGTCAGGCTGGCAGGGGCACGGCGAAGATGTTCGCTTTTGGCGGCAATGATCTGGCCTGTCTGGTAGTCCATCAGGACATAGCTCGCCACATCTGGCAGGGCCGGAGCAGGGGGGATGGGCAGCATCGGGGTCGGAACAACAGCACTGGCCCAAGGCGCCCAGAGCAGAAAAATCCCGGAAAGAAGCAGACTGGATGGGGTTATGCGGCGGATAGACATGCGTACCTCATGAACAGGGAAGGATCAAGGGAAGGGGGCCGGTGAGGATCATTCGTGAAAGCGCGGATGCGAATGTACGGACATCAGGATACCCAGTCCAACGAGGAAGGTCAGCATTGCTGTTCCTCCGTAGCTGACCAGTGGCAGTGGTACACCCACAACCGGGAGAATGCCTGATGTCATCCCCATATTGATGAAGACATAGAGAAAAAAGGTAAGGCTCAGCGTGCCGGCAATGAGCCGGCCAAAGGGGTGACGGCTTTCAAAGGCGATAATGAGGCCGCGAAACACGATCAGCGCATATGCGGCAAGGAGGAAAAGCACGCCAGCAAGTCCGAATTCTTCGGCAAATCCTGCAAAAACGAAGTCTGTCTGTGCTTCAGGCAGAAAATCGAGATTGACCTGGGTGCCATGGAGCCAGCCTTTCCCGAAAATCCCCCCGGAACCTATGGCAATCATGCTCTGGATAATATGGTACCCCGCTCCCAGGGGATCTCTCTGGGGATCAAGGAAAGTCAGAATCCGCTCTTTCTGGTAGCCATGGAGGAAATGCCACAGGATGGGAGTGCTGATGGCTGCCATGAGGAAAAGCGCGGCAAACCAGCGCCGCCGGATTCCGGCCAGCCACATGGAAAACAGCCCTGCGGCGCCGATCTGGGCAGCTGTTCCCAGATCGGGTTCCTTGGCAATCAGGAGGAAAGGCAGGGCAATCAGACCAAAGCCAATGAGTGCGGCCCGCCAATGCCGGACCTGCTCTTCCTGCGAATAGTAATAGGCCAGCATCAGGGGGAGTGCCAGCTTGACCAGTTCCGAAGGCTGAAAACTGACCGGGCCGGCTCCCAGCCAGCGCCGTGCGCCCAGGCTGGTCTGACCAACCAGAAGGGTCAGTATGAGGAGGAGGATGCCTGCTCCATACAGGAGCGGCGCCCAGGCACGCAGCCTTTCGGGCGGGGTGTTGGCGACCAGGACCATGACTGTGAGGCCAATGGCAAATCTCAGGAGCTGGGCCCACACCACATGGATGTTCCCCTGGCTACCACTATACAGTACCGCAAGGCTGATCCCCATCAGGATCACGATGCCAGTAACGATGGCTGGATCCAGATGTTTCAGGGGACGGAGAAATGCCAGTTTCCTGTTCATTCTCATCCTCGGACTGGTTTCTCTGCAGTACCGGATTTCCAGTGTCCAGGCATGGAAGGGAAAGTACCGTATTTTGCGGATGCTAGCCGGCAGAAAAATGCCTGCTGCCCGGTCATGTGCTGCCGGTCTGGGTAGGGAATGGAACAGAAGATGGAAGGATTCATGTTCGCGGTCTATGGAAATATTGGTACACATGATCAAGGGTAAAGGTCAGCAGTGGCCATAGCGCCGTCCCGAGTGCGGGAGAGACCAGCAGGGAGAGATGCCAATGCGGGAGAACCCCGGACCATCCCTGCCATAGCCATGCCGCAAGCCGTTCCAGCAGCAGCAGGGCAAAAATGAAAAAAAGCTGCTCCCACGAAGCAAACTGTTTTACCCGGGAAATGCCTGTATACAGCACGAAAACCATGAATACCAGTGCTATGGCCTGTGCACCCGGCATGTCTCCCACTACGAGATCCTGAAGGAGTCCAATGGCCCATACGGTCAGGTAGCCCGCTCCCCTATCGCTGGTAATAGCCCAGTAAAGAACCAGTAGGGCGACATAGTCCGGGTGGATGTTGGCATACATTGTCCCTAGCGGAAGGCTACTCCCGACCAGTGCCAGAAACAGGCCGGCCAGCATGCCGGCAACTGCCGCGGGTGTCATGGACGGGTCCGGGTCGGAGGCCAGAGCAGTAGGACCGTATCCAGGGTTTCGAGCGATGCTGCCGGTTTGACCCGGATGTCGGCAAACGAGCTGGTAACCGGTCTTCGGACGGCTGTCACCGTGCCCACAGGGAGTCCCGGCGGGAACCGTCCCCCGAGGCCGGAACTGACCAGTACCACTCCTTTTCTGAGTGGGGTGTTACGGGGCTGGAAAGGGATTTTCAGACTTTGGGGATTCCCGGTTCCCACCACAAGCAGGGGCAGGCCAGAGCCCTTTGGGTGTACCGGGATGCTACTCCCGCGATCGGAAAGCAGGGCGACCCTGGCGTTGGCGGGAGAGGTTTCCGTGACCTGTCCGGCAACACCTCCTGCCGCCAGGACAGGCTGCCCCACATAGACTCCCTGCAGGTTGCCCAGATTGACGGTAATGGCCTGGCTCCCGGGAGCCAGTCTCTGGGCAACGACCTGTGCCACTGCGACTTTTCCGGGAGGGGTGGGAAAGCTGTCCAGGAGCGCAAGCAGCTGCCGGTCCTCGCTGCGCAGCACCGGAAGGCTGAGGTTCTGCTTTTCCAGGGAGAGGATCCGTTTCCTAAGCTTTTTGTTTTCCCTTTGCAGGTCGGCCATGTCCTGCGCATAGCGCTCCACCGCTGCCCAGCCCGAACGGATCTCTCCATTGACCCACAAAACCGGTCTGGCAATGGACAGGCCGACAATGCGGAGGCCAGAGTGGTGCAGACTATAAAAGCTGACTGTTGCGCTTAAAACCGCGAGAGCGGCAAGGCGCAGTACAGAAGGAACCGGACGGTAGAAGAACAGGCCTGCCATGGCTGGAAATGCTAGTCGTCCGCGAACACCTCACCCAGTCTTTCCAGTTCTTCCAGGGCACGTCCTCCTCCGCGGGCAACGCAGGTTAGGGGATCTTCGGCCACGATGACGGGGAGGCCCGTTTCTTCCATGATCAGACGGTCCAAATCGCGCACCAGCGCACCGCCGCCGGTGAGTGCCATGCCACGTTCGGCAATGTCTCCTGCCAGTTCGGGTGGAGTCTGTTCCAGCGCAAGCCGTATGGCCCCGACAATCGCTCCCAGCGGCTCCTGGAGCGCTTCCAGAATTTCATTGCTGGAAATGCTGAATGTCCTCGGAACCCCTTCCGCCAGATTGCGTCCCCGGACTTCCATGGTGACGTTCTCCCTGCCCGGATAGGCACAACCAATTGTTTTCTTGATCTCTTCAGCAGTACTTTCGCCAATCAGCATTCCATAGTTTCGGCGGATGTAGTTGACAATGGCGTCATCCATTTTATCCCCTCCGACACGCACGCTCTGTGAGTAGACGACTCCGCCCAAAGCGATAACGCCGACCTCTGTGGTTCCGCCGCCGATATCCACGACCATGGAAGCGGTAGGTTCTGCTACCGGGAGCCCCGCGCCGATCGCGGCGGCCATGGGTTCTTCAATCAGGTGGACTTCCCTCGCACCCGCACTCTGTGCCGATTCACGGATGGCCCGGCGTTCCACCTGGGTGGCTCCATATGGAACACAGACAATAATACGGGGACTGGGGCTGAAAAACCGCTGGGGATGCACACGCTTGATGAAATGCTTCAGCATGGCTTCCGTCACCTGGAAATCGGCGATCACACCATCCTTCAGGGGGCGAATGGCCGTGATGTTCGCAGGCGTGCGCCCGAGCATCCGCTTGGCTTCTTCTCCCACCGCCTGGATGCGGCGGTCTGCGCCGTGTCGCCCGCTGCGTATGGCTACTACGGAGGG
This sequence comes from Pseudomonadota bacterium, assembly GCA_021821885.1. Classification (GTDB taxonomy): domain Bacteria; phylum Pseudomonadota; class Gammaproteobacteria; order Acidithiobacillales; family Acidithiobacillaceae; genus Igneacidithiobacillus. The sequence continues at coordinate 19,335 of JAKARO010000018.1, forward strand.
TTCGGAAAGTACGATTCCCTTGCCGCGTACATAAATCAGGGTGTTTGCCGTTCCCAGATCCACGGCGAGATCGCTGGAGAACAGGCCGAGAAACCTTTTGAATATCATCTGGATAAAGTCCTGGAGTAGGGGTCTGTCTGCGTGGTCCGTGAATATTCCACGGATACCTGATCCGGCAGGAGTGCTGCCTCAAGGCAAGTGCGAAGTCTAACATGGGGATTATCAAAGCCAAAACCCCAGAAACTGTAGTAATTTGGCTACAGCCGGGGCTGGACAAAAAAGCCGGCTTGCTGCCGGCCAAGAACACCCGTTATCGCAAAACGTTAGAGTCCATATGGGTGCGGGTCAGCAATGCCGCGGTTGCTGCGCATATCCCCGTTCAGGGTTGGGAGATCCATCTTTTCGACTTCCACATGTTTTTTGTTCTCCAGCCACCGGGCAAAAATTTCCCACACGGGCTTTCCCTCCGACTTGTGCATGGAGGCCCATCCTGCCACCTTGTATTTTCGTGTGGCGCTGACCATCTTGCCGCCAATGCGCATATTGGTGATACGGTGCTGGATTTTTTCATCCGGATTGAACGCATACTGGATATTCCCAACACGGATCATGTCACCACCCTGCTGGTAGTAGGGATCCGGATTGAAAATGTTGTCAGCCACCTGTTCCATGATGTTTTTGATCTCGGCACCAGTGTATTCGTTGATGGTGACCTGGGGATAGGTGATTGCCGTCTGGCCCATGACGTCTTCCATGGTGATTGTCTCCCCGGGCAACTTGCAGTATCCCCAGCGGAAGCCGGGCGAGAAAGCTGCCTCGCAGTCCATTTCTTCCCGCAGGGCATTGCAGAGCAGCTGGTCAAAGGTCCCATTAAAATTGTCGCGGCGATACAGGAGGCTGCCGGTGGTTGCCAGCGGCTTTTCAAGCCTTTCCCGATAGGGAGCCCGAACTTTTTCAATATAAGCGGCCATTTCCGCATCCGGGTGGATGAGATTGGAAAAGACGGGCAGGTAATGGAAACGCCAGCCCTTGAGGCGCCCCTTGCCCACATCCAGGTCAAAGCGGGCCAGAACTTTGCCATTGGTGCTCGTATTGATAATGAGAGTCTGGTTGACCATAAAAGGCTTTGGACCCATGATGTCATGGGTATGGCCACCCAGAATGATGTCGATACCCTTGACAAGGGCGGCCATTTTCTTGTCCACGTCAGCACCGTTATGGGACAGGACAACAACAAGATCGGCGTGTTCCTTCTCCCGACATTCCCTGACCACTTTCTGCATGTGCTGTGTATGGATGCCAAACTCCCAGTCGGGAATCAGGTAGGCGGGATTGGCAATGGGCGTGAACGGAAATGCCTGGCCGATGACCGCGATGCGGCGGCCGCTGACTTCGTGGATACGGTAGGACTTGAAGACCGCTTCCTGCCAGGTGGTGTTAAAAATATTCTGTGCCAGAAATGTGGCCTTGAGCTCGTTCTTTACCAGATGCTGCACCCGGTCCTGGCCGTAGGTGAATTCCCAGTGTCCGACGAAATCGTCTACCCCGAGAAGATTCTGGGCGCCGACCATGTCGGATGCCTGGGTCCAGAGACTGGTGGCCGAGCCCTGCCAGGTATCGCCACCATCAAGCAGGAGGACCCGTTTTCCGAGCTGCTGGCGGTAGCGTTTCACCAGACTTGCGATATGGGCATAGCCCCCAATTTTCCCGTAGTGGTGGGCCAGGGTGTCATAATCAAGACAGGAATAGGCGTATCCGTCTGCAGTTCCCCGGGTTACACCATAATAATCAAGCATCCATTTGCCGCAGAGATGGGGTGTCTGGTTGAGTACGGGACCAACGCCAATGTTGGTATCAGGTTCCCTCCACCAGACGGGCAGCAGCTGGGCGTGGGAATCTGTCATGTGCAGGAGGGTGACATTTCCATAATCGGGAATCTCATAGGGATCACTCTCCCCTCCCCAGGCCGCCTGTACCGCGCCTGGGGTGAAAAAACTGGCTGCACCGGCGATGCCGAGCAGCTGCAGGAAATCTCGTCTACCAATACGCATGTGAAGTCTCCAGTGGTTACAGTCCGCCAGACTTGGCCTGTTTCATCACGTTGATGATCTGCCGGTTCAGTTCCCGGGCTACCTTTGTCGCCTCTGGATTTTTCGGGAAGTATTTCAGGGCATAGGTTGGCAGGTAGGTCAGCAGTTTCAGCTGGCCGTGATCTTCGTACATGACAATCTTGCAGGGGGCAAAAGCGCCAAATGCAGGGGTGCTCCGCAGGATTTTGGCCCCAAGTACCAGGTTGCAGACCTCATAAATCACATACGGACTGCTGCTTTTGATACCACGTGCCTTGAGACCCTGCTGGATGTTCAGGGTGCCTACGACGTTCATGTTTTCCGATTCGGCACCGTTCGTGATACCCAGCTTGACCCCGGCTGGGCTGACTCCCTTGTCAACATTGACAATATACAAGGGGGAGCTGGTGTTGATGGGTGGCATTCCTGAGACGGGAGCGGGAATTGTGGCTGCCATGGAGCCCACTGGGAAAACCAGCAGGAGGCCGCCCAGGACAAGTCCTGCGGTGGCGCCTGGCAATTTTGGTTTGGTCATGGGTAGTTCCTCATGCAAAAAAAGATGTTGGATGGTGCCGGTAGCCAGGAATTGCAGGCCTGTGGCCCATATGCTGCTGCCCGGATGGCGCATGATTAATGTTCGGGGCTGTGTCTGGGGGAGACCGGCCTCCATCCGCCAGTTCCTCCCTGCCGGGGGTGCCGCCGGGACGCAAGTACTGCACCGGCGGGTACGGTTCCCTTTGCATCGTGGCCATTTCTTCCCTGCCCGGAAGAGGGTGTGTCACTGGCCCTAGCTCACGGACAGTTTGGCCCCAGTACTCCAGACGCCATTTTTATTGTCTTTCCAGACCATCTTCAGGGTTCCGCTTTCTTCAGCCCGCATCTTGAATGCCAGGTAGGGATTGGCGCTGACGGCGGTGCTCCAGTCGATATCGAGCAGTGGCCTGTCATTAAAGGTAACGGTGACTGTCTGGATATAGTGGGCGGGTATGATCTTCCCCGCTTTGTCCTTGGCAAGGCCCGTATCCATGGGATGCATGATTAGGGACCGGACCTCGATGACTTCGCCCTTTTTCGCGCTGCCCGGCATGCGGATCATGGGATTTCCAATAGCTGCCATAGTCTGACTCCTTGAATTGATAATGTTGGGGGTATCTGCCCGGGATCAGCCGCCACATCCACCGATGGTGACCTTGACCTTCCGGGGTGCTGAGGCCATCAGCTCGCCTTTGCTGGTCCGCGCAACCACGCGTACATTGTCGGTTTTGGCCATCTTGATGCGCTGCTGGATAAATGCGTGGCCACAACCTGGAGTAAAATTGAACTGGCTGGCCAGGGGCGTTGGGTTGTGGTCCACGAAGAGCCATACGGTCTTCACGTAATCGTCGGCATTCATGGGCGAGTCAATCTCTATGGTCACGGGAACCGCCGCGCCATTCTCCGCAATGGAAGGAGCCGACAGACGAACCTTGGATGAAACGGGAATCTCCGTTTTGCCTATGGAATCGGTCATTGCAGCCGCCAGCTTCTTTTCTTCAAAGGGCTTGGCAGGCCATCCGGCCACGTTTCCCGCAAAGGCCATTCCCGAACGGAGAAGCCCTGTACCCGCGACAGCCGCCATAGTGGTGGCGGTGAGGCCGGTACCCAGAAATTCCCGACGTTTCATATTTTTCATGAAGATAACTCCTTGAATAGCAAGTATATTTATTGAAATATCCGGCAATGGCCGGATGTTGGCTCTTCCGCAAGTGGAAAGTTTCCAGTGTCTCCGTGACTGGTCGTGCCGGTACCTGGAAACGGGTTCTGCAGTCCTCGCAGGATTGCGGCCTGATTTTCCCTGTACCGGAGCCCCGGGTGGGGGATAAGGATCCTTCTGGAAGAGAGTGTTCCTGTACATCCTGCAGGCAGCCTGCTAGGGGGATATCCCCAGTCAGGCGCGGATGTGGCGCCCCTGTCCGTGCTGGCTGGTGGTATTGGCGTCCAGGAAATAGGGTACACGTGCATTTCTTCCGCCTTGACAGATGTCTTATGGGCGGTCCCGGTGGAAATGCGCGTAGGTGTTGTGGATTGGCACATGTGTATGACCCTGCTCCCCAGGTTTGGCCAGCTCGGAAACTGGACGCAGGGGAATTAGCAGTTTTCGTGCCATTCTGGCGGAAGCGAAACCTGCTTGCCCGTTTTTTCGGGAAGCCGCTTCTGTTTCCCGGAAACAGTCTGGGTAGAGGATGCACCGGCCTGTCTGGCTGGTAGGTGGTAGGGGTAGCGGATGGGGCAGATGTTCCAGCTGCGGTGGCCCAAAAGGCACAACGCAAGACGATCTCTAGTTTTCGTTTTCTGCATTCTCCTCCTCATTTTCCATCTCACCGAGAAGGCCCATATTTTTCATTTTCGTGCGCAGCTGTTTGCGGCTGATGCCTAGAAGAAGGGCTGCCTGGCTCTGGTTGAATCGGGTTTTCTCCAGCGCTGCCATAACGGTCTGCCGTTCCAGTGCCGGGAGATCATAGGGGCTCATGCTGACAGAATCAGATGGGCCCCGCCGGTACAGAATTTCTGGTGGAAGATCGCGCAGGGAAATTTTGCTGCCGCGGTTGAGAACCACTACGCGTTCCAGCAGGTTTTCCAGCTGGCGGATATTTCCCGGCCAGTCGTGGGCTTCAAGGGCTGTCATGGCCTCAGGCTGTATCTCCATGGGCTGGCTGCGTCCGATCGCAAGGCAGATTTTCTGCAGAAAATGCTCAATGAGTGGCAGGATGTCTGCCCGTCGCTCACGAAGGGGGGGGATGTGCATGGGAATGACATTCAGACGGTAATAGAGATCTTCGCGGAAACGTCCTTCGGCAATTGCCTGGACAAGATCCACGTGGGTTGCAGCCACGATCCTGGCGGAGAGACGTACCGGCAGGTGGGCCCCCAGACGGGTAAACTCCCGCTCCTGGAGTGCACGCAGGAGTTTGACCTGCATCGGCAACGGCATGTCTCCTACTTCATCCAGGAAGAGAGTGCCCCCTGCGGCCATTTCCAGTTTCCCTGCCTGGGAACGGAGTGCTCCCGTAAATGCCCCCCGTTCGTAGCCAAAAATTTCGCTTTCGACCAGCTCCAGAGGAATTGCGCCACAATTGACAGCCACAAAAGGATGGCTGGCGCGCGGCGAGGCACTATGCAGGGCACGGGCCACCAGCTCCTTTCCGGTGCCCGATTCGCCTGTGACCATTACGTTGGACGGAGCAGGAGCAACCAGATGGATAATTTCCAGCAGCTGCTCTATGGCCCGGCTTACGCCAATCAGTCCATGACGGCCAGGTTCCTGCTGAAGTGGTGGTACGACCTGGCCCCGCCGCTGGAGGATCTGGCGAATGAGTGCTATGAGCTCGCGTTCGTCCACAGGCTTGGTAAGATAGTATTCAGCACCAGCCTTGATAGCCGCGACGGCCTGGTCAATCTCGCCATAGGCTGTGCTGATAATTACAGGCAGTTCCGGATAGTTCTCCTTGATGCGGAGCAGCATCTCAGTCCCGGATATTCCCGGCAGTCGCTGGTCACTAAGGATTAGGGAGGGCCTGCTCTGTGCCAGGATACCCAGGGCTTCTTCTGCATCCCCCGCCTCAAGGGGAGCAAAGCCCTCGGCCCGCAGGACCGCCGCCAGGACCCTGCGCAGGTTGCGTTCATCCTCTACTACAAGAATCTTGTGTTCCATGAAAATGACATACCTCAGGGTCAGGGTATCCGGGCCCGGATGTTTCGCCCGTCCTATGAAGCTGCGGCTGTCAGGGACGGCCGCGGCGGAATGTGGAGAATAAACTGTGCACCCCCGATATCTGCGGTCTGCAGCTCAACACTTCCTTCGTGCACCATCATGATTTTGGCGACTACCGCAAGTCCAAGGCCGCTTCCCTTCGTCTTGGTGGTTACATAGGGCTTGAAAATGGTTGAACGCCTCGCATCAGGAACTCCCGGTCCGTTGTCGGATATGGAGAGATCAATCTGCCCGTTTTCCCTTGCGCTGGCTGAGACGACAATTCTCCCCCCCCTTGCCGGTACGGCGTCGCAGGCGTTGAGCAAAAGATTGCTCAGTGCCTGGCCAATCAGGGAAGAATCCAGAGTTGCATGAAGTATGGAAGGGCAGTGGATTTCGACGGAAATGCTTTTGGCTTCAAAATCTGCGCGGTGGCGGTCAACGCTTCGCGCCAGAACCTCCAGCAGTCTCAGGTTGCTCATGCGTGTCTCATAGGAACGGCCAAAATCCAGAAAGCCTTGGGTCATATCGTAAAGGCGCTGCACTTCTTCCTCAATGATCGCCAGGAAATCTTGGCGGTTTTCCAAATCGTTGTAGTGCACAAGGTACCGTGCTGCCCCTCTGAGAGAGGAGAGCGCGTTCCGGATCTCATGGGCTACCTGCGCAGACATTTCTCCTATCGTTGCCATGCACTGCATCGCCTGCTGGCGCTGGTGCATCTGCTGAAGTTCCTGCAGGTGCTCTTCGAGCCTTTTCTCGGTCAGACGGAAAGCAATCTCCAGACGGTGCAGTTCATCCTGGCTGCTACTGTCCCTAGTGGTTTCAATGGGATGATCTTCCAGCCCCAGACGCTGTTCCATCCCTTCAATTTCTCGCATGAGACGTGATACTGGCCGGGTGATGGCCAGGCTGACGAGGTAGGCACCTACCAGACCGATGACCGCTGTAACGACTCCCAGGACAACTAGGCGACTGATGGTATGTTCCAGTCTGTGGCTAACCAGATGGTCAATCTGCTTCTGCTCCGCCTGCAGCCAAACGGCCCCGAGTGTCTGCCCCCCTGCGCGGATGGGGCGAGAATACAGATCGACTGGCAGGAATTCCTGCCGGTCTTCGGGCGTATAGCGGGTACCCAGCCGGGAAAGACGGGTACTGGCCACGATTATATCCTGTCTATCCACGATGTTTACCGATCTTACGAGGGGGTTGCTGGTCCGTGTCAGACCGGACAGGCGGCCACCTTCCTTCAGCAGCAGGGGGTCGGCGGCGTTTCTGGCAATGTTTCCCGTAAGGTGGGAGAGTTCCGTCTGGACCTGGCTGGTCAGATCCGAGCGCACGGATGTGTATAGAAAAACGGCGATCATGGTATATACCATGGCGACAACAAGCAGGACAAAGGCCATGCTCTTGCTCCGCCAGGTCAGGCGGTTCCACAGGAGGAGCAGATCTGGAATGCGCGATGCTCCAGCTTGGCCCGGATGGCGCTGCCCTTTGGGGTGGACTTCTTTCCGGGTGCTGCTGGCGGGAGACGAAGCGGTCATGGTGGAGAATCCTGTATCTTCCAGAATCCGCTGCCGGCCAGGGCATTTTGCGGCAGGCTAAGCAGAGCCATGTGAAGCTCGGATATCCGTGCTTGCGGGAGTTTCCGTGTCCCCGCGAGAATCCATTCGGGAGCCGGGCCGCCTACCCCCCGGGTTTTCCAGGTATCCGGAGTTTCCCGGGCCAGAGCTTCTATTGTAGGGGCGCGGACGACACCCCAGTCCGCCTTTCCGGCAGCCAGCGCAGAAAATACGGCGCTTTCCGATCTGGTCGGTTCCCATACCAGGGGGTGGCCATCCGCAAGATGCCGGATCTCCCTGCGCATGATGCTTCCGGCACTGCAGTAGGGGCTGCTGTAGGCAACCTGAATGGGCGCGCCCGGGCTGGAATTGCGACGATGGCCAGCCAGGGAGACTATGGCAAGCCCCCTTGATCCCGGGGCGGGGAGCAGCGAAGCCAGTTCCCGCATGTGTTTTCCCACTGCCCTGTCCATCAGGGGGCTAAGAAGAGCAAAGCTGTAATCTCCATTGAGAATGCCACGAAGGTAGGCTGATTCATCCCTTGGAACGCTGATCTCTACCGGCGAGCCCATGAGAGAGGACAGAATCTCCTGCAAAGGGTGGAAAATCCGTGCGGCATTCAGGGGCGAGTAGGCCGGAGGAATGCCGAGGCGCAGAAATTTTCCCCGGTGGCGGGGGGGGAGATCCATCCCGTAAAAATCGGCATAGAGAGCCCGGAGTGGTTCGTAGGTGCCAGGGACAAGCGGATGAAAGCCGGTGGCCAGCATGCTCAGCGCTTTTAATGCAGCGGGATCCTGGTCGGCCATGTCCAGAAGCGCCTGGCGGATTTTCTGGCGTACGGGCATGCGAACCTTGCCGGAAGCGGCAATCAAATCCCCCGGGCCAACATCCATCCGGGCGATAGCCCGCAGGTCTCCGGCCTGAATGTATGGTGCTGCGATGTTGGCCGCTACGGCTGTGGCGTCGTAGAAGCGCGCGGACACGTCCATCAGGGCATTAATGTCGGAGCCGCTCTGGTGCAGATCCCGGAATTCCGTGGTGCGGATGCCGATTTCCCGAAGCAGGGAAAGCGGGACCAGTGCCGATGCGGCGCAGGCAGGATTGCCAATGACAAAGCGCTTTCCCCGCAGCTGGAGTATGTTTCGGACCGGACTGTCCTTCCGGACTACGATCAGGCTCTTGTTTCCACCCGGCGGAGGATTTAGTCCTGCCAGCGGAATATAGCTTTTCTGGTGGGTAACCCGAAGGTAGGCGATGGGGCAGAAAAGAACGATCTGGGGCCTGACCTTCTCTGCCTCCAGATAAAAGGCGCGAAGACTGGGGCTAAAAGTGAGATGGACGGGGCTCCCCGCGATTTTTCCCAGATATTCGGCCATGGGATGGAAGGCGGCATACATTATTGCAGGGCTGCTGACGGGCGGCAGAAGAAACCGCAGATCCCCTTGCGCAGGGATAGCCGTGAGCAGGAGAATCCAGTAGAGAAAAAAACGTTTTTTCAGGGTCATCGGGTTGACCTCACCAGAAATTTCCCCGAATCACAAGCAAAAGGAGTGCCATCGTACCATGGAATCCGAGGATCTTGGCCATTTTAACCGTGCAGGGGAAGCCCATATGGTTTCCGTTGCAAGCAAGCAGGTTACGGAGAGGCGTGCCATCGCAGCCGGAGAAATCCGCATGGCTACGGCCACGCTCGAAAAAATCCGGAATGGCCGGATGGGAAAGGGGGATGTGCTTGCAGTGGCACGCATAGCCGCAATCCAGGCGAGCAAACGGACCCATGAACTGATCCCGCTGGCACACCCTCTGGCCATTGCTGGAGTGGAGGCGCGTTTTGGCCTTGGGGAGAACCCTCCGCGGGTGACGTGCGAGGTAGAGGTCCTGTGTACCGGGCAGACTGGGGTGGAGATGGAAGCCCTTACGGCGGTCAGCGTTGCCTTGCTGACCGTATATGACATGTGCAAGGCAGCTGACCGCGGGATGGAGATCGGCGGGGTCAGGCTGGTGCTCAAAGAAGGAGGGAAAAGTGGCGTCTGGAAGGCGGACCCGGGATGACCGGAGCCGCGGCACCCGGGGAGCGCGTCCGGCCACTTCTCTCCCGGCTGTGGTGGCCTATTTCCCCAGGCTTGGAGAGGAGCTGTAGCGTACCATTATGTCCCGGTCCTTCCAGTTGTTCTCTTTCAGGACTTCTTCAGGAATCATGTACCGGTCCTGCGGGGCAATTTCCTGGTATCTGACGATGCGCAGAACATCAGAGTAGGGCAGCTTGCGCAGCAGCCCGTCCTTATCGGTAGCCCGGACAATCATGGCATCCCGGAGCAGCGCATAGACGTAAAAATTGCCTGGACGGAATTTGCCTTCCCGATCTTTCCAGGTGACGGTGATGCGGGAGTGCTCCTTGAAGTCGTTACGGTTCATTGATGGTTCTCCATGGTTTCGGCAGAGACTAAGTTAGACTTGAGAGCTCCTGCCAGGCAAATAAGGCACTCTTATTACAAAATCAAAAAAGCTGAGTTGCTTTATTACCCTGCGTCGGCGACCATCTCCAGCATTCACGGGTCTGCCTGTAGGGCAGACTGGTACCCACGAATGAGGTAAATAAATGGCTACGGTCATGGAATTTGAAGATCATGGCAAGCAGGAAATCAAATACAGCACATGCTACATGTGTGCCTGCCGCTGCGGCATCAAAGTTACGGTAGAGGACAACAAAGTCCGCTTCATCCAGGGAAACCGCAACCATCCCATTAACCAGGGTGTACTCTGTGCCAAGGGTTCAGCTGGTATCATGAAGCAGTATTCGCCCGCCAAGCTGCGCAATCCCCTTCGGCGGAAGCCGGGTACGGAGCGCGGTGCGGGAGAGTTCGAGGAGATTTCCTGGGATGAGGCCCTGGATATGCTTACCGAGCGTCTGGCCCGGATCCGGGCAACAGATCCCGACAAACTGGCCTTTTTTACTGGCCGCGACCAGATGCAGGCGCTGACCGGGCTCTGGGCCCAGCAGTTCGGAACTCTCAACTGGTCTGCCCATGGGGGATTCTGCTCAGTCAATATGGCAACAGCTGGGCTCTACATGCTTGGGCATGCGTTCTGGGAATTTGGCGATCCTGACTGGGACCGGACCAAATACTTCATGCTCTGGGGTGTCGCTGAGGACCATTCATCCAATCCGATGAAAATCGGACTGGAGAAGTTGAAGCGCAGGGGTGGAAAGTTTGTGGGCATCAACCCGGCACGCACCGGATACCAGGCCATTGCGGATGAGTGGGTACCCATCCGTCCCGGAACGGACGGGATGCTCGCGCTTTCCATGGTCCACGTTCTTCTGCAGAACGAGCTGTTTGACTGGGAATTTCTCCTGCGCTATACGAATGCCCCTTTCTTGGTCATCCACAAGCCTGGCGAGAAAGGCGATGGCCTCGTCTGGCGTGATCCTGAAGGGCATCCCATGGTATGGGATATTGAGACGGAAACATTTGCGAACGGCATGGCGCCCGGGGTAAAAGCGGCGCTCTTTGGGGAATTCAGGACGCCAGACGGACAGAATGTGCGGACGGTCATGTCGATTCTCGCGGAGCGGTATCTGGATGGGCACTACAGTCCGGAAAACGCCAGCAGGATCACCGGGGTCCCTGCTGAAACAATCGAACGGCTGGCTCTGGAAGTCGCGCATGTCGCTTTCAGGGAAACCATTACTGTAGACGTCGAGTGGACGGACTGGGCAGGCCGCCGGCACGACAGGTTTATCGGCCGTCCGGTGTCCATGCATGCCATGCGGGGGATTTCTGCCCATTCCAATGGGATGCAGGCGGCCCGCGCAATCCATCTCCTGCAGGTGATGCTGGGAACCATCGACTGTCCGGGAGGGTTCCGAGCCAAGGCACCATATCCCAAGCCGGTGCCTCCACCAAACAAGCCGGCGCAGCACAGTTCGCCCAATACCCCTCTGAAATCCCTGCCGCTCGGTTTTCCCACCGCACCGGAAGATCTGGTCATTGACGAGAACGGGCAGCCAAAGCGGATCGACAAGGCATACTCCTGGGAAGCCCCCATTGCCAACCATGGCCTGATGCATATGGTGATTACCAATGCAGTGAACAAGGATCCGTATGGTATTGATACCCTGATTTTTTTCATGGCCAACATGAGCTGGAACTCGACCATGAATACAGCGAACGTGCAGGAGATGCTCAGGGCCAAGGACGAAGATGGCGAGCACAAGATTCCATTTCTTGTGGTGGTGGATGCCTTCCATTCAGAAATGGTCAATTTTGCCGACCTGGTACTGCCGGATACGACCTATCTGGAGCGCTATGATGCGATTTCCCTGCTGGACAGGCCCATTTCGGAACCAGATGCCATCTGCGACTCCATACGGCATCCTGTGCTCAGGCCGGACCGCAACGTGCGCCCATGGCAGGATGTCATGGTCGAGCTGGCGGGTCGCCTCAGATTTCCGGCTTTTGTCCGGGAGGATGGGGAGCCAAGGTTTGGTGGCTACAAGGATTTTATTACAAATTTTGAGCGGGCGCCGGGGATCGGCTTTCTGGCCGGATGGCGTGGTGAAGACGGGGCGAGCCATCTGCGCGGCGAACCGAACCCTGATCAGTGGGACCGGTACATAGAAAATCAGGGATTTTTCCAGTACCACCTGCCAGAATCGACGCGCTATTACCGGTTTGCCAACCGGGATTATTTGGAACTGGCTCATAAAATCGGTTTCAATCCGACCTCGGATCCCATTGTCATTGAGCTCTATTCAGAGACCCTGCAGCGTTTCCGCCTGGCCGGGATGGGTCTGTACGATGGCCCGCAGCCCAAAGACCCTGTCGACCGTGAGCGACTTGCGACCTATTTTGACCCGCTTCCCGACTACTATGAACCCCTGGAGCAGCAGCGCATCGACAAGAAGGAGTATCCCTTTTATGCGGTGAACCAGCGGCCAATGATGATGTACCACTCTTGGGATAGCCAGAATGCCTGGCTGAGACAGATCCTTGCCCAAAACTATCTGTACATGAACCGCCGCCGTGGCGAGCAGATGGGTATCCAGGACCTGGGTTGGGCATGGGTGGAAAGCCATAACGGCAAGATCCGTGTCCAGGTAAAACTGATCGAGGGCTGCCAGGAGGATACGGTCTGGACGTGGAACGCCATAGGCAAGCAGTCCGGTGCTTGGGGCCTGAAGCCCGATGCGGCAGAGGCAACACGGGGATTCCTCATGAATCACCTGATTTCAGAGCTTCTTCCACCAAAACAGGGGGAGCGGCGGTTGACCAATTCTGATCCCATTACGGGGCAGGCAGCCTGGTATGACCTGATGGTCAAGATTACGCCTGCCGGACAGGGTGAAGAGGGTGTATGGCCGACGTTCCCCACGGTGAAACCGCTGCCAGGGATGGAACCCTCCCCAGATGTTCTGCGCTACCACACGCACAAGCCTGTCAACCTTAAATCCTGAGACAACAGGGAGCCAAAAATGAGACTGGGACTGGTTATTGACCTGGATACCTGTGTTGGCTGCCATGCCTGTGCTGTCGCATGCAAGGAGTGGAATACCAGTGGCACGACAGCACCGCTGACCGATTACAGCCCCTATGGGGCGGAACCCTCGGGAGTCTGGTTTAACCGGATCCGGCATTACGAGATCGGGGAATATCCCTACAACAAGACGGTCAATTTCCCGATGTCCTGCATGCATTGTGAAAATGCGGAGTGTGTGACGGTCTGCCCAACAGGCGCAAGCTACAAACGGGCAGAGGATGGCATTGTGCTCGTGGACCAGAGCAAGTGTATGGGCTGCAACTACTGCTCATGGGCCTGTCCGTATGGCGCCCGCGAGCTGGACCGGGTATCTGGTACCATGAAAAAGTGCACCCTCTGCATCGACCGTATTTACGACATGGAAATTCCTGAAGAGGAGCGGCAGCCTGCCTGTGTGCTGACCTGTCCTGCGCATGCGCGGATGTTCGGGGATTTTGACGATCCAGAGAGTGCCGTCGGCCGTGCGGTCCGGGAGCGTGGTGGCTACCAGCTCATGCCGGAACTGAATTACGATCCATCCAACCACTATTTGCCCCCGCGCGTACACGCACCCATTCCTACGGACGGCCTCCGGAAAAAGGCTGCTGCCAAGGTGAAAGAGTGGGTGAACCGTGTTGTGGAGCGCTGAGGAGAGCTTATGCATCCCGCACTTGCCGTCATTTTTTTGACCCTCTTCTCCGGTGGAGGCTTTGGTCTCATGGCCCTGGTAGCAACCGTAAATGATCTTCAGATCGACGGAGGGCTGAATCCTCTGCAAACCACGGTGGCGGTCCTGCTTTCTCTGGTGTTCGTCACCATTGGCATGCTCTCGTCGACTGCGCATCTGGCCAACCCGAGAAATGCCTGGCGTGCGTTCACCCGCTGGCGTACTTCCTGGCTGGCGCGGGAAGGAGTTTTTGCAGTTCTTTTCTATCCTTTCGCGGCCGCATATCTGGTTTGGATCTATTTCACGGGCGCACCGTCCGCCCCGGCGGGGCTGGTCATGGCCAGCCTTGCGGGGGTCATCGGCCTCATTACGATATTCTGTCAGGGAATGATCTATGCGACCCTCCGGACCATCCGTCAGTGGAACACACCACTTGTGCCGGTGAATTTTTATGCCATGGGGCTTGCTTCAGGAGCCACAGTGCTGGCTCTTGTTCGAATTGCCCTGGGCGGAAAAGCAGGTTTTCTTGCGGGCACTGCCATGGCACTGATTGTTGCGGTTGCCGTTCTGAAAGGAATCTACTACTTCTGGATAGGAAAGCCGTCAGGCCCGACAATCCATACGGCTACAGGGTTCAACCGTTTCAGCGTCCGTCTGCTTGACCAGGGTCATACCTTTGGCACCTTTCTGACGGAGGAGTTCGGCCATCGGCTTCCCCGGGAGCGGGCCTTGGGCATGAAGGTGGTAATGTATCTTCTGGCCGTGATGATCCCGCTTGCGGCCCTTGCAATTGTGGTCACGGATGCTTCCTCCGTGGCCGCCGCTGTGGCCGCAGTTTCGGTGGTTGCAGGGATCGGTGTGGAACGCTGGCTTTTCTTCGTGGAGGCACAGCATGTGGTTAATCTTTACCATGGTCGCCAGCGCTGCTGATCCAGATCGCGGCGTTCTGATGATGGGGCGGAGGGACAGCGCGTCCACCGCCACCAGCCCAACCTGAGCAGCCACCAATGCAGGTTTCTTCCATGCAGCCGGGAGCATCACTTCAGGACCGTTTTGGCCGGTCCATTTCCTACCTGCGCGTTTCGGTGACGGAACACTGCAATTTCCGCTGTGAATACTGTTCACCGGCTGGCGGTACACCCTATTTTGAGGGCGATGAACATCTCACCTCCGGGGAGCAGCAGCGAATTTTGGGACTTTTTGCCAGAATGGGGCTGCAGCATGTCCGCTTTACTGGTGGTGAACCACTGATCCATCCGCGCATCCTTGATCTGGTATCCCACGCTGCCCATCTGAAGGTCGGAAAAATCAGCATCAGTACCAATGGAATTCTTCTGGAAAAATTGGCGCAGCCTCTGCAGAAGGCTGGGCTCAACAACCTTAATATCAGCATTGATACCCTGAAACCAGAAGTTTTCCGGCAGGTAACCCGAGGTGGTGACCTGGCGCGGGTGCTTCGGGGGATAGAGGCTGCAAAAGCTGCAGGTATCAGACGGATCAAGATCAATACGGTGCTGCTCCGTGATGTTAACGGAGATGACCTTGAGGAATTGGCCATTTTCGCCCTGGATCTCGGTCTGGACATCCGGTTCATTGAGACCATGCCGCTGGGGCAGTCCGGCGAGGAAAGCGTGGGGTCCCGGTTTTTGCCAGCACATGAGGCCCGCAAAACTCTGGAGCGGCATTTTGGCTCCCTGATCCCCGTAGCCAGCAGCCGGGACAATGGTCCCGCCATGCTCTACCGGGTTCCGGGTTCCGGTTCCTCCGGCCGCGTCGGCTTCATTACCCCGCTTAGCGAGAACTTCTGTTCATCGTGCAACCGTGTGCGTCTTACCTCTTCGGGCCGGCTGGTATACTGTCTGGGCAGTGAAGACGGGATGGACCTTCGGCGCCTCCTTCGCAATGGTGATATCACTGATGGGCAGCTGATTGATGCCATCCAGCAGGGCGTTTGGCATGAAAAGCCAGAACGGCATGAATTTCTTGAAAATCCCGCCCGCTCCTCAAAAATCTTTATGATGCGGCTTGGTGGTTGAAGGCGTGGGTTGGCGACCAGAGACAGTGCTATCATGTGATCTGACTGCCTAGGAAGATGGATATCATATGTACGGTTTTCAGGAAATCACTGTAGATCAGCTGAAAGAAATTCTGGATCAGGGCGAGGATGTAACACTGGTGGACGTCCGTTCTCCGTCTGAAGTCGCGGAAGGGATGATCGCCGGGGCCAAACACGTTCCTCTGCATCTTCTCCCCATGTCGGTTTCTGGGCTGGAGAAAGAAAAGCCCGTGGTGTTCTACTGCCTCAGTGGAGGTCGTTCAGCACAGGCCAGCGCATTTGCGTCGGCACAAGGCTTTGGCCAGGTATTCAACCTGCGTGGGGGGATCACCGCGTGGGTCAGGCGGGGGTACGCGCTTGCTTCTGGCCCAAACAAATAAGAGTACGCTGAAATATGTGCCATTAATCAGCAAATCAAAATATTTGCCTTGCTCTAAAGGCGTTTCCTGATACAGTCGTGTGTCAGAGTGTTAGGTAATCAACCGAGGAGGTTCTAGAAATGGTACAGGAAGACAAGGTTCTGGATGCCCGTGGCTTGAACTGCCCACTGCCGATCCTGCGGACCAAGAAGGCGCTCGGCGAGATGGGCTCGGGCCAGGTGCTGAAAATTGTGGCTACTGATCCTGGTGCCGTGAAGGACTTTGAGGCGTTCTCCAAGCAGACAAAAAATCCGCTGCTGGATCAGGCGGAATCGGGTGGGGAATTCGTATTCTTCATTCAGAAGGCTTAATGGGAGTCCCCCAGCCTGACGCTGGGGTTCCAGGAGAAAAAATATGGACGAGAAAAAACTGGCGATCATTGCCACAAAGGGAACACTGGACTGGGGGTATCCTCCTTTCATTCTTGCGTCTACGGCGGCAGCCTTGGGCTATTCGGTTGAAATTTTCTTTACCTTCTACGGATTGCAACTGATCAGGAAAAACCTGGGCCATCTGCGCGTCAGCCCGCTGGGTAATCCCGCAATGCCGATGCCCGTCCCCATGCCGAACCTCATGATGGTGCTGCCAGGGATGGAAGGAATGGCGACTTCAATGATGAAGAGCAAGATGAAGGCGAAAGGGGTTGCCAGTCTTGAGGAGCTGCGGGATCTTTGCGTCGAGGCCGAAGTCCGCATGATTGCCTGCCAGATGACCGTGGACCTGTTTGAGTTTGACACGGGCGACTTCATTGACGGAATCGAGCTGGGAGGCGCCGCATCCTTCTTTGAGTTTGCAGGAGAGGCTGATATCACGCTGTTCATCTAGTGGGATGGGCAATCCGGCTGCGCCGTGGCCGGACCGGCGAAGACCAGAATTTGCCAGTGAGGAGCGAGTGAATGGCGACTTACGCTGAAATGAAAGAGATGTTCGATGAGATCCGCTCGGATTTCCGTTACGACCATGAGCTGAACGGGTGTCTCAACTGTGGTATCTGCACTGCTACCTGTCCGTCGGCGCAGTTCTACGATTACAGTCCGAGGGAAATTGTTCAGCTGCTCTGGACCGAAAACGTCGAGCAGGTGTATGACGCCATGCAGGAAAAAATCTGGGCCTGTGCCCAGTGTATGACCTGCGCGGCACGCTGTCCTTTCAAAAATTCGCCCGGTGGCCTTGTGATGATCATGCGGGAAGTCTCCATCCGGCATGGCATGCAGTCCGCGAAGGATGTGCTCCGTCCATTCGGACGGGTGATGCTCAAGCTTATTACCACTGGCAACCAGCTCTCTCCGGATATGATCCAGCCAGACCACTTCCCGGACTGGGGTCCAAACATCCAGAAGGTGGAGGGGGATCTGCGTGTCCTGCGCAAGGCTATTCCGGTGCGTACGCTGCAGACCGTGGAAACTGCCTGGGAGGTATCCCTTAAGACCTCGGTTGAAATGTATACCATCTGGGAGATGACCGGGGTTCTGAAATCCCTCGAGACCATGGATGAAAATCTTTTCGATGTCATTGAGGATTTTATCGATGAGAAACGGGAAGATTACGAAGACTGGCTGGAAAGTCAGGGCGACCAGGACTAAAACGG
>JAKARO010000019.1 GCA_021821885.1 Pseudomonadota bacterium
TTCTCCGGTGATCTCCGACCCAGTCCGCCCCAGGCCCACTTCACACTGGAATCGCGCCTTGGCGCCAGGACCATCTGTCGTTGGATGGGGCCAATTCTTTTACACCCGTGGAAGCCGTGGCACAATGCAGTATTGGAGTAATCTGCCAGACGGAAAAATATGGCTGTTGTTCAGCGTCATCATGACGTGCTTATCCAGAGGCTGGCCCGACATAGCCGCAGCTACAGGGACCCGGTCGAGCAGATCCCCTGGGATGATCTTGATGCTGCCAGACCATGGCTGCCAGACCATCTCCTTTCCCTTTACGGCCTACCCGAATTCGGACATCTGCAGTCCGAGGAAAAGCTTCGGCTATCCCAGGTGGAATTTGTCTCCTTCTGCGAGCTTGGACTCTGGCTTGAGGCCCTGTTTATACAGCGGCTTGGTAGCCATTCCCTACAGAATCTCTACGGAGACGCGCACAGCTATCATTACCAGCTTCATGAACTGCGCGAAGAAGTAGGACACAGCCTCATGTTTCTGGAACTGCAGCAGAGAGCCCGCCTCCCCTTCATGACGCCCCCAGGACAACGCCCCTCGCTGGCCCGATGGTTTGCCCGTTTTGCCCCCGAGGCTTCTGTGGCATTCTGGTCTACCATTCTCATTGGTGAAAATGTGCCGGACCAGATGAGCCGCCAGATTTTTGCAGACAAAACACTCCCGGCAGCAGTGCTGGCCATTACCCAGCTGCACATGCGGGAGGAAGCAAGGCATATGGCTTTTGCCCGGATCACCATCCAGCGCCGGAGCCGCCACCTGGGCAGATGGGAAAAATGGATGCTGAGCCCACTGCTGCGCGAGGTCATGAGGCAGTTTCTTCAGACCGCCTTTTTCCCCGGGCCAGCGGTATATGCCGCAGCAGGGCTTGGACACCCTCACCTCCTGGCGAGGCGGGTACGGCTTAACATGGAGCGTATAAACCTTATGCAGCGATGCGCCGAACCCAGCAGGGAATTTCTATGCAGCCAAGGATTTCAGATATGAAAACCCCATCTTCCCCCATGCTTTTCCATCCTGGCAGTATTCTGGTATCTCCAGACGCATGGGCGGTATTCGAGGCCGGAGGTATTGACCCGCAGGAAATTCTCCGCCGTCACGTTACCGGTGACTGGGAGGAAAGCATGGAGGAAGACCTGGCAGCTGCCAGTCGGCGGGCCATTACGGAAGGGGGGATCGTGGTAAGCACATGGCAGATTGGTGGATACACCCTGTGGATCCGCACCGATATGGCGAGGGCATCCACCATTATGGACATCCCCCTGGATCACTAAGGATTGCGCGATGGAGACAAGGACGGTAGCGACCAACCCTTTTCTGGACCAGCGCGCCGGGACCTCGGGCCTCCGGAAAAAAGTCTCCGTGTTCCAGCAGCCGCACTATCTGGAAAACTATATCCAGTCGCTTTTCCTCTGCATTCCGGATCTTGCAGGAAAAACGCTGGTTCTGGGGGGTGATGGACGCTATTTCAACCGGCAAGCCATCCAGACCATTATCCGGATGGCTGCTGCCAATGGTCTGGGACACCTCATTGTCGGACGGCAGGGGCTATTTTCGACACCGGCGGTTTCCAACCTGATCCGGCAGCGCAGTGCAGTGGGTGGTATCATACTGACTGCGTCCCACAATCCTGCGGGACCGCACCAGGATTTTGGTGTCAAGTATAACGGCAGAAATGGGGGACCGGCCACGGAGCAGTTTACTGATTCCGTCTGGGCAAACAGCAGGGAAATCAAGGAATACCAGATTGCCATCAGTAGCGATATAGATCTGGAGCACGAAAGCCATACGGCTCTCGGGGACATGTCCATAGAGGTCATTGATCCAGTGCATGACTACGCCAGCCTGATGGAACGCCTGTTTGATTTTGACGCCCTTTCCAGGCTGCTCTCTGGCACTTTCCGCATGCGTTTTGATGCCCTTCATGCAATCACTGGCCCATATGCCACCGATATTTTCGAAAAACGTCTGGGAGCACCAGAAGGCACCGTTCTGAATGGCACCCCTCTCCAAGACTTTGGAGGAGGCCATCCAGATCCCAACCTGGTGTACGCCAAACCTCTTGCCGACCTGATGTTCTCCGCACAGTCTCCCGATTTCGGCGCCGCTTCTGATGGGGATGGAGACCGGAACATGATTTTGGGCCAAGGCATATTTGTTACCCCCAGCGATTCCCTTGCCGTGCTGGCCGCCAACGCTGGCTGTATCCCGGCCTATGCTGCCGGCCTGAAAGGGATCGCACGCTCCATGCCGACAAGCCAAGCTGCAGATGCCGTCGCAGAATCGCTGGGGATTCCCCACTTCGAAACACCGACGGGCTGGAAGTTCTTTGGTAACTTGCTGGATGCAGGAAAAATCACTTTCTGTGGGGAGGAAAGCTTTGGTACGGGCTCCGACCATGTGCGGGAAAAAGACGGGCTCTGGGCGGTTCTGGCCTGGCTTTCCATTTTGGAACATACCAGGCTGCCGGTAAGAGACATCATGCTCCAGCACTGGCAACGCCATGGCCGTCACTACTATTCCCGCCACGATTATGAGGAAATTCCTGCGGAAACCGGGCAGGAGATTATGGACACCCTGCGTGCGCAGCTGCCTGTACTGCAGGGCCAGCAGTTCGCCGGCAGACAAGTCCATATTGCAGACGATTTCACCTATACTGATCCTGTAGACGGAACGACCAGCCAGCACCAGGGCATCCGTTTGCTGTTCACAGATGGTGCCAGACTGGTTTTCCGCATCTCCGGAACCGGTACAAGTGGTGCCACCCTGCGCGTCTACCATGAACAGCATGAGAAAGATCCAGAACGCTTGCAGCGGGATCCCCAACGCGTGCTGCGTGACCTGGTGATGCTTGGGAGGGGTCTGGCCCGTATTGAAGCTCTCACCGGCCGCAAGGCCCCAACTGTCATCACCTGAAAGTGGAGGTTAAGCGTCATGGACTTTGAAAACGATCACAGCAGCCTTGGATATGGCGCACTGGGCGCTGCCCTGGTCGCCGGAGCCTTGGCTGGTGCCATCACTGCACTACTGTTCGCTCCTCAAAGTGGAGAAAGGACCCGTGAACAGCTTCGCCGGCAGGCCAACCGCGCCTGGGACCGTATGGCCGCGTCGCAGGAACGGATTAACGAACGGGTGGAAGAACTCCTGGATACCATCGCCATTTATAGCGAAGAGCTTGTCCAGAAGGGTAAGGGAATTTCGGAAACCGAGCGCCAGAGGCTCAATGATGGAATAGCCCTGGCACGCGGAGAGCTGGACCGGTTACGCCGCCGGCTAGCCCGGCTGGATTGACCATCAGCAGAGCCGACGCTATCCTAGCGCACATCGGGGAGTGGCGCAGCCTGGTAGCGCGCCTGCTTTGGGAGCAGGATGTCGCAGGTTCGAATCCTGTCTCCCCGACCATCCACCAGCCCCTGCTTGCGGGCGGGACAAACTTTCCTCCCTCCTGAACTCCTTCCCGGTCTCCGGCGATGATCTCACCCCCAATTGTCTTGGGATCCCTTGCAGTACCCCTCTGGATCCCGATTACCATTCTTGCAGCAGCCATGCAGGCCTTGCGTACCAGTCTGCAGGCGAAGCTCAAGGGTACCCTGACACCGTCTGGCGCCGGATTCATCCGTTTCCTCTACGCTCTTCCCCTGGAAGCCCTATTTTTTCTGCTTATAATATTATTCTGGAAAAGTGGCGCGCTGCCCCATGGCGACCCCTGGTTTGTTGCTTTCTGCCTCGCAGGAGGGCTGGCACAAATTCTGGGAACCGTAATGCTGGTACATGCCTTTCACAGCCGGGGATTCGTAGCTGGAACAGCCTACGCAAAAACCGAGGCAGCCCAACTGGTCCTGATATCCATCCTGTTCCTTGGAATCCATCTCCATCCTGTGGCCATTGCAGGAATATTGGTCGCCTTTCTGGGGGTGCTGGTTCTTTCCCTCGAAAGTTCAGGGATATACTGGAGGGACTTGTTCCGGGGGGCACGGGAACCTGCCACCCGGTACGGTCTTGGCGCTGCTTCGGCCTTTGCCCTGAGTTCACTCGCTTTCCGGGCAGCAAGCCAGCACCTGGAAGGCAGCCATTCTGCGGTCCTGACCGGCTTATGGGTTCTCTTTGTAACCAATACGCTCCAGACATTCCTGCAGGGAACCTACCTGTGGTCCTTCCAGCGGAGCGAGTTCCGGAAAACTCTCCGCTTCTGGCGGCAGGCCTGGCCGGTAGGGATTCTCTCCGCCATTGGCTCATGGGCCTGGTTTACCGGATTCTCCCTCACACATGTAGCACTTGTTCGTGGTCTGGGTCAGGTTGATACACTTTTTGTCTTTTTTCTTGGCCACCATTTCCTGCAGGAAAAACTGCATCCAAAAGAAATTGCAGCAGTTCTGGCGGTGACGCTGGGGGCAATCCTGATTCTTTTTCCAGACATTCACCTACTGAAAAGCTGACTGGCTGAAGGAAACCCCAGGAAGTATTCCCCCTGTGCTCCCACAGACCGGGCTTCTATGGGAAATAAATGGCATGCCTATGCCAGCCAGAAAAAGGCAACCACCAGAAGAACCCCTGTGATCCCGAGGTAAGGCCAGTTCCCGAAGCGGCCGAAAGGCGTTTCTCCAGCCATGGGCTGCACCACACCATTCAGGGCTCCGGAGACAAACTGTGGCAGCCTTGCCAGAACCCTGCCGTTGGGGGCAATGACTGCCGTGATCCCGGTATTCGTAGCCCGTACGTCGGGTTTCTGCTCCTGCAGCGACTGCATCGCAGCCATCTGCAGGGTTTGGGCCGAGGCGGAACTGTGGCCATACCAGGCGTAGTCACTGATATTCACCAGAAAAGTGGCTCCCTGACGTACCCCTTTCAGCACATCCCTGGAAAACGATTCCTCATAGCAGATGGTCATCCCTGCCAGCTGCCCGTCTACCGGCAGCACCGAAACACCCCGGCCTGCCGAAAAACTGCCAAGCCCGGGTAGAAAATGGTGTACGATCGGTCCCAGTATGGAAGGAAAAGGAATATATTCGCCAAAAGGCACCAGATGCTGCTTCTGGTACCAGCGCAGGGCAGCATGGCCATTGATTTCCATGGCAGCATTATAATAGCGTTCCCGGCTTTTCTCCGGGATGCCAATTACGAGTATGGCATGATGGTTTTCCGACCACTTCCTGAGGGTGGCCAGCAGGGTCGGGATCTGCTCCGGGAAAACCGGGAAGGCAGTCTCTGGCAGGATCACAAGACGGACAGATTTGGGCGTTGCGGCGATCAGTCGCGCATACTGGTACAACACCCTCCCTGTGGTTCTGGAATCCCATTTTTCGGATATGGGCACATCCCCCTGTAGCAGCCGCACCCGGAGCGGGACGCCGCTGGGATGCGTGAACCGTTCTACTCCTCCAAAAAAGGCTCCGGCAAACACCAGCAGGATAAACGACGTCCCCAGAGACCACACCCGGAATTCGCGTCTGTGGTGCAGCATCCAGGCCAGACAGCTGGCAACTGCAGCCACAGCCAGCCCCGTTCCATACTGGCCCAGCCACGGAGCATAACCTGCCAGTGGCGACCAGGTCTGGGTGTACCCTGTCGCGAGCCAGGGAAAACCCGTGGCAAACCGGGAGCGTATAAATTCCGACAGGACCCAGAGGGCCGGAAGGGCAAGCCAGCGTCCGGAAGGGCCAAAGTATCTGGCACCCCACATGGCCAGGGCCGGAAAAATTGCACAGTACGCTGCAAGCATACCGACCAGGACTGCAGAAAGGGCCCAATCCATCTGGGCAAAATCATGGAGCGTAATCGAAAGCCAGTAAATGCCGGACGAAAAAGCCCCAAAACCAAAGAAATAGCCGGATACAGCTGCTCTTCCCCCAGTTTCTGCATGATAGGCGAGAGAAAAAACTGCCGCCAGCAGAACAAAAGCGAGAAAGGGGTAATGGAAGGGAGCGAACGCCAATGGCCAGGCGGTACCCAGGATAAATGGCAGCCACCCGAACCGGATACTCTTCCACTTCCTGAAAAACTGTCCCATTACGCCCTAGGGAATCCGCTCAGCAGATGCTTCGATCCCGGGAAGGTCAGCAGGAAGCAGGCGGGGCAGCGTCAGACGGAAAATCTGCACCCGCTTGCGGTCAGCACGCAGTACTTCGAGACGAAGATTTTCGACGGCCAGTGCTTCTCCTACCCGCGGCACATGTCCCAGACGATGCGTCACCCATCCGCCAAGGGTATCTGCATGTTCGTCGGCAAGATGCCCAGAGAATTTGGCATTGAAATCCTCCAGGGAGATCAGGGCATTTACCAGAAAATCTCCATCCTCCCTTGGCACAACCATAACATCTTCATCGATGTCGTATTCATCCTCAATCTCACCAACAATAATTTCCAGGACATCTTCAATGGTAATCAGTCCGGCTACTCCGCCATATTCATCCACGACCAGGGCCATATGGTGCCGGCCAGTACGGAATTCGTAGAGCAGATGGTCCAGATGCTTGCTGTCCGGAATAAAGGTCGCGGGACGGAGAAGCTCCCCAAGCTGGGGAGGGGCAGCATTTTGCCGGCAGGCGCGGAGCAGGTCTTTGGCGAGCAGGATGCCCCGCACATCATCGCGGTCGCCGCCAACCACAGGAAAACGGGAATGCCCAACATCCACAACCCTCTGGATAATCGCAGGCAGGGGCATATCCATCTCGATGACTTCCATCTGTGCCCGGGGAATCATGACATCCCGGACGGTCATGTCTCCAATCCGGAATATGCCATCGATCATTCTCGCTGCTTCCGCATCGATAATCTGGCGTTCACCAGCCTCGCGGATCAGCTCCAGCAGGGTATCCTGATCTTCAATATTTCCCCGGAGGGACTGTGTAAATCGCTCCCACCAGCTCCGTGTACGCTCACTGCTACTTCGATCTTCACTCATCTTCTGGAATTTCATATGGGTCGGCCACACCCATTTCAGCCAGCAAACGGATTTCGAGAGCCTCCATTGCCAGAGCCTCCCCATGTTCCTGATGGTCATACCCCAGCAGATGCAGGGTGCTATGGATCACCAGATGCCGATAATGGTCGAGCAGATTCTTGCCCTGGGCGGTGGCTTCAGCGGCCACCACTTCAGGCGCAAGGGCAATATCGCCCAGTATGGTTCGGCGTGAGGACACGACCGGAGAAACGGTGGCCGGAAATGAAAGACAGTTGGTTGGTTCCGCCCTTCCACGGAACTCTCCGTTCAGCCTGGCCATTTCCCTCCCGCTGACAAGATGAAGAGAGATCTCTACCCTGTCCGCCGCATCCAGAGAATTTTCCTGCAGCCGGCTGCTGCGGGGAGCCTCAAGGGCCTTTGCCACCGCTTTGCGCAGCTGCATGCGGCTGGGCAATCCCCCCCCCGGGCTGGCCACCTCTTCGCTGGCACCATAGCGCAAATACAGCCCTAAAACTTTCCCGGAGCTCATTCACCTCTCCCCTGCTGCCGGTCATAGGCCTGCACTATACGGGCGACCAGAGGATGGCGGACCACATCCGCGCTCTGAAAAAAAACCATGGCAACACCTTCCACCGAGGTCAGCAGGTCAATGGCCTGCACCAGGCCGGATGGCTGCCCCCGGGGAAGATCCACCTGGGTCACATCTCCAGTAATCACAGCCCTGGCTCCAAACCCCATGCGCGTCAGAAACATCTTCATCTGCTCCGGCGTGGTATTCTGTGCCTCATCCAGAATGATAAAAGCTTCATTCAGCGTTCTTCCGCGCATGTATGCCAGGGGCGCAACCTCAATTATCTGCCGTTCCAGCAGCTTTGCGACCTTTTCAAATCCCATCATCTCATACAGGGCATCGTAGAGAGGACGGAGATAGGGATCCACCTTTTCGCTGAGAGAACCCGGGAGAAAACCCAGTCTCTCCCCTGCCTCGACAGCCGGTCGAACGAGAACGAGACGCTGGACCTGCTGCTGCTCCAGCTGTTCTACTGCAGCAGCTACCGCCAGGTAGGTTTTCCCTGTTCCCGCAGGACCAATGCCGAAACAGAGGTCGTGCCGGCGGATGGACTCCAGGTACAGTCTCTGCCTGGCCCCCCGCCCCCGAATTAGCCCCTTGCGCGTATTGATCCCGGCAACGTGCTCCAGCTCAGGTACTTTTTCCGCTTCCAGCCTCGCGGTCTGGATACTGTGATGCACCCAGTGGCTGCTCAGGTTCCGGCCCTGCTTCGCATGCCCGTACAGCTGTTTCAGAACCACGGCAGCCGCTTCGACCGCCTGCGCGGGACCCGTGATATGGAAGCGGTTGCCGCGTGGAAGTATCACCACACCAAGCCGGGTTTCCACCTGCTTCAGGTGGGTATCCAGTTCACCGGCAATTTCCGCCAGCTGGGCGGAGGTAGCACCCTCCGCAACAAATTCTGCATGCACCGGACTGTCCGGAAGGGGAGGAGGCTCCAAGTTCATGCCCTGCCAGAAGCTGCCACTGCCATGGCAGGAGAAGTTCCAGGCCGGCCACGCAGGCTGTTTGGCAGGACCTGCTCAATCAGGATGGGCAAGATCTGCCCCGCGATCCCGGCAGGGCCCGCAAAGTTGACTGGCCGGTTGCAGAGCGTCCGACCCGTCCATTCTTCCGGATTTCGGCGGGAGGGTCCCGTCACCAGCACCGTCTGCCATGTTCCGACCATGGTCTCGCTGTATTCCTGCGCAAAACGGGTGATGCGGGCCTGGAGAATCGCAAGGCGCGAGTCCTTGACCTCTTCCGGAACGCTGTCCCGGATCCTGGTAGCGGGAGTATTGGGGCGTGGACTGTACTTGAAGGAAAAAGACTGGTCAAAGCGGACGTTGCAGACCAAATCCATGGTAGCGGCAAAATCTTCCTCCGTTTCCCCCGGGAAACCGACAATAAAATCGGAGGATATCCGCATGTCCGGTCTGGCCTCACGAAGTTTATGGATTTTTTCCAGATATTCGGCCACTGTATGCTTGCGGTGCATCCTCCTCAAAATCCGGTCCGAACCGCTTTGCACCGGAAGATGCAGATGCGGCACCAGGGCCGGAATATCCCGATGGGCGGCGATCAGCCGGTCGTCCAGATTATTGGGATGCGACGTCGTATAGCGGATCCTCTGCAGCCCGGGAATGCCAGAAAGACGCTCCAGGAGACTGGCCAGATCCCCCTCCCCCACCAGTCCGGTGGCCCCACGATAGGCATTCACATTCTGTCCCAGCAGGGTAATTTCCACGACCCCCTGCTCCACGAGCTGCCGCACCTCCCGGATTATGTCTGGCATGGGCCGGCTGTATTCCCGCCCCCGGGTATGGGGTACAACACAGAAGGTACAGAATTTGTCGCAGCCCTCCTGTACTGTGACAAAAGCGGTTGGGCCATTCCGCCCGGGCCGTTCGGGCAGCCGGTCAAACTTCTCAAGCTCCGGGAAGTCCAGATCCACCTGCGGGCGGCGCTCGGCAAGACAGGCATCCAGCATGTCTGGAAGCCGATGCAGGGTCTGGGGACCGAACACAAGATCAACGAATGGTGCCCGACGCCGGAGCCTTTCGCCCTCCTGGCTCGCAACACACCCTCCTACGGCAATGACGCGTGCCGGATCCTGCTCCTTGAGTGGGCGCCAGAATCCCAGCTGGGTATATACCTTGTCCTCGGCTTTTTCCCGGATGGAACATGTATTGAGAATCAGGATATCCGCCATGGCCGGATCTTCCACAGGTGTCAGTCCATGGCTGGACGCAAGGAGGTCGGCCATCCGCTCCGAGTCATACTCGTTCATCTGGCAGCCAAAAGTCTTGATGTAGAAATGGCGCAATCGTTTTACCCAAAAATGCCTGTCGCCTAAGCATGATAGGGTCCCGAAGACAAGTTGACAACCTGGCCTTCCAGACTTCCCGCACCGCCAAAAAAGAAAAGGAGCTCAGGTCCCGCAAAAGGTCCGGTAGGGCCCAAAATCGGCCGGCATGGGCTCCACATAGGGAGCCCATTCAGGTCTGGGTGAAAACGGATGTGTCACCACATCGAGAAGCCTGTGAAACGGCTGAAAGTCTCCAGCCCGGGAAGCGGCAGCAAGGGCAATTTCCACCTGGTGATTGCGTGGTACATACAGCGGATTGACAGCATCCATGGCTGCGGACACAGTTTCTGGCGTACCCTCCACAGCCGTCACGCGGCTGCGCCAGCGCCCCAGCCAAGACTGCCAGTGCGTTCCAAGGGATGGCAACCCCTGGGAGAGAGGGTCCGTTCCCCGAAGCCAAAGACTAAGCCGACGAAAAAACTGTGTATAGTCTTCCTGGGAATCTGCAAGAATTTTCAGGAGTTCTTCCAGAAGCTCACTGTCCTGCGGACCGGGCGCGGCCAGGCCAATTTTGCAGCCCAGAACCTCTCTCCATGCTTCGCGATATTGGCCCGGAAAGGCATTCAGGCACCCGGTGAGAAGTTCGGCCGCATGCCCGGGGACAGAATCTACTAATGGAACCAGGGATTCGGCCAGACGCACCAGATTCCACTGGCCAATACCGGGCTGGGCCCCATAGGCGTAGCGGCCGAGATGATCAATAGAGCTGAAAACCGTCTGCTCATTGTAGACATCCATGAAGGCACAGGGACCATAGTCTATGGTCTCGCCGGCAATGGACATATTGTCCGTATTCATGACTCCGTGAATGAAGCCCACCCCCATCCAGCGGGCAATCAGCCTCGCCTGCCGTTCTGCCACTGCCTGCAGAAAAGACAGATAACGCGTCCCGCCCTGAAGGGACAGAAGCTCCGGATAATGGCGCATGATGCTGTAATCTGCCAGCTTCCGAAGCTGCTCCCGATCATTGTTGGCCCGCGCATACTGGAAAGTGCCAACACGAATATGGCTGGCCGCGATTCTGGTCAGAATTGCACCGGGAAGCGGTTCCTCACGTATCACCTGCTCTCCGGTAACAACAACCGCAAGCCCACGGGTACTCGCTATACCCAGGGCTGTCATGGCCTCGCCCATGAGGTATTCCCGCAGCATGGGTCCCAATGCGGCTTTCCCATCCCCTCCTCTGGAGAAGGGGGTTGGCCCGGTTCCCTTGAGCTGAATATCCCACAGCTGTCCTTCTGGATCCCGGAACTCCCCGATCAGAACTGCCCGGCCATCCCCCAGCCGGGGATTGAAGTAACCGAACTGGTGGCCCGCATATGCCTGGGCCACCGGCTTTACGCCCCCAGGCAGTACATTTCCCGAAAACAGCTCCGCTCCCGGCGCGCCAGCCAGAGTTTCCGGATCCATACCGAGATACCGGGCAAGTCCGCTGTTAAAGAGGACAAGCCGGGGAGCGGGAACCCTGGCTGGACGGCAGAAAAGGCATAGGTCTTCAAGCTGCTCGGCAAAAGTATGCTCGAACAGCAATTCCGGCAGGGGACTGGTCATGGGCAATCACTCTCCATAGAGGAATGCTATGATAGCAGCATGGCCCGAAGAGCACCCAGAATCCAGCTCTCTCCTTCTCTTCCAGAAATCTGGCAGGGTGCCTCACGTTCGGGGGGGGCCCGCAGAACGGCCCTATTTCTCCTGTTTCTGGTGTTCGTCCTCTTTATCTGGGCCACAGCGGAGGCACAGCAGGAACCCTTTCCTTGGCTTCAGGCCTTCAGTGCAGCAGCCATGGTAGGCGGTCTGGCGGACTGGTTTGCAGTGGCGGCCATTTTCCGTCACCCCCTGGGCCTGCCCTTTCCCCACACAGCGATTCTCCCGCGGAACCGTGAGCGCCTTGCGAACCGTCTTTCCGCGTTTATCCGCGACCATTTTCTGCAAAGCGAATCCATCATCGCATACCTGCACCGGAATCCTCCATCTGCGGCTTTCGGCCAGTGGCTCGCGCATCCCCGTAACCGTCACCCTCTTGCCAGACAGATGAATCAGTTTATCCAGAAAGCCCTCGAACTGGCGGATCTGGAACCCCTGGCCCGGCTATTGCGGGGAGTTCTGGCCCAGCAGCTGCAGGAACTCGACCTTTCACGCGGATTCGAAAAGATTCTCCTGCTGCTTGTGGAAAACGGCCGTCACCAGGAAATTCTGGATGACGGGATTGACCGCCTCCAAAGCTGGCTGGACCAGGAATGCACCCAAGACATCCTGACTGTCCAGATTGAACAGATTCTGCAGCGCGCCTATCCCATGCTGTTTTCCTGGCTGGGTGCAGTAGTGGATCCAGCCAGCCTGAGCCGCAATCTGTCCAGGAATCTGGTCCGGGCAACCCACCAGATGCTTCAGGAAATCAGCGAGGATCCGGAAGATCCCAGGCGCCTTGCCCTGGAAAACTGGTTCGTCGGCATTCTCGGACAGCTTCATCACGACAGCGGCTTCAGACTGGCCCTGCACCAGTGGCAGTCTGACCTGCTGGAGCATCCAGCCACCCGGGAATATCTCCAGTCCATATCCGGGGAACTGCGACAGTGGCTTCTCGAGGATCTCTCCAGACCAGATTCCCGCCTGCAGCGCCTGCTACAGCGGGCTGCCAGACACCTCGGCAGACTGCTGGCAGGCCAGCCGGAGTTCAGCCATATTTTTGACGGCTATGTTGAAGACAGCATCCGGCAGCTGTTTCCCTCTTTCCGCAAGAGTCTTACCCGGCATATTGCCGACACCATACGTGCCTGGCCCATGGATGACCTGGTCCGCAATCTTGAAGAGGGAATTGGCGAAGATCTTCAGTATATCCGCATCAATGGCACCCTGGTGGGTGGATGCCTGGGGCTGGCCATCCATGCCATGTCCCAGCTGCTGACCCTTTTCTCCGGGCACTGAACCTCTATTGCTGGTCCATCCCATGCGTGAAAAAGAACCTGCCCGGGAACCCTGTCCCCTATGGGGCCAAACGCAGGCATGGTGCAGGATCCGTCTCCCGGTCTGCGTCCTCGACCTTCATTCCATGACTGGCCAGCAGGCGTACTGCCAAAGATTTTTTTTCCTGGGCGTTGGCACTGAAGCAGAAATGCATGCGCACCCGCGCCGGGATTCTCCCGGGCTCTGGGGCTTCCCGGCCCATGACCTGCCGGTAAAGCTGCCGGGCAACTCCATCATTGCCATCAAAAACCTGGCATCCAGATCCCGTCCAGCGCAGGATATCTCCAGCCAGCCAGCAGTAATGGGTACATCCAAGAACTATCCCCCGGATTCCGGTATCCATGACCCCGGCTATATGCTGCTCCCAGTACTTCCCTGCCTGTTCGCGCCACTGGTGGTCCTGTCGCTCAATAATTTCCATCCAGCCCGGGCAGGCAAGAACATCCACGCGCTCCATTCCCCCAGGAAGTCCCTGCAGAAGCTGCTGCAGCTTCTCCCCCCGGGCCGTAAGTTCCGTCGCCAGCAGCAGAATCCGCCCATCATCCGCCGAGAGGGCTTTTTTGATGGCGGGCTCAATGCCGATGACGGGCACTTTACGTGAGTGCTCCCGCAGCGTGGCAGCCGCCGCGCTGGTGGCTGAATTGCAGGCCAGCACCACCGCATCTGCAGACCGTGCCAGAAAATATTCGTAGGCCTTCTCTGTCCATTCCCGGACCTGTCCGGGATCCCGGTCCCCATAAGGGGCGTTGGCATTATCCGCGAAGAAAAAATATTCTTCGTCCGGGAGATAGCGAAGACAGGCCACAAGCGTGGTTAGCCCTCCAATCCCCGAATCAAAAATCCCAATCCGCATCACAGAGAAATCGTCTGAAGTCCCATGGCCAGGAGAGCGGCCCCGCGCATCCCTGCGAGGTCATCGGAATTGCCCCGCTGCACTTCCAGCCTCCCCCGGAGGGAGGGAATCAGGTCCCGTTCCAGCCGGTGTCCGAGCGTACCGGAAAAACAGTCCCATGCTGCACTCAAACCCCCACCAATGCGCACCACTGTCACATCCGTTACCTTGAGAATATGGGCCAGGGCCTGACCCAAGGTTTCGCCTACCGTCCGGAAAGCCATCCTGGCCTCGGGGTTCCCATCTCGGGCCATCGCTGCAATACTGCCAGGCTGCGCCGCAACTCCAGAAATATCTGCATAGCTTGCCGACAGCCCCAGGGCCGATGCATACTGCTCCAGGCATCCACGGTTCCCGCAGCCACAGTGCCTGCCACCAGGCACAACAATGATATGCCCCACTTCCATGGCCATCCCATGCTCTCCGCGCCATGGTCTCCCGCCGTGCACCCAACCTCCTCCCACTCCCGTACCAAGCCCCAGGTAAAGCAGATCCTGAAGGGCGGGACGCTCCTGGCGTAGCGCCCAGAATTCGCCATAGGCAGCAGCGTTTGCATCATTTTCCACCATCACCTCCAGTCCCGTCTTCCTGGACAGGGATTCCTGCAGGGAAAAATCCGTCAGGCCCGGAATATTGGGAGAGTGCAGGAGCATGCCATTGCCGTCGATAAAGCCCGGGAACGCCACACCAATCCGGCGGAGCGATGGATATTCGCTTCTGAGCGCCTGAATACCTTCCGACAGCAGACCCAGCACGAGATCCTGGACCGCCCCAGGATCCCCGATGGCCCTGCAGCGCTGCACAAGATCCACTTCCTGCCGGTTTTCCTGCAGGCACTCGGCTTCCCTGAAGAGCCCAAACCGCAGATTGGTGCCCCCGACATCGACTCCGGCTGCGATTCTATCCATGTTCCGCCACAATTCTGGCTGTCAGCCCAATCTGCCATTCCTGGCCGCAGGGTAGCGGCCATTCCAGTTCCAGAACCCATGCCTGCATGATTTTTTCAAAGCCCGCCTCAGACTGGGAAACCGTCTGGTGGGGCCAGCAGCGCCATCGGGCCGGAAAATCCAGATGCCAAAGCATGGTCCCACCGAGAACCCTGTCTTTCAGCAGAAAATCCCTGCCGGATATGGTTCCCGCCTCCTGGCCAAATCCGCCCATCTGGGAACCGTCCACCCAGAGCTGTCCGCCCGGGCCATCACAGCTTGGCATAGAAAGGTAGAGCCGGGTCCGCAGCACGGTTTCTCCACATTCAGCGGAGCCTGGCAGGCACCGGTAGGTAACAGACAGGGTTCCCTTCTTCAGGCCAAAGGATTTCTCCACTCTCCATCCCGAAGGACTGGCCGCAGAAAAGGCAGGCGGATCGGAGCCTTCCACGGCCTGATAGTACAGCAGCTCTGCTCCCAGATGGTCCAGGAAACTGTGACAGGGCAGATCATCAAACACCAGATCCTCTTCCGTAATGGCATTACGGTAGCTGATGCGGTCATGGGCCGAGACAATTCCCGCTCCGTCATGCACCGTTGAGACCTTCCCTTCCCGGATCCTGTCATGATAGGCCTCATCGCGGCGGGCCAGGACGTCCCCAAAATTGTGGGCAAGCGGATAGTGGTTCCATTCCACTATGGCCGCATGCGGAGAAGGCCGCAGGACAATCTGCGCAACCCTGTCATGACAGAACCATTCTTCGTCTCCATCCAGATCCACATCCATCCGGGTCAGGGACGGACGCTTCTGTACGCCATCCAGCAGTCCTTCAAGACGGGTAATGGCGTGAAAGACAGCCCTGCGCAGATGGGGAAGATAGATCCCGCCAAAAAGGCCATGCCAGTAGGCATCATTGGACTGGGCTGCATGTAGCAGCTCCTGCATTTCCTGGGTTTGACGATGTTTTGGAAGGGCATGGAAGCGGGCCGACAGCTGCAGCATCCGCTTGTGCATCCAGTTGGACTCCGGATAGCGGCCAAGGAAATTTTTCCACGTCCCCCCCCGAATCAGTGCTTTCCGTCTTTCCAGCCGCCCAGCTTCCTGCTCCTGCTGCAGGAAATGACCATATTCCCTGGCCATATCGGGCGACAGCGTCCAGGCATTCATTTCCCGGTAGGAGACAGTGGGCAGGTATACAATTCCTTTCGGCCGGTACTGTTCCCTGTAGCGTGCAAAATGCATCGGCACAATTGTGTCTGAGTGAAGAATCGCGGTCAGGAACTGCTCCAGCCAGCCCCGTCTATAGACCCAATCATGGGTATCCGGCCACAGTCCGAATTTTTCTATATCATCAAAGTAGATGGCAGCGGTCCCGGGCGGGCTGCCCTCTCCGGTACTGGCGATATAGGCCACCGCCTCTGCCACTTCCGAGAACGGGAGCCGGTAGCGCAGGGCTTCGGAAATGGGAAAGACATCAATGGGCAGACCGCTTTCCTCCGTACGGTAAAAATGGCCGAGATCGCCCGGTTCCATGCCCGTACAGAGGAAGTGGTAATCATCCACCACAACATAGCGGATTCCCGATTCGACAAGGGCTGGTACCGACGATGGATCCCAGACCCGTTCCGTCAGCCAGGCGCCCTGGGGGCACTGTCCGAAATTCCGTTCCAGCCGCTCCTTCATGGCTTTCAGCTGTCCCAGCCGGTCCCGGTGAGGGATCGACGCCAGTACCGGTTCCGTATCCCCGGCGCCTACCAGTTCTACCTGCCCACGCGCCACCATTTCCTGGAGAAGACGCATGGCCGGTGCGTGGTGGCGCCCAAGATAGTCCAGCAGCCAGCCACTGGAATGAAAGGCAAAGGCAAAGGCCGGGAAACGGTGGAGGGTTTCCAGGAAAGGCTGAT
This sequence comes from Pseudomonadota bacterium, assembly GCA_021821885.1. Classification (GTDB taxonomy): domain Bacteria; phylum Pseudomonadota; class Gammaproteobacteria; order Acidithiobacillales; family Acidithiobacillaceae; genus Igneacidithiobacillus. Next base: position 16,543 of record JAKARO010000019.1, read on the forward strand.
AGCAGCGGATCACCGCATCGTCGACCACTTCTGGAAAATTGCCTACGGGCTGATGGGCATGCACACCAAAGAGGAGCGGGATTTTCTGTATCATCGGCTATCCTTGGACGTGGCTGCGCCGCATCGCACCACTGCTCTCGGCATGGCTCGTACCCTGGCTGATCGGCTGCCCGAGGTTTTCCGGGGGCGCCACCTGCAGCAGCTGGTAAAGCCGCCTGAGGTTGCTCCGGAAAAGCAGGTCAAAATCCCGTACAGAGTCTGCCGGATTGTAGTCCCCAAACCACCAGAACCAGTCCGAACCTTCACAGAGGCCAAGCTGTTCCAGAATACGTTCCTGCTCCTGTACCGGAAAACGCTGCAGGTGGAGATCCACCATTTTTTTTGCGGAGCACAGGGCATCCCAGGCACGGTTTTTGGCGGGGTCCCCGATCCATGTACTGAAACTCCCGTATACCCAGCTCCCAGATGCCAGTTCGGGTAGGGGACGGGAGCCATCTGGATGTTCCTGGACAAAATTCTGGAAAGTGCACATCCGGATATGGGGGTGATGGCTCAGTTCGCGATAGAGTTCTGAAAGAAAATAGTACCCATTATAAGGATAGTATTCCCAGGCATTTTCGCCATCAAGGATAATGCTGACCACAGGATGTTCCTGTCCGTCCGTCTGACGCCATATCGCCTCCAGATGCTGGATAAAGTCTGTAGCCGCATCATGGCCGGACCAGCTCTTGTAATCGAACCCGATGCGGTCAGACAGGGAATCGTCGCGAAAAAAAATGTAGGGACCCTGTCCCGCAAGGCGATAGGGACGGTAGAGATAGGCAGACCGGTTGGCCCCAACCGGGATTCCAGAGTCAGCCCGTGCCAGACTTCGGGCAAGCACGCCCTCACCAGAGGCTGTCCAGCGGATACCCGCCTGGTCCACCAGCTTCACGAAATCCGGCGATATGCCTCCCTCGGCTGGCCAGAGTCCGGCGGCTGTCTGGCCAAAATGCTCCCGGTGGCTGCTTATGGCCCTCTGCAGGTGCCACTGCACCCGGTCTGTCCCGCCCGGGTACTGCGCACACTGCGGTAGAGGGGCGTCTGGAACTCCATCACGGGCACTACGGAAGTCCAGCAGCAGGGGGGCCAGCGGATGTTCATAGGGCGTAGTGGAAATTTCTATCCTGCCTTCTTCTGCCAGGGCACGGTAGCGGGGAAGGATTCCGCCGACAAGATCCCCAAGAAAAACAAGGAGATTGTACCGGTCTTCCCAGGTAAATCCCGACCCTTTCTGCATCAGGGACTGTATCAGTGGGCTGCTGCGGCGCACCGTTTCCCCGGTCCAGACGAGGTGGTACCACACCAGCAGATCGGCCAGATACTGTACCGACAGATAGTCAGTCATCTCGGTATCGTCCTGCCGGATAATCTGGTTAAGCGTATGCAGACGCTGGTAGGCAGGGAAAGGGTTCATCATGTGTTCCGGATCCAGCCGGAAACACTGCTGGAGCAGATAGTGCCGGGTACTGCCAGAAAGGGTTTTGAGATCCGGCGTTGCAAGGGAAGCCAGAAGCCGGTCACGGAACCTGCCGCTACGAAACTGGCCAATATAGTCTTCCAGCTGTTCTATCAGAACCGGAACAAAATTGAATACGGCCCGGGCACCGGGGTTTTCCTCCAGATGGGCCACCATGTCGGCATAATCCTTGCAGGCATGGAGATAGGTCCACGGAAACAGGTACTGGCCATCCGCATCCCGGTAATCCGGCTGGTGCATGTGCCAGCAGAAGATGACATGGAGCGCGCGGGCAGGTGGCATCAGGTTATCTCACATAGTGGAGCTGCTGCCCCAGGGATTCTGGCGTAATCAGTGTGACGCCCCTCGGTGTGCGGTGAAATCTCCGGGCATCCTCTTCCGGATCTTCCCCAACCACAAGCCCTGGCGGAATGGTAGCCCCCTTGTCCACTACCACCCGGCGCAGCCTGGTTCCCTCGCCCATGCGCACATTCGGCAAAATGACAGAATCCTCAATCAGGGTATGGCCATCGTTCACCCGCACATTGGAAAACAGGAGGGAGCGGCGCACCGTCGCTCCACTGATAATGCACCCCCCCGACACCATGCTGTCCAGGGCCATTCCACGTCTGCCATCGTCGTCAAAAACAAACTTCGCCGGAGGCAGCTGTTCCTGGTATGTCCAGATAGGCCAGCGGCTGTCATACAGGTCGAGATCGGGTGTCACGTGGACCAGGTCAATGTTGGCGGCCCAGTAGGCGTCAATGGTACCCACATCCCGCCAGTAGCAGCGGTGCTGTTCCGTCCCTGCGCCCGTAGTCACGCAGCTGTGCTGGAAACGGTGGGCCATAACCCGGTATCGCGGAACCATATATGGAATCAGGTTGCCACCGAAATCATGCGCGGAACCCGGATCATCGGCATCCCGGATCAGCTGCTCATACAGGAACTCTGTATTGAATATGTAGATGCCCATGCTCGCAAGAGCATTCTCCGGATCTCCAGGAATGGGATCCGCTTTTTCGGGTTTTTCCGAAAAGGCGATCACCCGGTCTTCCTGATTGACCGTCATGATTCCAAAGGCACCGGCTTCTGACAGCGCCACCTCGGTACAGGCAACACTCATGTCGGCCTGGTTCTGCACATGTTCCGCCAGCATCTGCCCATAGTCCATCCGGTAAATATGGTCGCCGGCAAGAATCATAACGTAGCGTGGCCGGTGGGAACGGAGAATGTCGATATTCTGGAAAATGGCATCGGCCGTTCCCTTGTACCAGCCGGTATTCATGCGCTGCTGCGCCGGCAGTATTTCAATAAATTCACTGAACTCGCCCCGAAGGAATCCCCATCCCAGCTGCAGATGGCGGATCAGGCTGTGGGCCTTGTACTGGGTCAGGACCCCCACGCGGCGAATCCCGGAATTGATACAGTTGGAGAGACAGAAATCTATGATGCGGAACTTCCCACCAAAAGGGACCGATGGCTTTGCCCGCCAGTCTGTCAGCGGTCCCAGCCGGCTTCCCCGTCCGCCGGCGAGCACCAGGGCCAGAGTATTCTTGGTAAGATTGCTGACAAATCTCGGGGAATTGGCAACGGTGGTACTGAATGCTCCAGACATGATCTACCTCCCGAATACGGCCGACCCGCAGCCACCCCATTCTCATGGTCAATTATAGTGAAATCTGGCAAAAAAACCTTTTCCACCCTCCTTCTCCCTATCGTGATACCATAATATCCACTTTCGGGCCGGAACAGGGAAACCGGTTGCCGTACACGGGCCTGCGTCACACCAGAACCCGCCCGTTCCCGGACAGATTCACGGCATACAGGGGATAGAAACAACATGAAACCAGGGCAGCAGGGTCCAGGATTCTGGCACTTCACACGGGAATTCCTTCGCGATCCCCGCGGCATAGGCGCCGTGTTTCCCAGTTCTCCTTTCCTGGCAAGGCATATGGCCAGCCTTGTCCCGTCCGGCCCGGGAACTGTTGTCGAGCTTGGACCCGGTCTGGGGCCGGTCACCAGGGCCCTACTTGAAAGCGGGATCAAACCCGAGGATCTTGTTCTGATCGAGCGTGCCGAGCCCATGGTTCACCACCTGCACCAGCATTTCCCGGGAATAGAAATCATCCACGGAGACGCTGCCCGCCTGACACGGCTGCTGGCAGCCCGGCTACCTGTCCGGGCTATTGTTTCAAGTCTTCCCCTGCGCAGCATACCCCGTCCCGCAGTCCAGGACATTCTGAAAGAAATTGCAGGATGCAGCAGCCCGGGAACCGCCTATATACAGTTTACCTATCACCCATCCAGTGCCTGCCGCGATCTCCCTGAGAGTTTTGTTCCCAACCGGGTCCGGTTTATTTGGCGCAATCTCCCTCCGGCCCGGGTGGACCGCTACATCTACCAGTCCCGGCCCATCACCACAGCCAAAACATAGTCGCCGCACAGCAGGGCTCTATACTGTCCATTCCGCGCACTGTTGCCAGCCATGGGAAAACCCCGCTGCTGCCAGTCGCCCGGCAGCAGCGGGGTTTTCACCTGACGGGAGTCCGCAGGGGTTTCTGGACTGCCACATTGACCACCTCAAGAAAAGTCTGGATCATGCTGAGCCATGACTTTCCAGCAAGCCGCCAGCCTTTCCCACGCACCTTGGGCAATATGGCCGTGGCTGCGTTTGCCAGCCTCCCTCACCGCGGCCCTCAGACGTGCCTATGGTGGGGAAAAAAGATTTCCCCGGGCGGTACTCATCGCCTGCGGACGGAGCCGGCCATATGAAAACGAACGGAAACAGCTTGGCATCCGCCGTGGCGAGTGGGTTTTCTGGCGTGAGGTTTTTCTGCACGGACCCGATCCTTGCCGCCCAGCCATCCAGGGACGGACATTATTCCCGCTCCGGGCAATTTCCCGGGGATTGCGCCCGCTAACCAAACACGGCAACCGCCCGATTGGCAACACCCTCTTCCGGCATCGCCGTCTGCGGCGCTCTCCAATCCGGATCCGTACGTTACCAGCTGCAGGCTCCGGACGGGAATGGCAGCGGTCTTCCATCCTGGTGCAGGGCAGAACCCGCATTTTCATCCAGGAACGCTTTCTTGCAGATCTGCCCTCCTGGCGAGGCAGGGGGCATCCGTGATCCCGGCACAGTCCTGGCGGGAGCACCTCGCCGCCTACGCATCCCTCATGCGGATCGACCGGCCCATTGGCACACTGCTCCTCCTCTGGCCTACCTACTGGGGTCTCTGGCTCGCTGCCGGAGGAACGCCACCCCTGCAGATATTTGCCATTTTTACTTTGGGCACATGGATCATGCGTTCGGCAGGCTGCGTCATCAACGACTACTTCGACCGGGATTTTGACCGCCAGGTGGACCGGACACGCCAGCGCCCCCTGGCGGCCGGACGGGTACAGCCGAAAGAGGCACTCCTGCTTTTTGCCCTGCTCTGTCTACTGGCCGCCGGCCTCCTGCCCTTCCTCAACCAGTCTGTGCTCTATCTCGCCCCCCCCGCTGTTGTGATCAGCGCCGCCTATCCCCTTTTCAAGCGCTTCACCCATTTGCCCCAGGCATTCCTGGGGCTGGCCTTTTCCTTTGGCATTCCCATGGCGTTCGCAGCCGTACAGGGGAAAGTCCCATATCTGGCATGGGAACTCATGGCTGCCAATGCCTGCTGGGTAATAGCCTACGATACCGCCTATGCCATGGCGGACCGTCCTGATGATCTCCAGGCGGGAATACGATCTACCGCCATTCTCTTTGGGCGCCTGGACTGGCTTGGCATTGCCCTGCTGGAACTGGCGATGCTTGGGATTCTTGCGTGGATAGGCACTGCAGAGGCACTGCGCTGGCCTTTCTGGTTTAGCCTCGCAGGCTGTTCCCTGCTTTTCTTCTACCAGCAGTCCCTGCTGGACGGGGACCGGGGGAAAGCCTTGCAGGCCTTTCTCCATAACAACTGGGTAGGCCTCTGGATTTTCTGGGGTATAGTTGCAGGACTTCCATCCTGACCTTCATCCGGGCCCCTGATTTACTTATGCACAATCGTCCCTGGAGGACCCATCGCGACAGCCCGGCCCAACAAAACCGGGGTATATGAAAAAATCTATTATACATCAATATTTTACAAATGCCTGTTTTTTGGGCATTCCAGGAAAGCGTAACAATGACAGGGACTTCACCGGGTTCTGCGGCATTCATGCACAGAGTTATCCACAAATTTTGTGGGAAACTGTATGTCCAATGTAACGCTCTGTATTGAAGTCGCGGTTTTTTCTCCGCTGCGACAGACTTTTTCCTATCTGGCCCCTGATCCTGTTCCAAAGCCTGGTACCCGGGTGTCTGTTCCCTTCGGCAAGGGAAAACGTCTTGGAATTGTTCTGGCTACCGGTCCCTGTCCGGAAGGGATTACTGCGAAACCGGTTTATCAGGTGCTCGATGCGGAGCCTCTGCTCCCGGAGAACCTGCAGAAACTTCTGGAATTTGGCCGAAACTATTACCATCACGCACCAGGCGAGGTGTGGAGCACTGCGCTCCCCTCCCTCCTGTGCCAGGGACATGCGATCCCCCCGCCACGCCAGACCGGGCACATCCTCAGTGCCATGGCACCCCGGACCGGTGAAGGACTTCGCGGCAGGCGCCAGCGCGACCTGCTTGAAAAATTCCGGAGAGAAGGGACCGTGCATGAGGACAGTCTGCTCCCTCCAGAACGCCAGACTATGCGGACCTTCATTAAGCGGTCCTGGGTCGAGCCAGCCGAGGTACCTCCTGTACCCTGCAGGGCCAGGACCCCTGCCTACCATCTGGGAGCAGACCAGCAGGAAGCGGTTGGGCAGATCGAATCATCCCGGGGATTTGCCCCCTTTCTCCTGGAGGGAGTTACAGGCAGCGGTAAAACGGAAGTATATCTGCAGGTAGCCCGGAAGTTTCTCGAGGCTGGGCTGCAGGCACTTTTTCTGGTCCCGGAAATTGCCCTGATCCCCCAGATCCAGGAGCGCTGCGAACACCGATTTGGAACCGAACATGTGGCGGTATACCATTCGGGTCTCACGGACCGCGAACGCCTTTTAGCCTGGGCAAGAGCAGCACAGGGCCAGGTACGCCTGCTCATTGGTACCCGCTCCTCCATTTTTGTCCCCCTGGCCAGGCCTGCGCTGATTGTTGTAGATGAAGAACATGATCCTTCCTACAAACAGCAAAATGGCTGGCTCTATTCGGCAAGGGACCTTGCCATGCGCAGGGCACAGCTGGAAAAAATACCTGTCGTCCTTGGATCCGCCACGCCCTCCCTGGAAACCCTGCAGAATGTCCGCACGGGCCGCTTCCAGCATCTCCAGCTACGCACAAGGGCCAACAGCGCGGTGCTGCCCAAAATTGAAATTCTTCCTCTTCGCCGCAGGCGGCTGGAAGGGGGGCTGCACCCGACGCTGATCCAGACCTGCGCAGAAACCCTGGAAGCAGGCAATCAGGTCCTTTTTTTTCTGAACCGCCGTGGGTACGCTCCCGCCCTCCTCTGCCACGATTGCGGCACCGCCATTTCCTGTCCGCGCTGCAGTTCTTCCCTGACCTGGCACCAGTCTGTCCGGCGTCTGCGCTGCCACCATTGCGGCCATGAAAATCCCCCGCCCCGTCACTGTCCAGACTGCGGCAGCCCAGGGCTTCTGCCAGCGGGTGCAGGTACAGAACAGCTGGAGGAGCATCTCTCCCTGCGATTTCCCGGCATTCCCCTCCTGCGCGTTGACCGCGATACGATCCATACCCAAAGACAGCTTCGGGACGTGCTTTCGGCAATCCACTCCCAGGTCCCCGCCATCCTTGTGGGAACCCAGATGCTTGGCAAAGGACACCATTTTCCGGCGGTGGCGATGGTTGGAATCGTAAATGTGGATCAGGGCCTGTATAGCGCCGATTTTCGTGCCGGAGAACGTCTGGCCCAGACTGTCCTGCAGGTGGCGGGGCGTGCAGGACGCGACTCCCGGCCAGGACGCGTCATTCTCCAGACCCACGTGCCGGGACACCCCCTCCTCGGGCATCTGCTTCAGGGAACATACGGCGATGCGGCCAGGCACCTGCTTGAGGAACGGGAAGCAGCCTGCCTCCCCCCCCACACGGCGCTCGCCCTGCTCCGGGCCGAAGCCCACCAGGCCGGAAAAGTGCATGCTTTCCTGGAACAGGCCAGGGGCTGTGCGCCGCAGGGGACAGCGATCCAGGGCCCTCTTCCGAGCCTGATGGAACGGCGTGCAGGCTTTCACCGCGCCCAGCTCTGGATAGAAGCCCCCAGCCGCGCCATGCTCCAGACACAGCTGGACATCTGGATCCCCCGGTTGCAGGCCATCCCCATGGCACGGCAGGTCCGGTGGATACTGGACGTGGATCCCCATTCTTTTTAGTCCCCCGTTCCCTTTTCCGGAGAGAATCTGGCGATTCCTTTCTCCCTGTTTCCTGCTTATACTTCACAAAAAATTCCCGGCAAGAATGGCTCGTTCTGACATCCCCCAGGAGCAGGAACATGTCCGCAGAAGAAGTTCCGCCAGTGCAGACGAGACCCATACAGCGCAGCATCCTCTACGCGGGATCGCGCGCAGCCATTGGCGGCGTTCTGGACAGCCTTGAAGCCGCTGGATGGAATCTGATTTTTTTCTCCCGTGTGGAGGAGATTCTGCCCTCGCTGGATAAAGTACAGCCAGCAGCAGGCATCCTTGCGTTCGACGAAAAAGATCTCCTCCATCGCAGTCAGGAGATCCTTCACATGATCGCCCAGACCCAGCACTTGCGATGGATTGCGCTCACTCCCAAGGAGTCCCTTGCCCACCTCGGGGTAAGACAGCTGATCGGTAACGGATTCTACGACTATCATACCACTCCGGCGGATGCAGGGCGGCTTCTGGTTATCCTCGGCCATGCAGCAGGCATGGCCGAAATCGCCCAGGAAGCTGCATATATTGCAGACGGGGAAGTGACCCAGCATTCTGAGGAGGAAATGGTAGGTTCCAGTGTACAGATGCAGAGAATCTACCAGGATATCCGCAAAGTAGCCGGAACCGATGCGCCAGTTCTGGTCACGGGAGAAAGTGGTACCGGCAAAGAACTGGCCGCCCACGCCATACACGAACGGTCTTCCCGGCGGAACGGCCCCTTCGTGGCAGTAAACTGTGGGGCACTGCCCGCAAGCCTGATCCAGTCGGAACTTTTTGGCCACGAAAAAGGCTCCTTCACTGGCGCCCATGAACGCAAAATCGGACGCATCGAAAGCGCCCATGGAGGAACCCTGTTCCTGGATGAAATCGGGGATCTCCCCCTCGAACTCCAGGTCAATCTTTTGCGTTTCCTGCAGGACCAGTCTATCCATCGCATCGGCGGACGGGAGGAAATCCGTGTGGATGTGCGCATACTGGCAGCCACCCACGTCAACCTGGAGGATGCCGTCCGGGCAGGCAGTTTCCGGCAGGATCTCTACTACCGGCTGAACGTCCTGCAGGTAAAAATGCCCCCCCTGCGGGAACGGGACGGTGACATTCCTCTCCTTGCCCAGTATGTGTTCCGCCGGTTTGCAGATGAACGTGGCCAGCGCGTAAGGGGTTTCAGTGAAGAAGCCATGCAGATCATGTCTGCCTATGCCTGGCCGGGCAACATCCGGGAGATGATCAACCGCGTCCGCCGGGCAATGGTCATGTGCGAGAAAATCCTCATTACGGCTGGTGATCTTGGGCTGGAACGGAGAAAAAATTCCAGGGCATCTGTCAGTCTCGGTGAGGCCCGGGACCAGGCCGAATGCGATGCCATCAAATCGGCGCTGGCACAAAACATGGGCTGTGTTACCCGGGCAGCCGAACAGCTCCGGATTTCCAGGGTTTCCCTGTACCGGCTCATGGAAAAGCACCATATCGGCACCACTGCCCAGAAGATGGATTCCGGTGGCCGGAAAACCTGAGCCCCAGATATCGCCCCCCTGCTGTTCAAATTTTCTATCCATTACCACCCTCTCCAGGCCGTTCGACGTTCCCTCCGTGTAACAGATTCCTTGCAGTGACCCCCGTTTCCCTCCTCACCAGCCATTTACCATGGCTAACCGGAGATTCCGGGCATGTGCCAATCTTTTTTCTGCAGTTCATGTAACAGCACCTTGACACTGCCCATTATCCGGTTTCCCGAAAAAACACAAGTAAATATTTATTTTCAATAAGTTGGATATGTGGCACACCTATTGCTAAACAGGAGGCACCAGGGTTTGCAGGGGCCACCATGAAAACTAGGGAACCATCCAGAATCCAGATCCTCTTCCGGTTCGTCCTGCCATTGGTCTGTCTTCTGGCAACCTGCCCGGACAGCCGTGCAGAAGGGATTGCTTCAAGTGGAATTTCTGGTGTTCTTCTTGGTAACACCTCCCTGGCAAAAATCAGCGGAAAAGGAGAACCACAGAATCTCCCGATGGCAGTTCGGGGCAGCCAGCCCGGAGTGGTGCTGTGGGATGAGATTCAGAAAGGTGGAGGCAGCCTGAAGATTCAGTCCGGTGCGGCACAAAATACCCAGCATACCTTCATATCGGCAGCGCAGTAGCCGGGCTGGAAAAAGGAAAGGGGCAAAATATGAGCACAAAAAACGTCATCCTGGCCTGCGTGTTCTCCCTGGCACCATTGCTGGCCTGCAATACAGCCACTGCAGACGAGCCGGTTCCCATCCAGCAGCAGACCGCAATTTCCGGGAATGCCCTGAGCGGGATCCATGGTGCCACCATGCTCAATATGGCGGCAGGGATTGGAAACCAGCAGGCCAATAGCGCCAGCATTTCCCTTGCCACCCCAGGAAAATCACGGTCCATGACTGCCAAAACCCCAAAAAACATCCGGTTATCTGTTGGCAATGCAGATCAGGAGTCCAGCATCCTGGGAAACGCCTTTTCTGGCGCAACCGGGATTATCGACGTCAACCAGGCCGCCGGAAACGGGAACCTGGAAAGCAACCAGACCAGCATCTTCGCTGGAGCAGCCACACCGGTGACCAGCCAGATTCTGGCCAGAAACACAGGCAGCATGCCTGAAATGGCCGATCGCTCACCCCACTCCCCCAGTGGCACCCATGAAGCAAGAATTTCTGCCACTGCCTTTAGGGGGGCAGACGGGGTCGCACAGGTCAATCAAATTTCCGGTTCAGGCAACATGTCCGCCAACCGGTTTTCTCTCGGCATAGCTCCGGGAGTTTTGCAGTAAGCAGTACCAGAACGTTCAGCCCATTTTCAATTGAGGAGAGTGCCATGAAAACAGCTCGCAAAATCAGCCCCATCGCCATCGCAGTCCTCACGCTCTGCGCCGCCCCCCTGGCCTTTGCATACGGAGACGGCGGTAGCGTCAGCGCCGGTGTCTCCGGTTCACAGCTCAGCACCATGAATTCCCAGTTTTCCGCCTTTGGCAGCACCAATGGCGCGGCACTGGACGGAAATGCTGGCCGTAACCTCAGCGGGAACGCGGGATTCAACATAGCCTCTGGTTCCCAGAACCAGCAGGACAATTCGGCCGCTCTGGCCTCCAGCAAAAACAGGGGCCAGGAATCTGCCAATGCCAGCGTTGGAGCCGGACAGGTTGCATACTGGAACCTGGCCTACCAGATTCTGGATGGCAGCAACTCTGCGGACTTCTCAGGCAACGCACTGAGAGGCGCATCTGGCAATATCGGGGTGAACATTGCTGCGGGTTTCCTTAACCAGCAGCGCAACAGCATGGCGCTATCCCGTGCAAAACATGCCGAAACCAGCTATGCCTCTGCGGGTAACGGCCAGACCATGGCGGGCACGTTTGGCCTATCCCTGATGAACACGGCTTCAGGGTCCTCCAACGATACCACCCTTTCCGGCAACGCGATGCGGGATACCTCTGGCAATATTGGCGTAAATGAGGCTTCCGGTATCGGCAACCAGCAGGGCAATACACTGGCCGTAGCCATTGTGAATCATGGTAATAAATGGAGCTCTGCGGGCGCCTACGCCGAAACTGGCACTGGCCAGTCGATGTATGGAAACGGCAGTGGCCAGGCGGGAACTCTGGCCGAATCCGAAAAAACAGAAAAATTTACGCTTACCAGGGAAAGCAATAATGTCCGGCTTGGTGGCGGCAATGTTCTGCGCAATGCTTCGGGAAATATCGGTGTCAACCTGGCTTCCGGTCTCAACAACCAGCAGGCGAATTCTCTTGCCGTCAGCGTGAACCAGAACCGGCACTCCCATTATTACGGTATGGCTGCCGCATCTGCCGGAGCCGCCCAGACCATGATTTACAACGGTACGGTTGATCTTGGCGTGCAGGACACCGCAGCCCTGTCTGGCAACACGGCACGCGGGGCAGCCGGGAATATTGGACTGAACGTTGCTTCTGGGGCCCAGAACCAGCAGCAGAATGGCCTCGCAATAGCTTCTCTGGCCTCCAGAGGCGCGATGGGTAGCGCCTGCGCTCCCATTGAGCAGTCGGCTTTCGAGAACGTCAGCATGACCATGGGTTCGTCCTATAGCGCCAGCGTCTCATCCAATACCCTGCGCAACGCGACCGGCAACATCGGGCTGAACGTTGCTGCTGGTAACAACAACCAGCAGGCGAACACTTTGGCTATCAGCAGCGTCCGCTAATACAGAACGCTGTTTGCTCCGCCATCCCCCAGGGGATGGCGTCCACTGGGGCAATGAACCCCGGGAGATGGCCATGTTAACTACCACTTTCATCCGCAACACCACCAGGCATGCCGCTCTGGCTGCCGGTTTGCTGCTTGCCTCACCAGTCCATGCAGCTCCCTTTGGCAATATCATACCAGGAGCCGGAGTTATCCACCTCCCTGTCCGCAGCATGGTCGGGATGCATTTCATTCATGTAGTTCGCCAGCGTACAGATTTTTCCTGCGGAGCTGCCTCTCTAGCCACCATTCTCAGATACGGCTTCAACCAGAAAGTAACAGAAAATTCTGTAATGAAAGGCCTCTTTACCGTAAGCAATCCGGAAGAAGTTAAAAAAGTCGGATTTTCCATGCTGGATCTAAAAAGGTATGTGAACAGGCTTGGTCTTCATGGCGAAGGGTATGTAATCAGCGCTGACAACCTGAAAAATGTCCACATTCCTGTCATTGTTCTTCTGGACCTCGGCGGCTACAAGCATTTCGTGGTCCTGGAAAAAACTGGCCAGAACAAGGTTTATCTTGCTGATCCGGCACTAGGAAACCGCCAGATGCCCCTTGCCCAGTTTCACAAGGACTGGAACGGCATTGTTTTCGCCGTCTTCGGCAACGGATTCGACCCCCATTCTGTACTGCTTACTCCGCCAGAACCTCCAAGCGCACTCCGATTGCTGCACGGTGTCTTCCCTAAATCAAATTTGACGCCCGCACATTTCGGTTATGACTACGTCAAATATTTTTGACCGCCTGGAGACCAGTCATGAACGCCTCAAAAATCCGAAAAGCTGTGACCCTAGGTTCAGGAATTTTTCTTGGCAGCTGGGCTATTTCTGCTCTCGCAGTAACCATGCCGCCGCCCATTCACGGGACGCCAGTTTCCAATATCATCCTGTCCCGCATGATAGGCAGGGGAGTAATTGGCGGAAGGATTGTCTATTTCGGCATTGAAATGCGCACCAACTGGACCAGCCCTGCCCAGAACACCCCAATGCAGGGCAATCTGAACATTGTTTTTAATACTACCGGAAAGATGTTTCAGCCAACCATCACCTATTCTGCACTGAACAGTGACGCTCCCTATCAGCAGGCGCCTTCCGGCACGGAAACCAGCGGTGCTGGCCTGCGCAATATCCAGGGAATCCGGCAGGGTATCCAGATCAGTGGAAATACAAATTCCATCCAGAACGATATGACCCTTAACGTCGTCAATGGCGCTCCCTCCAGCTCCATTCCTGCAGGAACCACCCTGCTGGGTGGCGGAGTCACCCACAATGGGGATATCACGATGACCGTCTCTCCCAACCATCTGTCCATGCTGTTAAGCAATGGTGCCAACAGAATACAGCAGGGGATAGGCAGCAACGGCCTGTTCCAGTCGGCACAGGTACAGACTGATGGGAATCATATCCAGAACACCTTGGGTATGACTCTCGGCGTCAGTCCCATGCAGGCCGGAAACCAGGATCTGGCACTGTTACGCTCGCTTGTAAATGAGGGCAGATTTAACAGCATCCCCTAACAGGGACGGGAATCTTTTCGCACCCTGTCTTGGACCTGCATCTGCAGGTCCAAGACAGGTTTTTTCGTACAGATTCCTCCTCAAGAAAACCCTGCACCGGCCTGAAATTCTGGAGGGCTGGATGCTGGGGTTCCGGGTAATGGCCTGCCCGGGTTTTCGCGCCCCTCCTTCCTGGAGAATTAGCCCAATAATGGCCAGCCCTGCGAGTTTTTGCGCGTTGCCGGAATAGGCCAATCCACGCTGGTTTGGCGGCAGGAAAGAAACTTCCGCAGACAAATTGCCCATCATCTGGCCAGGTCTGTGGAGAGCAGGGCGCGCTAGCTCCTGGAGGCATCAGACACCACAGCATGGCCAGAACAAAGGCGCCCTTTTTCAGGACTGAGCGGGTTGATGCACCCAGCCCCCGGAGGGGCTATAACCTAAAGGTCGTAGGGAATAGTTGCAGTGAGCTGGAAATTGGGAGCGCTGCTGGTCAGGCCAATACCCAGATTCATGATCATGGATGTGTCCGGCGTAAAAGCATAGGTCAGACCAAGATTGGCTACCGCCACATTGGCCCCGCTTCCCACAATCGGTACCCAGCTTCCACCCAGGGCGCGTATGTCCGTCTGCTGCTGGAGACGGTCTGCAAAGGAAGTACTCACGCTGAGACGTTCATTGAGAGCGTAAGCCACGCCAAGACTATACTGGAACGCGTCACCAAGCCGCACCTGGCCCGGCTGGACTACTCCCTGCGACGTGCTGATATCCGAAAAACTCCGCTGCAGATTGTAATAGTAACTGATATTGCCAAAGAAGATGGCCGGATCGGATGTCGAAACAAAGGAAAGTCCTGGCGTAAGGGTCCATACACCATTACCGGTAGGTTCCTTGGTTGGAACGGAAAGGTTGGTATTGTTCGGATCAGGCTGGTACACCTTAATTCCATAGGGATTAATCCCTGTAGGTACCGTTACCAGCAGGCTGGCGGTCAGGCTTGGCCAGTTCCTCGATTCATTCAGAATCTGGTAATATCCACCAAAACTTATATCCCCAAGCCGTGGTCCCCCAGAAGAAACTGTCGCTTCACTGTACTGGGTCGAGGAATAGTTGGCACCAGCACTTTCATAGGTGCTCTGCCGATAGACCAGCGGGACGTTGACCACCAGCTGGACCCGCCGGCTAATGGGGACATACGCCGATTCGGTAAAGGTATAGATGCTGGATTTGACCTTGGAAACGTTAATGTTCCCCAGGAAAATTGCCCCAAGGGCCAGAAATCCATTGAGGTTAAGGGTATTGGAATCAGAATAGGCGTAGGAAATGCTGGACTGCAGAGTTATGTTGTTATAGAAAAAATCCGTATTCTGCTGGAGAATTGCCTTTTTGCTGGCGGACTCTGGCGGGGCCTTGAGAGATGCCCCCCCGGCCACTCCTGCAACCGCATGCCCTGCAAGAAACAGGGTCCCGAAGGCTACCACACCCACTTGCCACGAGCGACTTGCCATTGCCTTATTCTCCATGCAGGATGCCGTGAATAATACCATAGCAGAAGCCGGCAAAACTATATTGTTTTGCTTTTTTTCAACCATGTGCTATTCTGACGATAGCCAGTTCGGCGATCTTGATTATTTGGGGTGTAACATGGCGGTTGGTACAGTAAAGTGGTTTAATGACAGCAAGGGGTTTGGATTCATTACACCCGAAGATGGCAAGGAAGATGTGTTTGTGCACCATTCCGCCATTGAAGGGACCGGCTTCAAGACCCTGGCCGAGGGTGAAAGGGTGAGCTTTGAAGTCACCCGTGGCCCCAAGGGTCTGCAGGCTGAAAAAGTGCGCCGGGCGTAACAACCCAACGCAGGGCGGAGTTTCTCCGCCCTCCCCCTTGCGGGGAAGTTGACCGGTCCAGATTCTTGCTTCACCGGTTTTTGTTTTTTCTGGCCTGCCCCTTATCTTTTGCCCCCTTTGCGAAATCTTTCTTTGTCACGGACGGGGCCACCTTTTTCTTGAGACCCAGCACCTCGCGCTCTTCGCGCTTCTCAACGGCTTTTCCATTCCGGCTTCTCGGGCCTTTTCCTGAGCCCTCTCTTGCTTCATCCAGGGAAGAAATCTGCAGCGGTCTCCCGCATACCCAAGTTTTCCTGAGATGCTGGAGAACCGAATCATGCAGATCTGCCGGGAGTTCCACGATGCTGTATTCGGATTCCAGCTGTACCTTGCGTATGAGGCGGCTTGGTATGCCCGATTCATTGGCAATTGCGCCAACAATATTTTTTACCTGTGCACCATGGCTTGTCCCGACCTCAAGGCGGTAGAGACGCATAGCCTGCCCTTCTTCCCTGCCCGATTTTTCTCCGCCGCTTCCGGCACGGTTTCTTTCCCTGGATGCAGCAGGGGGTTCGGCCTGCTGGCGGGACGGCATGCGACCCTGTCGCCCCTGTCCAGAAGACTCAGAGTCCAGGTGCCCCCGCAGTTCTGCCTCCGGGAGAAGCGGCTTGTCTTTCTGCACCAGATAGGCCAGCGCAGCCGCAATCTCACCAAGACCAGTGTCGTGCTCCTCCTGATAGGACGCTATCAGCGCCTCAAATGCCTGCAGGTCTTCGCTTCCCAGCACCGCTGTCAGCTGGTCCTTGAACTGGGCCATGCGGCGATCTGCGACATCGGCAAGGCTCGGCAGATGCATCGACTCAATGGTCTGGCCAGTAGCCCGCTCTATGGCTTTCAGCAGGTAGCGCTCCCGGGGAGCCACAAAAAGAATGGCTTCTCCCTTGCGTCCGGCCCTTCCCGTACGGCCTATCCGGTGGACATAGGCTTCCGTATCATTCGGAATATCATAATTGATCACATGGGTAATCCGCTCTACATCCAGACCCCTGGCGGCCACATCCGTAGCAATCACAATGTCCAGGGAGCCCGACTTGAGCCGCTCGACCGTCTGTTCCCGCAACGCCTGGCTCATGTCACCATTAAGCGCGCCACATGCGTATCCCCGCGCTTCCAGGCGTTCCGCCAACTCCACCGTAGCTGTTTTGGTGCGGACAAAAATGATCCAGGCGTTACTCTCTTCAACTTCCAGAATTCTGGTAAGGGCATCCAGCTTGTGTGTGCCGGAAACCTGCCAGTAACGTTGCCGGATGGAAGAAACCGTCGTGGTAGCGCTCCGGATCCGGATTTCAACCGGGTCCCGCAAATAGGTTTTGGCTATACGGCGGATAGCCTCCGGCATCGTCGCTGAAAAAAGGGCTACCTGCCGCGTCTCGGGAGTGTGCTGCAGAATATCTTCGACAGCATCAATAAAACCCATGCGCAGCATCTCGTCGGCCTCGTCCAGCACCACCGCCTGCAGATGGTCCAGCACCAGTGTTTTACGCCGCAGATGGTCCTGTATCCGCCCAGGAGTCCCAACAACAACATGGACGCCCCGGCTAAGGTGCTTGAGCTGCAGCCCCATGGACTGGCCCCCATATATTGGGAGCACATGAAACCCTGGGAGAAATTTGGCGTAACTTTGCATGGCCTCCGCCACCTGGATTGCCAGTTCACGGGTAGGTGCCAGCACCATCAGTTGTGGCATGCGCAGATCAAGGCGGACCCCGCTCAGCAGGGGAAGGGCAAAAGCCGCCGTTTTTCCCGTCCCGGTTTGCGCGAGACCAATGACATCCCGGCCCTCAAGCAGGGGAGGAATACTTTGAGCCTGGATGGGAGAGGGCTGTTCATAGCCAATCTCGGCAACAGCCCGCTGCAGGGGTTCCGCCAGGGCAAAATCAGAAAAACGGAGACCACTTTCAGCACTCATATCATTATCCATTCATACCACGCAAAGAGAAACAGGACCGGCACTATACGCCATTTCTCTGAACTCTGCAGCGGACCCCATCAGTCGGGCCCCAGAAAATTGCGCAGCCGGCCGGCAATATGAATATCTGCAGATGGTCCAAAGGGGGTCCGGCCGAATATGAAACTGTCAGAAAAGGCATATTCATACCGGATATCCTGAAGCCCAAGACTCCCAAAAATGCGGTTTTCCCAGGAGCTGTCGTCCTGGTGGGGGACCAGGGTTGGCCAGCCATCTGGCTCCTCACTTTCGAGGACGGGTCCAAAAAAAACGGCTCCCGGAAGATTCCGCAGACGCAGGGCACAACTGCCCTCCGTTCGTCCGCCCATCGGCAGAAAATCAATAGTACGCGTTAACCGTAACCGGCCGTCAAGCGGAACATCCAGGGAAAGCCCCATATGTTGTCCTTCGACTGGCTGTGCCACTAACCGGACCCCCGCATTCCTCCACTGATCCAGATCTGTCGCTCCAAAACGGCTGGGCAGAAACAGGATGTTCAGTGGCACATCCATTTGCAGAGAAGCCAGAAGATCCGTGCGGAAAACTGGTGCATTGACCAGAATGCCTCCAGCGTCCCTGTCTGCAATATAAAAAACGGCAGGAGTTGTACCCCCACCTTCTATATAATAGATGTCCCGGTCAAAAAAATGGCAAAGCTGCTGCATGCGTCTGCCCTCCGGCCTTCCCGGTTCCACAGTGTCGCAAAATTGGTGTTTCTGCAACCCCCGCAGCCAATGTACTGCAGCAGGATTCTCCTTTTCTCCTACTGGACATCATGGGAGCCAATACCCAGCGAGAATTCCGGGAACACCTGCCGCACCAGCATGGCCCTCAAATTTCCGGTGCGTTCCTGTTAGTATGGCATTTATGGAACAGATGGATGCACACAGACCAACGGCAGATGGTGGTGCTGCATTTGGGCCAGCAGCCGGGATAAGGACAGAAAAGCTGGCGAAGGTGTCCGGCATGCCTCCCTTGCCGGTTCGCAGATGGTTGTGGGCCGTCTGCAGATCCAGCCCCCCTGCCGGCCAGGAGAGTGGCCTAAAAGCCAGTCGGAACACCCCTCGCGGTGAACCGGCCTCTCCATGATTTCGGCTATCCCGCCGCCGGGAAAAACTGTTTTCAGGATTGTAGACGGCGGTGTCCAGCTGGTGCGCCCCATCGCCTTCCCGAGAAAACTGTTCACCGATACCCGGCAGAGGATTTCGCTGGCCGTCGCCAATCTGCGGCGCCTCCCTACCTGGGCCATCAGGGGGTGGCAAGGCGACGGCAGGAGAAACCGCGTTGAATCCCTGTTCCCGCCACCCCATGCGCAGGAGGAATCCACTCCTGACAGAGACCTGCACCCGGACTGCAAAACAGCTCCACGCACGGGCGCAGCCGACAGGGGCAAGCACTCCACCCTTATGGGAATGGCAGTACCATTTCTGCGGACCCGGGCCAAACCCCGAACAAGGGCACCAGCCATGACCAGCACGCTGCCGCCCACTATGCAATGCCGGCCAGGCAGAAGACTGGCCAGCAACCAATTCGGGCAAACCATTCTGGAAACAGGACCGTGCAGGACTTCATGAATTTCATTTTACTCGCTTCCGCACTGCTGCTCATCCTGGCAGGTGCAGGGTTCTTTACCAACGCCCTGGAACACATAGGCCACCGCCTGGGGATTTCCGAGGGGGTAACAGGCTCCATTTTTGCCGCTGTAGGTACTGCCCTCCCGGAAACCATGGTACCCATCATTGCAATTTCTTTTACCGGCGGCACGCACAATCCAGAAATTGGCAGTGAAGTTGGCATCGGCGCCATACTGGGAGCTCCACTAATGCTTTCCACGCTTAGCCTGTTTCTGGTAGCCGCCTATGCCGGGGCAAGAAGGGGGTGGTATAGCAATTTGGTCCCCGAGCGGGCTGGGCTGCTGCGGGATCTCTCCTGGTTCCTTCTGGTATTTGGTCTTTCCGTTTTAACCCTCTTTGTTTCCCATCGGGAGCAGGCAGCAAGGGCAGGCATCACTATTGTACTGGTGCTGTCCTATTTTTTTTACATCCTGGTCACACTGCGCGCATCGGAGGGTCTTGTTGCTACAGGACATGGCACACAAGCTGAAAAGCCCCTACACCTCGAGCGGACAGGGTTTCGGGCATCGCTTTTTATCGCCCTGCTCCAGATGGCCATCGGCCTGGCCGGGATCGTCTATGGCGCCCGGCTTTTTGTGAGCGGGG
Source organism: Pseudomonadota bacterium (assembly GCA_021821885.1). Classification (GTDB taxonomy): domain Bacteria; phylum Pseudomonadota; class Gammaproteobacteria; order Acidithiobacillales; family Acidithiobacillaceae; genus Igneacidithiobacillus. The sequence continues at coordinate 36,232 of JAKARO010000019.1, forward strand.
TAGAAAACCTGGCTGGCTCGCTGGGGGTCTCTGCCCTGATCGTTTCACTGCTTGTTGTGCCCGTAGCGACAGAACTGCCAGAAAAAATCAATGCAATCCTCTGGGTCAAACGTAACAGGGACACCCTGGCGATCGGCAACATTACCGGGGCACTGGTCTTCCAGGGTTCCCTGCTGCCTGCTATTGGCATTTCCCTGACCACCTGGAAACCAACCCCACCTGTCCTCCTGGGAGCCGGCCTAACCCTGCTTGCTGCAGGATACCTGTTCCTGATCGTCCGAAGCGGCCGGGAGCTGAAGCCCATTTACTTTTTGTTCAATGGGCTCTGCTACCTGGCCTACTTCACCATCCTCATCTAGGCTGGAATACTCTTTCTGGCGCATTCGATGATATAATGTTCGCCGTGCCCCGGTAGCTCAGTGGATAGAGCAACCGCCTCCTAAGCGGTAGGTCGTACGTTCGATTCGTATCCGGGGCGCCAATAAAAAACATGCTGTTACTGTAACTCCTTCCGATATCCTGCATTCCATATGCGATACTTGCGCGACTCCAAACCAAGAAAACCCTATCGCGGAGGGCATATATGGCAACCATTTCACCACATGCCTATGAACCTTTCTCAGCCGCCAGCCGGACAGGCCTGTGGTCCATGCATGCGTTGAGCAGGCGCAGAGGCAGCTCTGGCTCCCAAAAGCGCCAGTTG
>JAKARO010000030.1 GCA_021821885.1 Pseudomonadota bacterium
CCCTTCCCGGTCCCGCGGCACCCCGATTTCGAACTGCCCTGCATCACTCTGGACGGTTTTCTTGTTCTTGCCATTTCGACTGTTGCCGGTGCCCCGTCCCTCCGGGGCATAGGTCTCGTACCCAAGGCGGTCGCCCATTTCCGCCTCAAGGGCCCTTTCGGCCATCCGCCTGGTCAGCTGCTTCAACAAGCCATGCTCGCCCAGAATGTCTTCCGGAGTGCGGCAGCCTTTCAGGAGCTCGTCGGGCAGGGCATCGGTCTTCTTCCGGGTACTGGTCACTGGTTCTTCTCCTTCCCGTTAGTCGCAGATAACCAGTTACACAGTTATTTGTACACCCTCCATTTTCGACAGATTTCACTCCAGATCAACGTCTGCTCTCGCTGGATATTGACGGCGCGGAGGCACGGACTCAGATCTTGCAGCATCCATAACCTGTTCACAGCTGGCCGTGAGACGATCCCGTGATTGGGTCCGATTCTAGACAGCAGTATCCTCAAGTGAACCGGGTGATCTCCAGATCATAGAGCCTTACCAACACGTTCAATGCCGCGTTATGATCAGCCTGAAGAACACCCCGGTGATCCGGTAAAACTTATCCCCCACCGCCGGTATCTGGTGTTTCCGTCCGGGACACAACCGGAGATCTCCCGCACGACCGGGCAGGATCCGCTTCCAGCGGTTATCCTTGGAAGAGGCGGACAGAAAATACAGGGGCTGGCGATGAACGAGCTGGAGACCTATCTGCAGAGTGGGCTGAGAACCCTGTCCGTGCAGTACGAAACGGACATGCGGCAGAAGACAGCTTGCCGAACCGTGCCACTGCCCTGAAAGACGCCGAAAAAACCATCATCTGGCCAGAAGAGGGTTCTTTGTGACAAAGCAGCAGCGCGTTTTCACTGTCGCCTACTGGGCCGGTTTTATTGGGACGTTGGCCTTTGCCGGATGGTACGCCTGGTTTTCCTGGCAGGGGTATAAAGAAGATGGCCAGTACCGTCTGGCGGTGGAAAGTGGCATGGTTGCGAAGGCCCTGCAAAACAGCCTGGACGGCAAAGCCTCCGCGCTCCGGTTTCTGGGCCGGCAACTGCAGCGCGTGGACGGCCTGCTGCATCATCCGCGCCTCTGCCGGTCCATCCTGGCGGATTACCATGCGGTATCCCCTGATATTGCCAGCGCGGATCTCGTTGCCCTGAACGGACAGGTCATCGCCTCCACGGCCGTTCCGTCCGGGCAGCCGCTACCCGACCTTCGCGACGATCCGGCGCTATGGCCTGGTTTGCAGCAGGCGGTACACTACCACGGCATGCTGGTGTATCGCCCGGTTGCGGGGCCTCTGGTGGGGCACCGGGGTATTGGCCTGATCTATACGGTCTTTTCGCCAGGTGGAAAGCCCCGGTTTTTCCTGTATACCCCCATGCGCTTTCGCAGGACCGAAAGTTTTCTGGGCCATCTGCAATTGCACGAGGGGGTAGCTGCTGGCCTGGTCCAGGGCAATCCAGGCGGGCTGTCTGCCAGCCCCCCCCCCCAGCCTGGCTCTCTGCTGCGCATCCTGCGGGCACATCCTGCACTGCGCCACGGGTCTTATGAGGGTTTCGTTCCGGAGAGCCATGACTACCGTTTTGGGGCTTTCACCCGCCTGCACCATTATCCCCTGACCGCTTTCGTCTCCGTCCCCAGAGACCAGTGGCTGGCGGCCTGGTGGCGACGGCACATCCAGTTCCCTTTGCTCTTCCTGACCCTTGCGCTTGGATTCAGTTTTTTCTCCTATCGACGGATTCTTTCCCTTGACCGGCGCCGGGAAGAGCAGCACCAGGATTTCAACCGCACCCTGACCAGACAGGTCAACCACGATAGCCTGACTGGCGTACTCAACCGCCATGGCCTGCAACTGGTTCTGGATCAGGCCATAGCGCGGGCAGACCGCCAGGAGCGCCTTCTGGCGGTCTGCTTTCTCGACCTCGACGCCTTCAAGCCGGTAAATGACAACTACGGTCACGCCGCCGGCGACAGACTGCTCAAGGAAATGGCTGGCCGCCTGCAAGCCGCAGTGCGCCGGACAGATAGTGTGGCACGCCCTGGCGGAGACGAGTTTGTGCTGCTGCTGGAGAATCTGCGCCACATGGATGAGCTGGACCAGATTCTGGCCCGTCTCCAGAGGGTGATTGCGCAACCTTTTCTGATTGATGGGAGAACGGTTCGCATCCGGGCCAGCCTGGGGCTGAGTATCCATCCCTTCGACGAGGGTGACGCCGATCTTCTCCTGCGTCATGCCGATCAGGCCATGTATGCGGCCAAGGCGCGCCCGAGGCGCGGGGATGGTGGCTGGGCGCAGATCTATCGTCCTGGTCTCGCTACCATCAACATGGGCGATGAAATATTGCGCCAGGATTTTATGCAGGCCCTGGCGGATGGATCCGTGACGCTACGCTATCAGCCCATGGTCTCCCTCGCGACAGGCCGGGTAGAGGGCCTTGAGGCCCTGGTCCGCTGGCACCGGGAGGATCGGGAAGATTCACCTGACCGGTTCCTCCCTGCCCTTGGCGTGCCGGAACGTCAGGCGCTGGGGCATTTTGTGCTGCAAACGGGAATGCGGCAGCTGGAGCAATGGCGGGAAGATGGGCTGGATCTCTTCCTCAGTGTCAATGTTACCCCGGAAGAGCTGGATCACCCCGCATTTGCCGATGCTGTCTTTGGCATCCTGAAGAGCCATCCGGATATATCTCCGGAGGCTCTGGTACTGGAAGTTCTGGAGATTGGAGAAATTCTCGAACAGGACGTTGCTCTTGGACACCTTCACCGGTTCCGTAGTGCCGGCGTGAGAATCGCGCTGGACGATGTGGGGAGCGCCTATGCTTCGCTTCTACGGCTCAAGAATCTGCCGATTGATGAGATCAAGATTGACCAGGGCTTTATCCGTGAGCTGCCGAATAAACCCCAGGACCTGATGTTTGTTGAGAGTCTTGTCACACTTGGTTTGGGAATGGGCGTTATCATTACCGTGGAGGGCGTGGAAAGCGAGGCGCATATTGCCCTCCTGCGGGAAATGGAGGTCAACTATCTCCAGGGGTACGCCATTGCCAGACCACTGGAAACAGAGACGGTGGCGGATTTTGTGCGTACCTTTGTCCTCGGCCAGGGGGATACAGACACGCCGCTGCTGGCCCTGTACCGGCATCTTGGGTGGGTGCATGCGGCAGAACAGGCTGCACTGAATCCGGATCTTTGCGGGAACACAGAACTGTCTTCCTGCCCCGTCATGGCCTGGCTGCACGCCCATATGCCAGATCTGCCGGGCATAGATGTCCTGTTGGCCGAGCATGAAACAGTTCATGCCCTTGGGCAGGAAATTCTGAGGATACGGGAGAGCGGAACACGCGAAGATCTCCATCGCCTGCTCAACCAGCTGCGCATACATAGCCATATCTTCCAGGAAGAGCTTGGGGAGGCGGTGACAACCATGCAGAACATGGAAGCGGCCAGGGCCAGATCTTCCTCTGCAGAAAACAGAGATAACCGGAGTTAACCATTCCAGTTTTTTATGTATTCCGGCGTATTTGTGTGGTCAGAAGGCCGGCACGCTGGATACATGGCTTCCCGTTCCAGATGGCAATGCCAACTGGACATCTTCCCTTTCCGTTAACTAGCATAAAATAGTGGCAGCAGTTTTTCAGGTTGTCCGGGGCATCCCGCGTGGCAGGTCAAAATCCTGCGGATACTCTCCCCGGTAGAAATACATGGGAGAAGACATGGGCAATTTTGAAATTATCCGCGACGGAATGTTTGGATATACCGCATCCGGTGCAGAAATGGCCGGAATGGAACTGATCGCCCGGAACTACGCCAGAAAACTGCGGGTGCAGATCATTAGCCTGGAAGCGGAACTCCACGGAATCGGGCAGGCGAACAGGGATCTGCGGGAGTGTTTCAGGAAAGAGAGGAAGAGAACCGCCATTGAGCGGCAGGAACGGCATGACCAGATGAAAAGCTCCAATGCCTTCCAGCAGATTCTTTCGGATCTTGGCATTCCATCTGGTCCTGGACGGGACCTGCTGGAGAAGCTGGCAAAGCAGGATAACCAGGGAAGGGTTGCGGTCTGGCTCGAAAGAAGCGACGCCAATATAGACCGGGAAGCCGGTTTTTCGAGTTTTCCGGACAGGATAATGGAAGATGGGCCATCCATGGAGAACACCGGCAGGCAGGGATATTCAGACCTGAACTGCTACATATATCAGGATGGATACGTCAAAAATCTGGAAAACCAGGTCAAAAACCTGAAAACGGGAATCCGGGAGGGCGAACGGGAGAATCTGGGTCTGCGGGAGTGCATCAGGAAAGAGAGAATAAGGGCTACCATTGAGCGTCGGGAGCGCCATTACCACACAAGGAACTCCAATGCCTTCCAGCAGATTCTTCTGGATCTTGGCATTCCAGCAGGTCCTGAACGGGACCTGCTGGAGAAGCGGGCGGAGAACAGGAACCGGGGAAGGGTTGCGGCCTGGCTTGAAAGAAGCGATGTCAATATAGACCGGGAAGCCGGTTTTTAGGCCGTATCGCTTCCGAAAGTGGCGGCCGGTTCTCTTGCTTTGAAGGCAACAACCGCTGGGCTCCACATCGAGATGCGCGTGCCCGATGCGGTCTGCTCATCTGGGCCTTGGTTTTGTCATTTCCCGGCCTATTGTTACATTTTGTTACATTTCTGCCCAAAGTTGTGCATATCACCGGGCTGCGGCAATGCCTTTGGCGGCACGGCTGGCGCCGAGGAAAATCAGGCCGAGTTTTGCTTCCTTGCGGGCAATAATGGTCAGCACGGCTTCCTTTCCGGCGTAGATGAGAATAACGTAACCGGATTCCCCCTTGATCATGACCTGCGCCAGGGAAGAAGCGACGGCAAGCCCGTCGAGGGAGATGATCGCTGATGCCCCGATATCTGCCGCAGATCCGTCCAGTTCGTCCAGAATACTGCCAAGAACCTGTTCCCGCATGATTGTCCCCTTGTGTTTTTATCTGGTTCCACCGTCCAGGAGGCACCGCGCCCCCTGAAATCCTTACCGCTGGCGCAGGCTGGTCAGGTTTTCCAGCAGCGGTCTGGACAGCCCCGATGCGCTGCTCAGCCGTTCCATGCGGTCTTCCTCGTACGCCTGGTCGATCAGGAACTGGCAGGTATCCAGCAGCCTGCCAAGGGCGCGGGTACACTTGTGTCCCTGATCCTCCACCTCCCGGTTTTCCAGCTCTGACTGCAGGCGCTGGAAGATCAGGGCGCGCAGGATGCTGAAGCTCGCGGCCACAAAGAGCGGCGGAATCTTCGCGATCACGTGCGTTTTCCCGATCTGCTTCTGGCGCGTGTAAAAGGCATCGTCGTAGTGGCCGCCGGGCAGGTCCCGCAGCCAGGCGTTATGGGTCGCCTTCAGCGCATCAACGCGTCCGTTCAGGATCTGGCTGGTTTCAGGCTCCGCGAGCAGCCGTTCATAGAAGCGGTCGGTGATTTCAGGAACATGGGGGGCCAGCCACTGCGCGTACGTCGGCATCCATCCCGCGCAGGGCCCGGAGGCGCCGGTAAGGCGGACGAAGACTTCCAACGGGTCAGACATATGGTTCTCCACATGGGTATCTAAAAAAACACATTATTTTAAGATTTTCGCACCATTGGGATGCGAAAAAAGGACAGCCCCAGGCCAATGGGCAAAACATGTGCCATCTACCGATACCGCTTAAGGCGCTCCACCCTCTACGAGTAGCTGAGGCCGATCATCCCGGACGGGCTGGCCAGGGAACGCAAGGCCGAACGTGACGCGGCCAGGGAGAAAACCAGAGGGCCGCTACGCCACAAACTACACCGGGGAAGGAGTTAAGGGGTGGCCAACTGGGAGAAACGCGCCCAGGAGCGCCCTCTGCGCGACGGCGGGGCATCCGTGCGTGAGATTGCCACCACCTTTGGTGTTTCGGTCAGCACCGCTCATGCCCGGACAGGTGTTCGGTAATCGCCACTGCCTTATATGGCTCCCGGAGGGTGAGGCACAGCAGCCTGGCGGTCGCAGCCCTTTTCAGGGAACTACAAAATGTTGATGCCGGCCCGCTCACGGGCTGGCCATGGACCGGCCTCAGCCGGGACCGTAAGGCTTCCTTTTGGCTGTTGGGTGCCCCATACTTTCGACATCGACATTCAGGAAACCTTGATAGCTTGCGAAAGCTCCTGGAAGGCGTGATCGCCCCCAGCATCGGGGAGTTGCGCGCGCGGTTGGACGCCCTGGACAAGGATGTCCAGGAACTTGGTGGAAGGGTGGACCGGCTGGATGGCCGTGTGGACCGCCTGACCGGAACGATGGAGGATGGGTTCGCCCGCCTCAATGGTCGTCTCGACGGCCTCAACGCCCGATTGGACGCCTTGGGCAATGGCATCAATGCCTGCCTCGACGCGCTCACGTCCGCAATGCTCAATTCCAGACAGGCGACCTATCCCGATTCCATCCGCACCCGTCTGGAAGCCCTGGAGCGGGAAATACAGGAATCTCGGAAAGCCTGAAGGCAATAATTCGGCGCCAGAACTCCCGCAATGCCGTTTCAGGAGCGGAGAAGCACATGCTGGAAACGGAGATGTCCAGGCAGGAATCATACGATGGGTGGAGCGGGTGCGGTTTGCCTGCGCCGAAACAGGAAATTCAGGCCATGACACATGTTTGACAGGCGCACTCCCCATATGAAACACCCCGGACGTTTCCCTGCAGCCGGGGATCCGCGGGGCGTCCAGACGCGTCTGAAGCGTCAGGATGAATGGCACCATCCTGTATCTGATCCAGAGAAAGGCTTAAAAGATGCAGCCCCTGCTGGTACCATCGGCTTGATCTGGTACAGGAGGCGGGACGGATGGCGCAAAAGCCACAATTGCAGGGCACCAAACGGCCAGGGGTTCTTCTGGGACTGGTTTTTCTACTACTGGGACTCATCATTCTGCTTGCTCTGGCGATGGCCGTCTTTCCCCATTTTTTCGACCGGAATTCTGGGGGCAGGAAACTCCATACTGTCCATCTGATGCTTCGCCCCGCTTCGGCCCCTGTCCCGACTGCTTCCGGCCTCTCGGCGGTTACCCCGAAAAAAGGACAGACAGCTGCGCAACCGCCCCAGCCTTCCCATAGAACATCCCCGGCACCAGCAATAGCACCCGTTCTCTCCGGCCATTTGAAACGGGCCCCGGGATCCCGGCCCGTTCCGGACGGATCCGGCAAACTGTCCCGTACAGCCTGCACGGAAACCGGATGGTATACAGAAACGGGAGCTTTCGGATTGGTGTCCATGGCACGCAGCCTGGAAGAAAAACTCCGGTCTGCGTCCTTCAGCTCCTGCATCGGCACCCTGGCTGGCAGCCGCCTGTACCGGGTACTAGTGGGCCCGCTTCCAACGAGGAACGCCGCAGAAGCCGCGGCAGAACGCCTGCAGAAGCTCAAAATCACCCGTGCTGGTGGATATCCGCGATACTGGCAACCTTCTTCATCCTAACGCGCAGACCTTCGGCCAGAAAAAATGCCCCCTCCTTCCTGACGGAACCAGGCAGGCCCATCCATCTATACCGTGTTCCGCCAGGATGAGGACAGTACAAGGACCAACCAGTCCCTTCGGCACCATATCCGGGTTTTCCGGAACCCGCCAAATCCTCCAGGCTGCCGGCCAGCACACCACCCCGTCCACCGGCCCGAGACACAAACAGAATCAGGGCTGTCTGCAGATGGAGCTGCCCGCCCGGATCACCACAGGGTTTCCGCACCCCCCAGGCCGGAACATCCCGGTAAAAAAGAGTGATCTTCAGGCATGAAGCACACGGTGGTCAATACGCTATATTGGAAGCATCCCCGCGAAAACACCCCCTAGGGTATAACTGACGGTCCTGGCGACATGGCAGGACAGCCACTGCATGGTGGCAGAAGAAAAAA
>JAKARO010000020.1 GCA_021821885.1 Pseudomonadota bacterium
CATGGCAAGAAGAGCCTGCTGGAAAAAGCCATCGCATTCATGCAGACACTGTCAGCCACGCCCGAGACCGTCAAAGCGTATTTCCGGCACCCCGCTGCCGCTTATGCAGCCCAAGGTATTTAAGGGCTTGATTGATAATCGCCGATAACACTTGGCCCCGGCCGAACGGGCAGGTCCGCTTACGCTGCACGGTGGACATTCGAATTATGGTTAGACATTACGCAGGAGACGAGATTTTTGCGTTTTGCTGCCACTTCACAAGAAGTGGCAGCCTGCGTTTAGCTGGCTGGCTGACTGGTCTCTTTTGATCGCACTTGTATGTGTCGCGCCAGTCTCATGTTATGTGGCGGCAACTCACTTTATGTGCCGTCCAACGAAGCCTGCCGGTCAGTCCCAGCTGAGGGCACCCCCCGTCTGGTACTCGGTGACCCGGGTTTCAAAAAAGTTTTTCTCTTTTTTCAGGTCCATCATTTCGCTCATCCAGGGGAAGGGATTCTGGATCCCGGGCCACTGGGCGGGCAGCCCGAGCTGGGCCAGGCGGCGGTCCCCGATATAGCGGACGTAATCCTTGAAGGTGGGGGCATTGAGACCCAGGACGCCACGGGGCATGGTGTCGTCGGCATAGGCGCACTCCAGTTCCACGCCCTTCCGGATGAGGCCGCTGATTTCCTGCTGGAACTCCTCCGTCCAGAGATGCGGGTTCTCGATCTTGATCTGGTTGATCATGTCGATGCCGAAATTGCAGTGCATGGACTCGTCCCGCAGGATGTACTGGTACTGTTCGGCGGCGCCCACCATCTTGTTCTGCCGGCCCATGGCCAGAATCTGGCTGAAGCCCACATAGAAGAACGTGCCCTCCATGATGGCGGCGAAAACGGTCAGCGAGCGCAGCAGCGCCTGGTCGTTTTCCGGCGTGCCGGTCCGGAACTCCGGATTGGCCAGTGTCTCGATGAAGGGGATGAGAAATTCGTCCTTGGCCCGGACGGCCGGAACCTCATGGTACATGTTGAAAATCTCGCCTTCGTCCAGGCCCAGGGATTCGACAATGTACTGGTAGGCGTGGGTGTGGATGGCCTCCTCGAAGGCCTGGCGCAGCATGTACTGCCGGCATTCGGGGGCCGTAATGTGGCGGTAGGTGCCGAGCACGATGTTGTTGGCCGCCAGGCTGTCGGCGGTCACGAAAAATCCAAGATTGCGCTTGACGATGCGGCGCTCGTCTTCGGTCAGCCCTTTCGGGTCTTTCCAGAGCGCGATGTCGCGCGCCATCTGCACCTCCTGGGGCATCCAGTGGTTGGCGCAGGCCGCCAGGTATTTTTCCCAGGCCCAGTGGTACTTGAACGGTACCAGCTGGTTGACATCGGCATGGCCATTGATGATGCGCTTGTCTTCCGCGCGGACCCGCTCGAAACTCTGGGCCTGTATCCCGCCATCGCCGCGCTCCGGCGTTTGGCGGTAGGCAGGCATGGCCATCTGGCCGTCTGCGGACCGGTCTCCCCCATCAAAATTCAGCATTTTTTATTCTCCTTCGTGAAATTTGACCCACCATGTGCCGTCCGGTTCACTGGCAGGCCTCGCAGGTGGGATCCTCGATGGCGCAGGCCCGGGCCTGTCCGGGTACCGCATTGAGGGTGCCCGTATGGACCGTGGATTTTTCCGCGGCCGTGGCGCCCAGGGAGCGCAGGTAGTAGGTCGTCTTGATCCCGCGGCTCCAGGCCAGACGGTAGGTCTCGTCAATTTTCTTTCCCGAGGGCTGGCCAAAATAGAGATTGAGGCTCTGGGACTGGTCGAGCCATTTCTGCCGCCGCGCACCGGCCTCCACCAGCCAGGACGGATCAATTTCAAAGGCGTTGGCGTAGAGGGGTTTCAGGCGTGCGGGAATCCGGTCGACAGGCATGACCGAGCCATCGAAATATTTGAGGTCGTTGACCATGACCTCGTCCCAGAGATCCAGGCGCTTGAGATCGCGCACCAGTTCCGCGTTGACCACGGTGAATTCGCCGGACAGGTTCGACTTGACATACAGGTTCTGGTAGATGGGCTCAATCCCCTGGCTGACGCCGACAATGTTGGAAATGGTGGCGGTGGGGGCAATGGCGAGACAGTTGCTGTTGCGCATGCCGCCCCGGACCTTCTCCCGCAGGGCGGACCAGTCCAGGTGCTGGGTGCGGTCCAGGTCCACGCCGCCGCTGCGGCTTTTGGCCAGAATCTCGATGCTGTCGATGGGCAGTACGCCCTGGCTCCACAGGGAGCCGGGGAAGCTCCGGTAGCTGCCGCGCTCCCGTGCGAGCCCGGCAGAGGCATCAATCGCATGCCAGGCAATGATTTCCTGGCTGATGTCGGCGAATTCCACCGCCGCCTGGGAAGCGTACGGGATGCGCAGGGCCAGCAGGGCATCGGAAAAGCCCATGAGTCCGAGTCCGACCGGGCGGTGGCGCAGGTTGCTGCTGCGCGCCGTGCTGAGGGCGTAGTAGTTGATGTCGATCACGTTGTCCAGCATGCGCATGGCCACGCGGATGGTGCACGCCAGCTTCTCGGTATCGATCATGGACAGGATTTCGTCTGCCGTGGCGGTTTCCCGCAGGAACAGGGGATCCCCGACCGCAGGGATGCGCAGGTGGGCGGCCAGATTGACGGATCCGAGGTTGCAGACGGCGATTTCCCGGTCGCTGGTGTTGAGGGTGATTTCGGTACAGAGGTTGGAACTGTGCACCACCCCCACATGCTGCTGGGGACTGCGCAGGTTGCAGGGATCCTTGAACGTGATCCAGGGATGCCCCGTTTCGAACAGCATGGTGAGCATCTTGCGCCAGAGCTGCAGGGCAGGCACCCTCCGGAACAGGGCCATCTGTCCGGCATCCGCCATGCGCTCGTATTCCTCGTAGCGGGCGCGGAAGGCGCTGCCCGTAAGATCGTGCAGGTCCGGAACGGCATTGGGGCTGAAGAGCGTCCATTGCCCGTCGGCCATGACCCGTTCCATGAAGAGGTCCGGAATCCAGTTGGCGGTGTTCATGTCGTGGGTCCGGCGCCGGTCATCGCCGGTGTTCTTGCGCAGTTCCAGAAATTCCTCGATGTCGAGGTGCCAGGTCTCCAGATAGGCGCAGACGGCTCCCTTGCGTTTTCCTCCCTGGTTCACCGCCACGGCGGTGTCGTTGACTACCTTGAGGAAAGGCACGACGCCCTGGGACTTGCCGTTGGTGCCCTTGATGTAGGAACCAAGCGCACGGACCGGTGTCCAGTCGTTCCCCAGCCCGCCGGAATACTTGGAGAGCAGGGCGTTGTCCTTGATGGACTCGTAGATGCCGTCCAGGTCGTCCGCCACTGTGGTGAGGAAACAGCTGGAAAGCTGGGGCCGGAGCGTGCCGGAATTGAACAGGGTGGGCGTGGAGCTGACAAAGTCGAAGCGGGAGAGTACCCCGTAGAAGGCGATGGCCTGCTCTTCCCGGTCGATCTCCTCCACGGCAAGGCCCATGGCGACGCGCATCCAGAACGCCTGGGGAAGCTCGATGCGGCGCTCCCGCACGTGCAGGAAATAGCGGTCATAGAGAATCTGCAGGCCAAGATACTGGAAATCCAGGTCCCGTTCCGGCCGGAGCGCGGCGCAGATGCGGTCGAGGTCAAACTGCCCGAGCCGGGGATCAATGAGTTCCTGCCGGATCCCGGTCTGCAGGTATTCCCGGAAATATTCCGGGTAGCGGACGGCCATTTCGGCCTGGGTAACCGCCTCCCCGAGGACTTCCCGGCGGATGCGGTCCAGCAGCAGCCGGGCGGTCGCAAAGGCGTAGGCCGGATCCTGCTCGATGAGGACGCGGCTGGCGAGAATGGGGGCCTGGAACAGCTCCTCCTCGCTGATCCCGTCATAGAGGTTCCGGAGGGTGGCCTGGAAAATGGCCCCAACCGAAACGGTGTCCCCAAGGCCCGCACAGGATTCGGCAATCACGTCCTGCAGGCGCTGGCGGTCCAGGGGATGCTGGCGGCCATCGGGGTAGCGTACCTGGATCCCGCCCCCGGTCCGTTCCGGGACCACCTGCTGCCGGGCCCGTTCCCGGGCGCGCTCTTCCCGGTACAGCACATAGGCCCGTGCGACCTCATGCTCTCCGCCCCGCATCAGGGCCAGCTCCACCTGGTCCTGGATGTCCTCGATATGGAATGTGCCCCCGCCTGGCTGGCGCCGTTCCAGGGTTTCGACCACCTGGCCGGCCAGCCGGCTGACCAGATCCCGGATGCGTGCGCTGGCGGCGCCGGTGCCGCCTTCTACCGCCAGGAACGCCTTTGTCAGGGCGACGTGGATTTTGCTGGCGTCAAAGGGCACGACCGACTGGTCGCGGCGAATGACGCGGTAGAGGCTGCTGGTGGCGGTCTCCAGGGTGTCCATGGCAGGGCTTGAGAGAGGGGGCATGCGGGGCTTCTCCTTTCTGGGTGGTGCCCCCATATATAGGTCATGCCCTGGGGGGTGTCAACCCGTTTTGCACAATATGTGGGACTGCTTATGGATTGTACCAACTATATCTTGTGTGGATAACTGGGGTATGGGGCAGGGGATACCGTGTGGATGGCCTGTGGATAAAAGGGCGACTACTCCTGGTTCCTAAACAGATTTAGACTTGTTCTATTCTGGTTGTGGGCGCATACTGCGCAGCAGCCTGCCGACAGATGGAGTGACACGATGACTGGTTCCGCACTGGAGACTGCCCGCAACACCCTTCTGGTCCCCGCGGGCCTCGATGAGGGGGTACTGGACAAGATCTTTGGCCGCCTTGCCCTGCGTGCCCTGGACGACGCGGACCTGTATTTCCAGTACAGCCGCAGTGAGGGCTACAGCCTGGAAGAGGGCGTGGTCAAGTCCGGAAGCCACAGTATCGAGCAGGGCGTGGGTGTCCGCGCCATCCAGGGGGAACGGCAGGGGCTGGCCTATTCGGACGAGATTGCCGTGGAGGCCCTGCTGGGGGCGGCCGACGCCGCCCGGGCCATTGTCCACCACGCCGGATCCCCGCGCGCGATGGTCTGGCAGCGCCGGGAGGGGCGGGATCTCTACCGGCCGGCCGATCCCCTGGTCTCGATTTCCGATGCGGAAAAAATTGCCCTGCTGGAACGTCTGGAGACGGTGGCGCGTGCGGCCGATCCCCGTGTAGTCCAGGTCATGGCCAGTCTCAACGCGCGTTTTGAGACCGTACTGGTGGCCCGGATGGACGGGCACCTGGCCGCCGACGTGCGTCCCCTTGTCCGCCTCAACGTGACGGTCCTCGCGGAAGAAAACGGGCGCCGGGAGCAGGGATCCTCGGGAGGCGGGGGGCGGTTTGACTACCGGGAGTTTCTCCAGGGCGGGATGGCAGAAGAATTTGCGCGGGAAGCGGTGCGCCAGGCGCTGGTCAACCTGGAGGCCCAGCCGGCCCCGGCCGGCACCATGGATGTGGTTCTTGGGCCGGGATGGCCGGGCATACTGCTGCACGAGGCCATCGGGCACGGTCTGGAGGGGGATTTCAACCGGAAGGGAACCAGCGCCTTCAGTGGCCGGATTGGCGAGCGGGTGGCGGCGCCGGGGGTGACCGTGGTGGACGATGGCACCCTGGCCCGGCGCCGCGGCAGCCTCAACATGGACGACGAGGGAACACCAACCCGGTGTACCGTGCTCATTGAGGACGGAATTCTCCGGGGCTATCTCCAGGATACCCTCAATGCCAGGCTCATGGGGGCGCAGCCCACCGGAAACGGGCGGCGGGAGTCCTATGCCCACCTGCCCATGCCGCGGATGACCAATACCTACATGCAGGCGGGTGGCCAGGATCCCGCGGAAATTGTCGCCAGCGTCCGCAAGGGACTCTATGCGGTCAATTTCGGTGGTGGGCAGGTGGATATTACCAGTGGCAAGTTCGTGTTTTCGGCCTCGGAGGCCTATCTCATCGAAAATGGCCGGATTACCCACCCGGTCCGGGGGGCAACCCTGATCGGCAACGGACCGGATGTCCTGACCCGGGTGGAGATGATTGGCAGCGATCTCCGGCTGGATACGGGGGTCGGCACCTGCGGCAAGGAGGGGCAGAGCGTCCCCGTGGGCGTAGGCCAGCCGACCCTGCGGATCCGCGACCTGACGGTTGGGGGCACAGGCTGATCCGGTAACGCCTGGCAGGCGGCCAGGACACGCGCTATTGTCAGCCGCCCTGCAGGAAGGCTAATATCGAACCATGGGGTACTTTGTACCCAGTCTAAACTCCCGGTGGGGGAGGTGAGGGATGAATAACGTTTTCAAAAATATACTGCTCTGGGTGGCCATTGGCGTCATCCTGATGCTGGTGTTCCAGAACCTGAACACCACCAGAACCACGCCGGCACAGGTGATGGACTTCTCCACGTTCGTCAGCAGTGTCAAGCAGGGACAGGTGTCACAGGTAACCATCAACGGCAACCATGTGACCGGTGCGCTGGGCTCCGGGCAGCAGTTCAGTGTCTATACGCCACCGAACGACAGCCAGCTGGTACCGCAGCTGCTGGCCGCCGGCGTCAAGATTTCGGTGAAGCCCCCGGAGGGGCAGTCCCTGCTGCTTTCCATCCTGATTTCCTGGTTTCCGATGCTCCTGCTTATTGGCGTCTGGATCTTTTTCATGCGCCAGATGGGCGGCGGCGGGGCTGGCGGGCGCGGTGCCATGAGCTTTGGCCGCAGCCGCGCGCGGATGCTGACCGAGGAAAACAACAAGGTCACTTTCGCCGATGTGGCCGGGGTGGACGAAGCCAAGGAGGAACTCGCGGAAATCGTCGAGTTCCTGAAGGATCCGCAGAAATTCCAGCGGCTGGGCGGGCGCATTCCGAAGGGGGTGCTGCTCATGGGATCCCCGGGCTCGGGCAAGACTCTTCTGGCCCGTGCCATCGCCGGCGAGGCCCGTGTCCCCTTCTTCTCCATTTCCGGTTCCGACTTTGTAGAGATGTTTGTCGGCGTCGGGGCCTCGCGGGTCCGGGACATGTTTGAGCAGGCCAAGAAACACGCGCCGTGCATCATCTTCATCGACGAAATCGATGCGGTTGGCCGCCAGCGCGGCGCCGGGCTCGGCGGTGGCAACGACGAGCGCGAGCAGACCCTGAACCAGCTGCTGGTGGAAATGGACGGTTTCGAGGGTACGGAGGGGATTATTGTCATCGCCGCCACCAACCGGCCGGATGTGCTGGATCCCGCGCTCCTGCGCCCGGGCCGTTTTGACCGCCAGGTAACGGTTCCCCTGCCGGACATCCGGGGGCGGGACCAGATCCTGCAGGTCCACATGCGCAAGGTGCCCATCGCGGCCGATGTCGATGCCAAGGTCATTGCCCGGGGCACACCCGGATTTTCCGGGGCCGACCTGGCCAACCTCGTCAATGAGGCAGCCCTCATGGCCGCGCGCAAGAGCAAGCGCCTCGTGGATATGCACGATTTCGAGGACGCCAAGGACAAGGTGATGATGGGGGCCGAACGCAAGTCGGTCGTCATGAGCGACAAGCAGCGGGAAACGACCGCGTACCACGAATCCGGCCATGCCGTGGTGGCCAGGCTGCTGCCCGGAACCGATCCGGTCCACAAGGTGACGATCATTCCCCGTGGGCGGGCCCTCGGCCTGACCATGCAGCTGCCCACGGAAGACCGTTTCAACTATGAGCGCCAGGAGATCCTCAACAATATCTCCATTCTCATGGGCGGACGGATTGCGGAAGAGGTGTTCCTCAACCAGATGACCACCGGTGCCGGAAACGACATCGAGCGGGCGACGGATCTGGCCCGGAAAATGGTAACCCAGTGGGGGATGTCCAGCATCGGACCCATGGTGATTGGCGAGAAGGAAGAGGAGGTCTTTCTGGGCCGTGAGGTGACAAAGCACAGCAACGTCTCCGAACGCACGGCCCAGACGGTGGACGAAGAGGTGCAGGCCATTATCCGGGAGCGGTACCAGGCGGCCCGGCAGCTGGTTGAGAACAACCGGGACAAGGTTGAGATCATGGCCCAGGCACTCCTCCGCTATGAAACTCTCGACGCCAGCCAGGTGAACGATATCATGGCCGGAAAAGATCCCCGGCCGCCCCAGGACAGCAGTCCGGGAAGTGCGACCCCGGTCTCCGGCCTTGGCAGTGGTTCTGCCGGTATGGGCACGGCGACGCCTCCCCCGCCGGGCAATGTCCCCAACCTCCACCCGGGAGAGCATCCCGTTTGACCGGAGGAACAGCGGACCTTCAGGGGCGCCCCTGGCTTCAGGGGCGCCCCTGCATCATGGGGATACTGAACGTCACGCCCGACTCCTTTTCGGATGGTGGCACCCATGTGGATGTGCCTGGGGCACTGGCCCACGCCCGCCGGCTCTGGCAGGAGGGGGCGGACATCCTGGACATCGGGGCGGAGTCGACCCGGCCGGGGGCTGCCGCCGTACCGGTCGCGGAAGAACTGCGCCGCCTGCTTCCCGTACTTGAGGCGGTCCGCTCTGAAATCCCCCTTCCGGTTTCTGTGGACACCCGGAAAGCTCCGGTCATGCGGGCTGCCCATGCCCTCGGAGCGGTCCTCGTCAACGATGTGAGTGCCCTCTGCTACGACCCGGAAGCCCTGCCAACGGTGGCCTCTCTCGGGATGGACGTCTGCCTCATGCATATGCGCGGTGAACCACAGACCATGCAGTCGCAAACCGGCTACAGGGATCTTGCCGGGGAAGTGCGGGATTTTCTGGCCGGGCGTGTGGCCGCCTGCCGCGCGGCGGGACTGCCCAGGGACGCGATCGTCGTGGATCCGGGCATCGGTTTTGCCAAAACCGACGGCGGCAACCTGGAGCTGCTCCGGCATCTCGACCGGCTGCGGGATCTCGGACAGCCGGTGCTGCTTGGGGTATCCCGCAAGGGATTTATTGGCCGGGTGACCGGGACCCCGGAGCCGGCCCGGCGGGATGGCGGCAGTGTGGCCGCCATGCTGTGGGCCCACGCCCGGGGCATGGCAGACATATACCGGGTGCACGATGTGGGCGCAGCCCGCCAGGCCCTCCGGATCTGGGATGCACTTGCCGGCACTGAAACAGGAAACATGGGATGAACCGGAAATACTTTGGTACCGATGGCGTGCGTGGGCGTGTTGGAGAGCTGCCGATGCAGCCTGACTGGGTGATGCGGCTCGGATGGGCGGCGGGACGGATTCTGACCCGCGGGTCAGACAGCCGCCCCAGGGTGGTGATCGGGAAGGACACCCGGCTGTCGGGATACATGTTCGAATCGGCCCTCGAATCGGGGCTTGCCGCAGCCGGGGTGGATGTCCTGCTGGTGGGCCCCCTGCCCACCCCGGCCATTGCCTACCTGGCCCGGACACTCCGCGCGGACGCCGGGATCGTGATCAGCGCCTCGCACAATCCCTATTCCGACAATGGGATCAAGTTCTTTTCGGGAGAAGGCTACAAACTTCCGGATGCGACCGAGATGGCCATCGAGGCCGAAATGGAGGAGTCCCTGGTTCTGGTTCCTCCGGAACGCCTGGGCAAGGCCCGGCGGATCGACGACGCCGCCGGCCGCTATGTGGAATATTGCAAGACCAGGTTTCCGGCCGACCTCGACCTGCGTGGCGTCCGGGTCGTCATCGATGGGGCCAATGGGGCCGGATACCGGGTGGCGCCCATGGTGTTTGCGGAACTGGGCGCGGAAGTGGAGGGGATCGGCGTCCAGCCCGACGGGCTGAACATCAACGCGCAGACCGGTTCCATGGCCCCGGAAGCCCTGCGGCAGAAGGTGGCGGCTTCCGGGGCAGACCTGGGAATTGCCCTGGACGGAGATGGTGACCGGCTCCTGCTGGTGGATGCCAGGGGTTCCATCTGGGATGGGGATGAAATCCTCTGGCTGCTGGCAGGGGAAATGCACCGCAGGGGGCGCCTGGCCGGTGTGGTGGGCACGCTCATGAGCAACCTGGCCCTTGAGCAGGCACTGGCACAGATGGGAATTCCCTTTCACCGCACCGCCGTGGGGGACCGCTACGTGCTGGAAGCCATGCGCCAGCTGGGATATCCGCTGGGAGGGGAATCGTCCGGACACATTATTACGCCGGCCAATACCACGGGGGACGCCATCCTTGCGGCCCTGCAGGTGCTGGCGATTCTCGCGCGCCAGGGCCGGGCGCTGCACGAGCTGCGGGAAGGCTTCCGGCTCTGTCCCCAGGTTCTCCTCGGGCTGCAGGTGCAGGGAGCCAGGGAATTTTTCCAGCGGGAACGGGTGCAGGCCGCGGTGCGGGAGGCGGAGGCAGGGCTCCGGGGAATGGGGCGGATGCTGGTCCGCCCCTCCGGTACGGAGCCCCTGCTGCGCATCATGGTGGAAGCCGCGGATGGAGACGTGGCCCAGGCCAGCGCTTCGGCCCTGTATGGGCGCCTGTCGGCCCTTGCGGGAGCCGCCGACGGGCGCGCGGCCGCAAATTGACCCTGTCCGGACGAATCTTTACACTCCGGGTCTTGCCAGAATCAGTGGTATCAGGAAAGGAAGGTTTGACGTGCGCTCCATGATGGTAGCAGGCAACTGGAAAATGAACGGCCTAAGTGCCGATGCGCGGCATCTGGTGCAGGCGGTCATTGAGGCAGGCCTGGAGCCAAAGGTGCCGGAGGTGGTACTTTTCCCGCCGTTTACCCTCCTGGATACCGTCAGTGGCCTGTCCAAGGGCTCCGGACTGCGCTGGGGCGGACAGAACCTGTTCTGGGAGCCCGGTGGGGCGTATACCGGGGAAATTGCGGGCTCCATGCTGCGCGACATGGGGTGTCACTATGTGCTGGTCGGACATTCGGAGCGCCGGCAGATTTTCCGGGAAACGGATGGCATGGTGCTGCGGAAGGTGCAGGCCGCCCTGCAGTCGGGACTGATTCCGGTGGTGTGCGTTGGCGAGACCGGGCAGGAACGGGCCGCGGGGGCCACCGAGGCGGTGCTTGCGGCCCAGGTCCAGGCCATTCTGCCGGCCCTGGGGGCCAATGGCCAGCATCCCAACCTGATTCTGGCCTATGAGCCGGTCTGGGCCATTGGCACGGGCCTGAGCGCGACACCGGACCAGGCCCAGCAGGCCCATGCCTTCATCCGCTCCCTGGTGGCGGGGAAAAGTCCGGAGCTTTCGAAAAAGCTCCTGCTGCTGTATGGCGGCAGCGTCAAGGGCAGCAATGCCAGGGAACTGTTCGCGCAGGAAGACATTGATGGGGGCCTTGTGGGCGGCGCTTCCCTGCAGGCGGGGGAATTCATCCAGATCTGCCGGGCTGCCCAGGCCGCCATTCGGGGAGACTGAACCGTGTATACTTTTTTGCTGGTAGTCCAGGTGGTCATATGTGCAGTGCTGGTGGCGCTGGTGCTGGTCCAGAAGGGCCAGGGAGCAGACATCGGCGCGGTGTT
Organism: Pseudomonadota bacterium; assembly: GCA_021821885.1. Taxonomy (GTDB): domain Bacteria; phylum Pseudomonadota; class Gammaproteobacteria; order Acidithiobacillales; family Acidithiobacillaceae; genus Igneacidithiobacillus. Next base: position 11,338 of record JAKARO010000020.1, read on the forward strand.
TGGGGGGGGCGCCTCCCAGACACTGTTTGGGGCGAGGGGCGCCGGAAATTTCCTGAGCCATGTTACCGCCGCGGTGGCCGCCATATTTTTTCTGAACAGCCTGACCCTGGCCTACCTGTCCGAGCATGAGGCCTCGCGGGCCGGCTCCGGGATTGCCCTTCCGGCCGCGGGGCCGGTGACCGTGCCTTCCAGCACGGCCAGCACGGCCAGCACCGTGGCACCGGCGGCGTCCGCGTCCGCCGCATTGGCCTCCGTCCGGCCACAGGCCGCCGTCGCCGGCGCGAACTCCGCAGGCCCGGCTGGTGGGCCCCAAACACCTTGACGCCATGGGCAGGGCGTGAGAAAGTTTCACAGATTTATCAGGCCGAAGTGGTGAAATTGGTAGACACACCGTCTTGAGGGGGCGGCGGCGCAAGCCATACCGGTTCGAGTCCGGTCTTCGGCACCATATTGCAGCCCAAGTGGCTGTTTTTTTGTCCCTGCGGTCTGGCAGGGAACCGATTATCCATAAAAAAATGTTTTTATGGCTTCCGCAGGGACGGGAAGCCGGCTGTTTGGGGGGGTGACAGATGCTGGATCATTATCTGCCTGTGCTCATGTTTCTGCTTGTGGCGCTGGTGGTCGGGACTGTTCCCATCGTGCTGGGAAAAAATCTTGGACCCAGCCGGCCGGACAGTGAGAAGCTCTCCCCCTATGAGTGCGGTTTTGAGGCGTTCGAGGACGCGCGGGTCAAGTTTGATGTCCGCTACTACCTGGTGGCGATTCTCTTTATCCTGTTTGATCTGGAGATTGCTTTCCTGTTCCCCTGGGCGGTCGTTTTTGATGCCATAGGCCTGACCGGCTTTCTGGCCATGATGGTCTTCCTGGCGCTGCTGGTGGTCGGTTTTGTCTACGAATGGAAGAAAGGGGCCCTGGAATGGGAATAGAGGGCGTCCTGGAGAAGGGGTTTGTCACCACGACCATCGATACGGTCGTGAACTGGAGCCGGACCGGGTCGCTCTGGCCCATGACCTTTGGTCTTGCCTGCTGTGCCGTGGAAATGATGCATGCGGGTGCGGCACGCTATGACCTGGACCGGTTTGGCATCATTTTCCGGCCCAGTCCCCGGCAGTCGGATGTCATGATCGTGGCCGGTACCCTGGTCAACAAGATGGCCCCCGCCCTGCGCAAGGTGTACGACCAGATGCCGGAACCCCGCTGGGTCGTGTCGATGGGATCCTGCGCCAACGGCGGTGGCTACTACCACTACTCCTACAGTGTTGTCCGGGGATGCGACCGGATTGTCCCCGTGGATGTCTACGTTCCGGGCTGTCCGCCCACTGCAGAAGCCCTGCTCTACGGGCTGATCCAGCTGCAGAAGAAAATCCGCCTAACCAATACGATTGCCAGGTAAGCCATGACAGAAGCCCTTGACGCACTGCGCCAGCACCTTGAGGCTGGGCTGGGGAGCCGGATACACCGGGCCCTGGTGGACCGGGAAGAGCTTACGCTGGAGCTGTCTGCCGAACACTTCCTGGATACCTGTCTCTGGCTGCGGGACGATCCGGAAGCGGATTTCCGCCAGCTCATCGATGTCTGCGGGGTCGACTACGCCGAATACGGCGAGGGCAGCTGGAACGGACCGCGTTTTGCCGTGGTATACCACCTGCTTTCCCTGGGCCACAGGCAGCGGCTCCGCCTGCGCGTTTTTCTGGACGGGGCGCTGCCCATGGTGCCCTCGGTGGTGGCCATCTGGCCCGCGGCCAACTGGTTCGAGCGCGAAACCTTTGACCTGTTCGGGTTCCTGTTTGATGGCCATCCGGACCTGCGCCGCATCCTGACCGACTATGGCTTCGTCGGGTATCCGTTCCGGAAGGATTTCCCGCTCGTGGGAACGGTGGAAATGCGTTACGACGCAGACCGGCGCCGGGTGGTATATGAGCCGACGCGTACCGAGATGCGCGAGGTGGTGCCACGCATGATCCGGGTCTCGGAGGAGGGGCGCTACGATGCCAGAAATCAATAATTTCACCATGAACTTTGGGCCGCAGCACCCCTCGGCCCACGGTGTGCTGCGTCTCGTCCTGGAACTGGATGGCGAGGTAATCGAGCGGGCCGATCCCCACATCGGCCTGCTGCACCGGGCGACGGAAAAGCTGGCCGAACACAAGACCTACCTGCAGAACCTGCCGTATATGGACCGTCTGGACTACGTGTCCATGATGTGCAATGAGCACGCCTACTGCCGGGCCGTGGAAAAGCTGCTGGGAATCGGGATTCCCGTGCGGGCCCAGTATATCCGCACCCTGTTCGACGAAATTACCCGCATCCTGAACCATCTTCTGTGGCTGGGGGCCTACGCGCTCGACGTGGGGGCCATGAGCGTGTTCCTCTACTGCTTCCGGGAGCGGGAAGATCTCATGGATGTCTATGAGGCGGTGTCGGGGGCGCGCATGCACGCCGCCTACTATCGCCCCGGGGGCGTGTACCGCGATCTCCCGGACCGGATGCCCGTCTATGCGCCGTCCCCCTACCGCGATGCCCGGCGCCTCGGGGAGCTGAACGCCAACCGCCGGGGAAGCGTCCTCGACTTCCTGGAAGATTTTGCGCGCCGGTTTCCGGGGTATGTCGACGAATACGAAACCCTGCTGACCGATAACCGCATCTGGAAGCAGCGGACGGTCGGCATTGGGGTCGTCAGTCCCGAGAGGGCGATCGCCCTCGGGTTTACCGGGCCGATGCTGCGTGCCTCGGGAGTTGCCTGGGACCTGCGCCGGACACAGCCGTACGCCGCCTATGGGAGCCTGGATTTCGACATCCCGGTAGGAAAGGAAGGCGACTGCTACGACCGCTATCTGGTGCGGGTGGCCGAGATGCGGGAAAGCAACCGGATCGTCGCCCAGTGCGTGGACTGGCTGCGGAAAAATCCGGGACCGGTTATCGTCGACGACTACAAGGTGGCCCCCCCGCCCCGGGAAGAAATGAAGGGCAGCATGGAGGCCCTGATCCACCATTTCAAGCTGTTCTCCGAGGGGATGGCCGTCCCGCCCGGCGAGGTCTATGCGGCGGTGGAGGCACCCAAGGGGGAATTCGGGATCTACATGGTATCCGACGGTGCCAACAAGCCGTACCGGATGAAAATCCGCGCCCCCGGCTTCTCCCATCTGGCGGCCATGGATGAAATGGCGCGGGGACACATGATCGCGGACGTGGTGGCGATTCTGGCCACCATGGACATCGTTTTTGGCGAGATCGACAGGTAAGCGCATGTTATCCGAGGCATCCCTAGCAGAAATCGCCCGGGAACGGGCCAAATACCCTCCGGAGCGGGCGAGATCCGCCCTGCTGGCCGCCCTGCGCATTGCCCAGGCCGAGCACGGATACCTGCCCGAAACCCTTGTGGAATATGTGGCCGGACTCCTGGAACTCCCGGCAATCCAGGCCTTCGAGGTGGCAACCTTCTATTCCATGTACGACCTCAGGCCGGTCGGAAAGTACAAGTTCTGCGTCTGCGGGAGTGTCTCCTGCTTCCTGAACGGATCGGATGGCATCCTGGCCCATCTGCAGGAACGCCTGGGCGTGGGCCTCGGGGAAACAACCCCGGACGGGCTGTTTACCATCGCCGAAGTGGAATGCCTGGGGGCCTGCAAGGATGCACCGGTCATGCAGCTGGGTGACCGCTATGTCGAGACGCTCACTCCGGAGAGTCTCGACGTCCTCATCGGGCAGCTGCGGGGAGGCAGGGACGATGTACGTTAATGGGGTTACCCTCCGGAACCGGGGCCTCCCGGATTCCCACCGCATCGGGGTCTACCGCCAGACAGGCGGATATGGGGCGCTGGCGAAGGTACTGCAGGGACCCATGAGCCCGGACCAGATCATTTCCGAAATGAAGCTTTCCGCGCTCCGGGGCAGGGGAGGCGCCGGTTTCCCCACCGGACTCAAGTGGAGTTTCATGCCGAAGGGCGTGGCCGGCACCAAATACCTGCTCTGCAATGCCGATGAGGGCGAGCCAGGCACCTGCAAGGACCGGGACATCATGCGCTATGAGCCCCACCGGCTCATCGAGGGGATGATCATCGGTGCCTATGCCATGGGCGCCCGTTCGGGGTACATCTATATCCGCGGGGAGTTCGTGGAGCCCATCCGGACCGTCGAGGCGGCCATTGACGAGGCCTATGCGGCCGGCCTGCTGGGGGAACGGATCCTCGGGACGGACTTTTCCTTCGACCTGGCGGTACACCGCGGGGCCGGCGCCTACATCTGTGGCGAAGAAACCGCCCTCATGGAATCCCTCGAGGGCAAGAAGGGCCAGCCGCGGTTCAAGCCCCCCTTCCCGGCCAGCTACGGTCTCTATGGCCAGCCCACCACCATCAACAACGTGGAAACCTTTGCCTCGGTTCCGGACATCGTCCTCCACGGCGGGGAATGGTTCCTGAAACTGGGCAAACCCAACAATGGCGGCACCAAGATTTTTTCGGTGACCGGGCACGTGCGCAATCCCGGCAACTTCGAGGTGCCCATGGGGACGCCTTTCCGGGATCTCCTCGGGATGGCGGGCGGGCTCCACCCCGGACGCCGGCTCAAGGCGGTCATCCCGGGCGGGACGAGTACGGCCATGGTGGCCGGGGACGCCATGATGGAACTGGCCATGGATTACGACAGTATCTCCAAGGCCGGCTCGGCCCTCGGGGCCGGATCGGTCATCGTCATTGACGACAGCGTCTGTATCGTCCGGGTGGTGGAGCGCATCGCGAGGTTCTATATGCATGAGTCGTGCGGGCAGTGCACGCCCTGCCGCGAGGGCATGGGCTGGCTGTGGCGGGTACTGCACCGCATCGAGAACGGTCAGGGGCGGGAGCCGGACCTCGACCTGCTGCAGAACGTCGGCTCGCGGATTGAGGGACGGACCATCTGTGCCCTTGCCGATGGGGGCGTGGCACCCGTGGTGAGCTCCCTCCGCCTCTTTCCCGAAGAATACGAGCACCATATCCGCCAGGGCAGCTGCCTGGTAACGGACAGCCGGAGCGTAGCCTGATGCCAAGGATTGAAATCGACGGTCAGGAACTGGAAGTCAGCGCTGGGACCACCATCATGGAGGCCGCCACGCAGCTGGGCATCTACATTCCGTTCTTCTGCTACCATCCGAAGCTGTCGGTGGCGGCCAACTGCCGCATGTGCCTCGTGGATGTGGAAAAACAGGCCAAACCCCTGCCCGCCTGTGCCACCCCGGCCAGTGACGGCATGAAGATTTCCACCAGCTCCCGGCGGGCCCGCATGGCCCAGCAGGGGGTGCTGGAATTCCTGCTCATCAACCATCCCCTGGACTGCCCCATCTGTGACCAGGGAGGCGAGTGCCCCCTTCAGGATGTCACCATGGGGTACGCCAATCCCCACAGCCTGTACACCGAGGAAAAGCGGGTCGTGGAAGACAAGGACATCGGCCCCCTGATCGCCACCGAGATGACCCGCTGCATCCAGTGCACCCGCTGCGTGCGCTTTGGCCAGGAGATCGGGGGGATCATGGAGCTGGGAGCGACCGGCCGCGGGGAGAAAATGGCCATCGGGACCTATGTTGGCCGGGCGGTCCGTTCCGAGCTTTCCGGAAACATGATCGACCTCTGCCCGGTGGGGGCCCTGACCAGCAAGCCCTTCCGGTACCGCGCGCGTTCCTGGGAGCTGAAGCATACCCCAAGCCTCTGTCCCCACTGTTCCACCGGCTGCAGCACCGATGTCCAGAGCCTTGGCCGGGAAGTGCTGCGGGTAACGCCACGGATCAACGAGGCGGTGAACGAGGAATGGATCTGCGACCGGGGCCGGTTTGCCTATGCGGGTCTTGGGGCGTCCGACCGGATCACCCGGCCCCTGCTGCGGGTCAACGGCCGCCTGCAGGAGGTGTCGTGGGCCGAGGCGCTGGATGCCGCGGCCGCCGGACTCGAACAGGTCCTGGCGGAAAACGGGCCGGATTCCGTGTCCGGCGTCATCTCGCCACAGTCCACCAATGAGGAGCTGTTCCTGTTCCAGGGGCTCCTGCGCGGACTGGGCGTGCAGGCCATTGAGCACCGCCTGCGGCAGACGGATTTTCGGGCAGACGCCGCGATGCCCCTCTACCCGGCCCTCAATATGAGTCTCGAGCACCTGGAAGGGGAGTCCCTGGTGTTTCTCTGCCATGCCTACCCCCGGGAACAGCAGCCCCTGACGAACCACCGTCTGCGCAAGTCGGTGCTGGCCGGGGGGCAGGTCTGGGCCGTGGACAGCGTACGGCGGGAATTCAACTATCCCGTCCACGGCCTCGTGGCGGAAGCGGGGCAGGATGCCGCTCTCTACCGCACCCTGGCGCGCTGCGTGCAGGGGCTGGCAGAAGAAGACGGGGCCGGGCTTCCGGCGGAGGTCCTGGAGGCAGCGTGTGCCTTGCGGGACGCCGCCGATCCCCTGCTTCTGGTGGGCAGCGGAGTGCTGCAGCACCCCGGGGCCGCCGGCCTGATGGCCGCCATTGCGGAACTCGCCGAGGCTGCGGGCGCCCGCGTGGGCTGGCTTGCAGAAGCGGCCAACAGCGCCGGCGCCTGGCTGCTGGGGTGCGTTCCCGGCCGCCTTCCGGGAGGGGTGCCCGCCGGAACGGATTCCCGGCCCCCTGCCGGGGGGGCCTGGGACGCGCGCTTCCGGGCCTGGATCCTGATGGGGGTAGAACCCGGCCTGGATGCCATGGCCGCCGTGCAGGCCCGCCAGTCGCTTGCGGACGCCCGCTTTGTGCTCACCATTTCGGCATTTCTCGGCGAGGCCGAGGCCTATGCCGACGTAGTGCTCCCCATGGCCGTCTGGGCGGAAAGCGCCGGCAGCTATTTCAACAATGAGGGACGCCTGCAGTCTTTCCGCGCCGCCGTAAAGGCTTCGGGAGAAGCCCGGCCGGCGTGGAAGATCCTGCGGGTGCTGGCCGACCATCTCCAGGTGGCGGACCTCGCCTTTGACGATCTCGACAGTGTCCGCAGTGCCTGGGAGACCCGTCTCGGAGACTTCCCCCTGGATGTCCCCGCCTTTGGCGGTTTTCCGGAAGGGCTGGCCCTGATGGAAGGGGCCGGATCTCCAGGGGAGGGCTGCCGGATTCTCGGGGACTGGTCCATCTACCAGGGAGACCCGCTGGTCCGGCGGTCTGTTCCCCTGCAGCAGCCGGCGGGCTGCCGGCTGCATCCTGAAACGGCAGCGCGCCAGGGTCTCCGGGACGGGGACATGGTGGAACTGCAGGGGCCGGGCGGACAGGGCACGCAGCTTCCGCTGGCCCTGGATGCGGGCGTGGCCCCCGGTGCCATCTGGCTTTCCCTGGGACACCCGGGTACCCAGGCGCTCGGCGGCGTCGGCGCGACAGTGGTGCTGGCCAGGGCGGGTGTCTCCGCCGGCGCGCAGGCCTAGGGAGGACGCATGGTACTGGAGACAGTGGAGCAGCAGGCATGGTGGCCGGCCGTCTGGTCACTCCTCAAGATTGTGATGGTACTTGTTCCGCTGCTGCTTGGGGTGGCGTACCTGACCCTGGCCGAACGCAAGGTCATCGGCTACATGCAGATCCGGCTGGGACCCAACCGGGTCGGGTTCCGCGGGCTCCTGCAGCCCATTGCCGACGCCATCAAGCTCATGTTCAAGGAAGTCGTTGTGCCTAGCAGCGCCAACCGTTTCCTGTTCCTCGCCGCTCCCGTCCTGGCCTTTGTTCCGGCCATGCTGGTGTGGGCCGCGGTGCCCTTTGGCCCGGGCATGGCCATTTCCAACATGAATGCGGGGCTCCTGTACGTCCTGGCCGTGGCGGGCCTCGGCGTGTACGGGATCATCGTCGCCGGCTGGGCCTCCAATTCCAAATACGCCTTTCTCGGCGCCATGCGTGCGGCCGCGCAGCTTGTGGCGTATGAAATCGCCATGGGGTTTGCCCTTGTGGGGGTTCTCATGGCGGCCCAGACCCTCAATCTTACCCGGATTGTGGAAGCCCAGGCCGGTGGCGGATTCTGGTCCTGGTACTGGCTGCCACTGTTTCCGTTTTTTCTGGTGTATTTCATTTCCGGCGTGGCCGAAACCAACCGGGCGCCCTTCGACGTCGCCGAGGGGGAATCCGAGATTGTCGCCGGGTTCCATGTCGAATATTCCGGCATGGGGTTCGCGCTGTTTTTCCTCGCCGAATACGCCAACATGATTTTTGTCTCGGTCCTGACTACGGTGCTGTTCCTCGGCGGATGGTATCCACCGTTCAGCTTCGCGCCGTTTACCTGGATCCCCGGCCTCGTCTGGCTCCTGCTGAAGACGGCGTTCCTGCTGTACGTGTTCCTGTGGATCCGGGCCACCTTTCCGCGATACCGCTACGACCAGATCATGCGGCTCGGCTGGAAGGTCTTTATCCCGGTGACCATCGTCTGGATTGTGGCCGTTGGCGTTGCCCTCGAGACCCCACTCCGCTCCCTGCTGCGCTGAAGAGGACGGCATGCGAAAACAGTTCCGGCAATGGATCCGTACTTTTTTTCTTCTGGAGCTGCTGCGCGGCATGCAGCTGACCGGGCGCTATTTTTTCGCCCGCAAGTTTACGGTGCAGTATCCGGAAGAACAGACGCCCCAGTCTCCCCGTTTCCGCGGCCTGCATGCCCTGCGCCGCTATGCGAACGGGGAGGAGCGCTGTATTGCCTGCAAGCTCTGTGAAGCCGTCTGTCCTGCCCTGGCCATCACCATCGAGAGCGAGGAACGTGCCGACGGAACCCGGCGTACCAGCCGGTACGACATTGACCTCAGCAAATGCATTTTCTGCGGTCTCTGCGAGGAGTCCTGTCCGGTGGACTCCATCGTGGAAAGCCGGGTGCTGGATTACCATGCCGAATCGCGCGCGGAACTGCTCTACAGCAAAAACCGGCTCCTGGCCAATGGCGACCGTCTGGAAACGGAGCTGGACGCCGACCGGCAGGCAGACCGGGCCTACCGGTAGGAAGGGGACTCATGACGACCGTGCTTTTTTACGTATTTTCGGCCATCCTGCTGGGATCGGCGGTGCTGGTGATTACCGCCCGGAATCCCGTGTATTCGGCCCTCTACCTCGTCCTTGCGTTTTTTAGTGCGGCGGCCCTGTTCCTGCTGCTCGGGGCGGAATTCCTCGGCCTGATTCTCATCCTGGTCTATGTGGGCGCGGTCATGGTCCTGTTCCTTTTTGTGGTCATGATGCTCGACATCAACCTGGCCCGGCTCCGCGAGGGCTTCCTGCGCTACCTGCCGCTGGGACTGGCCGTGGCCCTTGTCGGCGTCCTCGAACTGTCGGCCGTCTTCTGGACAGCGCCCCTTGGCCGCCTGACCGCACCGGCCGGCTCCCTGTCCCACGGCACCAGCAATACGCGGGCGCTGGGCACACTGCTCTACACCCATTATCTCTATCCGTTCGAAATCGCTGCCACCATCCTGCTGGTCGCCATCATTGCCGCCATTGCCCTGACGCTCCGGCGGCGTCCGGAAACCCGGACCCAGGCAATTGGCGAGCAGCTTGCCGTGCAGGTACGGGACCGGCTGCGGATGGTGGATCTCCGGGAGTCGGGGAAATGATGGCCGCACCCACCCTGGCCTCCTGGCTGATCCTCGGAGCCCTGCTGTTTTCCATCGGCGTTACCGGCATTTTCCTGAACCGCAAGAACGTCATCATCCTGCTCATGGCCATTGAGCTGCTGCTCCTGGCGGTGAATATCAATCTGGTCGCCTTTTCCCGCTATCTGGGGAACCTCCAGGGGCAGATATTCGTATTTTTCGTGCTGACGGTCGCTGCCGCCGAAGCGGCCATTGGCCTGGCCATCCTGGTGGTCTATTTCCGCAACCGCCACAGCATCAACGTGGACGACATCGACGAGTTACGGGGCTGATATGTGGCTTACTGACTGGCTGAACGGGCTGCCACCCATGTGGATCTATCTGCTCATCCCGCTGGCGCCCCTGGCGGGTGCGCTGGTGGCCGGGCTGGGTGGATGGGCGCTGCGCGGAAAGGCGCACCGCGCGCCCATTGCAGGGGTAACGGTAGCCTTCCTGCTCTCGCTCTACGTGCTGTACCGCGTAATGCACGGCATCACGTACTATGGGGACGTGTATACCTGGGGGATCCTGGGCCATCTCCGGGTCTCCGTGGGGTTTGACATCGACAGCCTGACCGCTGTCATGCTGGTGGTGGTCACGTTCGTCTCGCTCTGCGTGCATGTCTACACCATCGGGTACATGCATGGCGATCCGGGATACGCCCGGTTCTTCAGCTACATCGCCCTGTTTACCTTCAGCATGCTGATGCTGGTAATGGCCAACAGCTTCCTGCAGCTCTTTTTCGGCTGGGAGGCGGTAGGCCTGGTCTCCTACCTGCTGATCGGTTTCTGGTTTGCCCGGGAAAGTGCGAACCAGGCCTCCCTGAAGGCCTTTATCGTCAACCGGGTGGGGGATTTCGGCTTTCTGGTCGGAATCGCGGCCATCTACCATTACTGTGGCAGTCTGGACTACCGTACGGTGTTTGCCCGCATTCCCGATCTGGCCGGACAGACGTTCAGCCTGGTTCCCGGCCATCCGTGGTCCGTGCTGACCTGGATAGCGATCCTGCTGTTTGTCGGGGCCATGGGAAAATCTGCCCAGGTGCCCCTGCACGTCTGGCTCCCCGAATCCATGGAAGGCCCCACGCCGATTTCGGCCCTGATCCATGCCGCCACGATGGTAACCGCCGGAATCTTTATGGTGGCGCGCATGTCGGCCATCTATGAGCAGTCGGCCACGGCCCTGACGGTCATTCTCCTGGTGGGCGCCATCACGGCCCTGTTCATGGGGCTTGTCGGTCTGGTGCAGAACGACATCAAGCGCATTATCGCCTATTCCACCCTGTCCCAGCTGGGGTACATGACGGCCGCTCTCGGGGTATCGGCGTTCTCCGCGGCGATTTTTCACCTGATGACCCATGCCTTTTTCAAGGCCCTGCTGTTTCTGGCCGCCGGCTCCGTGATCCACGCCATGGCCAACGAGCAGGACATCCGGAAAATGGGAGGGCTGCGCCGGTATATGCCGGTGACCTACGTGACCTTCCTGATCGGCAGTCTTGCCCTGGCGGGGATCCCACCCTTGGCCGGGTTCTTCAGCAAGGACCTGATTATTGAGGCCGTCAGCGCCTCACAGCTTCCGGGCGCGCGGCTGGCCGAATGCATGCTGGTGGCGGGGGCCCTGGTGACGGGGCTCTATACCTTCCGCATGTTTTTCCTTGTCTTTCACGGACGGCCGCGCATGGACGAGCAGACGAGGTCCCACCTGCACGAGTCGCCGTGGGTGATCACGGTCCCGCTCGCCGTGCTTGCGGTACCGGCGGTCGCCAGTGGCTGGATTTTCTTTTCCCCGGTGGGTCTCGGACACTTCCTGGCCTCCTCCCTTACCATCCGCCCATCCCTCAATTCGGTCGCCGAGGCGGCCGCACAGTGGCATGGCTCCATGGCCGCATTCGTGGCCGACGGGCTGGGCGGGTGGACGTTCTGGCTGGCGGTCCTGGGAATTGCCCTGGCGTTCTACTTCTACGTCCTGCGTGACGGACTCCCGGCATCCCTCCAGACCATCCTTGCCCCCGCTGTCTGGATACTGCGGTGGAAGTACGGCTTTGATGCCTTCAACCAGGCCGTACTTGTGCGCGGTGTCCTGCTGCTGGGCCGGCGCTTCTGGCACTGGGGCGACGAGAAGGTGATTGACGGACTGGTGGTGAACGGAACCGCCCAGGGAGTTGGCCGGGCGGCCCTGTCCTGGCGGCGCCTGCAGACCGGCTATATCTACCACTACGCATTTGTCATGATTATCGGGCTCATCCTGTTCATGACGTATTTCATGATCTGGAGGGGCTAGATGGTCTTTCCCGCAGGTGTTCTGACTGATGCCATCTGGGCTCCCATTCTGGGGGGCTTTCTGGTGCTGGCCGTGGGTGACCGCAATGGGCGGCTGGCGCGGTGGCTTGCCCTTGCCGTGTCCCTGCTCACCTTTGTCCTGACCATACCGCTGCTGACCCGGTTTAATACCCATACGGCCGCCATGCAGTTTGTGGAGCGGATCCCCTGGATTCCGGCGCTCCACATCCACTACCACCTCGGCATTGACGGCATTTCCCTCTGGTTCATCCTGCTCACCAGCTTTCTGACCGTGCTGGTGGTGGTGGCCTCCTGGACCAGCATACAGAAGCGGGTCGCCCAGTATCTTGCCGCCTTCCTGATTATGGACGGGCTGATGATCGGGGTTTTCTGTGCCCTGGACGCCATCCTGTTCTACGTCTTCTGGGAAGCCATGCTGATTCCGATGTTTCTTATCATCGGCGTCTGGGGAGGCGCGCGGCGGGTCTACGCCACCATCAAGTTTTTCCTGTACACCTTCCTGGGATCGGTACTGATGCTGGTGGCACTGCTGTACCTGTATTTCCAGAGCGGACACAGCTTCGACCTGCTGACCTACCAGGAAACTCCCCTCGGGCTGGGCCCGCAGATCTGGATTTTCCTGGCTTTCCTGATGGCGTTTGCCGTCAAGATTCCCATGTGGCCCGTGCATACCTGGCTGCCGGATGCCCACGTGGAAGCCCCTACCGGGGGATCGGTAATCCTGGCTGCGGTGATGCTGAAGATGGGGGCGTATGGATTCCTGCGGCTCAGCCTGCCCATCACCCCGGATGCCAGCCACCATCTGGCGTGGCTGATGATCCTGCTGTCCCTGGTGGCCATTGTCTACATTGCCCTGGTAGCCATCGTGCAGCAGGACATGAAAAAACTCATTGCCTACTCCTCGATCGCGCACATGGGATTTGTTACCCTGGGCCTGTTCGTGTTTACCGCCACGGCCATGGAGGGAAGCATCCTCCAGATGCTTTCCCATGGCTTTATCAGTGCGGCCATGTTCCTGTGCGTGGGAGTCCTCTACGACCGGATGCACACCCGCGACATTCATGCCTATGGGGGGGTGGCCAGCGTGATGCCGGTGTTTGCCACGCTGATGATGGTGTTTGCCATGGGCAATGTCGGCCTCCCGGGGACCTCCGGGTTTGTAGGAGAGTTCATGGTGGTGCTGGGCACCTACCCGGAACATCCCTGGGCCGCGATTCTGGCGGCCACGGGGCTGGTGACGGGCGCCGCCTACACCCTGTGGCTCTTTAAGCGGGTGATTTTTGGGGCAGTCTTCCGTCCGGAGGTGGCGCTGCTGAAGGATCTCAATGGCCGGGAGGTCCTGGTGCTCGGTTCGCTGGCCGTGCTGACCCTGCTCATGGGGGTGTGGCCCGCGCCATTCCTTGATATCGTTCACCAATCGGTACACCACCTGCTGGGGCAGGCCGCTGTATCGAAGATCCCAGGCTGACAGGAGCCAGAGATGCAGAACCCCTTGGTTCATTGGTCGTTTGCCATTCCCGAAATCTGGATCCTGGTCATGGCCTGTGTGGTACTTCTGGTCGATCTGTTCTGGGGGCAGAAGCAGCGCGATCTTGGGTTCTGGCTGTCCATTTTCTGCCTGACCGGAGCCATGGTGCTGAGTGCGGCGGAGATGGGGAAGGCCGGGAGCGCCTTCTACGGCCAGCTGCTCATGGACCGCTTCACGAATACGGCTGACCTTGCCGTGGAGCTTCTCGGTCTGCTGGTGCTGTTCTATTCCCGGGGCTACCTGATGCTCCGCGGGCTGTACCGCGGAGAAGTGCTTGCCCTGCTGCTGTTTGGGACGCTCGGGGCCATGGTCATGATTTCGGGCGGGAACCTCCTGTCCCTCTATCTGGGGCTTGAACTTCTGGCGCTCAGCCAGTATGCCCTGGTCGCGATTTACCGCGACCAGCTGCGCGCAACCGAGGCTGGGCTCAAGTACTTCATTCTGGGTGCCCTGGCTTCCGGACTGCTGCTCTATGGCATGTCCCTGCTTTACGGGCTCACCGGGAGCCTCGGAATCGGGAAAATCGGGATGGCGCTGTCGGATGCCAGTCCGGACAATTATGTACTCATTGTTGCGCTGGTGTTCGTTGTGGCGGGGGTCGCCTTCAAGCTGGGCGCCGCCCCCTTTCACATGTGGCTGCCCGATGCCTATCAGGGCGCACCCACGCCCGTGACCCTGTTCATGGCCTCCGCGCCGAAGATTGCGGCCTTTGCCCTGGCTGTCCGCCTCCTCGCCGAGGCGGGTTCCAGTGCCATGGCCATCTGGCAGCAGCTTTTTGTGGCGCTGGCGGTGCTGTCGATGCTGATCGGGAACGTGGTGGCCATTGCCCAGACAAACCTGAAGCGGATGCTGGCGTATTCCACGGTCAGCAATATCGGGTTTCTTGCGCTTGGCATTGTTGCCGGAAGCCAGAACGGTCTGGCGAGCGCACTGTTCTACGTCGTGGTGTATGCCCTCATGGCGACGGCCGGGTTTGGCATGATCGTCTATCTGAGCCGGGAGGGTTTTGAGGCCGAAGAAATTTCCGATTTTCGCGGGCTCGTACAGCAGCGGCCATGGACGGCTTTCCTGCTGCTCCTGATCATGTTTTCCCTGGCGGGTGTCCCGCCAACGGTCGGATTCTATGCCAAGGTTGCCGTTTTCCAGGCGCTGGTACAGGCGGGATTTGTCTGGCTTGCGGTGTTCGGGGTCCTGATGGCCGTGGTTGGCGCGTTCTATTACCTGCGGGTACTGAAAGTGGCCTTCTTCGACCCTCCGCCGGAGGGGGCCAGGACGTCCGGCGGAGACCCTCTTGCCGGGATCACCCTCACGGTCAACAGCCTGGCGCTGCTGGTGCTCGGAATTGTTCCCGCACCGCTCATGACATTCTGTTTCCACGCACTGCAGGAGGTGATGTAATGGGTTTTCACCAGTGGGCTGCGGCCTATGTAGCCGTGGCTTTTGTGGCGGCCAACCTGCCCTGGTTCAGCCGCAGGCGTTTTTTCTTCGGGCGCTCGGAACCCCGGAAGGGCGCCGGGTGGTATTTTGGCGAGTGGTTTGTCCTTTTTCTGCTGTCCGGTGCGATCGGGATGGGTTTCGAAAGGGCGCTGGAAGGCCATAACCACACCCAGGGATGGGAGTTCTACGTGGTTGGCCTGTGCATGTTTACCGTTTTTGCCATTCCGGGGTTTCTGTGGCGTTTCAACCTTGCCCCCATGCTGGGAAAATCTTGACGCGGGCGCGGCCTGCCTGCTATTGTTTCACGCCTTAGGCGCGTAGCTCAGGGGGAGAGCGCTACCTTGACACGGTAGAGGTCGGCGGTTCGAAACCGCCCGTGCCTACCAATCACGCACCAGAGGGGCGAAGCTCACTGGTGCTTTTTGTTTGGAGATGCCATGCCCGAAATCCGTTTGCCCGATGGTTCCGTCCGGCACTATCCCCAGGAAATTTCGGGGATGGCGCTGGCGCGGGATATCGGACCCGGCCTGGCCCGGGCCGCTGTGGCAATGCGGGTGGATGGCCAGCTGAAAGACCTGTCCACCGTTGTGGACCGGGATGCCGACGTGGCCATCGTGGTCCGGGAAAGTCCGGAGGGGCTGGAGGTGTTGCGCCACTCCACGGCGCACCTGCTGGCACAGGCGGTAAAAGCCCTGTTCCCGGAAGCCCAGGTGACGATCGGGCCGGTGATCGAAAACGGGTTTTTCTACGATTTTTCTTTCCCCTCCCATGCCTTTACGCCAGAGGACCTGCAGGCAATCCAGGTAAAAATGGAAGAACTGGCCCGGGCGGACCTGCCCGTGCGGCGGGAAGAAGTGGACCGGGAGGCAGCGGCCAGCCTGTTTGCGGGGATGGGGGAAGACTACAAGGTCCAGATCATCCAGGATATTCCGGGGGAACAACCGCTGAGCCTGTACCGCCAGGGAGATTTTGTCGATCTCTGCCGGGGTCCCCATGTTCCGCGGACCGGGATGCTGGACGCCTTTGCCCTGCGTACGGTCTCGGGGGCCTACTGGCGGGGCGACGCACGCAATCCCATGCTGCAGAGAATTTACGGCACGGCCTGGGCAAACCGCCGGGACCTGGAAGAATATCTCCGGCAGCTGGCGGAGGCCGAGCGCCGGGACCACCGGAAAATCGGTGCGGAACTGGAGCTGTTCTCGATCCAGGAAGATGCGGGTGGCGGTCTCGTTTTCTGGCACCCCCAGGGGGCCCGGGTGCGCAGGGTCATCGAGGACTACTGGCGGGAAATGCACGTCCGCTCCGGGTATGAGCTGCTTTATACCCCCCATATTGCCCATGAGGACCTCTGGTTTACCTCAGGGCACAAGGATTTCTACGCCGAGTCGATGTTCCAGCCCATGGAGGACGAAGGCCAGCCCTACCAGCTGAAGCCCATGAACTGTCCTTTCCATATCCTGGTCTACAAAAGCCGGCTTCGTTCCTACCGGGAGCTCCCCATACGCTGGGCCGAGCTTGGTACCGTGTACCGCCACGAGATGTCCGGCGCGCTGCACGGCCTGATGCGGGTGCGCGGGTTCACCCAGGACGACGCGCACATTTTCTGCCGCGCCGACCAGATCGAGGAGGAAATTGCCGGGGTTCTTGCCCTTACCCGGGAAATCCTCGGCAGTTTCGGCTTTGAGCGGTACGAGATCAATCTGTCGACCCGTCCGGCGGCTTCCGTGGGCAGCGACGGGATCTGGGAAACCGCGACGCGGGCCCTGGAGGGGGCGCTGCAGAAAGCGGGGCTGGAATACCGGACCGATGAGGGGGGCGGCGCCTTTTACGGGCCCAAAATTGACCTCAAGATCGAGGATGCCATTGGCCGGCGCTGGCAGTGCAGCACCATACAGCTGGATTTCAACCTGCCGGCCCGGTTTGGCATGGAGTATGTTGCCGAAAATGGCGCCCGCGAGATCCCGATTATGGTTCACCGGGCGATTTTTGGTTCGGTTGAACGGTTTTTTGGGGTGCTGATCGAGCATTACGAGGGACGTTTTCCCCTCTGGCTGGCGCCGGTTCAGCTGGCCGTACTCCCGATCAGTGAACAGCAGGCGGAGTACGCGGAGTCGGTCAGCCGGCAGCTCCAGGAAATGGGGCTAAGGGCGGAAGCAGACTTGAGAAATGAAAAGATCGGCTATAAAATACGCGCCCACACTTTGCGCCGTGTGCCGTTTATGGCCGTGGTGGGAGACCGGGAAAAAGACGCGGGTACCGTCGCGCTTCGGGACCGGGAGGGACACGACCTGGGAACGTTCCGTCTGACGGAGCTGGGAGAGAAGCTGCGGCGCATGGACCGGCAGCGGCAGCAGGCCCTGACCGAGGGCTAGGGGGAGGGTAAGGCAATCGCGACAGAAAAGGAAATCCGCATCAACCGGGAGATTACCGCACCAAAGGTCCGGCTGATCGGGGAAGAAGGCGACCAGCTCGGAATCGTATCCCTGGCCGATGCGCTGTACAAGGCGGATGAGGCTGAACTCGACCTGGTGGAAATTGCCCCGCAGGCGGTCCCTCCTGTCTGCCGGGTCATGGACTATGGCAAGTTCCGTTTCCAGGAAAGCAAGCGCCAGCATGAGGCCAGGAAGCGGCAGAAGCAGAGCCAGGTCAAGGAAGTCAAGTTCCGTCCGCGTACGGACGAGGCGGACTACCAGATCAAGCTGAGAAACATCACCCGCTTCCTGGAAGATGGGGACCGTGCCAAGGTGACACTGCGCTTCCGGGGCCGGGAAATGAGCCATCCGGAGCTGGGCATGGAACTGCTGAACCGGGTGGAAAAAGATTTGACGGAAACGGGCGTGGTCGAGCAGCGTCCACGCATGGAAGGGCGGCAGATGGTCATGGTCATCGCCCCCAAAAAGAAATAGGAGAGGCTACAATGCCAAAGTTGAAGACCAATCGGGGAGCCGCCAAGCGCTTCAAGCGTACCGGATCGGGCAGGTTCAAGCACCGCCAGGCGTTCCTGAACCACATTCTGACCAAGAAAAGTACCAAGCGGAAGCGTCACCTCCGCCATACGGTGGTGACCTCCGGCAGTGACCAGGCTGCCCTCCGCCAGATGATGCCCTACGCTTAACGCTGGAGGAGACCAGTCATGCCAAGAGTCAAACGGGGCGTAACGGCCCATGCCCGCCACAAGAAGGTCCTTGACCGTGCCAAGGGTTTCCGCGGGCAGCGCAAGAGCAATTTCCGGATAGCCAACCAGGCGGTAATGAAGGCACTGGTGTACGAGTACCGCGACCGGCGCACCAAGAAGCGGGATTTCCGCAGCCTCTGGATCGTGCGTATCAATGCCGCGGCCCGGGCCGAAGGCCTGAGCTACAGCCGCTTCATGAATGCCCTTTCGCGCGCGGGTATCCTGCTGGACCGCAAGGTGCTGGCCGATCTCGCCGTACGGGACAAGGCCGCATTTTCCCGTCTTGTTGAGGTAGCCAAAGGCCAGGCTGCGGCTGCATAACTGCGGAGGGGGCTGTGGCAGACAACCGGGAATCCATGGCCTCCACTGCAGATCTGGCGGAAGCGGCTGCAGCCTGCCGCGATCTTGCCGAGCTGGAGCAGCTGCGCGTTCACTGGCTGGGCAAAAAGGGTATGCTTACCGTGGAAATGCAGCGGCTGGGCAGTCTGGACCCGGAAACCCGGCGTAGCGTGGGCGCCGGACTGAACCGGAAAAAGACCGCCGTGCAGGCGGTGCTGGATGCCCGCAGGCAGGAACTGCAGCAGGAACACCTGGATCGGCGCATCCGCTCCGAGACCGTGGACGTCACCCTGCCTGGACGCTCGGGCGGTAAGGGAAACCTGCATCCCATCCGCCAGACCCTGGTGTGGATCGAGACGTATTTCCGCCAGATGGGCTTTGAGGTGGCGGATGGTCCGGAAATCGAGGACGACTACCACAATTTCACGGCCCTCAACATCCCGGAGGACCACCCGGCCAGGGCCATGCACGATACCTTCTATCTGGAAGGCGGGCAGGTGCTGCGTACCCACACCTCACCCGTCCAGATCCGCTATCTGGAGACCCACGAGCCGCCCCTGCGGATGATTGCGACGGGGCGGGTCTACCGGCGGGATTCCGACCTGACCCACACCCCGATGTTCCACCAGGTGGAAGGCCTCTATCTGGATACCTCCGCCAGTTTTGCCGACCTCCGGGGTCTCCTGGCGGATTTCCTCCAGTCTTTTTTTGGACAGTCGGATCTCTCCGTACGGTTCCGCCCTTCCTATTTTCCGTTTACGGAGCCTTCGGCGGAGGTGGATGTCCGGTGCGTCATCTGCCAGGGGGAGGGCTGCCGCGTCTGCAAGCAGACGGGCTGGCTGGAAGTTCTGGGATGCGGGATGGTCCATCCGGCGGTGCTGGATGGGGCCGGGGTGGACCAGGAGCGGTTTACGGGGTTTGCCTTTGGGCTGGGCGTGGAACGCCTGGCCATGCTGCGCAATGGCGTGAACGACCTGCGCCTCTTCTTTGAGAACGATCTGCGCTTCCTGCGGCAGTTCAGCTAGGATAACCGATGCGTGTCAGTCTGCAGTGGCTAGGGGCATATCTGGACAGCGGTCTTTCGGCGGCGGCGATTGGTGAACGGCTGACAATGGGCGGGCTGGAGGTGGAAGGGACAGAGGCCGCGGCGCCCGCCTTCCATGGTGTCCGCACCGGCCACGTGCTGTCGGTTGAACCCCATCCCGCTGCAGAACGGCTGTGCGTGGCCCTGGTGGAGGCCGGGGATAAGGTTCCCCTCCAGATCGTCTGCGGGGCCGCCAACCTGCGTACGGGGCAGAAGGTCTGTGTGGCCACTGCGGGCGCGCTGCTGCCGGGTGGCGTCGCGATTGCGGAATCGGAACTGCGGGGCGTGCGCTCCCAGGGCATGCTCTGTTCGGCAGCCGAACTGGGACTGGAAGATGGCAGCAGCGGTCTGCTGGAGCTGGATCCGGAAGTCCCGGCCGGTCTGGACCTGCGCGCCTGGCTGGGCCTGGACGACCAGGTGCTGACACTGGGAATCACCCCCAACCGCGGGGATGCCCTGTCCCTGCTTGGCGTGGCAAGGGATCTGGCGGCGTTGGGCGCGGGGGTGTTCCGTGCGCCCGCATACGCCACACCGGACTGGGCCACCGTGCCAGGCAGTGGCCGGCTGGATAGCTCCCTGGATGTCCGGGTGGACCCGGCGGCCCGGGAGGCCTGCCCGGTCTACACCGCGGTGCTGCTGGAAGGCCTTCCGCATCGGCTGCCCGATCTCTGGCGCGAGCGCCTGCGCCGTAGCGGGCAGAAGAGAATTTCTCCACTGGTGGACTGGCTGAATGTCTGGATGGTTGATCTGGGCCAGCCGATGCACGCTTTCGACGCCGACCGGCTGGCCGGCGGTGTCCAGGTCCGGTGGGCCAGGTCCGGGGAGGAATTCGATGCCCTTGACGGGCGCGACCTTCACCTGTCGGAAGATATGCTCGTTGTTGCAGACAGCATTGGACCCGTGGCGCTTGCGGGGATTATCGGTGGTCGCCGGACAGCGGTGTCGTCCGGGACCCGCAGGGTGCTGCTGGAATCCGCATGGTTTTCTCCGGGAGCCGTGCAGGGGCGCGCGCGGCGCCTGGGTATCCAGACCGAGGCCAGCCAGCGTTTTGAGCGGGGGGTGGATTTCTGTCTGGCAGCACCGGCGGCTGCCGGTCTGCTCACGGCGATGGAATCTTCATCCCCGGCCATCTGCCGGGATGCGGTGATCGTGAAAAGCGGGGCTCTATCCCGGCCGGCAGCCATCCGGCTTCGGGCGGACCGCATAGGGCGGATTCTGGGGACCCGGCTGGAAAACCACGAAGTGGCCACCTACCTGGGGGCGCTGGGGTGTGTCCTGGAAGAACAGGATGCCGGCTGGGAGGTCGTTCCGCCGGGCCACCGTCAGGACCTTCGGATTGAGGCGGACCTGATTGAGGAAGTGGCACGGCTTTCCGGGTATGACCGTCTGCCCGCACGCCAGCCCAGGGCTCCGCTCCGGCCCCTGCCCGTGCCGGGCGAGGGGCCACTCCCGGTTCTGCGGGGTGTCCTGGTGGAGCGGGACTGCCACGAGGTCATCACCTACAGCTTCATTTCCAGCGAACTCCAGGAACTGTGCTATCCGGGTGTCGCCGCGCCGCAGCTGCAGAATCCCCTCTCGGCGGATATGGCCGTCATGCGTGCCGGTCTCTGGCCGGGACTGCTGCAGGCGCTCCAGTTCAACCGGAACCGGCAGCAGGACCGGATCCGGATTTTTGAGACAGGCCGGGTGTTTGCGGATGGCCAGCAGACCCTGCATCTTGCCGGCTGTCTCCACGGGCCGGCCGGAAGGGAGAACTGGGCGGATTCTGGACGTGGCCTGGATTTTTTTGATGCGAAAGGCGATGTTTCGGCCCTGCTGGGCACATGGCCAGGCCGGATTTTCCAGTTTTCCTCCTGTAGCGATCCGGCCCTCCACCCGGGCCAGTCTGCAGAAATATCCTGTGATGGCATCTCCGTGGGCCGGATGGGTGCCCTGCACCCGCAGCTGGCACAACAGTTTGGCCTGGACAAAACACCATTCCTCTTCTATCTCCGTCTGGAGAAGCTGGTGGCCCTCGAAGCGGCCAGCCGGTTTCATCCGCTGTCTCCCTTCCCGGGAGTCCGCCGGGATCTGGCTTTTACGGTACCGGAGGGTATTTCTGCCGGGGCCGTTCTGGACGCGGTGTGGGGAGGTGCCAGTGCGCTTCTGCAGGAAGTAGAGGTTTTTGACCGGTACGTGGCGGAGCACCTGCCGCCGCAAACATACAGCCTGGGCCTGCGCTTTTTTCTGCAGGATCCCGAGAGGACACTTACCGATGCCGGAGTGCAGCAGGAAATGGACCGTATCCTGCTGGCCGTCCGGCGGGCCGTTCCCGTCGAGTTGCGTGATGGAGGTACAGCATGGCAGTAACCAAGGCCGAAATTGTAGACATGTTGTTCGATACCATGGGGCTGAACAAGCGCGAGGCAAAGGGGATTGTGGAATCGTTTTTCGACGGTATCCGGCAGACGCTTGCGGCCGGGGAAGAGGTCAAGCTGTCGGGATTTGGCAATTTTACCCTGCGGGACAAAAATCCGCGCCCGGGCCGGAATCCCAAGACAGGAGTCGAAATCACCATCACGGCACGGCGGGTCGTCACCTTCCATCCGAGCCAGAAGCTCAAGGCCTACGTCAATGGTGGCGGACCAGCAGCCTCCTAGAGGGAAAATCGCAAAAGCCCTCGAGCCGCTTCCAGAGATTCCGGAAAAACACTATTTTTCCATCAGTGAGGCTGCGCATCTCTGTGGGGTAAAGGCGCATGTTCTCCGTTACTGGGAACAGGAATTTCCCCAGCTGCGCCCCCTGAAGCGGAGGGGAAACCGGCGCTATTACCAGAAACATGACCTGCTGCTGGTTCGCAGGATACGCTCCCTGCTCTATGGGGACGGCTTTACCATCCATGGGGCCCGCGAGCGCCTTGCGGTTCCGGAGCCGGACAATGGCCAGATGGCCCTTGAGATGCTGGATCTGGCCAGCCCGGTGGGTACGACGCAGGCCGAGTGGCCGGCACGGCTCCGGATGCTTCGCCAGGAGCTCCGGCGCTTGCTGGAACTCTGCCGCCAGGACGGGATTGACCGGTGAGGGCTTTTCCGCGTACATTACCCGACTCGCGGGGCGTAGCGCAGCCTGGTAGCGCACCTGAATGGGGTTCAGGTGGTCGGAGGTTCGAATCCTCTCGCCCCGACCAATTAATCGATGGGTTAGGTCGTATTTCCCTGATTTGTTTTTCTACAATCACCACCGTCTTCTACAATCCTGCTCAGTGGGGTGATCCGCTCCGCTCCGCTTCTCTGGCTCTGATATATGCTTCAGTCATATCGCCGCTGGCATGTCCGGTCAGTGCTTGCGCGTAGTCTCTTCCAGCGACCCGTTTGGCGTCCGTAAGCGCCTTGGCTCGTATGTCATGAAAGTGAATATCCTCCACGCCAGCTTTGGCCATGATACGTCTCCAGGCACTGTTCCAACCGTTCACACTATAGGGTTGCCTGTCTCGTGTGCAGAAGAAGTAGAGCGACCCTACCCTGCGGCGCAAGCTCCTGGAACGTGAAATCACTTCGTCCAAGGCAGGGGCAATGATGAAGGCCATCTTTTTCCCAGTCTTGCCCTGATTGACAAGTAAAGAGTCCCCGTTGATATCCGAAAGTCGAAGCCTCATGATATCGCCGCGCCGCATGGCAGTGAGGTAGGCGATATCAATGATGCACTGCCACTGGCTATCTGCATGTGACCTGATAAGGTCGAGCTCCTCGTCACTGATGTAGCGGTCCCGTGGTTTTTCCTTGTTTCGCCTGACACCCTTGGTTGGATTGTGTTCACACCAGCCCCATCGAATGGCAAAGGAGAAGACCGTTGAAAGAAGGGCCATCTCGCGACATGCCTATGAACCATTCTCAGCCGCCAAGCGGACGGGTCGGTGGTCCATACAGGCGTTGAGCAAGCGCATGGGTAGCTCTGGCTCCCAAGAACGTCGGTTGAAGCGGTAGACGGACTCGTCCAGGTATTCCTGCAGATATTTTCCGCTGGCCCCGTGGAAGGTACCCGGCAGGCAGGCCTTGAGATTACCGATGGCGATGTGCACCCGGGGCAGCCACTCGTCTACCTTCCCGGCAGGGGTCACACGGCCCTCATGTTGCTGCGTTTCTCCCAGAACCTTCAGTGCCACAAGACCATCCGTGTGAGCAGGTTGCTGCGGCAGCAGGCGACGCCTGGCAAACCGGCGAATATTTTCTGCGGACACCGATGGCGTCGCCTCCATGG
>JAKARO010000031.1:0-2083 GCA_021821885.1 Pseudomonadota bacterium
CGTGCACTACAACCTGACTGGCGAGCAGCGCCAGAAGCTGGAACGGATCTACCAGTGCAAGATGGACGGTCTGGCCGTCCCCTGACCTCCGTGGCTTGCCGTCCTGAAGCGGGTCCAGTCTCCGCCCTGCGCCGGGAGAGGAAACAGGTCTTTGCTGCCCGGAAAGTCCACTTTACGGACGCAATATGGCTGGCGGTTTCCTTTTACGTGGGGAACACCGGATCAGCAGGCTGGACACAGTCCCCTCGGTTCCCGGAGTGCGCCATTACCCATCCTTCGCCAGTACAGCGGGCAGCCGCGGGATTACGAGGCCGCTCACCAGAACCACCGGCACAGGGGTATGCATTCATTCTCCCGCCAATAGCCGGAAACCGCCTGTGGCGAGAGAGGATTACCGCAGCATTTTCTGCCGACAGCCATTCCAGCCTCCCGGGAGACTCCGGAAGGCGATATTCCGGGCGATATCATTTCCAGAACAGGCTTTGCAGGGCAATTTCCCGCTGTTTCAAGTTGGCCACACCCGGATTGGGGTACCCTGAATCTCGGGGGCACTGCCATTGGATATCAGGCGGTCACGGACCGGGGATGCCGGCCCAGCATGGACGGCCGCGGAGCCTGGCGGGGCAACGCATTTGCTGAACGGTTTTGGCGATCCGTGAAACAGCAACGGGTGTACCTCCATGCCTCGGAGACGGCCAGTCCGGCAAGGGCGTCCATCATGGATTACGTGAACCGGTACACCGCGTTCAGGCCGCATTCCAGCCTGGGCGGAAGAACTCTGGACGTGAGAGGTTCAACGGGATGCTGCCGACGGTCGAACGGACAGTGTGAGCACGGCAGGCCATCCACCTAAAAATTGGATTCCGCTGTTCAAACAACCGGAGCCAGCTCTCCGGGAAGTGCTGTCCACTTCCCCGTCGGCATTCCTCCAGATGACCAGGACCAAGGCGGAAGAGGCTGGGTCGTGGTACGAGGAAGCGCCAACGCGGGAGATCATGCCAAGCCAACGCTGCCATGCGTGCCGGGAGTTGCCGGAAGAGAGAAAAACGCTCTCGGACCGGCAACATCCGTGTCCGCATTGTGGCATTACCTGTGGCCGGGACGGGAATGCGGCTCTGGTGCTGTTGCGTTGGCTGGAAAAGAGATTGGCCGGTGAGTCCGGCCTTTGCTCCCCGCAAGGGGCCGGGCAGGAACCGCCCGGGGTGTGGAGCGGGGTAAGACCACGGGAAACCGTGGCTCCTGCGTAGAAGCACGAAACTCACGCCATACCCTAAGGTTGGCGGGAGTGGTTCATTCCCAGAACAGACTTTTCAGACCGATCACCTGCCGGCCAAAGTTGGCCACGTTGTTCGGGGAGCTTAACGCGCTCCCCTTCAGGGCGCCGTTTACGCTCAGCGTCGTAGCGCTGACCACACTCAGGTTGCCGTTTGCCACGAGAGCGCCATTAATGGTAATGGATCCACTCCCGCTCGTCTGAATTAGGCCATTGGACCCGATGCTGCCATCGATGGTGGACTGCTGGCTCAGGGTAATGCCGCCAGAACCGGAAGCAATGGACAGGCCCAGCAATCCCGGATTGGGCTGCAGCCCTGTCGCGCCAGGAACGGTCTGGCATACGGCAGGAAATACCTGACAGACGTCCGGCATCTGGGCAAACGGGAGCAGGCTGTATTTTACACTGCCATTGCTCTGTCCGGTCGTGACACCGCCATCGGCGGCAATGGAGATGTAGTCGTTCGCCCCCGAATACGATTTGGAAAAATTCAGCTGGACATCACCCGTACTGTACACGAAGGCGTTTACCGGCGCGGCAAGTGTCCACTGTCCGTTACCATTGCTTCCCCCCGTGGCAAACGAGAGACCCAAAGCTGTAAAGGCCTGCAGCGATAGCTGATTGGCCGGGCTACACCCGGATCCGGAACAGGCCATTGTATAGCTGCCGGGCGCAACACCGTAAGGCGTGGCATACAGGAGGTTCTGGGTCGTGGACAGGGGCGATGACGGGGGAACGACCAGGGTCGGTGTCCCGTTGACATCCAGCAGCTGGATGGAGGCATAGGGTTCCAGGCCGTAAGGATTGACC
>JAKARO010000031.1:2183-7742 GCA_021821885.1 Pseudomonadota bacterium
AGGCGTGGCATACAGGAGGTTCTGGGTCGTGGACAGGGGCGATGACGGGGGAACGACCAGGGTCGGTGTCCCGTTGACATCCAGCAGCTGGATGGAGGCATAGGGTTCCAGGCCGTAAGGATTGACCGCCGGGATGCTCGAGACCAGGACAATTGGATTGCTCCCGTCAGATCCACCAGTGGTCGTGTATGTCGTGCCGTTTACCGTACTTCCCGCTATGACCCCGATGGGGGAACCACCAAACTGGTTGCCGTTCAGTGTGGCCTTGCCACTCAGCGTGATTTTGTTTTGAATCTTCGGGGAGGGCGGCGTGGTCACATCCAGAACCGCCATCGCATTGGCCTGCGCATTGGCACTATTGGCCGTGGAATGCACCACCAGCCACTGGTCCGCAGGAATGGGCGGATTCGCCGAAAAAGTGTTGGCGATGACGGCTGCCTGCAGATTCCCGGTAAAAAAAGGATTGGAAAGCTGTATTAGCGCCGACGCCACTGTGCCAACCGGAAGCCCGCTGGCTACGGCCCCGGGATTGTATGCACCCGTGTTGACCGTACTGATGGTGCTCCCCGTGGGATTATAGAGGTACTGTGCCTGCTGCTGTAACGCAGCAATGCCGATCAGGGCGGCGCTTCTCGCCTGGTTGACGTTGTTGAGTCCATAGGTCGACTGGGCGCTTTGCCTGCCCATGACCAGGATCCCTGCCGTGATGGCCGCCAGCACCAGGGCCAGCACCACCATGGTTCCCAGAAACACCATCCCCTGCTCGGATGCGGGTTCCGCGGACGTTTTCCGGCTGGTGGAATTCAGTTCGGCAGGCATACGGTCACCTCCGTACTTGCGGTAGCACTGGTAGTGGCCGTGCCATTTATCGGCGACTGTGTGGCAATAATCGCTTCCTGGTTCAGGCTGGACTGGGAAAACGCTGGCCCCATACAGCTGGCGCCGGTCACCAGCGCCGGGATGAAGCTCCATCCTGGACCCACGGGAAAGGTGGTTTCAGCGGAAGACTGGCCGGTCGGCGTGCAGGCCGCGATTCCGGAAACCGTGTACTCCAGGGTGCTGCCTGCAATATTCAGGAAACCGGTGCATACGGTCGGGATGCCCTGGCTGTCGGCCGTCCAGGAAAACGACACGCCCGAAGCCGTGATTGCGGTAATGGCGGCAGCCGGCACCGACAGGGTGGAAGCGGCCACCAGAAATGTACCGATCTGCACGGAATTGGTGCTCGACGAGATATCCAGGCCTCCGGCCGAGGCCACTGTTTTATCCAGTGCCTGCTTCATGAGCGCGGCATCAATGGTGCGGTCGGTCAGGATGCGGAACTCCTGCCGCTGCTGGTACACCTGCGAAACAAACAGGAAGATGCCCGCCGCAAGAATGGCCACGACCGCAATGGCTACGAGCAGCTCTACGAGAGAGACCCCGCGCATGTCCGGGGGAACAGGACCAGGGTTCCTGGAGGTCATGGCTGCCACCAGACGGGAGGCTGCTGGTTCAGGGCGGCGTAGGTGCTGCTCAGTGAGGCGACCGGCACGGACACCGTGCTTGATGTCCCCGCGGATGGACTGGTAATGGGTACCGGTACTGTCTGGCTCGTGACCGTTGCCGTGCCCGACAGTGTGCCGGAAACCGTACCGGCGCCGACCGTACCACCCGCCAGCGTGCCCTCCATTCCGGCCTGCTGGTTCTGCAGGGTATATTCCACATGGATCTGCTGCCGACTGGATGCGGTGAGGGCGTATCCGAGTCCGGCCGCCGCCAGTGCGAAAATCGCCATGGACACCATGACCTCCACGAGGCTCATGCCCAACTCGTCAGAACAGGGGGATGGTCTGGCCCGCACGGGTCACACTCCAGCTTAGGGGATAGGAGATACCGGATGGCAGGGAGCAGCCGGCGGAACTGACGGGAATACCCCGGCTGTCCAGGGCAATGCAGGTCACATTCCCGGCGCCCGCGAGACCGAGCACAGTCTGCGCGGGCGCACTGGAGGCAAATGCGATACTCTGGGTTCCGGCCGTGGTCCAGACTGTATACGTCGTGGACGACCCCCCTGTCGTGACCTTGAGCATGGCACCACCAGAGGAAAGCGCCGTCAGGAACAGGCGCTGTATGGCGGCCTGGCTGTCGTAAATGGCTTCGTTGGTGTCTTCCTGCTGGATCTCCTGCACCCAGTTGGGGATCGCCACGGCCGCCAGAATGGCCAGAATGGCGATGGCCACCAGCAGGGAGACCAGCGTTATGCCCTTTTCATCGGCCATCCGGGGTTTATCCGCCATGGGTCACCACGGCACCCATCTTGAAGATGGGCATGTACATGGCCACCACAAGAGTCCCCACGATAATTCCAAGCACCACCATGATGATGGGCTCCATCAGGGTCGACAGGCGGCTGACCGCCTCGTTGACTTCCGATTCGTAGAAATCGGCGACCTTGCCGGCCATCACCTCGACGGCCCCGGTTTCCTCCCCGATGGCCAGCATCTGCGTGGCCATCAGCGGGAATATCCCGTCTTCTTTCAGTTTGGTGGTGATTTTTCCGCCCTGGGCCACATCCTCCCGCGCGCCAAGGATGCTCTGCTCGATAATGGCGTTTCCGGACACCCGGGACAGGGTCTCCAGGGCTTCCAGGATGGGGACACCGGCGGCCTGCATGGTGGCCAGGGTGCGGTTGAAGCGGGCCACGGCCCCCTTGAGCAGAACATCGCCCAGGACCGGAATTTTCAGGGAATAGCGGTCCACGACCGTCTTGAACCGGAGGTTGCGGCGGTAGGCATAGAAAAAGGCCCAGATGGCCGCAATGGGCGTGAGCACCACGATGTACCAGTGGGACTTCATCCAGTTGGAAATATTGATGACGACCTGGGTGAGCAGCGGCAGGGTCGCCCCGAAACTGCTGAACAGCTGGGCAAACACCGGGATGACAAAGATCATCAGGATGACCACCACCACCACCATGACCGTCAGGATGGCCGCCGGGTAGAACATCGCCGACTTGACCTTCTTCGTCAGGGCCAGGCTTTTTTCCCGGTATTCGGCCAGCCGCAGCAGAATGGTATCCAGGATGCCACCCTGCTCGCCGGCCGCCACCAGCGAGACAAAAAGCCGGTCAAAATATTTGGGATAGTGGGCCAGGGCCTGGGACAGGGATTCCCCGTCATTCAGATAATGGAGAATGCCCTGCAGCAGCTTGCGGATGCCCGGCTGGGAGGCCGCCGACACCAGAAGCTCAAAACTCTGGACCATGGGCACACCAGCGTTGATCATGGTCGACAGCTGGCGTACCGTCACGACCAGCTGGGTTTCCTTGACGCCCCGGCCCCCAAAAAGGGGCTGGGGGGCCTTGCGGACCGTGAGCGGCGTGAGGCCCTGGCGGCGAAGATTCGAGCGGACGGCGTTGGCCGAAGCGGCGTTCATTTCGCCCCGCTGGCGCCCGCTTCCCTCCGGGCCCCGTGCCTCCCAGATGAAGTCGTACGTCCGGATTTTTCTTTCCTTCGCACTCTTCTGCACTGCCGTCGCCATACCCCCTCCCGTGGGGAAATTCTGCTCTCCTATCTAGAACAGAATCTACCTGTTGTCCATATCCCGCGTTCCCGCGCGCAGCTGCGGATATTCCTGGCAGAGCAGGAGATGTTCCACCTGTTTTTTCTGTTTTTCCGTCAGCACCAGGCGCACGGCCACCAGGGTGCCCCGCGGGCCGCTCCGGGCATCCGTACGGACCGCGGTCACCAGGGTCTCACAGGTACCGCATCCTGGAACCTCAAATTCCAGCAGGAACACCTCTCCAGGCCGGAAATCCTGGCCGTCTGTAAAAAAGCTGGCACCGCCCGGGCTGAAATCGTGAAGCACCGCTTTCTCTACCCGTCCGTCCCGGCGCCGCAGCACGACCGGAACCTCCAGGGCGAGGCGTCGGCGCTGGCGTTTGGGCCGGTGGTAGACAAAGCGGGGCGCGTCGAAATGCCAGAACCCGCTGTCCGGCGCCACCCCACGGAAAAGCGTGAAAAAGGAAAAAATTTCCGTCGCGCTCTCCAGAAACACCAGACACCGGCCGTACCGGTCCCAGACCCGATCCCCCAGGGGGGTAAAGCCCAGAACCTCCGGTGTACACGAACGGAGCTGGAATACATGCCCGGAATCTCCGGTATCGTCCGCAAAAATGACCGCCTGC
Organism: Pseudomonadota bacterium; assembly: GCA_021821885.1. Taxonomy (GTDB): domain Bacteria; phylum Pseudomonadota; class Gammaproteobacteria; order Acidithiobacillales; family Acidithiobacillaceae; genus Igneacidithiobacillus. The sequence goes on from JAKARO010000031.1 coordinate 6,352, forward strand.
TGTCCTTCCTGTCCGCAGAGCGCCGGTGGCAGGGCGGCCATATGACGGCACTCCGTGTCCCCCATGATGGACAGGTGATATTCGGCCATGTTCAGTCCAGAACGCATCGGCAGAAGAACCGGCAGAGTGCAGGGCTCCGGTGGGACAGGATCTGCCGGCGCCGGGGAAAAACTGTCAGTCGTCATCATCTTCTCCTGGACTCCAGGGATACCGGCTCCAGGAAGCCATCCGCGCCTCGGAGATCTGGTCTTCACCGTGGAAGATCCAGTACCGCGGGCGGTTTTCCCGGTTCGCCTTGCTCCGGTAGAGCGCCTGGTCAGCAAAACGGAACAGGGTACCCATATCCCGGACCCCCTCATACGGATAGCAGCACACCCCCATGCTGAGGCTCACAGAGACCTCCCGGCCATTGCGGAGCACAATGGGCCCGTTGACGACCGCCTCCACCTTGGTCAGCACCAGCTCCAGTTCTTCCAGGGAACGGTATCCTTCTACAAGAAGGACAAACTCATCACCGCCCACGCGGGCAATGTAGTCGGTCCGGCGCAGCCCCTCCCGCAGGCGCCGGCCCACGGCCTGGAGTACATAATCCCCGGCTTCATGGCCGAAACGGTCGTTAATGGGCTTGAAATCGTCGAGATCGATCATGCAGAACGCCATCTGGTCCCGGTTGATCTGTGCCCGCCGCATGGCCGACTCGATCCGGTCGTCCAGGGCACGCCGGTTGGCCAGGCCGGTCAGCCGGTCGTGGCGGGATTCGTATTCCAGCTGCTCGATCAGCTCCCGTTCCCGGCTTTCATCCCGCTGGATGCCCACGTAATGGGTCAGGGCACCGGACGGATCGCGGATCGGGATGATGCTCAGGTGGTTCCAGAAGACTTCCCCATTCCTGCGGTAATTGATGAGTTTGCCCTCATAGGGCTGTCCCTGCCGGAGGGCGTGGTCCATGGCCGCCAGCTCCTCGACGCTGGTCTGGGGTCCCTGCAGGACAGACAGGCCCTGGTGGGCGATGTCTTCCATGCGGTACCCCGTCATCAGCGTGAAACTCTGGTTGACATAGAGCATTTTCCGGTTGCGGTCTGTAAGCACGACACTTTCGTAGGCCTGCTTCAGCGCGGCGCCGAGCAGCGACTGCAGATGGGCCGCGTCGTAGTTCTCCAGCGCCTCTTCCAGCAGACGGGCCACCGCTTCGAGGAGCATCTGGACATCCACCGCCCAGGAGCCCTCTTCCCGGCGGAACAGGACCAGCAGCGCCCACGGTTTTCGCGCCCTCTGCAGGGGCAGCACCGCAACCGACCGGAGCCCGAAACGTTCCAGCCGCTCTGACCAGGGACGCAGGGCGGGCGCCACCATGAGGACCGAGGAATAGAAGGGGCGGAATTCCCGCCAGG
>JAKARO010000021.1 GCA_021821885.1 Pseudomonadota bacterium
GATTGCAGTCAACGACGGGGCACGCCGGGGTAGCCTGTTTCGCGGCATAAGCCGTGAAGTTGGCCGGAACCAAAGGGAACCGGCCAATCAAAGTGGCTGAAGTAGGGCCGCTACTGGCAGGAAGGAATCCTCGCACTTCAGGGCGGAGGAGGATCTCAAGGTCTGTGGCACTCCCAACCGGTCAAGGCATGAGGGCTTCTGGCCAGAATTCGCCGTTTGCAGGCGGTTTCTGGGGGAAACCCGCATCGGAACTGCCATCCCGGGCACGGGCTCCGAAATTCCGCCAGACCGCCTGCCGGGGCAGCGAATGCCGCACGCTGTTCCAGGCGGACATGCTGGCCACACAAATGACCCCGCCAATGGAAAAACCCGGCAGACAGGCTCTCAAACGGCCTGCCACCCCGCGTGGACATCGTACCGGCACAGGGTCCCGGCCGGAAAGACAGAGACCGGCCGCAAGTCGCCCAAACTGCAGCCAGCACAGTTTTTGAGTGGGGCGCTGGAGACGGACACCGGTCATGCGCTGTCCCGCATCGTTCCCGCTGGACTCCAGCGGCGGTTGGGTCCTGCCCCGGGACTATGGCTCGCGCCAGAACGGGTGCGCGGTATCCGCGAAGGCTATCGCTCGACCGGCTTGTCTTCCGCCTCCCATACCTGGAGTCCACCGGCCAGACTGTAGACCTTGGCGAACCCCATGTCCTGCAGGGTGCAGCCCGCCAGGGCCGACCGGGTACCACTGTCACAGTACAGCACCACCCTCCGCTCGTGGGCACGGGCCAGTTCGGGATGGCTGCGCCCATAGCCAGGATCGGCAAGCGCTTCCAGATGTCCGCGCGGCACATGGACAGCCCCTGGCAGATGTCCTGCATGGAAATCTTCCCGGTCCCGGACATCAACGATCAGGACGTCGTCCCCCATCTGCATCCAACCCTCCAGGGCATCGCAGTCAATTTCCTGGACCCTTGCCCTCGCTTCCCGGATAAAATCTCCCAGACTTTTGCGTCCCATGCCGAAGGCCTCCCTTTATTTCGTGGAAGTGACAATCTATGATGAACCAGTAATGGCTCATGCTGGGAGTTTACCCATGGCCCGCAAAACCGCCAATGCCAGACCCGCCTGCCAGATCCCTGTTCTCGGGATGGACGCCACAAGTCTTTGCAATGATACCCGGCGCCACCTGGAATTCGGTCTTGGCCAGGACAGCCATACCGCAAATAACATGGCGGTATTCCAGGCCCTGGGGGCAGCCCTGCGTGACCGGCTGGTAGAACGGTGGAAACACACCGGCGAGCAGATGGTCCAGCAGGGCGGAAAACGGGGATTCTATCTTTCCCTCGAATTCCTGCTTGGACGGGCTCTGGGCAATACCCTCCTGAACCTTGGTCTTGAAGAGGCCGCCGCCAGTGCCCTGAACCATGACACAAGATCCCTGGCCGACATTCTTGAGGTTGAACCCGATGCCGGACTGGGGAATGGAGGACTGGGACGCCTGGCCGCCTGCTTCCTTGACAGCTGTGCCACTCTTGGACTCCCTGTCACCGGATATGGCATCCGCTATGCGTACGGCATGTTCCGCCAGGAGATTGAGGATGGATACCAGAAAGAGGAACCGGACCACTGGCTGAAACAGGGATATCCCTGGGAAATAAAGCGGCCGGAGCGGGTTCGGAGGATCCCGTTCCAGGGTCGCAGCGAACGCCTGACCGATGCGTGCGGGCACTACCGCTTCCGCTGGGTGGATACCTGTGATGTTCTGGCCGTCCCCTATGACATCCCGATACCCGGTTACCGCAATGGAATTGTCAATACCCTGCGGCTCTGGCGCGCGGCAGCCACGGATGTTTTCGATTTTGGGGAATTCAGTGCCGGTGCCTATCCGGAAGCCGTCGCGGCCAAAAACGCGGCCGAACATATCAGTATGGTACTCTATCCGAATGACTGTAGCGAAAACGGCAAGGAGCTCCGTCTTCGCCAGCAGTATTTTCTGGCATCGGCCACACTGCAGGATATCCTGGCAGACTGGTCGGAAACCCATGGCAGCGATTTCAGGGCGTTTTCCGCCTCCCACGTCTTCCAGCTTAACGATACACACCCCAGCATTGCGGTTGCCGAGCTGATGCGGCTGCTCATTGATGAGCATGCCGTCAGCTGGGATACGGCCTGGGACATCACCCGCCAGACCATGGCCTACACCAACCATACCCTTCTTCCGGAAGCCCTGGAAAAATGGCCGGTGCGGCTGTTCCGTCAGCTTCTGCCCAGAATTCTCGAAATCATCCATGAAATCAATGGCAGATTTCTCCAGGAAGCAGCCCGCCGGCATCCGGGAGACACAGCCCTCCTGGAGCGGCTTTCGATTATCGAGGAAGGAACCGAACCGATGGTCCGCATGGCCCATCTTGCCGTAGTCGGGAGTTTTTCCGTCAACGGCGTGGCCGAGCTCCATACCAGCCTGCTGTGCCGAGAACTGTTTCGGGATTTCTGCCGGCTCTGGCCAGAACGCTTCAATAACAAAACCAATGGCGTAACACCGAGGCGCTGGCTACAGTGGGCCAATCCGGGAATGAGCGAACTGGTCAGCCACCGGATCGGTGAAAGATGGAAACACGATCTCAAACAGCTGGAGCGTCTCCGCGAGGCAGCCAGTGACCAGAACTTCCTCCAGGAGTGGGGCGCTGTCCGCAATAAAAACAGGCAACGGCTCATCCATCTGGTACAGGCCCAGACCGGAATCCGGTTCCTCCAGGAAGGCATCATCGATGTACAGGTCAAGCGCATCCATGAATACAAGAGACAGATCCTCAACGCGCTCCACGCCGTCCATCTCTATGACCGCATCAAAAGAGGCGACATTGCCAGCGTGACCCCCAGAAACATTCTTTTTGCCGGCAAGGCGGCACCCGGCTATCTCATGGCCAAAAGAATCATCAAGTTCATCAACAGCATCGCCCGGACCATCAACTCCGATCCGGACACGGAAGGGCTCCTGCGCGTGGCATTCCTTCCGGATTACCGGGTGTCCCTGATGGAACACATCTGCGCGGGCACCGATCTTTCCGAACAGATTTCCACAGCAGGCAAGGAAGCTTCCGGAACAGGAAACATGAAATTCATGATGAACGGGGCCCTTACTATTGGAACCCTGGACGGGGCCAACATTGAAATCCGGCAGGCCGTCGGTCCGGACCATTTCTTCCTCTTCGGCCTTGATGCAGGAGAAGTTGCCCAGCTTCGCCCACATTACAATCCCCACAATTTTGCCGAGTCTGACCTGGATCTCCAGAGAGTTCTGGATCTGGTCCGCAGTGGATATTTCAATCCTTATGAGCCCGGCATTTTTGAACCACTGCTGGATTCTCTCCTGTCTCCCCATGATCCCTGGATGGTTCTCGCCGATTTTAGCCATTACAAACACAAGCAGCAGGAAGTGGCCGGACTGTGGCATGACCCGCAAGAATGGCTGCGGATGAGCATTTTCAACACTGCTGCCAGCGGTTTTTTCTCCAGCGACCGGACCATCGCCGAATACAATACGGAAATCTGGCATCTTCCCTCACTGGTGGCTTCAGGATCGGGACTTGAGTAGAATCTTCGGGTCTCTGCCGGCCCAGAGCTGCCGGCCACCCAGAGGATTCCTGTGAAAAAGCCGTCCATCCGCCCCGTTGTTCTGCTGATTCTTGATGGTTGGGGTTACCGGGAAGACCCGGAGCACAATGCCATTGCCCAGGCGCATACCCCAAACTGGGATGCCTGGTGGAAGAAATATCCCCATACCCTGATCCAGGCCTCGGAAGCTTCTGTTGGGCTGCCCAGGGGGCAGATGGGCAACAGCGAAGTAGGCCATATCAATATCGGGGCCGGACGGGTTGTCTACCAGGAGTACGAACGCATCAACCAGGCCATTGCCGATGGCAGCTTCTACGGAAATGCGGCACTCTGCGGGGCCGTGGACGCCGCCAGGGAACAAGGAAAGACCGTCCATATCATGGGACTGCTCTCTCCGGGTGGGGTGCACTCCCACGAAGACCAGATCCTGGCCACACTCCGCCTTGCTCTTGACCGGGGCGCCAGCAAAGTTCACGTACACGCCTTTCTGGATGGCCGGGATACCCCCCCCCGATCCGCACTCGAATCTCTCCAGAAACTGGACCAGTACATGAAGCAGCATGGCGGACGGCTGGTTTCCCTGGTTGGCCGCTACTACGCAATGGACAGGGACCATCGGTGGGACCGCATCCAGAAGGCCTACGACCTGATCACCTGCGGTGAGGGACTGGAATTTCCCGATGCGTTCACAGCCCTCGAATCCGCCTATGGACGGGGCGAATCTGACGAGTTTGTCCAGGCTTCCCGGATCGGACCCGCCCTTCCCATGGAAAACGGGGACAGCATCCTTTTTGTCAATTTCCGTTCGGATCGCGCCCGCCAGATCACACGGGCCTTTATCGAACAGGATTTTGGCGGTTTCCAGCGTACTTTCATCCCGGCCCTGTCCCGCTTCGTGACACTCACGGAATACAGTGAGCATTTCTCCATCCCGGTCGCCTTCCCCCCCAGCCGGCTGAAAAACACCTTTGGGGAATGGATTTCCCGTTTCGGGCTGCGCCAGCTGCGTATCGCCGAAACGGAGAAATACGCCCATGTAACCTTCTTTTTCAATGGCGGTGAGGAACAGGTTTTTGACGGGGAAGACCGGATCCTGATCCCGTCACCGCAGGTAGCCACCTACGATCTCCAGCCCGCCATGAGTCTGGAGAATCTGGCGGACGAGCTTGTCCAGCGTATCGAAAGTCGCAGCTATGATGCCATTGTCTGCAACATCGCCAATCCGGACATGGTAGGACACAGCGGGAGGCTGGAAGCGGCCATATCCGCTGTCGAGGCGGTTGACCGGGCCCTGGGAAAGATTGTCCCTGCTGTCTGCGCTGCCGGGGGGGAAGTGATCATCACGGCTGATCACGGCAATGTGGAACAGATGCTGGACAATGCTACGGGCCAGCCCCATACGGCGCATACCTGCAATCCGGTGCCTGTACTCTATATCGGCCACCGGCCTGGCCTGCTTCTGGATAATGGTGCACTGGAAGACGTCGCTCCGAGTCTCCTGCATCTGCTGGAGATACCCAAACCACCCGAAATGGGTGGCAAAAGCCTTTTTGGCGAACCGTGAAACTTCGGATACCGCTGGTTCTCCTGGGCCTGGCCGGCGGCATGGCCGTACTCCCCTCCACCCAGGCAGAAGCGCAATCCCTGCAGGAAAAAATCCGGCACGGACAGGCACAGCTGCAGTCCATTCACAGCACTGTTCATGCCCTTCAGGCCCACATCGCCGAAAAACAGAAAACCCAGGCAGGTATCCGGGCAGAAATCGTCCTGCTGGACAGAAAAATCCAGGGAACCATCACCAGACTGCACACGATTGCCGCCCGGCAGGCCGTAACCCAAAGGCAGATAGCCCGGCTGCAGCAGGAAATCCGCACCCTGAAAGCGAAACTCAGGAACCAGAAATCCATCCTGGCCGACCAGCTGCGGGCCGCCTATATGCTGGGGGGCACAACACCCCTGGCTGTCTGGCTGCAGACGGAAAAACCCGGAGAAATCGGGCGCCTTGGGGTTTATTACCAGGCGCTGGCAAAAGCAAGGATACGCCTGATCCAGCGTACCGAAAGTACGGCAGCTGAAATAGGGCAGAACAGGAACCGCCTCAGCCAGCAGGAACGGCGGCTCGCCATGCTGGCAGAACAGACCAGCACGCAGAAAAACAGCCTGGAAGCCCAGAGGGTCCGGCATGCTCAGCTGGAGCAGCAGCTCGCCGACCGCATAGCCCACGATCAGGCCAGAATAGCGGACCTTGAGAGCAATGCCGGCATTCTCGATGGTCTGGTCCAGCGCCTCAGCCGGGAGTACCGGAAACAGCAGATTGTGGCGGCCCGCGCAGCGGCCGCCCGGAAGGCCGCACGCAGGCGCCGGCAGGAGCGGCTTGCAGCAGAAAGGAAGGCCGCCGCCCTTGCTGCCCAGCAGAAGAAACGGGCAGAAGAACTGCAGCTTCAGCAGCAGCTGCGCCGTGGTCCACGCCCCCACAAAAAAACGGCGGGCCAGCCGCAGGCCCGGCTACCGGTCGTACCTGCTCCTCCGGTCCGTCTGCCGGTATCTGGCCATGGACCCTATCCGCCGCCCCTGTCTGCCCCGGTCAGTCACCTGTTTGGTACGCCGCGCGTCCGGGGGGGGCCTGACTGGCAGGGGATCACTTTTGCGGCCGCAGCCGGCACCCCGGTACATGCCATTGCCCCGGGCATGGTGCTGTATTCCGGCCCCCTGCGCGGTTATGGAAATATTGTGATCCTCCAGCAGGCACAGCTTGTCCTGGCCATTTATGGGCATCTGGGTGGCACGCAGGTACATGTGGGGCAACGGGTTGGGACGGGCACTGTCCTGGGTATGGTCGGCAGCGGTGGCCTGCTTGCAGGGGACGGTCTGTACCTCGAAATCCGCAGCCATGGCCACCCCGTCAACCCCATGGACTACATCCACTGACGGACCCTGGCCGCCCAGCTTCAGCAGGAGCCTAGCATGATTACCTTTCCGTTTGGCATGGCATCCCGGAATTTTCTGGCCGCAGCATGCGCCGCCTTCTGTCTGGGGCCAGGTTCCATCTCTGCCATGGCGGCAACAGACGCCACCCATAGGGATGGCGTTCCTCTCCGCGAAATACAGACGCTGAGCCAGATTTTCTCCCTGATCAGGGCAGATTATGTGGACCATGCCTCCAACCACAAGCTTATGGAAGGCGCCATTGCCGGAATGGTACATTCCCTGGATCCCCATTCTGCCTATCTTACCCCCAGGGAGTGGCAGGAAATGCAGGTCGTCACGGATGGAAGTTTTGGCGGCCTCGGGATCAGGGTCATGCCCTATCACGGTCTGCTGCGGGTGATAGCCCCCATAGATGGTACCCCGGCAGCAAAGGCAGGAATCCGCCATGGAGACCTGATTGTCCGCATCAATGGCAAATCCATCCAGGAACTGGGGCCAGAAAAAGCCGTAGACAGGATGCGCGGAAAACCGGGGACCGCCATCACGCTGACCCTCCTGCGGCCTCACCGGAGCACCCCCGTGGACGTGACGCTGAAACGGGCGGTTATTCATGAAAAAAGCGTCCATGCAGCGATGCTGGCGCCCCACTATGGGTACATCCGGATCAGCCAGTTCCAGGAAAACACCGGAAACTCCGTCCGCCATGCCATCCTGGGCCTTAAGCAGCAGTCCGGCGGCAGGCTTTCGGGCCTGGTCCTGGATCTGCGGAACAATCCGGGCGGCGTACTCCGGGCTGGCGTGAAAACGGCCAGCCTCTTTCTGGACCATGGACTGATCGTCTATACCAAAGGGCGAACGGCCGAGAGCAGAATGCGCTTCACCGCCCACGGACCGGATCTGCTCCGGGGGACTCCGGTCATTGTGCTCATCAACGGGGGATCTGCCTCCGCAGCCGAAATTGTAACCGGCGCCCTCAAAGATAATGGCCGGGCCCTTGTCATGGGCAGCCGGAGTTTTGGCAAGGGCTCCGTGCAGACCATTATCCCCCTGCAAAATGGGGGCGCCCTTAAACTGACAACCGCTTTGTACTATACGCCTGCCGGATGCTCAATCCAGGGAGAGGGGATTGTCCCCAACATTGAAATCCGTGCGGCTGGGCCCAGGGACCAGGATCTGGAAAACAACCGGCTCCACGAATCCGAACTCCAGGGCGTACTCACGGCTCCTGACCAGTGCCAGGACATGAAGCCCGAGTATGTTCTTCTGGAACCCGCATCCATGAAGCCCGGGAAAGCCCGGGCCGGCCTCTCCCACCCCGGTCCCGCAGAGGATTTCGCCCTGCGCAAGGCCCTGGCCATCCTGAAGCACCAGCAGATCCAGGCCAGCATCAACGGAAAAACCGAAGCCATCGCCATTCCTCTCCCCCAGAATGGTGAACAGTAGGATCCTCCGGATATTTTTCCACGACAGGTGGTCTAAGGGTCTGTTGGACGTGACATCAGGCCGGGATCAGGGAACAGGACATGCAGGATCAGAACGCAGTTATTCCTCTCGCAGAGGGTTATGAAGAAATGGAGGTCACGATTACCGCAGATATCCTCCGCCGGGCCGGGATAGGAGTACGCCTGGCCGGTATGGGTACGGCCAGCCCCATTCCGGGCTCCAGGGGCATACGGATTGCACCGGACCTGCAGTGGGAGCAGTGCATGGACCACCCGATGGCCATGCTGGTCCTTCCAGGTGGCGACCTCGGCGTCCGGAATCTGGGAAGGTCAGAAAGCCTCCGCACTTTCCTGCAAAAACGCCATACCGAAAACCAGGGCATCGCTGCCATATGCGCGGCTCCCGGGCTTCTGGCCCCTCTGGGCATTCTCCAGGGCCGCAGGGTAACATCGTTCCCTGGGGTTCTGGACCCCTCCAGCCGGGATTACCATTACCTTGAGCGGCCGGTGGTCATCGATGGCCATCTGGTTACATCCCGTGGACCTGGCACCGCCATGGATTTCGCGCTGGCACTGGTCGAGATCCTGCGCGGGCCGGAAGTCCGCCGGGAAACCGAGGCCCCGCTGCAGCGGCCACATTGATTATCCGTAAAGTTTTACCTTTTCCATATCTCCATGGATAATAGCCTGGAGCCATCAACTGAAGGATATCGCATGAAACTTCGCACAGTCGTACTTGCCAGCCTGTTAGGCACCATTTCCCTGCCCGCCCTCGCAGCTCCGGTGGCGACTGTGAACGGCCGGTCCATTGACAGCAGCCAGGTCCAGGCGATCCTGTCCATGAGCCCTGAACTGGCCAAGGAGCCCAATGCCCGGCAGCAGGTGGTGCAGAACCTGATCAACATGGAAGTCCTCTCCCAGTACGCAAAAAAACATGGTCTCGCCAAGTCTGCCAGCGTCCAGGAGCGCCTTGATCTTGCGAGACGGCAGATTCTGGCCGATGCGGCTGTAGGCCACTACGTCCAGACCCATCCGGTGCCACAGTCGGACATCCAGGGTGCCTACAACAAATTTGTCGCGGCCATGGGGAACCGGGAATATGAGGTTCGCCACATTCTGGTCAAAACCCGGCCTGAAGCCGAAAAAATCCTGTCGGAACTCAGGGCCGGCCAAAAATTCTCCACCTTGGCCGAAAAGGATTCCATTGACAAGGCCAGTGCTGCCCATGGGGGCGAACTGGGCTGGATTGTGCCAGGAATGGTTGTTCCACCTTTTGCCAGTGCCATTGAGAAAGCCCCGGTTGGCAAGCCGGTCGGTCCGGTCCAGACGCAGTTTGGCTACCACATCGTGGATGTCCAGGCCACACGTACCTTCAGTCCTCCGCCTCTCAGCGCCATGCAGAACCGGATTCGGGCCCAGCTCCAGCAGCAGGAAGCCGCGAAATTTGTGGCCGGCCTGCGCAGCCAGTCCAAGATCAGCATCAGCAAGTAAAAATAAATTTTTCCGGACAGGGACAGATTTGCCCGTCCCTGTCCGGAACCCGGAAAGAACCCCTCCCGGCATTTCTGGACAGCCTGTCACCCCCCGCAGAACACTGGGCGCCCGCACTGCCAGACCTCCGCTGGCATGCTGAAGAAAATTCTCAATTCTCCCCGTAGTTCCCCGCCCGTCCTCCCATCCACACGCTTGCCTCTCTTTTCTGCTAGAGCCAAAATGTCAGAAGGGTCAGGTTGGGGGAGTTACCCGTGGCAGTCCGCAAGGAACAGCATCAACCAGTTCTGGATCACGTCCATCGGCTTCAGGAACCGCACATGTACCGTGTTGTTCTCCTGAACGATGACTTTACGCCGATGGACTATGTCGTGCGTGTCCTTCAGGAATACTTCCACAAAAACCATCCGGAAGCTGTCAGCATCATGATGCAGATCCACCAGACCGGAAAAGGCGTGTGCGGCATCTACCCATTCGATCTTGCGGAAACCAAGGTTGCCCTGGTAACGGCTGATGCACGCCAGAACCAGCATCCCCTGCAGTGCACCATGGAAAAGGAGTAAGCCATGATCGACAAGGACCTGGAGCTGTCCATCAACCAGGCTTTCCAGACCGCACGCCAGTATGGGCATGAGTTTGCTTCGGTAGAACATCTGCTTCTGGCCCTTCTGGAAAACCCGAGCAGTCGCGAGGTGCTGGACGCCTGCGGTGCCGACCGCGGGCATCTCGCCAGTGAGCTGCGCGGTTTCCTCAAGAAAAAAATCCCTTCCCTTGGCGCAGCCGGAACCGTCAACAGTCAGCCTTCCATTGGTTTCCAGCGTGTCATCCAGCGTGCCCTCTATCATGTCCAGTCTGCCGGAAAGGAGACCGTCACCGGGGCCAATGTCCTGGTTGCACTTTTTGCCGAACGGGAATCTCACGCTGTCTATTTCCTGCAGAATGAACACGTGTCCCGGCTGGATATTGTCAGTTATCTTGCGCACGGCCATCGGCCGGAGGAAAGCATGGACGAACAGGAGGAGGAAACCGAAAGGGAACAGGACCGGAAGACTGGCAAGGATCCACTGCTGGCCTATACCCGCAACCTGAATGCAATGGCCCGCAGTGGCCGCCTTGACCCCCTGATTGGCCGCCACGCAGAACTCGACCGGACACTGCAGGTCCTGGCCCGGCGGCGCAAGAACAATCCTCTCTTTGTGGGCGAGCCCGGGGTCGGAAAAACTGCAATAGTTGAGGGACTGGCACATGCAATCGTTAGTGGCAGGGTTCCAGATCTTCTTGGAAATTCGACCATTTACTCCCTGGATATGGGAGCCCTTATTGCAGGTTCACGTTACCGCGGTGATTTTGAGGAACGCCTCAAATCCGTCCTGAAAGCACTCCGCCGTCACCCGCAAAGCATCCTCTTCATCGACGAAATTCATACACTTATTGGTGCAGGTGCTGCCTCAGGTGGAGCCATGGACGCCTCAAACCTGCTCAAGCCCGCACTGGCGTCAGGGGAAATCCGGTGCATTGGGGCGACCACTTACCAGGAATACCGGCAGTATTTTGAGAAAGACCGCGCCCTAAGCCGGCGCTTCCAGAAGATTGATGTACCGGAGCCCAGCAGCGAGGAAAGCCTGCTGGTGCTGCGCGGCCTGAAAAGCCAGTTTGAGCGGCACCATCACCTGCGCTATACGGACGCCGCCCTCCGCGCCGCCGTTGAACTTTCCGTAAAACACATTCACGACCGGCACCTGCCGGACAAGGCAATTGACATTATTGATGAGGTGGGGGCCGCGCAGGCGCTGCTTCCGCCCTCGAAAAGAAAAAAGACGGTTGGCATTCGCGAAATTGAGGACATGGTAGCCAGAATCGCAAGGATTCCAGGGAAACATGTCTCTCTTGACGACCGGAGTGCCCTGAAAAATCTGGAACGGGATCTTGGTCTGGTAATTTTCGGCCAGGATGCCGCGATCCGCGAATTAAGTGCCGCAATCAAGATGTCCCGGGCCGGCCTGCGAAACCAGGAAAAACCGGTAGGGTGCTTCCTGTTCTCCGGTCCCACCGGTGTGGGAAAAACCGAACTGGCCAGACAGCTTGCCCATCTTCTGGGCATTCCCCTGCTCCGCTTCGACATGAGCGAATATCTGGAACGGCACGCTGTCTCCCGGCTGATTGGCGCCCCACCTGGATATGTGGGGTATGACCAGTCCGGTCTGCTCGCGGAAGCCGTCATCAAGAATCCCCACGCGGTCCTCCTCCTGGATGAAATTGAGAAAGCTCATCCCGATATTTACAGCATCCTGCTACAGGTCATGGATCATGGGAAACTTACGGATGCCAGCGGGCGGCAGGTAGATTTCCGTCACATTATCCTTGTAATGACCACCAATGCAGGCGCTGGAGATCACGACAGGGCAGCGATTGGATTTGTCCGGCAGGATGGGGCGCGCGGCCGGGAAATGGAAAGTATCCGTCGGGTCTTTACTCCAGAATTCCGCAACCGTCTGGATGCCATTGTGCCTTTCTCACCCCTGAGCCGGGAAAACATTCTTCATGTGGTCGACAAGTTTCTGATGGAACTGGATGAACAGCTTCTGCAGAAAGGTTACAGCCTGGAAGTTGCACCTGTCCTGCGGAACTGGCTGGCAGAGCGGGGGTATGATCCCCAGATGGGGGCCCGGCCCATGGCGCTGGTGATCCAGGAAGAAATCAAAAAACCACTGGCCGAGCACATCCTGTTTGGTGATCTTCCGCGGGGAACCCGGATCGTGGCAGATCTGGCAGGTGGAAAGGTGGAAATCCGCCTGCCAGATACCGTCCCGGCGCCTTCCCCAGGCTAGCGCTGCCAGAGGGGTGCCAGAAGCCGGGCGGAAGGTACCAGTTCCAGGATGGCTCCGGGAATTTCCAGAGTCAGTCCCGGCCGGGGGCGGATGCTCACCCAAAGCAGGGTAGTCCGAAGATTGAGATCGGCAAAAACCACCCAGGAGCGGTAGTGGTGCAGAACCCTGCCAATGTGCATGAGTGTTTCCTCCATTCTCCAGGGAGCCCGGCTACGCAGATCCGGGAAAACCATCTGGAAATCAGAGAGCCGCTGGCCGTGTTCATCGCGGGCGGGCACCCGCTGCCAGAGCGGGACACCTGCTTCATACTGGTCCAGGATGGAGGACACCAGATCTGCCCCGGCGGCTGGCAGGGGGAGGGGAAAAGAGGCCATAGGCAGGTTCCTCCATGCTGGGATTCCGGCCGGTTTCGGTTTCCTGCCCGGTGGCACCGCCCATGGCAGCCCCTCCGATCCGGGCCAATGCAAGCACAATATGCCTGAAATCAGCGGCCATAGAAACTGTCCAGCCTGCTACATCGGCTGCTCTGGATGGTACTATCCCGGCTGGCGCAATGTGTTTTACCCCCTGGAACTCCCCCCGTCCCGCTGGCTGGAGTTCTACGCGGAACATTTCGATACGGTGGAGATCAACAGCAGTTTCTACCGTCTCCCCAGCGAAACGTCCGTAGCCCACTGGGAAAAAAGCACTTCGGACCGTTTCGTCTTTTCTCCAAAAGCCAGCCGCTACCTGACCCACATGAACAAGCTGCAGGATTCCGGGACCGGACTGGCCCGGTTCCCCGAACGTTTCAGGTCTCTTGGAAAAAAGCTGGGGCCCGTTCTTTTCCAGCTGCCACCCTGCTGGGGACAAAATGCCGGACGCCTGGAACGCTTCCTGCGGGCATTGCCTTCGGGCCATCGCTATGCCTTCGAAATGCGTGATTCCAGCTGGCACCATCCCAGGATCTATAATCTGCCAGAAGCTTACGGCGCGGCTTTCTGCATATTTGATCTCGCCGGATTCCACTCCCCCGCGATCCTTACCGCCGAATTTGCCTATATCCGCCTGCACGGGCCAGATTCCACACCCTATACCGGCAGCTACAGTAACGCCTGTCTTGAGGAGTGGGGTGAACGCATCCTGAACTGGCAGAACATCCGGGCCATCTATATCTATTTTAACAATGACCAGGGTGCCTGCTCGGCCCGGAACGCCAAAACCCTAAAGAAGATCCTGTCCCCCCGGCTTCCCTGATTCCAGGATGCGACCCGCTTCAGAACAGGGGAGGATGGCAAGTACTTTCTGTTGTCATCCCTGGTAGCGGGACACGTCTTTCAGAATAATTTCCCTGGCAGCTTCGGCACCAGCCCACTCCCGGACTTTTACCCACTTTCCGGGTTCCAGATCCTTGTAGTGCTCAAAAAAATGCCGGATCTGGTCACGCAGGGAAGCCGGCAGATCCTGAATATCCCGGACTTCTCCATAGCCGGCCGCCAGTTTGTCGTGGGGTACGGCCACAATTTTCGCATCGGTCCCACTTTCATCTTCCATCAGCAGTACGCCGATGGGCCTGGCCCGCAGGACCACCCCCGGGGCCACCGGCTGGGGAGCGACAACCAGCACATCGGTAGGATCGCCATCTTCAGAAAGTGTAGCCGGGATAAAACCATAGTTCAGGGGATAATGCATCGCCGTAAAGAGAAAACGGTCCACAAACACTGCGCCCGAATCCTTGTCCAGCTCATACTTGATACTGGATCCTTGGGGAATCTCGATGACGACATAAAGGTCATCGGGCAGTGCCTTTCCGGCCGGGATGTGCTTGAGATCCATAATTACCGCTCCTTGGTTTCAACCTGACTGAAAAAAACCTGCATGCGCACCAGATCTTCCGGTGTATCCACTCCTGCCATGGGGGTCTGTTCTGCCAGAAACACCCGGATCCGCTGCCCACGCTGGAGTATACGCAGCTGCTCGAGGGATTCCATCTTCTCCAGCGCGCCGGCCGGCCACGAGGCGTACTCCTGCAGAAAGGCATTCCGATAGGCATAAAGTCCGAGATGGCGGAAATGGGCATTTTCCTGTACTGGTACAGGCCCTTCCTTCAGTGGATAGGAATCCCGGCTCCAGGGAACCGGTGCCCTGGAAAAATACAGGGCGTCCCCCCTGTCGTCCATAACCACCTTGACCACACCGGGATCACACAGCTCCGCCCAGGTTCGTATGGGTACGGCAGCAGTCGCCACGTTCGTGCCCGCATCTGCGCTATCAAGCATTTTGGCAACTGCCCGGACCAGCTCCGGCCGCATGGCTGGCTCGTCCCCCTGCAGGTTGACAATAATTTCTTCCGGAGACAGGGACAGAAGAGTGGCTGCTTCCGCCAGCCGCTCACTGCCGCAGAGATGTCCGGCACCGGTAAGTATGGCTTCACCACCAAAAGCAAGTACGGTTTCCACAATCCGCGGCTCGTCGGCAGCCACAACCACCCGGCCCGCTCCACTCTCTATGGCACGCCGGCGTACATGCTCGATCATGGGTATCCCCGCAAGGGGGAGAAGCACTTTCCCCGGCAGGCGTGAGGAGGCAAAACGGGCAGGGATAAGAACCGTAAAGTTCACGGCTCTTTCTCTCCATAGGATTCTGCCTCATCCAGAAGCAGGACAGGGATGTCCTCGCGGACGGGAAAACGCAGCCGGCACCGCTCGCAGCACAGGGAAAGTCTCCCGTCACAGGGATGGAGGGGGCCCTTGCACCTGGGGCAGGCCAGAAGATCCAGGAGACGTCGGTCAATGGTCATGCATTTCTCTCCATGCGGCAAGATGCCGGTCCATCCAGTTCCAGAAACCAGGTTCGATTTCCATGCCGATATTTACAACCCAGCAGTCCCGGATATCGGGGAATGACCGGCATTTTACGGCATCCTTCGCGGTCATGACGAGTGGACGGGGGATGGCTGCAAGATCTTCAGGGCGGAAACGGTAATGGTCCGGAAAAGCATGGAGCACTACCTGCGCCCCCAGACTTTCCAGCAGGGCCTGAAAACGTTCTGGACGGGCAATACCGGTCACGGCATGAAGCCGCACCCCCCTGAGGCTGGAAAGCGGCCATGTCTGGCCGCCCCCGCCAAGTGCCGTACAGGATTGAGGGCATATGGCAAAGCCGAAAACAGGCTGCCGTGCATCGGTTATCCAGGGCGTCTCGCCAGCGGCCCCGTCATACAGGAGGGCATCGGCATAGGACACGGCACTGGCCGGTTCACGCAGCGGCCCAGCGGGAAGACAACGGCCGTTGCCAAAGGGACGTGCGCCCTGCAGCAACAGAAGACGCAGATGGGGAGCAAGGGCAAGATGCTGGAAACCATCGTCCAGCACCGCCACGTCATGACCGCCAAGGGCGGCAGCCGCAATCGCATCCAGACGGCGTCTTCCGAGATAGACTGGAGCCAGCTGGCGGAGAAGCAGTGGCTCATCTCCTGCCCGGTCCGGGGAATCATCCAGCTGGACGGCATACGGTTCCCGGGGAGGATGGGCGCCATACCCCCGGCTGACCAGTGCCGGCGCCCAGCCGCGATCCCGGAGGTACTGGACGATGGCCAGGCTTGCAGGAGTTTTGGCGCTTCCTCCGACACCCAGGTTACCCACAACAATACTGGGTATCGCTCCCTGAGTCCCATGACAGTGCTGTCTGCGCCAGCGGCCGGCAGCACAGAACAGGGTGCCCAAAGGAACCAGGGCATCCGCCCATGCCCCACCGCCATACCACTGGCACTCCAGCGCCCTGCGCCATCGCCCCCAGACCCCTCTCACCAGTCGAAAACCCGCTGGAGAAATTCTGGCAGACGGTCGCCCGCTTCCCGGCGCGCCTGCCAGAAAAGACGCCGGTACTCGTCACCCTGCTGCCGCCCTGCCATCGGGTCCGCCAGAACATTTTCCCACCACTGCATGATGGCTGCAGGTCCGGAAAGAACCGGCACCCGTGCCTCCGCCCGGATTTCCATGGGGAGATCCCACGCAAGGCCAGACTCGGCACTAAGAGGATGCCCACTGGCAAATACCTGCCAGAGCAGGGATACTTCCCCGCCCTGCAGATGGATTGCGTCGGCGGAAGCAGACAGGGCTGGATGCCATCGCGTCTCATCCACACACACCACGCTGCCCGGGGGAAGTATCTGACGGTCCCATCGGGAAAGCCGGGGGAGGGCCTCCGGTGCACCAGCCCCCTCCAGAAAAAGCAGCGACCTCCCACCGGCTTTCCATTTCCGCCAGGCAGAAAGCCAGGAAGGCCAGTCTGCGGGGCCCAGACCGGTCACCCAGAAAAGACTGTCGCCGTGGCTTCCCATGACCAGATTCCGGAAATTTGGCTCTACCTGGGCAATGGTCACCAGTGTCTGGAAATCCACCGGAGGAAGCAGGCGCTCACCCAGTCCAAGCACGTCCCATCCGGCGTACTGGCGGAGCCCCCTGGGATAGACAGCTTCCCAGATACCCGCAAGGGCTCCAGGGCCTGGCGCACACCCCATGGCAACGGCGGGAATTCTCCGCTGGCCAAGAAGCCGCTGCAATGGTTGTGGTGCCGGCTGGCCCAGCGCCAGGTAACGGAACGGCTGCAGTCGTTCCAGGGTTTTTTTCAGGGCCAGCGGATGGGCACAGGGTCCAAATCCATAGCCCAAACGGGCAATGCCATGTGCGGCACCGGGGAAAATATCGGAAAACTCTTGCTCAAACGTCAGGATCATGCGCAGGTCGCGCCGCCTGTCACTGATCGCCCGTGCCAGATCGGTCCCGAGATGAAGGTCACCTGGACGGGAAAAACCCTGCATCCACAAGACTGGTCCCCGCTCACCAGGAACCCTGAGCCAGCCCCAGCGCGCATTCGCCCGATCCCGGCGTCCGGCACGCATATCCCTCCAGCTGGCCCAACGCCCCCGCCAGTAACTGCTCCCGTAGTAACTCACCCAGGCTCTCCGTCTCCGGTTCTGCGTCCGGCCAGGATATCGCACTGGCGCCGCTGCATCTGCAGTCTGGCCTCCAGATCTTTCTGCTGGAGGGAAGAATCCTCCGCTTCCGCTCCGCGTCCGGTCCAGATAGGGTCTCCCCAAACAATTATGCCCCGGGTTCCTGGCCAGGGAAGCAGAAAGCGGTCCCAGCTGGAAAACTCCCAGGCATGACGGGCCGAGAAGCACACGGGGACAATAGGCAGGCCCGTCCATTTCGCCAGTTCCAGCACGCCTTCCTGAAGACTTTCCCGGGGCCCGCGGGGGCCATCAGGCGTGATCGCCAGATCATAACCTTCCCGCGCAGCCCGTAGCATGCCCCTGGCTCCCTTCACGGCCCCGCGGCGGCTAGACCCCCGTACCGCCTCATATCCCCAGTAGGACATGGCCATAGCCACCAGTTCTCCATCCCGGTGCTCGCTGATCAGAATTTTAACCCGTTTACCCCCAATACGGTGATAGGCGTGGGGAACCATCGCCAGCCGCCCATGCCAGAAGACCAGAAGAAATGGCTGCCCCGCAGCAACCAGATCCCGTATGGGGCCACTATTCAGTTCCTCCCAGCGGACACTTGCGGCGATTCCACGGAGAATCAGGGCAGCGAGTCCCGCCGCCCAGCGCAGGGCACGCCCTTCCAGGTGCACCAGTCAATGTCCCCCTGCAGCGGGTCCGGAAAGAGTGGCGAAGCTGATACGGGTCAGCCCAGCTTCCTGGGCGGCATCCAGTACATCAATCACATACTGCTGGGTGGCATTCCTGTCGGCGCGCAGCACGATGACCCGCTTAGGATCCCTGCCCGCAAGCAGCTTGAGCTGCCGCGCAAGCTGCCCCATGGAAACGTTCCTGTGGCCAATAGAAACCTGTCCCGAAGCACTCAGATCAATAACGATTGGCGTCTTCGGCTCGCCGGCCGCCGCCTGCTGGGCGTGCGGCAGCTGCATGGAAAGGTGGGATCTCTGGACAAAACTGGTCGTAACCATAAAAAAGAGGAGCATGACCAGAACGATATCGACCATGGAAATGACATTGATTTCCGGCTCTTCGGGAATACGGCGGCGAAAGTTCACGTTTTTTCCCCGGCCAGCAGATTCACGAGCTTGAGTGCGTCCCTCTCGGTTGCCAGCACCAGGATCTCCACCCGACCCCGGAAATACCGGTAGAAAAGGAGGCTGGGAATGGCAACGATGAGACCCGCCGCAGTTGTAATGAGTGCTTCAGCAATACCCCCGGCCAGAGCCTTGGGGTCTCCCATGCCAACGGTACCAATGGCAGCAAAGGCATGCATGATGCCGAACACCGTTCCGAGCAGGCCCAAAAGGGGAGAAACCCCGGCAATGCTTCCAAGAAAATTGAGATAGCGGTCAAGATGGGCCATTTCGTGCCGCCCGGCCTCTTCCACCATTTCCCGGATCACTTCCCTGGGCTGGCCAGCCAGCTGCAGCGCCGCCAGAAGGATCCGGGCCAGTGGGGTATCATTCTCATAAAGCATTTTCACGGCCTGCTGAAGCCTGCCTGACTCCACCAGTTCTCCGGTCTGGTCCACCAGCCCTCTGGGTACAATCCTGGCCCTGCGCAAAACCCACAGCCGGTTCCCCGCAATTGCCAGGGCGAGAATGGCCGCAACCACTATAATGGGCAGGACAAATCCTCCCAGACTGAAAAGCTCCAACAGATCGTGCACGCCATGTCCCCCCGTGTAGGCCCTGGAGCAGGAATATAGCACAAAGCCCGTGTGCAGGGGTCCCGGTCCCCGGAATGGATGCGGACGGTGCGGGGTGTGCCAAATTCCCCGGCGCTGCCGCAGAAGTTGGAGCCCACATCCCGAACCCGTTACACTAGGCCAAGGCACCCCTACTGGAAACACATTGCAGCGCCCAGCCTTTTTACACCTGCCCAAACGGGAAGACATCCTCCGCAGACGTCCTTTAGGACGGTTTACCCATTATCTTGCGCGCAACGCCTACTGGCACATGCACCGCCGGAATGTTGCCAGAGGGGCTGCCATCGGGATCTTTATCGGTTCGCTGCCCTATTTTGGACATGTCGCCACGATCCTGGTCCTCTGTCTCTGGAGAAAAGCCTACATCCCGCTTGCCATCATCATGCCCTTTCTGGTAACCGGCCCTCTTACCATCGTCCCCTTTTTCTATGCCTCCTACCAGCTTGGTTTCTGGCTGCTGGAGCGATTTTCCCTGGCTCCCGCCATCACCATCCATTACGCCGACATCCATCGTCTTTTTCTGGGAAAAATAACCGTGGGCGCCATGGGCGACAGGCTCTGGCACGCATACTGGGTGACCTGGATAGGAAGCACCATTATGGGTGCTGTTCTGTCCGGCTCCGCCTACCTCGCCATCCTTCTGGGATGGAGACTCTGGATCCGTTTCCGCCTTTCCCGACGCCGGCAGGCCCGTTACTAGGCACCCAGGATTTCTTCCTGCAGGGTCCCGTCGCGCAGATGCAGTACCCTGGCCATACGGGCCGCCAGTGCCGGCTCATGGGTTACGACCACCATCGCCGTACCCAGCTCCTCGTTCAGTTCCAGCATAAGTGCGTGGACCCGTTCCGCAGCAGCACTGTCCAGATTTCCGGTAGGTTCGTCCGCCAGAAGCAGGGCCGGCCGGGTGACCAGGGCACGGGCAAGGGCCACCCGCTGGCGTTCTCCCCCGGAAAGCATGCCAGGCTTGTGGTGCAGCCGCTTTCCCAGACCTACACGTTCCAGAAGTTCGATGGCCCATGGTTCTGCCAGGCTCCGGCGCATGCGGCGGATGAGCAGGGGGAGAAGCACGTTTTCGAGGGCCGTAAATTCTGGCAGAAGCCGGTGGAGCTGATAGACAAAACCGATGCTGGCATTACGCAGCTGGCTGCGGGCAGCCTCGGACAGGGCATACAGGTCCTGCCCAAGAACCCGGACCGTCCCCCCCTCCGGACGTTCGAGTCCACCCAGAAGGTGCAGAAGGGTACTTTTACCCTGGCCAGATGCCCCCACAATACCCACGCGCTCTCCACGCGCGACTTCCAGGCAGATGCCACGGAGTACCACCAGCCGCTCCGGACCAAAAGCATAACCATGGCGCAGCTGTTCTACCTGCAGGACAGGACCCTCACTCATACCGCAGGGCCTCGGCCGGATCCACCCGCGATGCCCGCCAGGAGGGATAAAGGGTTGCAAGCCAGCCCATCAGCAGGGATGCCACGGCCACATGGACCACATCCCAGGGGTCCAGCTTTGAAGGGAGCTGGCTGATGGAATATACCTGCGGGGAGAGAAACTGTACGTGGAACAGGTTCTCGATGAAGGGAACCAGTGTGGGGATATTGAGCGCGAGCAGGACCCCCCCCAGTACCCCCAGCATCGTCCCAACCACCCCAATCACGATCCCCTGCACCATAAAAATGAGCATGATGCTGCGTGGCCGCACCCCAAGGGTACGGAGGATGGCGATATCCGGTTCCTTGTCTGTCACCACCATCACCAGAGTAGAGACAATATTGAAGGCAGCAACGGCAACAATCAGGGAAAGGATCACAAACATCACCAGCTTCTCCATACCCAGGGCCTTGAAAAAATTCTCGTGTGTCTGGGTCCAGTCACGGACGTAAAAAGACGGGCCCAGCCGTTTCTGAAGGTGGGCAGCAAAAAGGGGTGCCCGGAACGGATTCCGGATCTGCATGCGCAGTCCTGTCACGCCAGAACCCATTCCATACAGTGCCTGGGCATCCGGCAGCCCAATATAGGCCATTCCACTGTCGTAGGCATAAATGCCTACGGAAAAAATCCCGACCACCGTAAACTGGCGCAGGGTGGGCGTGACCCCCAGAGGCGTCACTCCTCCCTGGGGAGAGACCAGGGTCACATGGTCTCCAATCCCCACTCCTAGCTGCCGTGCCAGTGCACGGCCCAGCACGATCCCCCAAGGATGGGATGCCAGCGACTGGAGGCTTCCGGCCTTCATATCCTGGCCCAGCTGGTTGACCCGGTGTTCCAGGGCAGGATCAATACCCTCCACGACAGCCCCACTGGCAAGACCGCTGTGGGACAGCATGGCCTGGGCCTGTATATAGGGTGCCACACCCGTGACTTCCGGAACCCTGGACAGACGCCTTTCCGCAGACTGCCAGTCGGTGACCGGGACACCATTGCCCTGAACGATGATATCGGAGGTGACGGCGAGGATCCGCGAACGCAGGGTGTGGTCAAACCCGTTCATCACCGCCATCACCGTAATCAGGGCGGCAACACCGATGACCATGCCAAAAATGGCCGTACCGGTAATGAAGGAAATGAAATGGTTCCGCCTCTTGGCACGGGTATAGCGCAGCCCTATCCAGAGCTCAAAAGCTTTCACGGCTGTTCCGGTCTCAGATGGGGGAAAAGGATCACTTCACGGATACTGGGCTGGTCCGCGAGCAGCATGACCAGACGGTCAATCCCAAGCCCCACGCCGGCCGTCGGTGGCATGCCATATTCCAGGGCCCGGATATAGTCCGAGTCAAAAAACATGGCTTCCTCATCGCCGGCTTCCTTGGCCAGAGCCTGCCTCTGGAAACGGAGCGCCTGGTCCTCGGGGTCGTTCAGCTCCGAAAAGCCGTTGGCCAGTTCCCGGCCGGCAATAAACAGTTCGAAACGGTCTGTAATCTCCGGATCAAGATCATTGCACCGCGCCAGGGGGCTTACTTCCGTAGGATACTCCGTGATAAAAGTCGGCTGCTGCAGCTGTCCCTCGACTGTTTTCTCAAAAATTTCAACCAGCCGTTTTCCCCATCCCCAGCTGGCATGCACCGGAAATCCCAGATCATGGAGCTTTTCTCCCAGAAGGGCAGGATCGCGCAGGTTGGCATCCCGGAGATCCGGATTGTGGCTGCGGACAGCCTCAGCCACGGATATGCGGGCAAATGGCCGGCCAAGATCCAGATCCCGTTCCTCATGGCGGACCTTCTCCGTTCTGAGGGTGGCGAGGGCCGCCGCACGGATCAGGGCCTCCGTCCGGTCCATGGCCTGGCGGTAATCGGCGTACGCTTCATACCATTCCAGCATGGTAAATTCCGGGTTATGCCGCGTGGATATGCCCTCATTCCGGAAATTGCGGTTGATTTCAAAAACCTTTTCGAATCCGCCCACAACCAGCCGCTTAAGGTACAGTTCCGGGGCGATGCGCAGGTACAGGGTCATGTCCAGGGCGTGGTGATGGGTAACAAAGGGCCGTGCCGCTGCCCCACCCGGAATGGGCTGCATCATGGGTGTCTCCACCTCCAGAAAGCCCTGTTCGAGGAGCCCCTGGCGTATGGAAGCTATCGCCCCGGCCCGGATCTGGAACGTCCGTCTGGTCTCTTCCGTTACGATCAGGTCCACATAGCGCTGCCGGAAACGGATTTCCGGATCGTTCAGTCCATGCCACTTTTCCGGAAGGGGCCGCAGCGCTTTGGCGAGGAGATGCAGGCTGGATGCCCGAAGGGAAAGTTCTCCTGTTTTTGTCCGGAACAGGATACCCTCCACACCAATAATGTCTCCCAGATCCAGGTCGCGGAACTGGCCGTAGAGCCCCTCTCCCAGATCGTCGCGGCCAAGGAAAATCTGGAGGCGGCCGCTGCCGTCCTGGAGATCGGCAAAACTCGCTTTCCCCATGATTCTCCGGCTCATCAGCCTTCCTCCCAGCCGGGCCAGAATGGGTTCCTGCTCCAGCGCGGCAGCATCCATATCGGCACACCGGCGCTGCAGGTCTCCTGCAAGGGCATCCTTCCGGAAACCGTTTGGATAGGCCTGGCCTTCCCGGCGCCACCGGGCCAACTTTTCCCAGCGCACCTGCATCTGATCGTTGCGTTCCTGTTCCAACCCGCCCTCCTCAGTCCACAATCACCGAACATGTCCCTGACGGTGCTGCCACCATATTTTTCCCTGCGCTCACAGTCCGGCCTTGAGTGCAGCCTCGATGAACGGATCCAGGGCACCATTCAGCACCTTCTGGGTATCGCCCGCCTCCACTCCTGTCCGCAGATCCTTGATCCGCGACTGGTCCAGCACATACGAACGGATCTGGTGCCCCCAGCCAATATCACTTTTGCTGTCTTCCATCAGCTGTTTTTCTGCCTGCCGTTTCTTCATCTCCAGCTCATACAGCTTGGAGCGCAGCATGCGCATGGCCTCCGCACGGTTTTTGTGCTGGGAACGGTCGGTCTGGCAGGCTACGACGATACCCGTGGGAACGTGGGTAATCCGCACCGCCGAATCGGTCTTGTTGACATGCTGGCCTCCCGCACCGCTCGACCGGTAGGTATCCACCTTCAGATCGGCCGGATTGATCTCGACCTCAAAGCTGTCGTCAATTTCAGGATAGACAAAAACGCTCGCAAAACTCGTGTGCCGCCGGTTCCCTGAATCAAAGGGAGATTTCCGTACCAGACGGTGTACGCCCGTCTCCGTGCGCAGCCAGCCGAAAGCATGATCCCCCCGGACATGGATGCTGGCCGACTTGATACCAGCCACTTCCCCCTCGGACACCTCCACCAGCTCGGTTGCAAAACCATGGGCCTCACACCAGTGCAGATACATACGCAGCAGCATTTCTGCCCAGTCCTGGGCTTCGGTTCCACCAGCACCGGCCTGGATATCCACAAAGGCGTCGGCTCCGTCCTGCGGGCCAGAAAACATCCGCTGGAATTCCATCTTCTCGACCGTCCTGCGGGCATCTGCAAGGTCGTTCTCCACTGCGGCCAGCAACTCGCTGTCCCCTTCCGCGAGGGCAAGCTCCAGCAGATCCCGGATATCCCCCAGGATTCTGGACAGGTGCTGCAGGGGAAACACTACAGCCTCCAGCTGCACCTTTTCCCGGCCCAGGGCCTGGGCCCCTTCCGGATTTTCCCAGAGGGAGGGATCCTCGCTTTCGCGCTGAACCTCTTCCAGACGGATCTCCTTGCCTACCAGGTCAAAGATACCCCCTGAGGCCTTCCGTGCGGGCCTCAAGATCGGTGACCAGATCCCGGATTTCACTGATTTCTGCCATGATGCTCCTCCTCTTTTCTGCCGCGCAGGGCCTGCAGCCGCAGCTGCAGGCGCTCCCTGCCACGGAAACGGTTAATTTCCGGAACGTAAAGGGCTTCCACATGGGTGCCGGAAACCGTTCCTGCCGCCCGGAACTGGATGCCATCCAGCCGTTTTCCACCGGGAGTTTCCAGTACATACCGGCAGTGTCCCCCCGACAGGGGATAATGCTCCCGGACACGAAAAATTCCCCGGAACAGCGGTTCCGGAAACCGGTTTCCCCATGGGCCGGCAGACTCAAGGAGCCGGACCAGAACCAGATCCAGGTCCCCGTCAGCGAGCTCCCCGTCGTACTCAACCCTGGCCTCCAGATCCCGGACATCCAGCCTTTCGCGCAGCACCTCCTCCCAGCACTGATGGAAACGCGGCAGGTCTTCTTCTTTCAGACGAAGCCCTGCCGCCATGGCATGACCGCCAAAACGGTCAAGAAGGCCAGGGTATCTGGTGGCCACATCCCCGAGGCTGTCCCGCAGGTGCAGCCCAAGGATGGACCGTCCCGAACCCTGCAGATAGCCATCTTCCAGAGGGGCGAATACAAAAACCGGTCGGTGGTGGCGCTCCCGCAGCCGTCCGGCAACAATCCCGATGATACCGGCGTGCCAGTGCGGCTGGTACACGCAAAGGCCGAAATTATGCGCGCATTCCTGGGCTGAGGCCAAGAGCTTCCCAGCCTCTTCGCCCATTTCCTCTTCCATGTCCCGACGCTGGCGGTTGAGGGCGTCCAGCTCTTCTGCCAGGGAGCGGGCCTGCTCCAGATCCGTTTCCAGAAGCAGTCGGATTCCTGTCCGCATGTCTTCCAGCCGCCCTGCCGCATTGATGCGCGGGGCAATGGCAAAGGCCAGGCTGGCCGCGGTCACCGTCGCCGGATCCAGACCGGCGAGTTCCATCAGCACCTGCAGACCGGTCCGCCCCCTTCCCCTACGGAGCCGTTCCAGTCCCTGCCTTACGAGAATCCGGTTGTTCCATTCCATGGGTACCACATCGGCCACCGTACCCAGTGCCACCAGGTCCCAGAGCGTGCCGAGATGGGGAGGAGTGGCGGCGGAAAACGCCCCGGACTCCAGCAGCCGGGCACGTACAGCCGCTGCCAGATAGAAGGCGACCCCCACCCCCGCAGTACTTTTCCACGGAAACGGACAGCCTGGCTGCTGGGGATTGACAATGGCGTGGGCGTCGGGAAGGGAATCTCCAGGCAAATGGTGATCGGTGACAATCACCTGAATTCCGCGCTCCCGCGCAAGCGCGATTCCCTCGGTACTGGAAATTCCATTATCGACCGTGACCAGCACTTCCGTTCCGGCCGGCAGGTGGTCTACGAGGGCAGAACTGAGACCATATCCCCACCGGAAACGGTCAGGGACCATATAGGCCAGGTTCCGGGCCCCACAGAGACGCAGCGCTTCCACGAGCAGAGCCGTGGCGGTTGCACCATCACAGTCGTAGTCGCCCACGATCATGATTGCCCGCTGCTGCTGAACGGCGGTGGCAAGGAGTGCTGCGGCTTCTGCAAGTCCGCGCAGCCCCTGCGGTCCCTCTCCAGGACTGAGGCAGGAAGCTTCCAGGCGGAGCTCGGCCGCCCCGCCAATCCCCCGGCTGGCATAAAGACGGGCCAGGACCGGATGAAGTCCGGAAGTACAAAGCCGGGATTCTTCGGGCAGTGCCCGCACCCGTTCCTGCCACAGGCTCATGCCCAGTTTCCAGGCCGGGCATTCCGGCTTCCCGGCCGCAGGGAGGCACACCAGAAACGCCATGCGTAGTGGGGGCGCCAGAGGGCACACTCTACCCCCCCCTGGGGAAGCAGGCCAGTCAGCAGCCGGATTTCCTCCGTCTGGCGGCCAGTCCAGTGACGGAACCATGTGGCAAAATTGGCTGCCGTATCCGGGAGATGCCAGGGAGATGCATAATCCCAGAGCAGCCGTTCGGCTCCTGCGGCAGGCCTGTCCCCAAGGACCGGAATATTCAGCCAAAGCCCCGCAGCCAGCAGTTCGCGGCGACGGGAATGGATGGTCTGCCAGGGAGTGGCCGGCGGGGTTTCTGGAAGCCTGCCCTCTCCCCAAGGCCAGAAAAGCCCCCAGGGATCCAGCCCTTCACGTTCCCTGGCCTGGTTGATGGAGTGGGCCAGTAGCGCCATCTGCAGCCGGTTTGCAAGGGCGCTGTACCGGCTGGCATCCAGGCCACGGGGCTCCCGTCCCAGAGGTTCCCTGCCATAGAGGCTCACCGGGGGGGCCGTTCGCAGATCAGGATGTTCCGTGCTGAGCAGATACCATCTTTCCCGTCCCCTGGCCAGCTGCCAGGGTCCGCCCTCCAGTTCCTGCTGGGCCACATGGAAAAGCGCCAGTTCGGCTTCAGTACCAGGGCAGGAGGACACGGGCGCCAGGATGGCCCGCCCAGCCCCTCCCTGAAAGATGACCGGTTCCAGTGCCCAGACCCAGTATCCGCGGGTACGGATCCCCTCGCTCTCCGCCAGGAGGGCTGCAGCAGGCAGACGCCCGCCGAAGCCCAGAAGGCGGCCGGCCACGTCAAGGTCATCCTCCGCCGGCAGCCACAGGTGGCGGGAGCGCCCCCAGATCCTGGACAGGAATTTTCCCGGCTCTTCGTTCGGAAGGGCCTGCAGCCCGCCAAGCCAGACCGTAGAACCAGTGGCCATTATCCGCCAAGAATAGCCCGTTGCACTGCCCCCAGATCTGCTTCTACCGTCTGCACGTTTCCGCCCTGGGCAATTGCGGTATCCGGGTCCTTGAGACCATGACCGGTCAGGGTACAGACGACCGTGGCACCTTCCTCGATCCTGCCACTGCGGACATCCGCAATCACCCCAGCCACGGAAGCTGCAGAAGCCGGCTCGCAGAAAATGCCTTCATGGCGGGCCAGCCACTTCTGGGCCTCAAGAAGTTCGGCATCGCTGTGGGCAGCAAACCAGCCTCCGCTTTCCTGCTCCACCACATGTGCCGGATCCCAGGACATGGGACGTCCAATACGGATCGCCGTCGCCAGCGTTTCCGGGTCCCGGACAAAACCGCCAGACACAAAAGGCGCACTTCCGGCTGCCTGGTATCCCAGCATCTTTGGACGTTTTCCTGGACTGCCGTGACCATAGGGGCACTGGCCACTGCAGAACCGGCAGGCCCCGGTGAGCATCTTCTCCGGATGGCCGCGGCCATCGGTTGCCTCACAGTATCCCATCCAGTGGGCGGTAATATTGCCCGCGTTTCCTACCGGCAGTGCGTGATAGTCCGGAGCTCCGCCCAGCGCCTCAATGATCTCGAAGGCCGCCGTCTTCTGCCCCTGGAGGCGGTAGGGATTGACAGAATTGACCAGGGTAATGGGATTGCTGGCTGCCACGTCCTGGACGATCTGCATGCCTGCATCAAAATTGCCACGGATCTGGAGTACCTGGGCCCCATGCATCATGGCCTGGGACAGCTTCCCAAGCGCGATTTTTCCTTCTGGAATCACCACAAAGGCCCGCATGCCGGCCCGGGCGGCATAGGCAGCGGCGGCAGCCGACGTGTTGCCGGTGGACGCGCAGATCACCATCTCGCTTCCTTCCTCCCTGGCCTTGGTCACGGCCATGGTCATCCCCCGGTCCTTGAAGGAACCGGTAGGATTCAGCCCCTCGAATTTGAGGAACAGGCGGATGTCGAGTCCGAGGATCCGCGTCAGGTTCTCGCAGGCAACAAGGGGAGTATTGCCCTCGCAGAGGCTCACGGGCGTGGTTCCAGGGGCAAGGGGAAGAAAGTGTCGATAGCGGTCAATGATTCCGGTATAGCGGGTCATGGCAGATCCTGGGAAAATATGCGGAAAAGAAATCGGTATTCGGACTGATCCTCAGCCTTCGGCCAGGGATTCAACCCGCAGGCGCAGCACCGACGGGTGAACAACAGGCAGGGCGGAAATGCGTCCCAGTGCCTCGTCCAGACTCCCTTCCCGGCACCGGTGGAGGAGAAGAACCACCGGCACCGACTCGGCTGACGCCCGTTCACGCTGGATCAGGGCCTCTATGGAGATGCCATGTTCCGCAAGGACTGTAGCCACCTGGGCGAGGACGCCTGGACGGTTTTCCGCCCGGATGCGCAGATAGTAGGCGCTCTCCACGTCCCCCATGGGAAGGATGGGCAGATTGCTCAGGGCATCCGGCTGGAATGCCAGGTGGGGAACCCGGTTGCTGGGATCGGCTGTCATGGTCCGTGCCACATCCACCAGGTCCGCCACCACCGCACTCGCCGTGGGATCGCCACCAGCGCCCCGTCCGTAATAGAGACTCTGGCCTGCAGCGTCGCTATCGACCAGAATGGCGTTAAAGGGACCCTCCACACTGGCCAGAAGGTGGCTGGCCGGAACCAGGGCAGGATGGACACGCAGTTCCACACCCTCCGGACGCCGCCTGGCGATCCCCAGAAGCTTGATGCGGTATCCCAGTTCAGCGGCGAAGGCGACATCTTCCGCTTCCAGATGCCGGATTCCCTCTACATGGCAGTGGAAGGAATCCACCGGGATCCCAAAGGCGATGGAGGCCATAAGGGTAATCTTGTGCGCTGCATCCCCACCATCCACATCAAGGCCCGGGTCTGCTTCCGCGTAACCCAGTTCCTGGGCCATGGCAAGAGCCCTGGAAAATGTCCAGCCTTCCCGGTACATCTGGGTCAGGATGTAGTTGCTGGTTCCATTGATGATGCCCGCCAGCCAGTGGATGCGGTTGCCGGCGAGGCCCTCACGGATGGCCTTGATGATGGGGATTGCGCCCGCTACGGCGGCTTCAAAGGCCACCATCACGCCCTGCTGCTGTGCGGCGCTGAAAATCGCATTGCCCTGTTCAGCCAGCAGGGCCTTGTTGGCCGTCACCACGTGTTTTCCCCTGGAAATTGCCTCCAGAAGCAGGTCCCGGGCCAGTCCGGTCCCACCCATGACCTCAACGAGCACGTCAACTTCCGGATCCCTCACAACCGCCCAGGGATCCGCACTAATCCGGGCATCCAGGCGCAGGCCCTGCAGCCGCGCAGGATTCCGCACGGCCGCGTGGACGACCTTGATTTCTCTCCCAACCCGGCGGGAAATTTCTCCGGCATTGCGCTGGAGGACCCGCACGGTACCCTGGCCTACCGTACCCATGCCAAGAATGCCGATACGGACCGGTACCGCCTCCACCGCCATCACCAGCCCTCCCGGAACATCTGTTTGATCCCCCGGATGGCCTGGCGGGTGCGCTGCTCGTTTTCTACGAGGCCGAAGCGAACATAGCCATCCCCCAGTTCCCCGAATCCGATACCGGGACTGACGGCCACCTTGGCCCGATCCAGAACCATTTTGGAAAATTCCAGCGATCCTTTCCCCTGAAGTCCCTCGGGGATACGGGCCCATACGAACATCGTTGCCTTCGGCCGCTCTACGGCCCAGCCTGCCGCTTCCAGGCCGTCACAGAGTACGTCACGCCGGTGCTCATACATGCGCCGGATCTCCTCGACGCAGTCCTGGGGTCCTTCAAGGGCAGCGATGGAAGCCACCTGGATGGGCGTAAAGGTACCGTAGTCCAGGTAGCTCTTGATCCGTGACAGGGCCCCAATAAGCCGGGGATTCCCCGCCGCAAAGCCCACCCGCCAGCCAGGCATGTTGTAGCTTTTGGAGAGCGTGAAAAATTCCACGCCCACATCCTTCGCTCCCGGCACCTGGAGAAAGCTGGGCGCCCGGTAACCATCAAATACAATATCGGCATAAGCCAGATCATGCACCACCCAGATGCGGTGTTCCCGGGCAAACTCCACGATGCGGCGGAAAAATTCTTCCTCGACCACGGCAGCCGTCGGATTGTGGGGGAAATTGATCACCAGCATTTTGGGCTTCGGCCAGGCCGCTTTTACCGCCTTTTCAAGTTCCTCAAAAAAATCCAGGCCCGGGAGCATGGGCACATGGCGCACATCGGCACCGGCGATCACAAAACCATAGGGATGGATTGGATAGGTTGGGCTAGGGACCAGCACGGTATCCCCTGGGCCCATGGTCGCCAGCGCCAGGTGTGCCAGCCCCTCCTTGGAGCCAATGGTCACGATTGCTTCGGACTCCGGATCAATCTGCACGCCAAACCGCCGGTCATACCAGTTTGCGATGGCCCGGCGCAGGCGCGGGATTCCCCGCGAAACGCTGTACCGGTGGGTATCTCCACGCTGGGCCGTCTCACAGAGCTTGTCCACGATAAACTGCGGCGTTGGCTGGTCCGGATTGCCCATGCCAAAGTCGATGATATCCTCTCCCCGCTTGCGGGCCTGAAGCTTGAGATCCGTCACGATGTTGAAAACATAGGGGGGAAGACGACGGATCCGTTCGAAATCGCTATTCATGACAGTCTGGACCTTGGCCTTGTGGCACGCACCAAAATCGGAGAACAATAGTAAGGGCAGGCTGGACTGTCAATGTTACCCACCGGAGCCGCCATGAAACTCCACCAGCAGATGAACTCCCGTTCAAATTTCATCCAGGCCTACGATCCCGGGGGGTTTGTGGTACAGGGCATACACCATGGAGACGGCCTCCTGGTCGGGGCCGACTGGCTGGTCAGCCCGTGGGGCCCTGAAACGGCGGAGCAGCTCGGAGCAGAACATTTCAGCAGGCTTCTGGAATATTCCCTGGAAATCCTGATCCTGGGAACCGGACAGCGCCAGAAAATGCTTCTTTCCCTGGCCGGAGCCCTCCGCCAGCACGCCCAGGCCGTAGAAATCATGGACAGCAGCGCAGCCTGCCGCACCTACAACATCCTGCTGGCCGAAGACCGCCGGGTGGCGGCTGCCCTGCTTCCTGTCCGGACCTAGCTCCTTCAGGAAAACAGGCTGCAGGCCTCCAGCCCCTCCGCCTCAATGCGGCGGCGCAGCATCAGCAGCGCCTCGACCTGGATCTGCCGTACCCGCTCCCGGGTTAGTCCCAGACGCTCTCCCACTTCTTCCAGGGTGGCACCTTCACTCCCGTCCAGCCCGAACCGCCAGTACACGACCATCCTGTGCTTTTCTCCCAGACCGCCCACCCAGGACTGCACCTGGTGGGCCAGGTTCTGGCCTTCCAGAAGTGTTTCGGGACCTGCCACTTCAGGATCGCTTACCGATTCGACGAGCCCCCGTTCGCCATCCCGGCCATTCCCGGAATCCAGGCTGGTTACCCTGCCATCCATTTCCAGACACTGCCGTACCTCCTGTACAGGCCGTTCCAGTGCTGCCGCCACTTCCTCGGGGGTCGGGTCCCGCTGGAGCCGCTGCTCAAGGCAGCGGGCTGCCCGCATTACAGAACCGATTTCCTTCATGACGTGGATAGGAAGACGGATCGTCCGCGTCTGGTTCATCAGGGCCCGCTCAATGTTCTGGCGGATCCACCAGGTCGCATAGGTAGAAAAGCGGAAACCTCTCTCGGGATCAAATTTCTCCACAGCCCGGATCAGGCCAAGGTTTCCTTCCTCAATCAGGTCCAGGAGAGGCAGACCCCGGTGCACATAACGGCGGGCCAGGCGGACCACCAGACGGAGATTGCTCTCAATCATCCTTGCCCTGGCCCTGGGATCCCCCTGCTGCACAAGCCTGCCCAGGATCACCTCTTCCTCCGCCGTCAGCAGGGGGCTGTAACCAATCTCCTGGAGATAGCACTGGGTCGCATCCAGATCACCGCCCAAATCCTGAACGGCCAAATCTTCCTCCATCTCTTCGCCTGCGGCTGGCAGTTCCTCCTCATCGTCCGGTTCAGATACCAGATCTGGTGCCTCCGTCCCCATCTTCAGGCTCCTTTTTGGTTTCTTTGTGTTACCGTTCCTGCAAGAAGGGGAACAAAAAAACAGTCCCCCAGATCATCACCAAAAGCTTCCCGCCCGTCCCAGCGGTACAGCCTGAGACGCTGGCCCTCCCCCAGATCTTCCGGCATCAGGAGACGGCCACCGCGCCGCAGCTGGGGATACAGGGGAGGCAGCGCGCATGGCACCGCTGCCGTAAACACAATGGCGTCAAATTCCGCCTTTTCCGGCCAGCCTTGTGAGCCGTCCCCCAGGCGCAGCGCAACCCGGGTAACGCCCATCCGCCCCAGAAGTTCCCGGGCCGCATGGTGCAGCGCCTCAATCCGCTCAATGCTGAATACCTCGACGCCAAGAGCCGCCAGCAGTGCCGTGTGGTACCCGGAACCGGTACCAACTTCCAGTACCCGCCGGGGAATTCCGTCTTCCAGAAGGGCTTCCAGCATCCGTGCAACGATAAAGGGCTGCGAGATGGTCTGGCCATAGCCAATGGGGAGGGAAACCGGCTCATAGGCGCGGCTCGCCAGGGCCTCTGCCACAAAAAGATGTCTGGGCACGCTTTCCATGACGCCCAATACCCGGCCATCCCCGATTCCTTCCCCCCGGAGCCGGGCCACCATCCGGGCCCGGGTCCGGGGGGAAATCATCCCCACATCCGGCTTCAGGGCCTGCAGCACTGGAGCCACCGGCCAAGGTCCCCCATAAAGGCATAGCGCGTCATATCCAGGTCAAGCGGAGTAATCGACACTCTCCCCCTGCGGACCGCATCAAAATCCGTCCCCGGACCGGCATCCGCCTCCCGTCCCGAGGGACCAATCCAGTATACGGGTTCTCCCCGGGGATCCACCGCCGGCATGAGCATTTCACTGCGGTGGCGCCGCCCAAGACGGGTCACCTCGAATCCCTGCAGGTCCTCATAGGGCAGATCGGGGACATTGATATTGAGGATCGTATCTCCGGGCAGGGGATTCTGGAGCAGTCCCTGCACCAGCTCTACCGCCACGCGCGCTGCCGTCCCGAAATGTTCCGGATCGCGGCCAGCCAGCGACACAGCCATGGCCGGCATTCCCAGAAAACGGCCTTCCATGGCTGCCGCCACCGTACCGGAATAGAGCACGTCATCGCCCATATTGGCTCCGCGGTTGATGCCGGAAACCACCATTTCCGGGGGCTCAGGCAAAATGCCGGTGGCGGCCAGATGGACGCAGTCGGTCGGCGTCCCGCCCACCAGATAGTAAAAACCGTTGAGCCCCTTGCGCACGCGAAGGGGGCGGTCAAGGGTAAGAGAGTTGCTGGCACCACTACGGTCCTGCTCTGGTGCCACCACCTGGACCATTCCAAGGGGGCGCAGGGCCATTTCAAGAACCGCGAGCCCTGGCGCCAGATACCCGTCATCGTTGCTTACCAGGATTCTCGGCATGGACGACCCATGAAAAAACCGGAAAAACAGCACCCCTGCCACCCCTGGGGGGCAGTCCCTACGCCCTGAAAACATGGTACGCCATACGCTGCCTGCCGGTCCACCACAGGCCGCAGCCCCGCCTCGTCAGCCACCCCCTCCTGTTCCCGGGCCAGCCTCGGCCTGCGCGAGCTGCCTGGACAGCAGCAGAACCCGCAGTCTTGCCGCCCGCACCGCCGCCCGTAACTGGCGGACCCGGTCAAGATAGCGGACGTAGTTGTGCTCATTGCCCGTACGTACGCTTTTCCCCTGCTCGTAGGCCTGCACGGCGTGGACCAGCTGCAGCCGGGCCACCGCCAGCTGCGCCCGGAGCATGGCCACCTCTCCTCCTGCCCGTCCTGACGGGGCAGCGGATTTTGGGGGAGCGGCCACCGGAAGCGGATGCGTTCCTTCCGCGACAGAAGGGGTGGCAGCAGAGACAGAAGCCGATCCCGAAATGGAACGGATCTGCCGCGCATCTCCAGGGGGATTTTCCCCATAGCTGACCACACCATCCGGCGCCAGCCAGCGGTAGATGCCTCCCATGGCCTCCCCGCAGGATAGCCAGAACAGCCCGGCCATTATTCCGGCCAGCCATACCTGGTACCGGCCGGCCGGCCGGATCTTCCGTCCATTGTTCATGTACCGCGCCTCCACTGATCACCAGGCCCCGTCCTGAGCCCTTATATGGTCAGGATCCCGGCCCCTGTCAAGATAAAAAAGCCCCCGCACATGGCGGGGGCCGATTCCGCGAAACCGGACAGCGCAGTTCTAGAGGCTGTAGTACATCTGGAACTCGACTGGGTGGGTGGTCATGCGGAGGGTCTGGACTTCGGCCCATTTGACGTCGAGGTAGCCGTTGAGCCAGCTTTGGGTGAAGACGCCGCCTTTCATGAGGA
>JAKARO010000032.1 GCA_021821885.1 Pseudomonadota bacterium
AGCGATAGGCGAACCCGTCCAGGTACTCCTGCAGATATTTTCCGGTGGCCCCATGAAAAGTCCCCGGCAAGCAGGCCTTGAGATTACCGATGGCGATGCGCACCCAGGGAAGCCATTCATCGACCTGTTTCGACGGTGTCACACGGCCTTCATGCTGCCGGGTTTCTCCCGGAACCCGCAGTGCCACGGGGCCATCTGTGCGGGTGGCTTGCCGGGGCAGCAGGTGGCGCCTGGCGAACTGGCGGACATTTTCGGAGAAAACCGAAGAGGCTGTCTCCATGGCGATAAAACCCGCCTTCTTGCCACGGCTTTCCACCGCCACCAGGACCGGGGTTTTCCCTTCCACCCCTCCACCGCTTTTGCCCCCGGTCCTTTTCCCACCTATGAAAGCGTCGTCCAGTTCCAGGAGACCCCCGTCTGCCTGGACAAGCGCAGGGCCGACTGCGGTAGCCTAACAATAGTGGACAGTCCCGTTTGTTCCGACGCCCAACCCCGTGGCCGTCCCATTTAGCCTCTCCAAATTAGAGATGTTGCAACGGCCGGTGGAATCCGTCCATATTCCCCCGATCAGTCTTCACATGCCCGGCGGGACCCCTGGCCGTCGTGCTGGAGGGCAACAATCTCCCGCTAGCCTGAAAGGGTCGGGTAATCCGTATATCCCAATGGACCGGGGGTATAGAAAGTACTGGGATCAGCAGCATTCAAGGCAGCCCCTTTCTGAATCCGCGCTGGCAGGTCGGGATTGGCCAGAAAGGCTGTACCAAAAGCAACCGCATCCACTTTCCCCTCCGCCACCGCCTTTTGTGCCTCGCCTGGCGTATATCCCATATTGGCCACAAGAACTCCCTGATAATGTTCGCGTATGGGTGCCAGGATCTCGCCCGTCTGTCTGCCATAAAAATCCCCGCGCATCACGTGCAGGTAGGCCAGGCCAAAATCATCGAGTCTCTTTGCAAGCCATACCGACAGGGCAACGGGATTGCTATCCTGCATGCCGTTGAAACTGTTGAGGGGAGAAATTCTAACACCCACGCGGTCATTCCCAAGTTCGGCGCCCACCGCTTCCAGGATATCAATCAGCAGCCGGGCACGGTTCTCTACCGAACCACCATAGGGGCCTGTCCGCCTGTTAGAGCCATCACGCAAGAATTCATCCAGCAGATAACCGTTTGCCGCATGCACTTCTACCATATCAAAACCAGCAAGCCGGGCGTTCGCAGAAGCCCTGGCAAAGCCTTTGACAACCGAAGGAATTTCCACATCTTCCAGAGCCCGCGGAGTGGTATAATGCTGCTTGCCCCTGGGGGTATGGACCTCCTCCCCTTCAATAGCCAGAGCACTCGGGGCAACAGGCACAGCACCATCATTAAGATCCGGGTGGCATGCACGGCCACCATGCCATAATTGCAGTGCAATTCGTCCGCCAGCCCGATGGACGGCATCCGTCACCAGGCGCCATCCAGCGATCTGGGATTCTGAATATATACCCGGCTCGTGCCAGAACGCTGAATTCCCCTCCATGGCCATTGTAGCTTCCGCAATCAGCAGTCCTGCACTGGCCCGCTGTGCATAATATTTGGCCATCAGTTCCGTGGGCATGTGCTCACCTTCTGCCCGGCATCGCGTCAGCGGTGCCATAAGAATGCGGTTAGGTATTTCCAGCGAACCAATTTTCAGCGGGGTAAAAAGATCTGCCATATGCACTCCTGATTGCGGAAGCCTTACAGAAAATACGCCTGTGATGGACAGTGGTACCCAGAGGGTCATGAAGCACCACTTCCTGGACCAGCAGACAGAAGGTAACAGAGCAGGTTAACCATCCTCAATATCCAGCCCACATGATCTCCAGGACTATACCGGACAGGAAGTTGACCGCCTCTGCAGGCAAAACCTGAATCAAGCGCAGAACGCCAGGGCAGAAGCCGCACTGGTCATGGTGCGGATCCATGGCCAGAAAAGGGTGCAGCGCACCAACCAGGGCCGGAAGGGAGGGGCCTGTATGGGCAAAGTCCAGGAGCTTCCTCCCTGGGGCTCACACCCTGTCGCGGATGGCACCCCGGATGCACAAGCCCCCAGTCAACCGAAATGGCATGGGTCCGGTGGAATTCAGGACCGGCAGGTAGTGCGCTGCACACTGTCCTGCGCTGGGAAACCAGGGACTGGGGCATGCCCAGGCTGGCTGCATTAGCCTGGAAGGGCCACCCACCCATCTGGGTAGGGCCAATCTCCCTGTTGTTGCCTTGCGCCCACCGCTTCGGTATTCCCCCATGCTGCGCATGGCCGGCAGACGGAATTCATCCGGACAGGCAGACTCCAGTAAAATTTGCATGTTCGTGCAGTTGTCCGGCCCTGGAAAAACAGCACTGCTGAAAGCCATTGTTCTGGCCACACAGCCCAGGCAAACAGGAATCTCTCCATAAAACAGACTGGCGGCAGCACCTTGCAGATTTCCAGAGTCTTACGCCCCATCAATTTATCTGTAAAAACACTACGCGCCCTCTTGCGGTATGGATATTGCACGACCATTCCGGTTCCGATGCTTTCAATTTGTAGCCGCTTTTGGCCAGCATTCCCCTGGAATCCCGCTGCCCAGCCCATGCGTGGAGACAGATCGGGTCCATGCGCCACGGGAGCCAAAATTTTCGGCTCGCGGAAGCAGGCGGATCTGGCCCATATGGAACAGGGAGTGCAGGCAGAAATACGGTGTAAAGGACAAAGAACGATGGACCACAGGGGTATGGCGTACATGGCTATTTTGATCTTCAAGGACTGCTTCCGGTCCACTCTACAGCTGGCACCTCATGTTCTTTGCTGGCTGGGCCTTCCTGATCTGCCAGGAGTTGCCCATGCAAACGCCAGGCACAAATTTAGGGGATACCCCTGTCCTGGACCGGCAGCAGGCAGCCACACCGGTGGGCAAGGAGACCGGCAAAATTCGCCGCATGGCTTTGAAGCGCCGTACGCTTCCGGATTTTTTGTCACTGGCCTGTCAGGGACTGCTACGATAGAGGCCTTGCAGCAGTGCTCACCATAGGAGACAGGGACTTGACCAAACTGGGGCAGGAGAACCGCCTGGCCGCTCCGGGTTCATGGGCCATCCGCCAAAACGGGGGAAAATGGTACCATCAGGGCTGCAGTCATCCGGGAAACGGTACAGCGGTCCAATCTGCACTTCGGGGCGGCCGAAACTGCCGAACAGCAATGGCCCCCAGTCTGTACCGCATGCGGGAACTGGTGATCCGGACCAGAATGATCCCGGCAAACCAGAGTCGTGGCTGTCTCCATGAATTCGGTGCCAATATGCCAACAAAGTCGGTAGCAGGCGCCAACAAAGGTTCCAGGCAAATTGGCCGTTCCGGCAAATTCCGTGTCACCATTCATGCCCAACATCATTTGTCGGTGCCCATATTTCCTGAATCAGACTGGATGGGGGCAGTGCAGGCATCCAGAACCGACTGGTCCCAGGAAGCAAGGCCGGCGTTTTGGCTCAGCTGATCGCCTTTTCCGGCCCAGGTTGACTGAAAGCCATGGCCATCATCGCCACTATAGGAGACTGAAACTGTTATCGTTCAGGGCAAAAGCTTGCGGCGTTTCCGGGGCTGGCTCCCCGATGGGATGGAAGCAAAGCCTCGCTGGCCCATATCAGCAGCAGACGGATACCTGCTTCCGGTCCCCCCGGATTCACTGAACCCCCGTGATGGCAGCTTACAGATCATGGGCCGCAACCAGCTGGTCCACAAACCGGCCATCCAGCGCACTACGGCGTACCTACGGTAGAGATCGCCCAAAATGGTCAACGCGGGATGGTCGGCATTATGGTGAGGAACGCCAGCCATGCAGTATAAAAACCCCAGCGTAGTCCTGGATTCCAGGGCGGGGAGTTCCAGCAAAACAGGCTTCGCACCCTGATCCATGGTGGATGGCAAAGCGGGTCGGACCATGGACAGGAAAATCCGGACCGCCTGTTTTTGGGGACGCACAAGTCAAGGGTGGTTCCCGGGCCGGCTTCATCAGGCCCAACCGTCAGAGGCCCATATTTCAGGACCAGGCATAAGGCATCAGACAGAGATCACAGCACGCCATACACAAAAATGTATAGGATGCATGCAGAATTTTCTACGAGACAGCTGGAGCAGCATAAAGGAGATACAGATAAATGAATTTAGAGCAGGAGGGGCGGACGCCCATAAAAATTTATAACAGGGGATGGCAACTCGCAGCAGTTGCCATGCTTGCAGTACGTTTTGTGCAGGGATGGATTTACTGGGGAGGCGCAACCAGGCGTTTTATTTATGGGCCACAGAAACTCGATATACATGGCCACTGGATGGCATACAAGTTCCAGACGGCAATGCCTGGAGCGCTTCTTGGTACAGGCCAAATTGTGGCCTATCTCCTCCATCATTTCACTCTTCTGTACGCCGGTCTCATTATTTTTAGCGGGATAGAGCTGATAGCTGGCCTAATGCTCCTTGTTGGTTTTTATACCCGACTTGCAGCGCTGGCAACCATAGGGCTCTCCACCATTCTCATGCTTCTTTTTGGCTGGCAGGGTGCAACCTGCATTGATGAATGGACTATGGCCTCCTCGAATTTTGCGATGGGAATCGCTCTTTTTCTTGCTGGTTCAGGTGCCTACTCTATCGACAGCTGGAGACTGTCACGCAGGGCAGGACTGGCCCAGAACGGAATTTTCCGCTGGCTTGGCGGTGCCCTTCCATTACCCATGAGCGACATTTCGTTCCGGAAGCTGGCATTCACCCTGCTCGGGATTACGGTCCTCTTTGTCGTCGGGACCTACGATTATTATCGCGGCTCCGTAGTTACCCCCTTCCACGGAGGGCCGGTCAGCCCAAAAAAACACCACTGGAAACTTGGTGGGGGCAAACTTGGACCGGACGGTTCGGTAACTTTTACCGCTTATGTGAATGCCGGAACCCCGGCAGAGCCCTCAAATATTCTTGAGATATCCCTTATCAGCAAGAGGAATGGCCAGACAGTCGAAACATGGAACAGTGCATCTTTGATCCGGCTGCCCAAAAACAGCATCAGAAACAATTTTGCCTACCAGAAAATACACATCGGAAAATTTGGAATTGTCGGGCCCGTGGGTGCACAGGGCACCATCCATCTTCCATCTGCACAGAAAAAAACCGCGCTGAATCCGGGAGAATATGATCTGCAAATGCTTTCAGTGAACAACAACAGGTGGTCGCTGCCGGTACATCTCCAGCAGTAATCACCACGCTGTCGCAGAAGATTATTTCATAGCTGCCCGACCGGGTGTGCCCGACTCTGCGGGCGCCCTGAAAGGGCCCAATCCCCACGGACAGGACACCGTGGGCAGCATGCTCCTCCGGGTCCGTGCAGAGATCAGGACAGAATTCTTTTTAACATTCCAGATGTTGGCCGATCCGGCCGGCAGCTCCCAACCTGGGGCCAAATATGCCACGATGCCAGGGATCCAGATGCGTTTATTGCTGGACCACCAGCTCTGAGAGCCCATCCCGTAAAGTATATTCCGGTGCACACAGTTCATGTAGCATTCTGGTAATATCCGCCCGTGATGAGCGTATGTCTCCAATGGTTTCTGGTACCCACTCGATCTGGGGAACAGAGCCAGAAAGTTTCTGTACAAGCTCGGCAAGAGTGAGGATTGTGATAGACTCGCCTCGCGCAATATTTACCATACCTGTACTGTTTGCAAGCAGGGCAGCCACGTTTGCGCGTGCAACATCCCGTACATGGATGAAATCCCGGGCCTGGAGGCCATCTCCCCGTACAGTCAGCTTCTCTCCCGACTTTGCCTGGTGAATAAAACGCGAAATGACTCCGCTATAGGGAGATTGCGGATCCTGCCGGGGACCAAATACATTAAAATAGCGGAGCCCCATGCATTTCATACCATAAAGTCTGCCATAAAGTTCCGCGTAAAGTTCGTTGGCATATTTTTCCAGACCATATGGAGAAATCGGAAGAACAGCAGACTCCTCGTAAAGTGGGATATATTCAGGGTTACCGTACACGGCAGCTGATGAGGCATAGACCAGGCGCACAGCCTGTCTGGCTGACTGCTCAAGTACCCGCACGAATCCAAGGATATTCTGCTCGCAGGAATAGGACACTTCTTTCAGGCTTCTGACCACCGATACCTGCGCAGCAAGGTGGAGTACATGTGTCACACCCGAAAAACAACGGTGCAGGGTCGGGGTATCCAGAACATCGCCATTCACAAATTCCAGTCCGGGATGACCAATAGGAAGATTCTCGAGGCGGCCTGCAGACAGATTGTCAAGAACCCTTACCCTAAATCCTCTCGAAAGCAGAAGGTCGACGCTATGCGAACCAATAAAACCTGCACCGCCGGTAACCAGAATGAAGTTTTTCTCCTGATTTTTCATGCGGACTTCTCCCGGATCTTCCGGCACCTCTGGGAGTCTCCCAAAATCCGCGGATATCGCACCGGTCCGGCGTAAACAAGATTCATTGGTCCAGAACCTGTCTGTGTGCCCAAGATTTCCTCCCTGCTGGCTCTTTTATTGGGCCATTTCCTCGACTCTGGTCACACCAGGCTTCCGGAAAGCGATGTGGCACCCGATGGCCAGCATCCTGCCAAAAGCAAAGGAGCCAAAACCGGACCACTGGTGCGTGCCTGTTTTCTGGTCCACGCACGGACGGCAGCGCAATCGTGGCCATCGGCATCCGGACTGTGCCGATCCGCCTGCTGCACCTGGGCGCCAAAGCCGGTGACGCGACCAGACTGTCCAGCGCATTTCACTGGGCCGCCCCCCTGCCGTGCGTGCCCTTCTCCGGCAGAAGAATTTTCCTGATCACGGTCCTGCCAGCAACCATTCGGCTGCTCCCTACTATTGGCTTTTCCGCAGCTTCACCAGACATGGGATACTGGGCCAGGGGATTCCCGTTATCGCAGATGTGCAAAAGCAAGAAAATCGATCTCCTTCAGATCCGAACCAAGGAGGTAAAGGCCAATGGTGTCCGCAAGGAAAAGCGATACCATGAATCCGGTGCCATAGAAAAAAGGTCCTGCATAAAGACTGGCCAATGTAAACACTACATTGCCAAAAAGAAAAATGGCACTCAGAAGAAGACCTTTGGTACGCAGGTCCAGATAGAAATATACGTTCAGGATACTCATCAGAAGAAGCTGAAGGCTGACACCAACAATATCAAACCGGAATATTCTGACATAATCATGGGAATATCCGAGAAGTTGGAGGATTGGCGATGCGAAAACCAGGGCCAGGATGGCTGTTGCTCCCTGCACCTTTCCCACATCCCAAAGCCCTGCGCGCGTCGCGTTAATCATGCCCTGCTTTGCCGCAGATACCTCAGAAAAAATTCCGCCCTCAACAATAGCTTTATTAAAAGTATCGTAGGCTTCTACAAAATCCGTTTCCAGACGAAAAAGAAATGCCGCCATTCCAGGAACAATGAGCAGGTAGCTTAAAAATATTGGAACATCATATATTGGAGATGCCCGCAGGGGTCCGATAACCTGTGCACCGGTATCCGGAGAAAACCAGAACAGGATCTTGTC
>JAKARO010000033.1 GCA_021821885.1 Pseudomonadota bacterium
TGGCTACCCAGCCCGCCAAAGTACCCCTGGCGACGGAAATGCGCTGTGCGGCATCCCGCAACGAGAGTCCCTGCTCCAAAACCAGTCGGACAGCTTCCGCCCGAAACTCCTTCGGGCAGGGTTGTGACATCCTGCTCACAGATCCTCCTCGATCCATTGTATCCAATCGGAGGTGTCCACAAGACTCCGGCTACCTCACTCTGCGATGTCCTCGAAAAACTGCCCACCTGGCCCCATCGCCGCTTGCAGGAGCTGCTGCCCTTCCACTGGGAAAAACCCATCGTAGCGTGACCCCCTGCCCCCTAGGTAGGCAGGTGGGTTGGTCAAACGCTTACACACGGGAGCCTCGAAAAAACCTTCCCATTCCGTCTATATATGATAAATATAACCAGTTGAATGCTGTGGAGTATTCTGGATGAAGCCACGAAAGAACGCGCTCAAAACCGACCTGTTTGCCGCGGCTTTCCACCAGCAGAAACTGGATCAGCTGGGAGATCCCTTGCTGCGCATCGCTTCCTGCATCGACTTTC
Organism: Pseudomonadota bacterium; assembly: GCA_021821885.1. Lineage (GTDB taxonomy): Bacteria > Pseudomonadota > Gammaproteobacteria > Acidithiobacillales > Acidithiobacillaceae > Igneacidithiobacillus. Next base: position 531 of record JAKARO010000033.1, read on the forward strand.
CTGCCCTGGCGGCAGAGGTTGATCGTGTGGCCCCTCGTCCGGCCAGTCCCCAGGGCGACCGCCCTCCTTATCCCACGGAAACCATGGTGCGGATATTGGTGTCAAAGCGCCTTTACAATCTTTCAGACGGGCAGATGGAGTATCAGCTGCTGGATCGCCATAGCTATCAGCGTTTTTGCGGTCTGGTGGATGCTGCACGTCTTCCGGATCGCACGACCATCTGGCGCTCTGAAAACCGTATTGGCGTAGCCGGTGCCGAGGCGCTGTTCGCGGCAGTCGAGCAGCAAATCCTGCAGCACGGCCATGTGGCCCGGGGCGGCCAGATCATTGATGCCACGCTGGTGCCGGCACCCAGGCAGCATTTCTCCAGAGATGACAAGGAACAGATCAAAAAAAACGCCATGCCTGCCGGCTGGAGCCCAGCGAAACGCCGTCAGAAAGATCTGGATGCGACCTGGACGAAGAAGCATGGCAAAAGCACCTATGGCTTCAAGCTCTCTATCGGCCCAGATCGCAAACACAAACTGATCCGCAGGCTGGTGACCGACACGGCCTCTGTCCATGACAGCCGGCACTTTGAAGTTGTACTGGATGACTGGAATACCCGTGCGGAAGTGTATGCGGATAGAGGCTACCCCAGCCAGGAGCGGGAAGAACAGCTCAAGGCTACCGGAGCCGTATCCAACGGAAAGGCAGCCGCAACCACCCACTGCCCGAAAGCCAGCGGCGGCGCAACCATAAAATTGCCAGGGTGCGGGGCCCGTCGAACATGTATTCGGCGCCATGGAGCAGAGGGGCGGCAAGTGTATCCGGACCATAGGCCAGGCGCGGGCCGACTTTGCGCTGACCATGATGGCGATTACCTGCAACATCAGGCGACAGGTGTTTCTCGAAGCAGGTCCCATGAGGACGGTGGCTTGCCCGTAATGCGGCAAATTATGGAAAAATAGCCGTAAAGAACAGCATTCGGCATCAACTCAGCAGGAAAATAACCTGAATTCTGATTTTTCAGATTATTCTTCGTTCTGGGCGCCGGTTTTTAGAGGTGCCCACACGTCCCGCAGACCTGCATAACCCCTGGCAACGCCCCACGAACGAGAATGCCAACGGTCTGCTGCGGCAGCATTTCCCCAAGGGAAAAGACCTGTCGGAATACTCGCAACGCGCTTGACCCAAGTCGATGAGGAGCTCAATAATCGATCCAGGAAGTCGCTGTGATTTCTGACACCCGCCGAAGTCGTGGCCCAGCAAGTCAGAGAGTTGCGCGCAGGTGTTGCGCTTCAAAATTAAAAACCGCATATTCCCGCCACAAAAAATAAGGTCTAGAAAATATGCTGATCAGAAATAACCTTTATCTTTCCAATTGTGATTCTGTATACAGAAGATCGAAAGAAGATATAAAATCCAGAATAATATGGGGACTAGCCTTTGCAGAAAAGATTATTATCACGCCAAACATGATTATTGATAATAACGGTATTGATGATGTCTTTAATTCTGGAAAAATTTATAAATACCTTAAAAATAATGGGGTAGAAAGAATAATTCTACGTCACAATCATTCTAGCGAAGAATTATGCTTGTCTGACTATTTCAAAAATCTTCACGGTGATTATTTTCTTTCAAGTATTCAAAAATCTAAAAAATCATTAAACGGAGCAGAAAGATCGGAAATTGAAAGACGTGTTGATGCAATGGATAAGCTATTTCTAAGAGAATTTAACTGTGTACATGAGCGACACATTGTTGGACCAAAAGATCTTTCTTCAAAAATCTTTGCCCTGCTTAATTCTTACGCAGAAAATCACGGGAATATCAAGGACAACTCCGGAAAAATAATTCCCCATAAAGTTATTGAAAGTTTACTAGGAAGCGATGATATGAAATCCCGCTCTGAATGGTATAATTATGCCAACAATACGGCCAGAGATCCCGTTCTTTCTGAAATAATAAAATATGAAATTTTAGATCCTGCGTATAATGATGTTCTGACAAAGCACAAGGAATCTTTCGTGCTGGACCGCCTCCCTTCTGGAACCAAACTGGCTTCAGGCATACTGCTTGGCGGGATCGCATATCGTAAAGAGATTTCAACTGTAATAAAATTACTAAAAACACTAAACTATGTCCACACACTTGCTAATGACGGCGTCATTTCATGGTTTATAGAGATGGCAGAAGAGGATGTTGCAGAATTTTTTATGGATCACGTTGTTGAAAGTTTGCGGGCTACAAAAACATGGGAAAATATGCATCAAAAATTGGCCAAAAATATTGGCATTGGAATAAAGTATGAAAGTTGATTATAGCAATCAGTGGTTTAGTGTTTTACGTGAAGGAAAACACTATTTTATTGATGAGCCAGGATCAAGAAATGGAGCAGCAATGTTTCTTGTCTGGGGTGAATTCGTGGTGCTGGTGGAGCAGTACAGGCATGCTATTGGAAAGGCTATGATAGAAATCCCAAGAGGATATTCTGACCCTGGAGAAGAGAGTGCTGATTGTGCTATACGAGAAACTTTTGAGGAAACGGGATTCAAGTTGAGCAAAGATGAAATAGTGTTCTTGGGTAGCGTCCATCCAAATTCCGGAATATTAACTTCAAAAATAAATTTATATTTCTCCAGAACGAATCAATCTCGCCCTGGAAAAAATGATCTATCAGAAATTGACCGTTGTATTTTTTTGCCGAAGAAGGATTTTATTTTAAGGATTGCTGATAATACCATTACTGATTCATTCACAATTAGCGCTTTCTCCATGTTGTGCTCAAAAGAAGATCTTAGGAAAATTTTTTATAGTGATTGAGATGGTTTGAGAGTTGTCAAAAATATCAATTTTAGGAAATGGCCTGCGGGTCACAAGCAGTTTTTATTCTAATTCGCGATAGGGATAAGAGTTATTAACAAGGCCCTTAAATATCCGGCTTATTTATGGTAGAAATGTGTGCACGGAACGGATAGACGTGCGCAAGTTGACGGCAGAGGGGCGGGATCTGCTTCGGCAGATGGTGCTGCGGTTACGCCAGCAGTCCGGGATGCGGGTGGAAGACCTGGCGAAGGTATCCGGCGCCCATCCCTCGACGATTCGGGGCTGGTTGGCGCAAGCCAGGAGGCAAGAGTCTTGAGGAACGGCCGCGTGGGCGTGCCGCAAGTTGCCGCTGGCGGCGGAAGCCTGTATTCGGGACCAGATCGTGCAGCAGGATCCTCGGCAGCTGCTCCTGCCTTTTGCCCTCTGGACCCGTCCGGCCATTCGGCAATTGATTCGCGACCGTTTTGGCGTAGAGCTGCAGGTGCGTCTGGTAGGCAAGTACCTCAAGCACTGGGGGTTCACGCCCCAGCGTCCCATGAAGCGGGCGATGGAGCAGAACCCGGAAGCCGTGCGCCGATGGCTGGAGGTGGACTATCCCCACATCCGTGCGCGTGCCCTGCGCGGGGGCGCGGTGATGTACTGGGGCGACGAAACTGCCGTCAAAGAGGATGCCCATTGGGTGCGCGGATATGCCCCCAAAGGCCAGACACCCGTTCTGGAACACCCTGCACGCTGGACGGGCCTGTCCATGATTTCCGCTATCTCACCGCGCGGAGAGACCGCTTTTGAGATCGTGGAGGGCAGCATCAGCACAGAGCGTTTCATCGCCTTCCTGGAAAAGCGGATCACCGGCGCTTCACGGAAGATCTTCCTGGTCGCCGGCAACTTGCGGGTTCATCACGCCAGGGTGGTGACAGCATGGCAGGCCGGGAAGAAGGACCGTATTGAGCTCGTGTTCCTGCCACCGTATGCGCCAGAGTCCAGTCCGGATGGGTATCTCAACCGCGATTTCAAAACCGCCCCGCGCACCGGACCCATGAGCACAGACAAAACCAGCCTGCTGGAAAAGGCCATGACCTTCATGAACGGTCTATGTCTCCTGCCGGGGAAGGTCGCCCGGTATTTCCACCACCCTGCCACATGCTATGCCATGCTGGATATTTAAGGGCCTGGTTAATAATAAAGCGACCCCCGTGCGACGGTCCAAAAACGGCCGCTTCCCGGCCAGCAAAAGAAGTTTAACTTTTTCAACTTGTTACCCTATGGCAGTAGTCGAGGCGTTTGCTACCTGCTAGAATTCCCCCCTGTCTATGGGCTTCAGGCTCTGCGCCGCCCGCCCCGGACCGCGCAGACCGGGCCGGTCCGGGGACCACCAGCGCCTCCCGGAGCGGTGGCCCTGCGGACCACCACCCCTTCCTGTGGAAAAAGGAGCGAAAATGGGCAGTACTGCACAGGGAACCCTGCAAAACCCCCTGCTGAAGGTACCAGTCATCACCCTCTATTTCTGGACCAGCAAACTTGTCATTACCGCAATGGGCGAAGCGACCTCTGATTTTCTGGTCGCCCATGCCAACCCCTATCTTGCGGTTACGGGCTGCGGGATCCTGTTTGCTGTTTCGCTGCTGCTCCAGATCCGCAAGACCCATTACCATCCGGTTTACTACTGGTTTGCCGTGATCATGGTCAGCATCTTTGGAACCCAGATAGCCGATGTGGCACATGTGGTGGTGGGGATTCCCTACCGTTTTACCACAGCCACCTTCCTGGTGGCCCTGGCCGCCATTATTGCGGCCTGGAAATTCTCGGAAAAAACCCTGGCCATCCATAGCGTGCACAGTACCCGGCGGGAGCTGTTTTACTGGGCGGCGATTGTTGCGACTTTCAGCCTCGGCACCGCCGCGGGTGACATGACCGCATCCAGCCTCGGGCTTGGGTACTTTTCTTCCGGTCTCCTTTTTGCCGCGCTGTTTGCCGTGGCCATTCTGGCCTATCTCATGATGGACACCTGGGAAGTCGCCAGCTTCTGGACCGCCTACATCCTGACCCGGCCCCTTGGGGCATCCGTTGCCGACTGGCTGGACAAGCCCACTCTGTCCGGCGGCCTCGGCATAGGGACATCGGCCGTAAGTGGCATCCTCGCAACTTCCGTGATCCTCATACTGGTTTTCTTGCGGATTTCCAGGGTCGACGACCCGAACCGGAGAACATCCCGTACACCGGGATGATGGGGACAGGCAATGTCGGGAACGCTGCCTGTGTGCACCATGCCCATAGCGGGTCCGCCAGAAAGGACCACCGGTACCCGGATCAGTCCTGCCCGAAGGCCTTCCCGAGAAGGGCCATTCCCTGACGGAGAACCGGCGCTGGCGTCCCATAGTTGAGACGGACAAAGCCCGACCCTTCCGGACCAAAATCCGGTCCCAAGTTCAGGCCAAGACCGGCGGAGAGCAGGCGGCTGGCAACAGCCGCATCGGAAAGGCCCAACGCGCGGAGGTCCAGCCAGGCCAGATATCCAAATTCAGGGGGGCGGAACCGGATGCCGGGCAGAGATTCCCTGAGAAAGGAATCCAGGTATCCGGCATTCTGTCGCAGGTATTCCTGCAGTGCGTGGATCCACCCCGCGCCCCCGTCCCAGGCCGCCTGGCTGGCGGTTTTTGCCAGCGTATTCATGCCAAGGGTGCGGCACCGGCGCAGCTGGGCCAGATAGTGGTTCTTTTTACCGGAACCGCCTGCCCAGGCGAAGGCACCCCCTATCCCGGCAATATTGAAGCTCTTTGTCGCGGAGCCCAGATATATGCAGCCGCCATCGATCATGGGCAGAGGCGTGTGGGGCGGGTTTTCACCGGCCAGATCCGCATGTATCTCGTCACTTACGATCTGGACCCCATGCTGGCTGCACAGCCGGACCAGATGTTCCAGTTCCTCCCTGGTCCAGACCCGGCCTACAGGGTTGTGGGGGGAACACAGAAGAAGCATCCGCACCTGTGGCAGAACTTTTTCCAGCTGCAGAAAATTCATGCGATACCATCCATGCCCATCCTCAACGAGAGGTACCCTGACCAGTCTGCGCTGGCCGTTTTCTGCCGCCTCATAAAATGGTGGATAGACGGGTGACAGGACCGCGATGGCATCGCCCGGTTCGGTAAACGCCTGCACAGCGGCAAAAAGTCCAGGCAGAACGCCGTGGATCAGGAGCAGGTCTGCGGGGTCGGGAAACCACTGGTAGCGCTGGCCGAGCCATCGGGCTGCCGACTCCTGCACCTCCAGGTCATGGTCCGGATAGCCATATATGGGATGCGCAATGCGCCGGGAAAGTGCCCCGGTAATGCAGTCCGCCACCGGAAAATCCATATCGGCCACCCACATTGGAAGCACGTCCCTGCCAAATTTGCGGGAGGCCCCCCTCCACTTGACGCTGTCGGTATAGTCCCGTTCCCAGACCCTGTCGAAGTTTTCCGTTCCGTCTTCCGGCATCGCCTCAGTCTCCTGACTGGCACTTCCACCAAAAAATCCTGTCGGGGTTTCCCCGGATCCCCATGGTTTTCGCTGGCCACCAGGGGGGCACCGCCCATCCGGCTGCCCTGCCCCCTTCACGGAATCTGGTCAGGATCCTTTCCGTGCCACAGGGGTCCCGGGGCTGTTCCTGGCCATTTCCAGCCAGGCCGGGTGGAGATTGCCCCGTTTCCCAAAACGGAAAATCCCCTGGTACCACCCCAGCGCAAAAAGTGCCAGATTCTGGTTGTAGTAATGGGGGGGGGCGGATATCCATAAAGTCCATCTGCCGGGTTCCTGGCACGTTCCAGCCGTTTTATCTGGGCCTGCAGCGGCTGGTCCATGCGATGGCTGGCCAGAAAGGGGATCAGGGCCGCGGAAAACCCGCTGGGTCCATCGCCCGCCGTCTCTCCTGTCTGCCAGTTTTCCTTGAGGCGGGAGACGGTATGCCCCATGGCCCTGCCGGGGCCGCAGGGTACGCCAGCGGGGCCATTTCCGCGCGGGGCTGGCCGCCACCGCTCCGTGGACCGGAGGACTTTTCCCCGGACTTCGCGTTTGGTGCTGACCGCACGCGGTAGCCATTCCCTGCATTCAGCGGGGATCCTCCCGGCAAAGTGGCCGGGAAAGGACGCCACCGCTAAACCCGGGATGGCCG
>JAKARO010000022.1 GCA_021821885.1 Pseudomonadota bacterium
TCCATGATGGCCTTGTCGGTTTCAATGGTAGCGACCACATCGCCCCTTTCCACCCGCTCCCCAGGCTTTTTTTCCCAGGAGACCAGTACCCCTTCGGTCATGGTATCGGACAGCTGGGGCATCTTGATGACGTACGGTTCAGCCATGATTCACCATCTAGGTACAGGCCGGGGCATGCGGTTGCGCATCCCCGGGCTGTTTACTTGCCAAGAATTTTCCGCGCTGCGGCGAATACCTCGCCGGCATTGGGAATGGCCGCCTTTTCCAGCTGGCGGTTGTACGGGATGGGCACATCCCTCGCATGGACGCGTATGGGGGCGGCATCAAGATCAAAAAAACATTCTTCGCTGAGAATGGCGAGGACCTCGCTGCCCACCCCTACCGGCGCCTCATCCTCTTCGACCACCAGTGCGCGGTGAGTGCGGCGGACACTGGCTGCAATCCCTGCGCGGTCCAGAGGCTTGAGCGCTCTCAGGTCTACCACTTCTGCCTCAATACCGAGTTCCTTCGACAGCCGGTCGGCTGCTTCCAAAGCCCAGCGGACACTAATGTTGTAGGCAAAAATGGTGAGATCGCGGCCAGGCCGGATGGTTTCGCACCCCTCCAGCGGGGTAAAGAACTCGTTTTCCGGAACCTCGCCCTTCAGGTTGTACATGCTTTCATGTTCAATAATGACAACCGGATCGTCGCAGCGCACCGCACTCTTGAGAAGTCCGTATGCGTCGCGCGGTGTCGATGGCGTGACCACCCGGAGACCGGATATGCCCATGAATACCTTTTCCATCCGTGCGGAATGCTGGGCGCCCAGCTGGTGCGCAGTGCCGCCCGGCACACGCATCACGAAAGGACAGCGGATTCGGCCGCCAGACATGTAGTGGACCTTGGCGGCGTTATTCATGAGCTGGTCCATCGCCAGCCAGGCGAAATTGACACTCATGATTTCCACGATCGGCCGGCACCCCACCATGGCAGCCCCGACTCCAATCCCGGTATAGCTGTTCTCGGAAATGGGGGTATCAATGACCCGCTGTTCTCCATATTTGGCAAACAGCCCGGTTGTTGCCTTGTAGGTGCCACCTGCAACCCCGATATCTTCGCCCATGGCAAAAACCAGGGGGTCACGCGCCATTTCCTCGTCATGGGCTCGCAGGATTGCCTGCCAGTACATCATTTCAGCCACGGTTTCGGGCCTCCGTCAGCATATACATAGCGCTCCAGGTCTTCCACCCGTGGTTCTGGACTCTCCAGGGCAAACCGGACTATCTCATTCTCAATCTCGTTCTGGATGTCCAGGTCCATTTTCTGGAAGTCCTCTTCCGAGAGGATATTTGCAGCTTCCAGCCGGGTCCTGTAGATGCTTATGGGATCGCGGCGCGCCCACTGTTCGACCTCTTCCCTGCTGCGGTAGGCGCCCGAATCAGACATGGAATGTCCGCGCAGGCGGTAGGTCATGAGTTCCAGGAAATAGGGCTGGCGTTTTTCCCGCACATGGGTCACCGCCTTTTCCGCTTCGGACATGACCACATCAATGTCCTGGCCGTCGCACTGGGAGGCAGCGATCCTGTATGGCGCTACCCGAAGGTACTGGCTGGTTTCCACTGTGGCGCGCTCAATGGCGGTACCAATTCCATAGAGGTTGTTTTCGCAGACGAAGAGGACAGGAAGCTGCCAGAGGCTGGCCATGTTCATGGTTTCATGAAATGTCCCCTGGTTGTTGGCGCCATCGCCGAGAAAGCAGATGGAAATTTCGTCCCCGCCTTTCATCTGGATGGCCTTGGCAAACCCGGCTGCCAGAGGGAAAGGTCCGCCTACAAGGGCGTAGCCCCCCATGAAACGGGAGTCCGGGTCAAAGAGGTGCATCGACCCGCCGCGACCGCGCGAACACCCCGTTTCCTTTCCATAGAGTTCGGCCATGGCCGCTTTTGGATCCATTCCGGATTTGATGGCATGGATGTGGTCCCGGTACCCGGTAATCACATAGTCGTGTCCGGGACGTGCCTTTTCCAGCACACCAATGGCGCAGGCTTCCTGGCCCGGATACAGGTGCAAGAAACCTCCGATCTGCCGTTCCTGGTAGGCCTCGGCACAGCGCTCCTCAAAGCGGCGGGCAAAAAGCATTTCCCGTAGCAGGCGCTTCTGGTCGGTAGCGTCCATGGTCCTCCTGAATCTTTAGTCTGAAAACTGGATTAATCCCATCAATAATGGCAAAGGCCCCTTGGCAGCGTCAAGGTGCTGTCTGGGTATCCAGTGAACTGGCAGAAACCCTGATGGTCTGGCAGACGGGCAATTCTGGGGGGCAGGTGTTCCGGACGGAAACCCTGTTCAGTTGCCGTTCAGGCTGCGTTCGATATTGGGAAGTTCGGCGCCAATGCCCGCCCCCACCGCTCCTCCGACCGCGGCGCCGAGCGCAGGATTGCCACCGGCGATCGCCCCGGGAACGGCTCCGCCGGTTGCCCCAATGGCACCTCCGCCCAGGGCGCGCTGTCCGGCCGGACTGATGCGGGCGCAGCCCGCCATTGCAGGCATGCAGAAGGCCAGAAGAACGGCTTTCCAGGATGCGGCGTTTGTGATTTTCCGGTTTCCCGCCATGCTTCGGGCTTGTCGTGCCTCAGAAAGGGCATCTCCTGTCAGTGGTCCCAGCCACGATGCCACCGCCAGTCCCCCCTGCCTTCATCTTCGTGTCTCCAGCGGGGCCGGTAGCGGCGCCAGTCGGGGCGCTCCGGAACAACGTAGGCGGCGGGAGGCGGTGCATAGACAACCTGGGGGGGTGGCGCGTAGTAGCGGGGCTGTTCTCCACCAACGTAGAAATTGAGGCCGGGAACCGCAAGCCCGAGGGCAAGATCTCCCAGATCGCCACCGTCGTCTGCCATGGCGGGCAGGCTGGCTCCAAGGAACGTGAAGGCGGCGAGAGCCATGGACAGCCACCGTGCTGGCCTTAGGTAAAGGATCCGGATATTCATGCTGTTTCCTCGTTTCATAGGGTGATAGAATTTAAGCACATATCGTGCCATGCACTGCGTGCAGTAAAAACAGGCCACTGGTGACGCGCGACTATGCCGTAGTGTTGCCATTTGCCTACAGATTTTGGGGTTATTTCATAACCTTCTGAAAACAAAAGGCTGTTATTTTGTTGAAAAGTTGAAGATCCGCTGTTCCGGGCGGAGAAACGGCGGGCCGGCAGCTGCCTTGCGCCAGGCGCCGGATATTCCTGGAATTCTGGATGGGCCAGCGGTTTGCGGGTTCCGCTACCCGGGCCGTGCCTGGAGAAGACGGCTGGTGGATCATGGATCTTGTCTACCGGTTCCATAGGCTTTGATGGCCTCCAGAACGAGATGCTGGATATTTTTTCCGGCCGTTCTTATTGCCGCCTCCATTTCAGGGGGGGGCAATTTGTTTTCAAGTGCAGACAGGGCGGTGTAGGCCGCAAGGATGGGGTGATCCTCTGCTGTTTCCTGTGCGCGGAGGAAAGATGCCAGGGGACAGCGGGAAAGGAAGGCCGACAGGGACATTTCTCTTCCTTCATGCCGCAAGCCATACAGGAGAGGCCGCCGCAGCAGGTATCCCGCATAGGCACCGAGAATGGTCCGGGGTATCCCGGGTGCAGTGGGGGTGGCCTCCGGCAGCGCTGGATCCAGCAGAAACGCAATGGCATCGGGCTCTGGCATCGGGTAGGCCAGGGCGTATCCCTGTACCAGGTCCAGACCGAGCGTTGCCATTGCGTCCAGAATGGCAGGGGTTTCCACTCCCTCAACGACCAGGGTGGTGCCAAGCCCATCAGAGAGGAACTGGATGCCCTGAATAAAAGCCAGGTTTTTAGGGTCGGCATCCAGATCGCTGACAAGTCTCTGGTCCAGTTTTATTTTCTGTATGGGAAGGGTTTTGAGCCGAAGCAGGGAAGAATAGGCGCTGCCAATGTCGTCCAGGGCAATGTGCGCTCCGGTTGCCCGAATCGACTGAAGGCGCTGTACCGCCACACTTCCATCGAGGAAATCTCCACCTTCCAGAAGTTCCAGCGTGATCCTTTCCGGTTTTATGCGGGTAGATCCGATAACCCCCAGGAAGCAGGCGCTGCAGTCATGGTCTTCCATGAATCCTGCATCCACGTTGAAAGAAAGGTCGAGGACAATCCCAGACTGGTCAAGTTTTTCCAGAAGGTGGATCCCCGCCACGAGCATCATGCGGCTAAGCTCCCGCCGCTCCGGAACGTCCAGGGTCGCCAGAAATTGTTTTGGGGCAAAAATCTCCCCCGCAGCGTTCTGTATGCGTGCGAGGGCTTCTACGGCGGTGAAACGTCTCTGGGTGAGAGAATAAACTGGCTGAAAATAGGCTACCACATCATCCGGAAACCGCCATTTCTGGCCATTTCCAGAAATGGCGCCGATGGGTGCGGAAGCCTTTCGCCGCTGGCCTGTTATGGGTGCTGAGGCAGGCTGGTAATCCATGATTCCATCCAGTTCCTGAAATTCAGAATGCGCCTCTATGCCGGACCGGGCAGACCCGGTTTTCCGGGAAAATTTTATTCCCTGCAATATAGGCAGATCTGCCCATATTGCAAGGCGGGGAAGTGCCTGTCCTTTCCTGCCGGTTTTCCCGGTCAGGGAAGTACGGCAATCTGGCCGATACCCAGGGTTTCAGGAAAACCGTGCATGACATTCATGTTCTGTACAGCCTGTCCCGCCGCCCCTTTTACCAGATTGTCGATAACCGAAAGAATGACAATCTGCCCTGGACGGGGCTGGTGAAGAGCGATACGGCACAGGTTTGCTCCCCGGACACTGCGGGTGGCAGGATGCCCCCCAAAGGGGAGAACATCCACAAAAGGCTCGTCGCCGTAGGCCTTCTGGTAGATTGCCTGCAGTTCACCATTGTCCATCGGGACATGGAGTCGTGCATACAGCGTCGCATGGATTCCCCGGATCATGGGCATCAGGTGGGGAGTAAACTGGAGCTCGACCGGATCGCTGGCGATCCGGGAAAGCACCATCTCAATTTCTGGGCGGTGGCGGTGGCCGCTGACACCATAAGCCTGAACGCTGTCGCCGACCTCGGGGAATATCAGCGAAACCTTGCCAGTGCGGCCGGCCCCGCTGACACCGGACTTGCAGTCGGCGATCAGGGTGGAGCGGTCGATCAGGTCCGCCTGCAGAAGGGGGGCAAGGCCCAGCAGTACGGCTGTAGGATAGCACCCGGGGTTGGCGACAATGCGGCTGTTCCGGATTTCCGTGCGAAACAGTTCCGGCAGCCCGTAAACGGCCTCAGCCAGCGTTTCGGGGGCCGTGTGCGGCTGGTCATACCACTTCGCAAACACCTCCTGGTCCTGCAGGCGGAAATCTGCGCTGAGATCAACCAGTCTGGCCCCGGCGTCCAGGAGTTTCCCGGCCATTTCCATGGCAACCCCATGGGGAGTCGCAAAAAAGACAAGATCAAGATTGCCGAGCCTGTCCATGTCCGGCTCCGTGAATATGAGATCGCAATGTCCCCGGAGACTGGGAAAAAGGGCATCTACCCGGATACCGGTCTCGCTGCGCGACGTAATCCCGGCAATTTCCACTTCCGGATGGGACAGTAATAGCCGGAGCAGTTCCACACCCGTATATCCGGTGCCTCCTACAATAGCTGCCTGGATCATCGCTCAACTCCTGGACAAAGAACCTCTAACGGAAAAAGCCGCCCATGTAGGCGGCTTTTCAGGGCATATCCGGAAAACGGATCAGCGCTTGGAGAACTGGTGGCTCCGGCGTGCCTTGTGCCGGCCGACCTTTTTCCGTTCGACCTCACGTGCGTCCCGCGTTACAAACCCTGCGCTACGCAGGGGACGGCGCAGGGATTCGTCATAGGCCATAAGGGCTCTGGTAATGCCATGCCGGATGGCACCGGCCTGGCCACTTGCGCCACCACCACTGACATTGACCAGAATGTCAAACTGGGAATGATGACCCGTCAGCTCCAGTGGCTGCATGACGACCATGCGGGATGTTTCGCGGCCAAAATATTCCTCTATGCTCCGCTTATTGATGACAATTTTTCCATTGCCACGCCGGAGGTATACGCGTGCGGTTGCACTTTTCCGCCGTCCAGTTCCGTAATACTGTTCCATGAATTGACCGCCTTAAATGTCAAGAGGCTGTGGCTGCTGCGCCATATGCGGGTGCTGGGGTCCAGCGTACACCTTCAGTTTCCGGTACATGGCACGTCCCAGGGGGTTTTTGGGGAGCATGCCCTTCACTGCCAGTTCAATAACGCGCTCAGGGTGTGTCTCGATCATTTTCTCGAAAGACGCGCTTTTGAGGTTTCCCACATAACCGGTGTGCCGGTGGTACATCTTGTCTTTTGACTTGTTGCCAGTCACCGCCACCTTTTCGGCGTTGACGATGACTATGTAGTCGCCAATGTCGGCATGGGGGGTGAATTCTGGCTTGTGTTTACCCCGCAGGCGGCGCGCAATCTCGGAAGAAAGGCGTCCAAGCACCTTGTCGGTAGCGTCTACGACGAACCAGTCCCCCTGTACTTCGTGAGACTTGGCGGAATAGGTCTTCATGAGGAAACTCCGGTCACGGGTATCTCTATAAGGCGCGGAATCGTATCGAATAGGTGCCGTCCTGTCAACAGGACTCCGGATTGCAGGCGAGTACAAGCGTGTCCCCGCAGCTTCCACCCAACGGCCGGACGGGAGCATTTTCAGTTCCGGTATGGGTGCCCGGTACTGCCAGAAAATCACGGGCTTCCGGACCTGTCGGTGGATACCTTTAATTTCCGGCGGAAAAAATGTTCTCCAGAGGCATTTTCCCCGGGCGCCGGGAATTTTTGTTCACCAAAATTCCGGTTCAGGCGTGGGAGGGAGCGCCGCATGGCTTGCCCGCCAGGGTCCCTTCACCTAATCTCACCAGTAACGGGCAGGCAGGCAAAGCCTGCAGCATACATCAGCAAGGAATCTGGCATGTCGGAAACGGCTTTATTGGATCTTGCGCCCTGGCGCGCCCTGAAGGAACAGAGAACCCGCTGGGGAAACCGGACTCTCGAAGCGCTGTTCCGGGAACAGCCGGGACGTGCCAGGGAATTTAGCGCCGAAGCCTGCGGCATCTACCTGGATTACTCCAAAAATTGGCTGACCCCGAAAATTTTCGGACTCCTTATGGACCTTGCCCGTGCCTGCGGCCTTGAGGCACAGCGCGATGCGATGCTTGCCGGAGACCACATCAACCGCACCGAAGACCGGGCGGCCTTTCACGTTGCCCTGCGTGCACCGCCTGGAACTGTGATGTGTGTAGATGGCGAGAATGTGGTGCCGCAGGTCCGGGAAGTCCTGCAGCATATGGCAGATTTTGCCGAAAAGGTCCATTCCGGGAGCTGGCGTGGCGCTACAGGCAAGCGTATCCGTCAGGTAGTCAACATTGGTATCGGAGGATCCTATCTTGGGCCGGAAATGGCGTATGGCGCGCTCCGCCGGTGGCGGCGTCCAGACCTCCGCGTGCATTTTCTGGCCAATGTGGATGGGGCAGCTTTCCGTGACATCTCCAGCCAGCTGGACCCGGCTGAAACCCTGTTTGTTGTGGCTTCCAAGACCTTTACCACACTGGAAACCATGACCAATGCCCGGCTGGCCCGCCAGTGGATAGCCGGGGCTCTGGGGGAAACGGCGATTCCACGCCATTTTGTCGCCGTTTCCACCAATGCAGAGGCGGTGCGATCCTTTGGGATGGACCCCGCACACATGTTTGGTTTCTGGGACTGGGTCGGGGGCCGCTATTCCATGGACTCGGCCATTGGGCTTTCTACCATGCTCGCTACCGGCAATGGGGCTTTCCAGGAGATGCTGCGGGGATTCCATGCCATGGACCACCATTTTTGCGAGACCCCCCTGGAACAGAACCTTCCCGTGCTGTTAGGAATGGTTGCCATCTGGAACAACAATTTCTGGGATGCGGAGAGCCAGGCGATACTGCCCTACGCCCATGATCTGGCCCGTCTGCCGGCGTACCTGCAGCAGCTGCAGATGGAAAGTAACGGGAAATCCGTGGATATGAACGGGCAGCCTCTCCCCGTTCGCAGCGCCCCCATCATCTGGGGAGAGCCAGGCACGGACGGCCAGCACTCCTTCTATCAGCTGCTGCATCAGGGCACACGGCTCGTTCCGTGTGATTTTATCGGTTTCTGCCAGCCCCTGAGCGACCTTGGTGATCAGCATGACCTGCTGATGGCCAACATGGTTGCCCAGGCAGAAGCGCTGGCTTTTGGCAACTCGGATGAAGCGCTGCGGAAACAGGGAGTTCCGGAATGGCAGATTCCACACCGGTTCTCGCCGGGAAACCGGCCGAGCAACGTACTGCTGGCTGACGCGCTCACCCCCTATACCCTTGGCGCGCTGCTCGGGCTGTACGAGCACAGCGTCTTTACCCAGGGGGCCATCTGGAATATCGACTCCTTCGACCAGTGGGGCGTGGAGCTGGGAAAAGTGCTTTCCAGGCGCATTCTCCAGGACATGCGCGGAGAGGCCACCCATCCCCATGATGGCTCGACCCTTTCCCTGCTCCGGCGCTACCAGGAAAAGCGGCATTCTGGCAGCGCCGGAGAATAGACGGGAAAAATTCCCGGCCATCGGGAACTTTTGGGGCGTCCGGGCTTCCAATTTTTATTCTTCCGCCCACGCCCCGTTCCCGCATGAAAAAATCTGCCCTTCTCGCTGCCACTGCTGCCCTGGCGGCAGCCCGCAGCGGATATTCGATGGTTCCGCCACCACCGCCAGTTCCACCACCCCCACCGCTGCCTGCCCCCAGGCTTTCCGGGGTGCAGGCAGCGGTATTGCTGGATCTGGACAGCCACCAGGTGCTCCTGGACCAGGGAGGGGACCGCGAACTCCGTCCTTCTGGTCTGGTCAAGCTGATGACGGTGTACCTGCTTTTCCAGGCGGAAAGTCAGGGTCTGCTGAAGAAAGAACAAAAAATTCCCGTATCCGCAGAAGCCTGGCATGCTGCAGGCTCAAGAATGTTCATTCAGCCTGGACTCCCGGTAACAGCGGGCCAGCTGGCAAAAGGGCTTCTGATTGATGGCGGCAACGATGCAGCAGTCGCTGTTGCCCAGGCAGTAGCGGGCAGCGTGGGTGCTTTTGTCGATCTCATGAACCGTAAAGCGGCTGAACTGGGTCTTTCTGGGACGCATTTCAGCAATCCGGATGGCCTGCCTGGGCCTGGGCAGCAAAGTACAGCCCTGGAAATTGCCCGTCTGGCACAGATTCTGGTCCTGAAATATCCGCAGGTACTGGGGATTGCAGGAGGGACCAGCTATACCTACAACGGGATTACCCAGTACAACTACAATCCGCTGGCCGGGCGGGCAGGGATCAACGGTCTCGGTGTCGGGCGTGCCTCTGCCCACCGGTGGAATCTGGCCCTAAGCTCCAGCCGGAAAGGGCGCACTCTCATTGCTGTCATCCTGGGCGCACGTTCCCGTGCGGCAGCTGGCCGGGATGGCAGCATCCTCCTGCACTATGGATTTCACGCCTGGCGGGACCGCCAGGTCTATCCGGCTGGTGCCGCCGTTGCGGAACCTGAACGGACAGACTGGAATCCCGAAAAATTGCAGGTGTTGACTTCCAGGGCCGTAACGGTTTCAGTCCCCTATCCCGGAACAGGAGAAGTCCAGGAGCAGTTCCGGATAAAACGGGACCTGCGTGCGCCGGTCCGGAAAGGACAGACAGTCGGAAATCTCTGTCTGCGATGGAAAGGGCAGCTGCTCAGGACTGTTCCAGTAATAGCAGGAAACCGTGTGGCTCCGGCAGGATGGTTTACCCGGTTCTGGCAGGAGCTTCGCCAGAGAAAATCCCTGCTCTAGCGTATGGAGGACAGGGCCGGCTCCCGTTCCCCGGGAAACTGTTTATGACAGAAACCGGTGCGGGATTTGCGGGGTAGCCGTCAGTCCCGGTCCGGCACATGGAGCATCCCTTCTTCACTGGGGCCTGGAACCGGAGGGGGGGAGCCGCAGTCACTGTCCAGACTGGCCATGCGCAGGTCCAGATCGGTGAACAGGGCCTGGAATACCCCTGCATCTATGCGTCCTTCCCGGTAGGCTTCACGCAGGTTTGCCATCTGCAGGTTCAGCAGTCTGGCCCGAAGCTGCCGGCATTCCAGCCGGTAGCGCTGTACGGCATCCACGTGAATCTGCCCCAGTTCGGCTTCTGCCGCATCCAGCTGTTTCTGGTAATCCTCTTCCGCCGAACGCATGACCGGTTCTGAAAACAGTTCTGTGCTGCGGAGACGCTCCAGTTCGGGAAGCATCTGGGCGATGTTGCGCCAGCGGCTGCTGGCAATTTCGAGAGCACGGAAACCCTGTCCTTCTACCAGTCCCAGGTAGCGGACCAGCGGAGTCATGCTCATGCCCTGAACAATAATGGTCAGCAGGACAAAGCCGAAAACCAGATTTACGATCAGGGCGTGTCCAGGGAGCGAGGCTGGCAGGCTCATGGCCAGAACCATGGAAAGTCCTCCCCGAAGCCCACCCCATGTCAGGACCATGGCCCAGCTGCGCGGGAGAGAGCGTGCCCCCATCTTTAGCAGCGCGGATACCCCCGCAGCCAGGCTTCCACGGGCAAGGGTGGCCGCTACCCAGGAAACCAGGATTAACGGCCAGATGTGGAGCAGCGCCGGAATCTGGATCTCAAATCCCATGAGGAGAAAAACCATGGAATTGAGCAGGAATCCGAGGTACTCCCAGAAATCGCGCAGGACGGCCTGGCGCCGTATGGCAAGAGTTTCTTCAGAGATCCTGGCGCTGAATACCAGTCCTGCTGCCACCGTGCTGATGACGCCGGAGACACCCATCTGGCTGGCTATGAGAAAAGACGCATAGGCGATGACAGTTGTCAGCGTGATTTCCACCATGGCGTCATCACTGCGCCGTATGACCTGGGTGAGTATCCCTCCAACCATTGCGCCTACCAGAAAACCGCCACCTACCAGCCACAGAAATTCGGCAACCAGGTCGACAGGGGCATTGGCCCGGTGGCGGAGATACGTAAGAACGAGTCCAAAAAAAACAATCGCGGTGCCATCGTTAAAAAGGCTTTCTCCCTCAAGAATAAGGAGGAGGCGCCGTGGTATTCCCAGGCTGCGGAAGAGGGCGACCACCGTGATGGGATCCGTGGCGGCTATGGCTGCGCCAAAAATGAGGGCGAGGGGCCAGTTAATGGGCAGTATCAGACTGGTTGGGAGAGACTGCAGTGTTTTCGCCGCCAGGATCAGGATGGCCGCAGTAAGGCCAATGCCCAGAATGACTCCGGGGAGAGCCAGTGTCAGGATGGAAAAGCGTTCACGCCAGAGCTCCATGGCCCGCATGTTGATGGAAGCCTCGAACACGAGTCCTGGAAGAAAAATGGTAAAAAGTGTCTGGCGGTCCAGTACTGGCGCTGAAAGCAGGTGAAGTGTGCCCAGACCGAGTCCTGCAAGTACCAGAGAAACGGTGTAGGGCATACGCAGCCGCCGGGCGCCTATCGCCACCAGTGCCACGACCAGAAAGAGAACGAGGACGGTATTCTCGATGGAAAGGTGCTGGATCTGCTGGATGAAGCTGTCAGGCATCGCGGTTTCCTTCGACAAACTTCCCGGTAGGGTACGCGAATTTCTCCGCAGGGGCAGCCCCAGTCCGTCAGGCAGCCGGCGCCACGGACATCCTGATAACGGGGGATCTTGCGCCCAGCTTTTTTCTCGGGCTGTCAATTAAGGATATTGATCGGACTGCTTTCCACGTTTCCCCCCAGGCACAGATACGGCTTTCAAATGCGTCGCGGCCGGGGCGCTGGAGAAGCGCAGGGATCAGGAGAATCCCCGCAGCCAAGGCGGTGTGTGCCTCCAGGTCCAGGTTAGGGGGAACCATTGGAAAGAATGGGAAATGCGTGCCATCCCTGTCGCCACCGGACGGTACGCCATTGTGCCGGCAGTTCCCCGTGCCGGAAAGGGCTTGACCATGTAGTTGCCGGCACCTGCATCCAGCGCATCACGGGTATTGAGGAGGATAACCGGCAGGATTGGGCCCAGGCTGCACAGATCCTGGGAGAATGAGAAGACCTTCGTCGCCTGGTAGCCCGAGGTCCAGAAGCAGAACTTCATGCCCGACGGGATAGAGGACTGTGCGTGCGGCTCTGGCAGTCCTGATCCGGTCCGCGGCATGTCCACCGTCACGCAGCGCCACACAGCTGGCGTCTCGCCAAGCATCGGGCCGTCTTTGGCCAGCAGCAGAAGCACTCTGTCTTCCAGGCCTTTTTTATGCCGACAGCGGGGCCTGTTTCCGCGGACATGCCGGTTTCCCATGGCTGCCGGCGAAAAGCAACCTGGACGGGGACCAGGGCCGGAATCGGCCACGTCCCGGATGGATGGCCATAATGCTTGGGTTCTGCAGCCACGCAGATGGCACTACGTTTCCCTCCAGCCTCCTGCGGACATCTTGGGTGTATCAGAAGGTTATGAAGGCCATCCGGAGATTCCTGGCGGGGACCCGGGGATCCCGGTGGGGTGCTTCAGTCCATGAAGAGGGAACTGACTGAATCCTCTTCAGCAATGCGGCGGATGGTTTCAGCCAGGAGCTCCGCTACGGACAGTATCCGGATTTTGCTGCAGGAACGGGCTTCCGGGCGCAGGGGAATGGTATCGGTCACGACCAGCTCGTCCAGGGCTGAGCCCGTGATGCGTTCGATGGCTTTCCCGGACAGTACCGGGTGCGTGCAGTAGGCACTCACCCGCAGGGCACCCTGGGCCTTTAGGGCATGGGCTGCCTCACAGAGGGTGTTCGCAGTATCTACCATGTCGTCCACAAGGACACAGCTGCGTCCTGTGACATCCCCTATGATGTTCATGACCACCGATTCATTGGGCCTTGGTCGCCGCTTGTCGATGATGGCGAGATCTACTTCCAGACGCTTTGCGATGGCCCGTGCCCGGACGACTCCCCCGACATCGGGTGAGACGACCATCAGATTTTCAGGATTCTGGCGCCAGATATCCCCAAGCAGGATGGGAGAGGCATAGATATTGTCGACGGGGACGTCGAAAAAGCCCTGGATCTGGTCCGCATGGAGATCCATCGTCAGGACACGGTTCGCCCCCGCACGGGTCACCAGGTCTGCAACCAGCTTGGCAGTAATGGCCGTGCGTGAGCGTGACTTGCGGTCCTGCCTCGCATACCCAAAATAGGGCATGACCGCCGTGATGCGGCTGGCTGATGCCCGCTTGAGGGCGTCGATCATGGTCAGCAGTTCCATCAGGTGGTCGTTGGTAGGAGCACACGTGGGCTGGATGACAAATACATCGTGACCACGGACGTTCTCCAGAATTTCGACAAACACTTCGCCATCGCTGAATCGGCTAACCTCGGCCCGACCCAGGGGAATCTGCAGGAAACGTACGACCTGGGCCGCCAGCTCGGGATTGGCATTCCCGCAGAAGACCATGAGATTACCGTGAGACATAGAGTACGACTTCCCCTGAGCTACCTGCCACAGCATGGTAAATGGTTGGGGCGCCAGGATTCGAACCTGGGAATGCCGGAATCAAAATCCGGTGCCTTACCGCTTGGCTACGCCCCAGTCACTTATTCTTTGGAGAGATCATGGAGTGGGTGCCTGTTGGAGCCCTTTACCGTCCAGGCCTTCCAGGAGGGATCCAGATGCGCCATAAGAGAAGCACCGTCACTGCCTTCCGGCAGCCGGCCAAAACAGCAGGCTCCACTTCCTGTCAGCATGGCACCGGAGAGCTTTTCCGAAACCATCCAGGACAGACAGGCATCGATATCCCGGTAACGTGATCTCACCAGGGGTTCCAGGGTGTTTTCCTGTGCCCCATCCAGAAACGCGCCTATTGTGATGGGCGGGTGTTGGCGTGTCAATTGAGGATCGTCAAAGATCTCCGCCGTGCTTACGGAAATCCCGGGATGCACCAGAAGGTAGGAATGCTCCGGAAGGGCTGGAACCGGAAACAGCTTTTCACCAATCCCCTCCGCCCAGGCGCTCTGGCCGAAGATGAAGATGGGGACGTCGGCGCCCAGCCTGATTCCCAGTTCCATGAGTTCCTGGCGTGTCAGTCCACAGCCCCAAAGCTGGTTGAGTACGATCAGTGTGGTTGCCGCATCGGAAGATCCTCCCCCTATTCCCCCTCCTGCGGGCAGGTGCTTCTCCAGGGCGATGCGGATGCCTTCCCGCAGGCCGCATTCCTCCGCAAGGAGTCTGCCTGCGCGGAGTGTCAGCTCACGTTCCGGAGGAATGTCGGGCAGCCCCCCATTGCAGGAGAAATGCCGTGGAGGAGCGGAGTCGAAGGACAGGTAGTCCGAGAGATCCACAAACTGGAATACGCTCTGCAGCAGATGGTAGCCATCGTGCCGCCGGCCCACCACTCTCAGCATGAGGTTGAGTTTCGCTGGCGCAGGGTAGCGGTCTGCCGTCATGATCCGCCCCCCAGGCGCCAGTGGGTGATCGCCAGCCGGAGCCGCAGGCCGCCAGGCCCACTGGCCTCCAGCAGTCTGGGCATCTTCAGTCCTCCAACCTGGCCATAGTTCAGATATGCGACATCCCAGGCGCCAGACTGCAGGCGCAGGGGGAGGCCATGGGCATCCTTTTTCACGGTCTCGCTGGATCCCCTCAGGCCCAGCATCCAGTTCGGGAAGACGCGTACCGGAAGGGAGACCCCAAGGATCCGCCGGAGCAGGATTCCCGGATCCCGCGCCTCCTGGGGCGGCCTGCTTGCGGTGACCAGTATGGCATGGTGTCCATCATAGCTGAGGCGGGCCACAGTGTGTCCGAGAGGACCATAGATGGAAATTTTCTCGTGACCAGACGTCTGGATCCAGCGGAAAGAAAAGGCATGGCTGCCGGAAGGCGAAACCAGGGACGCCTCCCCTCCGGCACTCCAGTCCCGGAGGCCTGCCAGCACCTGTTCACGCTGGGTGGCAGTCAGGACCGGAGAGCGCAGGTGTGACGGAGGGGCGATGGAGGCGCATCCAGCCAGCATCGCCAACGAGAAGGCGGTGCCCGCGATCCGGAGCCGGGCTTGCCTGGGCCGGTACACGAAGGACAGTCTGTTCATTGCTGCTGAAGATCCTCATGGAGAATGGAAGAGTGGGGATGGGCACCGAGGGCCTGGCGCCAGATCTCGCGTGCTTCCGGGTGTCTGCCCAGGTCCCAGAGTACCTGGCCCAGGTGGTGGGCAACCACGGGACTGCTGCCAAGCGCTGCATGGGCCTCCTGCAGGTATTTGAGCGCCCGCTCCTGTCTGCCCTGGAGGTGGCAGAGCCAGCCCATGCTGTCCAGAATCCCGGGATCGTATGGCGCAAGGCGGAGTGCCTTGCGGAGATATTCCGCAGCTTCTTCCATCTGTTTGTGGTGTTCCAGAAGGCTGTAGCCAAGGAAATTGTAGGACTGCGCGTTCGCGGGCTCCAGCCGGATGGCTTCCTGCAGGGCTGTTTCCATGGCGTCCTGGTCTCCCAGGTGCTCCGCAAGGACACCTTTTTCATACCAGAGCTCCCCATTCCGGGGAAGCCGCCGTATGCCGGTATCCAGCGCTTCGAGCGCCGCATGGGATTTCCCGGCTTCCTCAAGCAGCCTGGCCTCGAGGAGCGGGATTCGGGGATCTTCCGGATGGCCGGGAACCAGTCCTGCCAAAAGGTGCAGAACCTTTTTCTGCTGTCCGAGGTGAAACCTGCAGGCCAGGGCCTGCAGTCCTGCCCGGACGGCATAGGGCCCTTTGGGTATCTGGCTGAACCATCCTAGTGCCCGCTGCCAGTGATGCTCCTTCTCTGCAAGCCGGCCAAGATAGTATCGGGGAGCAATGGACCCGGGCAGAAGTTTCCGGGAGCCTGCCAGGGCGTGCCGGGCGATGCCAGGATTCCCCTGCTTCAGGGCCAGCACCCCGAGTGCCAGCTGGATGCCGGGATTGTCCGGCATCTGTTCACCCAGCTGCCGGTATATCCGGTAGGCCTGCGCCATGCCACCCAGATGGAGGTACAGGCCGGCCTGGTACTGCCAGGCATGAATGGCACCAGGGTGGCGGCTGCTGAAGGTTCCGATCTGCTGCAGGGCTGCCTGTGTCTGCCCCTGAAGACGGAGGGATTCCGCCAGATAGATGGCGGCTTCCTGCCAGCCAGGCCGCAGGGCCAGTGCCCTGTGGAATTCGGGGGTGGCAGCGTCCGTCTGCCCCTGGAGCATGTCCAGTCTGCCCAGGGCAAAATGTGCCGTCGCATCCTCCGGATGGTGGAGGATAAAGCTGTGAAGGAGGCGCCGGGCATCTCCCGGGTGGCCATGCGTGCCGAGCAGCTCGGCAAGCTGCTCGGTGATCCGGGCGTTCTGCGGGAAACGGGCGGTCGCCGCCTGGAGGAGCCGGATGGCCTTCTGGTCCTGGCCGCTGGCCAGAAACAGCGCAGCTTCATAGCGTGCCGCATCGGGATCTTCCGGATCCGCAAGGTGCCAGCGCTTTGCCCACGCCAGGGCTGCCCGCAGATCCCCAAGGCGCGCGGCGGCACGTGTGGCCGCGGCAAGGAGCTGGGGCTGTGGCATCAGGGAAAGGACTTTCTGCCAGGCGGGAATGGCCAGCCCCGGAACGCGGGCCTCACCCGCAAACTGGGCTACCAGCAGGTAGTACAGGTCTCTCCCGGTCAGGAGGGTGCCGGCGGCACTGGTCCTCAGGGGGAGGCTGATCACCAGGCACAGTACCAGGCCCGCCGCCAACCGCCAAAACGCCTTTGCCATTCCTGTCTCTGCCTTCCCTGCAATGGAAGGCACGATACCGCCAGTGGCAGTGGCTTGCAATCCTGTTCTCCCTCGGTGAGAATGCCGCCTAATCATCGTCGCCCTGCAGGGACGGTCTGCGCCATTTTCTGCTTCGGTCTGAATCACCATAGTGCCCCCATAGAGGTCCGGGAAAAGGTCGCCTTTGCTCCAGAACAGCTGGAGCCGGCCTACAGGGATCTTCTGGCCCGCGATCTGGCCAGGGAAGCCCTCATTGTTTCCACCTGCAACCGCACCGAAATCTATACCTTCGCCGGAAATGGCCCACAGGAAAAACGCATGCGGCAATGGCTCTGCGCTTTCCATGACGTGGACCCCGGGCAGATCGAGGGGCATGATTTTTCCTGCCACGACGGGGAAGCGGTCCAGCACCTGTTCCGGGTGGTCTGTGGGCTGGATTCCATGATTATTGGCGAGCCCCAGATTCTTGGCCAGGTGAAGGATGCCTACCAGATCGCTGCCGACAGCAGCAGTACCGGTCCGGTACTCAACCGTCTTCTTCACTGGGCGTTCCGGGTCGCCAAGCGGGTGCGCACCGAAACGGCAATTGGCTCCGCTCCGGTGAGTGTGGCCTATGCAGCTGTGTCCCTGGCCAGGGAGATTCTCGGCGGGCTTCAGGACCGGTCCATTCTGCTGGTCGGTGCGGGGGAAACCATGGAGCTTGTGGCTACCCATCTGCGCGAACATGAAGTCGGTGGTTTTCTGGTTGCCAACCGCAGTCCGGAGCGGGCCAGAGCCCTGGCCGAAAAATTTTCGGGATCGGCCCATGGCCTGGAAGACATCCCCCGGCTCCTGTCCGGTGCCGACCTTCTGGTAAGCTGCACTGCCAGCAGCCAGCCCATTCTCCCTGAAGAGATGGTCCGTCAGAGTCTTGCGGACCGCCAGGGCGGGAACCTTATGCTGCTGGATCTTGCGGTACCCCGCGATATTGATCCGGAAGCAGGCCGCCTTCCCGGCTGCCACCTCTATACCCTGGACGATCTCAGTGATATCGCCCAGGCCGGCATCCGGGCCCGGCGAGAAGCGGCAGCAGAGGCGGAGGAAATAATCCATCAGGAAGTCAGTGATTTTCAGCACTGGCGTGACAGTCTCGAGGTAATTCCGGCCATTCGCCGCCTGCGTGAACGGGTAGAGGCGGCGCGTCTCGCAGAGCTCCGCCGTTTCCGGCACTACCTGGATCAGGGGCAGGATCCCCAGGCCGTTCTGGATGCTTTTTCCAAGGCGTTAATGAACAAGATGCTGCACGATCCGATTTCCACGCTGCGCCAGCCCTGCCAGGAAGCGACAAGTGAGTCGCTGGTCGCCTCACTGGATATTCTTTTCCATCTGAGTGCTGCTGAGGGATGAGTCTGGGACCGCGCCTGAAGCGGCAGCTGGACCATCTGGGTTTTCGCGCCGAAGAGCTGGAGCGTGCCCTGGTCCAGCCGGAAGTGTCTGCTGATCCCCAGCGTTTTCAGGCGCTGTCGAGGGAACTGGGGGAGATCCATCCCGTGCTCCTGCTGCTCCGGCGTCACGAAGCTCTCGACCGCCAGCGGGAAGAAGCCGTGCATCTGCTGCAGGAAAATCCAGACGCTGAACTGCGTGAGCTGGCGGAGGAAGAAGTCCGGTCGGTGGAAGAGGGCCTGTCTGCCCTGGAAGAGGAACTCCGTCTGCGCCTTCTTCCCCGCGATCCCAACGATGAGCGCAACGTGTTTCTGGAAATCCGGGCCGGTACCGGAGGGGAAGAGGCAGCCCTTTTTGCGGGGGACCTCGCACGCATGTACAGCCGTTATGCAGAAAACCGGGGATACCGCGCTGCCATTATCTCTGCCTCTGAATCGGAACGTGGCGGCTACCGGGAAATCGTTCTTGAAATCAGTGGAAAAGGAGCCTATTCCCGGTTCAAGTTTGAGTCCGGTGGGCACCGGGTCCAGCGGATTCCGGAGACCGAAACCCAGGGCCGCATCCATACCTCGGCCTGTACGGTAGCGGTGATGCCGGAACTGGAAGAGGTCGATGCGGTGGAAATCAACCCGGCGGATTTGCGGGTTGATACCTTTCGTGCCAGTGGCGCTGGCGGACAGCATGTGAACAAGACGGACTCGGCCATCCGCATTACCCATCTTCCCTCCGGCCTTGTGGTCAGCTGCCAGGAAGACCGCTCCCAGCACAAAAACCGTGCCAAGGCCATGGCACTTCTCCAGTCCCGTCTGCAGGACATGGAACGCGAAAAGCAGCAGACGGCCACGGCACAGACCCGCAGGCTGCTGATTGGATCGGGGGACCGGTCGGAACGTATTCGCACCTATAATTTTCCCCAGGGGCGGGTTACGGACCACCGCATCAATCTGACGCTATACCGCCTGGAAGCGGTTCTGGCAGGCGATCTGGATGTCCTCGTAGAACCGCTGGTTCAGGAATACCAGGCAGATCTTCTGGAGAAACTGGGGGAAGATGCCTGATTTCCTGGAGAAGCCTTCCGAAGAAGCCAGTGTTGCCCGCTGGCAGCGGTTTCTGGGGCTGGCCCTGACCCGCACGAGTGATCTCCCCGACCGGGAAGCCCAGTGGATCCTCCAGGCCGTACTTGGCTGGAATGGAACGGATCTGTTCCGCTACGCCGGATGCCCGCTGCCGGCATCTGCCGGTCCTGCCATCACGGATATCCTTTGCCGGCGCCTGCAGGGGGAGCCCCTGGCCTACTGCCTGGGCAGATGGTCCTTCATGGATCTGGATCTCCAGGTGTCTCCCGATGTCCTCATTCCAAGACCGGATACGGAAACCCTGGTCCGCTGGGCCATCGGGCAGATTCCACCCGGCAAACCGTGGCGTGTCCTGGATCTTGGTACCGGGTCTGGAGCGGTGGCGCTGGCCATCGCCCATGCCCGGCCAGAGACGGAAATCTGGGCGGTTGAACAGAGCGCGGAAGCCCTGGGGATCGCAAGGAAAAACGGGGAAATTCTGGGGCTCCATGTCCGCTGGTGCTGCGGCGACTGGTGCGCCCCTCTGCCAGGAGATCTCGGCTTTGACCTGGTCGTCGCCAACCCTCCCTATCTGGCGGATTCGGATCCCCATCTGGAGGGACTATGCCATGAGCCCCGTATGGCCCTGGTGTCCGGGCCGGAAGGGAATGAGTGTTTTGGTGCGATTCTGGAACAGGTCCGGCCCCATCTCCAGCCCAATACCCGGCTTGCCCTGGAGCATGGCTGTGACCAGGGCAGATCCGTACGGGGTCTCCTCCAGCAGTATGGCTGGGATGAAATTTTCACTCTGGGCGACCTGGCGGGAAGAGACCGTGTAAGCGGTGGCATCTGGAAGAGGCAGAATGCCGGAGCTGCCTGAAGTCGAGGTTGCGCGGCAGGGAATCGCTCCCCATGTCGAAGGGCGGAAGATTGCTGGTGCTGCCGTGCGGGATGGCCGGTTGCGCCAGCCAGTCAACCCCGATTTCTCCAGGCGAATCGAAGGCCAGAAGCTGCAGGTGCTCTGGCGGCGGGGAAAATACCTGGTCGGTGATCTGGAGCAGGGTCAGCTACTGATCCATCTGGGCATGAGCGGGCACCTGCGGATTCTGTCTTCCCAGACACCACCGGCTGCCCATGACCATGTGGATATCCATTTTGCAGGAGAAATCTGTCTCCGCTTCCATGACCCCCGGCGCTTCGGCCTGATCCTCTGGGGGGAAGATTTCCGTACGCATCCACTACTCCGGAACCTGGGGCCAGAACCTCTCGGTCCGGATTTTTCCGGATCCCACCTGTTTCGGCGCAGCCGGGGACGCACGCAGGCCGTGAAGGCTTTTCTCATGGATGCCCAGACCGTGGTGGGCGTCGGCAATATCTACGCCAATGAATCCCTTTTTCTGGCCGGCCTTGATCCCAGGCGTCCGGCTGGCGGACTGGGACTGACGCAATGCCGGCGACTGGCTGCATCGGTCAGGGAAGTCCTGTCGGAGGCCATAGCACAGGGCGGCACGACCCTGCGGGATTTTGCAAGACCGGATGGCAGAAACGGGTATTTTCGACTATCTCTGCGTGTGTATGGAAAAGAGGGGGAGCCATGCCCCCGCTGTGCGCGTCCACTGGCGGGACTGCGGATCGGTGGGCGGGCTTCCGTTTTCTGCACCCACTGCCAGCGCTAGTGTCCGGAGAAACATGCCATCTACAGTCCACACCCGTTCGCCTATCCTGGAAGGATTGCAGTCACTGAATGCATGGCGCCAGCAGGTGGTGCTGTCGCTGCGCGCCCTGGCTGAACTGGCCGGGGAGCTGGGCCTCCTGCCAGGCGGCAGCATCCTGCGCATAGAGAACCTGGCGTTTGAAATCACGCAGGACAGTCTGCGTCTTGCGGTGGTCGGAGAATTTTCCCGTGGCAAGAGCGAGCTGATCAATGCCCTGCTTTTTGCCGATCAGGGACAGCGGTTTCTTCCTTCCGGCAGTGGACAGACAACCATGTGTCCGGTAGAAATCCGCGGTGCTCCCCAGGGGCGGCCGGGATTGCAGCTGCTGCCTATCGCCAGCCGCAGCATTGACGTAAGTGTGGAAAAACTCAAGCGGGCGGGAAGCGCCTGGGTCCGGATGCCGCTGGATGCCGCACTGTCCGGGGAACGTGGGGCCCCGCTCAAGGCCCTGACAGAAACGGTCTGTGTCGCTGTTGAGGACGCGCGCCGTTTGGGCCTCTGTCCTCCCCTCAACCAGACGCCCAGAGACCGTGAGCGCACAGTCTGCCCTTCCTGCGGCCTTGGAAAAGTGCTGATTCCCCGCTGGCGGCATGCCGTGTTCTATCTCCCCCACCCTATGCTGGATGCGGGGCTGACAGTTCTGGACACTCCGGGACTCAATGCAATTGGAGCCGAACCGGAACTTACTTTCAGCATGCTGGCCGATGCCGATGCCATCCTGTTCCTTCTGGGGATAGATACCGGTGTTACCCAGAGTGACATGACCATCTGGGAGCAGTACCTGAAGAGGGTTGGCCTTCGTAGCCAGCTGGTGCTTCTCAACAAGGTCGACACCCTGTGGGATGAGCTCCGGGATCCGGAAGAAACCGAACAGGAAATCGGTATGCAGGCCGAGAAGACCGCACAGCGTCTCGGAGTGAAGCGGGACCAGGTGATTCCCCTCTCCGGACACAAGGCACTGGTGGCCCGTGTCCGGGGGAATGAGGAACTGCTGGATCGTAGCGGAATCCGTGTCCTGGAATCCGCCATTGCCAGCCTGCTGATTCCCGGGCGGCGGGAAAGCCTGCAGGCGAAGAGCCGGCTGGTTGCGGACAAGGCGATTGCGGACCAGAAATCCCTTCTGAGGAACCAGATGGAGCATCTCCGGATGCAGATCCAGGACATGCAGCAGCTCCGGGAGCGTACCAGCGAGAAGGTTCCCAGACTCATCGCCCAGCACCGCCAGAAACTGGAACAGTTCGAAACGGACCGCCGTATCTTCGAATCCAGAAAAACGGCTTTTCAGGAAGCCGCCCGGGAATACCTTCTATCCCCCCTGTCTACCGAAGCTTTTGACCTGCTGATCAGTAACGCCAAGGGAGAAATGCTTTCTGCATGGACCACCGCTGGCATTGTGGAACGTTTCCGGAGTTTTTTTGCCGAGGCCATCAGCCATTTTGACAGCGCGCTGACTGGTGCTGCACGGGTGAATGTCCAGATTGCCAGCGAATACCAGGTCCTGCAGAGCCGGTACCATCTCCCTGCCCTCGGTACCGTACCCTACGCCATCATGCCGCGGCGTGCGGAACTGCTGTCCATGGCGGAGAATTATGAACGCTTTGGCATGATGCTGGAGATCGCTGTCAACACCCAGAGCGCGGTAGTCCGCAAGGCGTTTCTGGCCGTGGCCGGGAAAGTTCGCGATTTTATTGTGGAAACGCGCCGTGACGCCGAATTCTGGGTGGATGAAATCATGGGGGTCATGAACCAGCACCTTGAACTCTACCACCAGAAGGCCGGGGAGGAACTGGAATCCCTGGAAAAGATTTCCCAGGCCATGGGCAACATTGAGATTCGCATCCACCAGCTGGAAAACCAGCTGGCCCGTCTGCGTGGCCAGATGGAGCGGGTAGAAATGTGCGAGAAGAGGCTGGCCGCCGTGCTTGGCAGCGGTCAGGCCTGACCCGTCAGCCGCAGGAATTTCTTCTCCAGCATGTCCGGACTTTCGGGGTTTCCGGGGTCCGGCCCAATACAGCTCACAGGACATACTTCGATGCACTGTGGTGTGCCGTAGTGGCCAACGCATTCCGTGCATTTCCCGGGATCAATGACATAGATTTGTGGCCCCATGCTGATGGCTTCGTTGGGGCATTCCGGTTCGCAGACATCGCAGTTGATGCAGGTGTCCTGGATCTTGAGGGACATGATGGGGCTTGTTGCTCCTTCCGGGGTCTGGGCGTGGAAAGCAGGGGTCAGGGGCAGGGCGGCCCGGATACGCCGTGGTAGCGCCTGCGCAGCGCTTCTGCGACCGCGGGCTGCACGAAAGCGCCAACATCCCCTCCCAGCCGGCTGATTTCCCGTACCAGGCTGGCGGACAGGAAAGTATACGAATCCGAAGTCATCAGGAAAAGGGTCTCGATTCCGGCGTCCATACGGTGATGGATGGATGCCAGCTGGAATTCGTGCTCAAAATCCGAAATGGCGCGGAGACCGCGGAGGATGGTGCTTACCTTCTCTTCCGCCAGCAGATGGATCAGCAGGCCGTGGAAGGGGCGGATCCGGACTCCGGGGATGTGCCCAAGGGTGGCTTCGGCAAGGGCGACCCGTTCTTCCAGGGGAAAAATCGGGTGTTTCTGGGTTTCGGCCGCGACTGCCACGACCACTTCGTCGAAAAGGCCGGCAGCCCTGCGGGCCAGGTCCTCATGCCCCAGGGTGACAGGATCAAAGGTGCCTGGATAAACCACCCGGCGGGCTGGCGTCTGGCTCATTGGTTCTCCGGCTGGTAATGGATAAGGGCATAATGGCTTTTGCCACAGTGTCCCTGGCGGTAGAGGGTCCATGGCGCGGGCAGTTCCGTGGAGGACCACTGCTCTGCGGCCGAGCTTTCCAGGTACACCCATCCGGCGGGACGCAGTGGCCCGCCGTTTCTGAGGATATAGGGTGCCAGGCGCTGTGGCCAGCCCTGCCCAAAAGGGGGATCCAGCAGGATCAGGTCGTAGACCCCGGTCTGGTTCCCGAGAAGGTGAAGGGCATCCCGGTCGGCCAGACAGCCGGGGTCCAGGCCGCACAGCTGGAGATTGCGCAGAAGACCCTGGCGGTGCCCGGGATCTTTCTCGGCAAAATGCACCACGCCGGCGCCCCGGGACCAGGCCTCCAGACCCAGGGCTCCGCTCCCGGCAAAAAGATCGAGGACGGCTGCGCCCGCAAGATGGGGGCCAAGCCAGTTGAAAAGGCGCTCGCGGACGACGCCCGGGGTGGGGCGGATGCTGCTGTCTCTCGGGGTCCAGAGCTGGCGTCCCCGGCAGCGCCCGGCAATGATCCGGATGCTCAGGTGTTCCTGCCCCCCCGATCCTGCGGATTGTTCCCCGCCGCCCTTCGGGGGATAATGGGATAGATCATGTCTGGAGGTTGACCCGAAACCATGGTTTTACAATGGTTGAAGCGTAACAAAAGCCCAGCTGCAGGGGAATCTCCCGGATCTGCCGGGGAAGGCGATGGTGGGGGATCCGCATGTACTGGGGATACCGGAGAATCCCTCGACCCCGGAATCTTGCCCGCCAGCCTGCCGGAAAATCCGCCATCTCCCGGGAACCCGGCGGCAGCCAGAAAAGGCTTTCTGTCCCGCCTGCGGGAGGGGCTGGACCGGAGCCGGGACCAGCTTGTTTCCGGTATGGAGCGAATCCTGCTTGGCAGGAAAGCCATTGACGGGGAACTGCTGGAAGATCTGGAGGCCCTTCTGCTCCAGGCAGACATGGGCATGGAGGCCACGCGCCAGATCATGGACCAGGTGACCCGGCAGGTGGAGCGACGGGAACTGGCCGATCCGGCAGCCCTCAGGTCGGCCATCCGCGAAGCGCTCCTTGAAATTCTCCGGCCCCATGTCCAGGAGTGGGTCCCCACAAAGGGCCGGACCCAGGTGCTGCTCATGGTGGGCATCAATGGGGCGGGGAAAACCACGACCATAGGAAAACTGGCTGCCCGCTGGAAATCGGAGGGTTTCAGTGTTCTTCTGGGGGCCGGTGACACGTTCCGCGCCGCTGCCGTCGAGCAGCTGCAGGGGTGGGGGCAGAAAGTGCAGGTCCCGGTCGTCGCCCAGGGCAGCGGAGCCGACAGCGCCTCCGTCCTGTTCGACGCCTTTTCTGCCGCGAGGGCGCGGAGCGTGGATGTCCTGATTGCGGATACGGCCGGCCGTCTGCATACCCAGGGCCACCTTATGGAAGAGCTCCGGAAGGTCAAGCGTGTGCTCACCAAGCAGGACCCGTCGGCTCCCCAGGAAATCTGGCTGGTACTGGATGCGGGTACGGGCCAGAACGCCCTGCGCCAGGTAAAGGAATTTCATGAAGCGGTGGGGCTCACGGGCATCTGTATCACCAAGCTGGACGGTACGGCAAAGGGGGGCATGGTTGCGGCCATCGCCAGCACGCTCCCGCTCCCGATCCGTTTTGTCGGGGTAGGCGAGGGAGTGGACGACCTGCGTCCCTTTGATGCCGAAGCTTTTGTAGACGCCCTTTTTTCGGGATCCGGTGCATGATCGAATTTGTCAACGTCACCAAGCATTATCCTGGCCGCCGCCATGTTCTGCGGGAAGTGAACCTGCGGCTTGGCCAGGGGGAAATGGCCCTGCTTACAGGGCCTTCCGGAGCCGGCAAGAGTACCCTTCTCAAGCTGCTGACCCGTCTGGAAGACGTGAGTCACGGAACCCTTATGGTCGGAGGTATCGATCTGGCCACGTTGCGGCGCCGGCACATTCCGGCCTACCGTCGCCGGATTGGGGTTGTCTTCCAGGACCACAAGCTGCTCATGGACCGGGACATTTTTTCGAATGTCGCGCTTACCCTGCAGGTGGCCGGAGTGTCTGGCCGGCTGGTGGAAAGCCGGGTCCGGGCAGCCCTGGAGAGAGTCGGGCTTGGAGACCGCTGCCGGGAATTCCCGGAGACCCTTTCCGGAGGAGAACAGCAGCGGGTAGGAATTGCCCGTGCCATTGTCCACACCCCAGAAATCCTGCTGGCGGATGAGCCTACCGGCAACCTGGATCCTGCCCTGAGTACGGAGATCCTGGATCTGTTCCGCGATTTCCATCACCATGGCACCACCGTGCTGGTGGCTACCCATGACCAGGCGCAGGTAGAGCGTCTCGGCATGCCGGTCCTGCATCTGGAGCACGGGCGGCTGATGGTGCCAAAGGAGCTTTCGTGAACCTCCATGTCCGCATTCAGGCCCTGCGCAATGCCCGGGATACCCTGCTCCGGCAGCCTGCGGCGACGCTCCTGACCATTCTCGCCCTGTCGGTGGTTCTGGCGCTTCCCGTAGGGCTTTTTACGGTTCTGGGGAACCTGCAGAATCTTTTGGGCCACTGGCGCAACCAGGCCCAGATTTCTCTCTACCTGCACAGAAACGCGGGACCCGAGGCCACTGCCAGACTCCAGGCGCGCCTGGAACGCAGTCCGGGTGTCGTAGGCGTACGGTATGTGGACCAGACTGAGGCCCTGGCAGAATTCCAGCACTATTCGGGGATGACGGCCGCCATCCGGACCCTGGGAGAAAATCCCCTGCCTGCCTCACTGATCGTGGAACTCGATCCCCTTGCACAGAGTCCACAAAGCCTGGCGGCGAGTGTTCAGCGGTGGAGCCAGGATCCCGCCGTTGCGAGTGCCCAGTCGGACCTTCAGTGGGTTGCGCGGCTGCAGGCGATAGTCTATCTGGGCACCCGGGCTGTCTGGGCCCTGGCCCTTCTTCTGGCCCTTGGCGCCGTGCTGGTCATGGGCAATACCATCCGGCTGCATATTGCCCAGCGGCGGGATGAGATTGATATCAGTGCCCTGGTGGGAGCTACGCGCAGCTTCATCCGGCGCCCGTTCCTGTATCAGGGACTGATCCAGGGCGTTCTGGCAGGTGCCCTGGCCTGGCTGATCGTGACGGCTGCCATCTGGTATCTCCAGGGTCCGGTAACCCGGCTGGCCACTCTTTATGGCACCCGGTTTCCCCTGGTCGGCCTGACCCCTGGGCAGGGCCTGGCCCTGGTCGGCCTGAGTGCTTTTCTGGGCTGGCTTGGTTCCCGGTTGGCCGTGGGGCGCCATCTGGACAATACTTTCTCTTGAAAAGGGCAGACCAGACATCCATATAGCCAGGACATCCCGGGTTCCTGGGGGCAGAACAAAACCTTCTCCCTTTTTGCTGGTCTAACCGCATGGGATTGTGGAGGATTTCGATGAACGATTTGGCGGTCATGAACAGGGATCTGGCCAGTGTAGACGGAATGTCCGCCTACCTGCGATTTGTCAACGCACAGCCACTACTGGGTGCGGAAGAGGAGCAGGACCTGGCCAGACAGCTGCGGGAGAACGGGGATGTGGAGGCAGCAAAGCAGCTGGTGCTGAGCCACCTCCGTTTTGTGGTCCGTGTGGCACGGGCCTATCGGGGGTATGGTCTTCCCGAGGCAGACCTGATCCAGGAAGGGAATATCGGGCTGATGAAGGCAGTCCGGCGTTTTGATCCGGAACATGGCGTGCGTCTCGTATCTTTTGCGGTGCACTGGATCAAGGCCGAAATGCACGAATTCATCCTGCGCAACTGGCGGATCGTCAAGGTGGCGACTACCAAGGCGCAGCGGAAGCTGTTTTTTAACCTGCGTTCCAGCAGGACGGAAACGGGATGGATGGACCAGGAGGAGAGTGCCGCCATTGCCCGTGATCTCGGGGTGAGCAAGGAAGCTGTCCTGGAAATGGAAGGCCGCATGGCGGGATACGACTATTCTCTCGACTATGATGCGGGGGATGAGGAAGGTCACGGCCGGACCTTTGAGCTGGAGGACCCCTCGGTTTCTTCTGTCGACCAGTTCATTGACCGGGACTGGGACCAGCACCGTCAGGAAGGCTTGCGCACGGCTCTGGCCGCCCTTCCGGCACGGGACCGGTATATCATTGAGCACCGGTGGCTCAGTGAGGAGCCCAAAACCCTGCAGGCGCTGGGAGATGAACTGGGAGTATCTGCGGAGCGTGTCCGCCAGCTGGAAAAAAGCGGGATCGGCAAGCTGCGGCAGCACCTGCTGGAGCAGCCACAGGCCTGATCCGGCAAGGGGTTTTCCGGGCCCGCAGCTGTGCTCCGGCTTGTCTGGATGGCGCTGAAGGTCCTCTGTGCCCTGCTGGAGGACCGGAGTCGAAGGGCAGCCCCCTAGAGGATGTAGCGGGACAGGTCCTCATCCGCCGCCAGATCTCCCAGGCGTGCATTGACGTATCTGGCGTCGATCCCGATATGGTGGCCAGGGCAGTCCGGGGCCTCGAATGCAACGTCTTCCAGAAGCCGTTCCATAATGGTGTGCAGGCGGCGCGCGCCGATGTTCTCGATGCGTTCGTTTACCTGCTGGGCGACCTCGGCGATACGGCGGACCCCATCCTCCGTAAAGTGCAGTTCAACGCCATCCGCCGCCAGAAGCGCACTGTACTGCCGTACGAGAGCGTTTTCCGGCTCCCGGAGGATACGTTCCAGATCGGCTGCCTGTAGCGGCTGCAGCTCGACACGGATGGGCAGGCGGCCCTGCAGTTCTGGAATCAGGTCCGAAGGCCTGCTGAGATGGAACGCCCCTGAGGCAATGAAAAGGATATGGTCGGTCTGGACTACCCCATAGCGGGTGCTGACACTGGAGCCCTCCACGAGCGGCAGAAGGTCCCGCTGTACGCCCTCCCTGGAGATGTCGGGTCCTCCCTGGCCGCTGCCGCTCCGCGGAGTAACCTTGTCAATTTCGTCAATGAAAACGATTCCGTTGGCCTGGAGCCGTTCCATGGCCATTGTGCGGACCTCATCTTCATTGACCAGCCGGCCGGCCTCCTCTTCCTGCAGAAGGTTCCGGGCCTCAGCTATGGTGACCTTCCGGCCTGTGGTTTTCTGGGGGCCTCCCATGCTGCCGAAAAGATCCCGCAGCTGGGCGCTCATTTCTTCCATCCCGGGAGGGGTCATGATTTCAATGTTCGGTTTGGGGGAAGACAGCTGGATTTCGATTTCCTGCTGGTCCATCCGGCCTTCCCGCAGCATTTTGCGGAATTTCTGCCGGGTTCCCTCATTTTCCCGGGGGAGCGTACTGTCCTTTGGCCCGGGGAGCAGTATGTCCAGGATGCGTTCCTCTGCCAGTTCCTCCGCCTGCTGGCGGTGGGCCTGCTGCCGTTCCGTCCGTACCATGTTCACGGCAATTTCGGCGAGATCCCGGATGATGGATTCCACATCCTTGCCCACATACCCGACTTCAGTGAATTTGGTGGCCTCTACCTTGATAAAGGGGGCATGGGCCATCTGGGCAAGGCGACGGGCAATTTCTGTTTTTCCAACCCCGGTGGGTCCGATCATCAGGATGTTCTTGGGGGTGATTTCCTGGTGCAGGGGCGGGGGAACCTGGGCCCGCCGCCAGCGGTTGCGCAGTGCGACCGCTACCGCCCGTTTCGCTTCGGCCTGACCGATAATGTACTTGTCCAGCTCCTGGACGATTTCCCTCGGTGTCATGTGACTCATGTTCATGCCAGTTCTTCCAGGGTGCGATAGTGGTTGGTATAGATGCAGATATCGCCAGCGATATCCAGCGCGTGCCCGACAATCTGCCGGGGTGCGAGATCGCCGTGTTCCAGGAGGGCCCGGGCAGCGGCCATGGCATAGGGGCCCCCCGAACCAATGGCAAGGATGCCATGCTCGGGTTCCAGCACATCGCCCTGTCCCGTAATAATGAGACTCTGGTGCCGGTCCGCGACTGCCAGCATGGCTTCCAGACGCCTCAGAATCCGGTCGGTCCGCCACTCCTTGGCCAGTTCCACGGCCGCCTTGGCCAGCTGCCCGGGATGGGCTTTCAGTTTGCCTTCAAAACGCTCCAGAAGGGTAAAGGCATCGGCTGTGGCGCCGGCAAATCCGGCCAGAACCCCGGCGTCCAGATGCCGTACTTTGCGGGCATTGCCCTTCATCACGGTGTTGCCCAGCGTGACCTGTCCATCCCCGCCCATGGCCACGGTGCTGCCGCGGCGAACGGAGAGAATGGTGGTGCCATGCATGGTCTGGGATTCATTCATTGGGGATCCTTTCCGTCTCCGGGATTCCGGCCGTGGGCACGCGGGTGGCTGCGGTCATAGACCTGGGCCAGATGCTGGTAATCCAGATGGGTATAGATGGCGGTGGTATCAATATGTGCGTGCCCCAGAAATTCCTGCACGGCCCGGAGATCACCCGAAGACTGGAGCAGGTGGCTGGCAGCACTGTGCCGCAGGGTATGGGGATGGAGATGGCGGGAAAGCCTTGTGGATCCGGCTTTTTCTACCAGGAGCTGGATGCTTCGCACACCGAGGCGTTTTCCCTGCTGGCCAATGAACAGGGCCGTTTCTCCATCCCGCAGGCAGCAGGCGCGCAGGGGAAGATAGGCGGAAATCGCCTCAAGCGCAGCCTGTCCCACCGGCACGATACGCTGCCTGCTACCTTTTCCCAGAACGCGCAGCAGGCCTTCTTTCCGGTCAAGGCCGTCAAGGTCTGTCCCCGCCAGTTCCGACACCCGGAGGGCACTGGAATAGAGCAGCTCCAGAATGGCCTGGTCCCGCCGTTCCCGAAAGCGTGACGGCTCCGTTTCCCCGTAGGGTTCCCCGGGCGGGGGTTCCATGAGCTGGCGGGCCTGGTCCACGGTCAGCCAGTCTGGCAGATACTGGTCGGCCCTGGGCATGGGCATGCCACGGCTGGGATCGGAAAGCCCCGGATGGTCATGGCGGAGCCAGCGGTACAGGGCCCGCAGCGCGGCAAAGCGGCGGCGAAGACTGCTCACCGCTACACCGCGGCTGCGTTCCTGAACGAGAAAATGGCGTACACAGGCCGGGTCCACTTCCTCAATCTGCAGCCGGCCCTGCTGCAGGAGAAACGCCTTCCAGCGCCTGAGGTCTTCTGCATAGGCCCGTGCCGAAGCCCGGGCTACCCGCCCGGGCAGAATGGCGAGAAAGGCATCGATAAGGGCTGCGGTTGCGGGCATGGATCAGGAAAGGCAGCGTTCCAGTGCCGTGCTGGCCAGACAGGCAATCTGGTCCAGGAGATCGGTGCCTGCTCCGGGGACATATCGTTCCGGATCCCGGCTTGCGAGTACGATGGCTCCGAGAAGGTGCTGCCCCTCCAGTGGAATGAGGGCAAAGGAGTGCAGTTCCCCGGGAGGGGTATCCGGGAACAGCTGCTGGCGTACCCCCGCTGAGGGGGTAATGCCTGTGGCTGCTCCGGAGTTCCCGCCGCGCAGCTCTTCCAGCGTGGCTGCCGGAACCGTTCGCACCCGTGGCAGGGGGGCTGCCGAATGGACCGTGACCAGGGCTATGGCCTCGACCTGGAACCCCCCCCTGAGCTGGTCCAGGATCGCGGACACGGTTCCGGAACAGTCCCGGGCCGCGAGCAGGGCTGTGGCAAGGTTGCCGAGGTGCGACGCGAGCAGGGCATTCTGCTGGGCAGTTTCCAGGAGGAGAGCAATGCGGTTCTGGAGCGTGTTCCGCTCCTGGCGGAGTGTCTGAACCTGCCTCTCCAGCAGGGAGCTGGCAGCGCCAAGACCCAGATGGGGCAGGGTCAGTTCCTGCAGGAGTTCCTGTTCGTGAAACAGGAAGTCCGGGTTTGCCCTCAGAAAGCCGCGCAGCTCTTCTGCGAGATTCGTTCCCTCTTCGCTACCCATGCCCTAGTCATCCTCCCAGTGGGCTTCTGCATAATGCTCTGTTCCGGCATGAATTTCCAGACGGGCCAGCAGCCGGGCCAGCAGTTCGCCTTCCCCGTCTTCCAGTTTTTTCAGGAAAGCAATTTCCGCTTCCGCTGCCTGCAGGTTTCTGGCTATGGCTCTCAGGGTTTCCTCACGCATCCTGGTTCCTCCTTCCGGTATCTGCCCAGATCCCGTCGAAAACCACCCGGGCCGGGCCTGTCATGTGAAGATGTGTGCCGGGGCCTTCCCAGCAGATTTCCAGATCGCCGCCAGGAAGGCTGACAGTGGTGCGGGGCCCAAGGAGTCCCCACTGCCGTCCAGCCACCATGGCCGCGCAGGCATTGCTGCCGCAGGCAAGTGTTTCTCCGGTCCCCCGTTCCCAGGTGCGCAGGCGCAGATGGCCGGAATCCAGAATTTCCAGAAAACCGACATTGCACCGTTCGGGAAAATCGGCATGGTGCTCAAGCCGGGGTCCCAACTGTTCCACCGGTGCGCGTTCTACGCTATCCACAAGCAGGAGGGCATGGGGGTTGCCCATGCCGACAGCGGCAATTTCCATTTTCCGGCCGTCGACTTCCAGGGGGTATCGGGTTTTGGATTCCGGGGCGCGGAACGGGATTGCAGGCGGATCCAGATGGGGAATGCCCATGTCCACTTCCACCAGTCCGCTTTCCAGAATATGCAGGACCATCTGTCCGGCCGCTGTTTCGACCCGGATGGTATTTTTGTCCGCCAGTCCGGCACGGCGCACGAACACCGCAAAGCAGCGGGCGCCGTTGCCGCACTGGGCGACTTCGCTGCCATCCGCATTAAAAATCCGGTAACGGAAATCACAGCCGGGATCGCGGGCTGCCTCGACCAGCAGGATCTGGTCGCACCCGACACCGTAATGGCGGTCGGCAATACGCCGGCAGTCCTCGGGACGGAGGCGGAACGGCTGCCGTACACCGTCGAGAACCACAAAATCGTTGCCCAGCCCCTCCATTTTGGTGAAAGACCACTGGCGGGGCGTGGATCCTGGATTGGGGGTGTCCATGCTCTGCAGTCTACCAGCCTCCCGGGAAGCTGCACAGCACAGTCCAGCCTGCCCTGCCAGATGTTTCTGGATAGCGGTTCTTGACGCAGGGTGAAGGCCACCGTATTTTATACCGACCGGGCGGTATGGTCAGATGCCGGGGCGCTGTCTCGGGGGGTGGCACGGGAGATTTGAGGGATGCTTTTCCGTAGCGGAAAAGTTTCCATTCCGGATCCGGAAGGAGGTGGCTGGGGGACGTGGATTCGAACCACGGTTAGCGGAGTCAGAGTCCGCTGTCCTACCGCTAGACGATCCCCCAAAAAGAGCGGCAGATGATAGCCGGAGGGTGGGAATCCTGTCAAATGCCGGGAATTTGGTGTATCAGCGCGGCGGTTTTGTGGGGGCGTTGCAAAAAAGATGTTGTGAAAATGTTGCAAAGACCCTGTGGCGGTGCTATAAAACGCATCGTTGTACTTTAACAACGGCTCATGAGGAGGAGCTAGTCATGAAAAAGAATCTTGTAGCTTTTGCGGTCGCGGCGGCTGTCCTGGTGCCTGGCGCCGCTTTCGCCGCCAGCAGTAACAGCGACACCGGCCCGGTCCTGTATGGCTATGCCCAGATCACGGGTGCCCAGCAGTTTGCCACGGGTCCCAGCTCGTCCAATGGCCTCATCTTTGGTGCCAACCGCATCCGCCTCGGCGTCAAGGGCGAGGCCGTCAAGGGCGTCACCTACAACATCATGGCCGGATGGGACAATGCCATCATTACCGGCAGCACAGGTTATCCTGGCGGCAATCTGCTCAACAACGGGCTCGGCAACGGCGGCAACGCCCAGATCCTGGACGCCTGGCTGAACTATGCCCCCGTGCCTTTTGCCCAGCTGGAAGCCGGCAAGTTCAAGCAGCCGGTAGGCAATGAATACGTCGACACCGCGGGCAACGAGCTGCCGTTCATTTT
>JAKARO010000034.1 GCA_021821885.1 Pseudomonadota bacterium
GAATGCGGGAAGCGCTTCCCTGGCGCCGGACAGGCCCCCGCCGGGGGACCCCGGTGCCGCCGTGACCCCCGTCTTCCGGCCGTAACCGTTCCCGCAAGCCCCTTTCCCCGGCGCGCATGGCGCCGCCAGTGGCGGCCTTCGGCGGTTCCGGGAGGGATTCCCCGGGCCCATTCCAGGGCCTTCTTCCCGGCCGGAAGGCGTTTTTCCCGGACCCTCCCGGTCCATCGGGAACTGGGCCCGTGGGCAAAACCGGATCTTCGACTATAAAAAAGGGGTAATGGCAGGGAGGCGGTAATGCAGGGTCTGATGCTGTTCCTTGAGGTCGTGGTGGTCATCCTGGTGGGCGTGGAGATCTATCTCCGTCTGCGGGCCAGGCGCCGCAGTTCCGGAAGCGCGAAGGGCGGGGATGCGGAGGCGGAACTGCCTGCGGGAAGGCCGGCCGGACAGCGGTCTCCCACCGCGCCCGCCGGGAAGGCGCCTGTAGCGGGGATTCCTCCGGTGCAGCAGGCTGCCCCGGACAGCTCCGGCGCCCAGATGGTCGAAGCCGCCGGTCTCACGGGGGACGACCTGTACCAGGAAGCCGCCATCTACATGCAGTATGGGCATTACTCCCAGGCCGCTACGGTCCTGCGCTGGTATGTGGACCTGCAGCCGGACGATACGCGGGCCATTAACCAGCTTCTGGATGCCTACCTGGCCCTGGAAGACCTGGATGCCTATGCGGAACTGCTGGACAGTCTGGGAGAACAGGGGGCCGCAGAGGGCACCAGTCCCGGGTGGTGGCGCGAGCGGGTACAGAACGGCCTGCGCCAGGATCCGGGAAATCTGGAGCTTCTGGTCCTTGCAGAGAAGGCTGGCCTGCCCATCCCGCCGCCGGGCGAAAACCTGGAAGAGCCGATGACTGCAGCCAAGGCGCTGGCTATCGTGTCGCGGAATCCCGACCCCAACTATGGGCTCGCCATACTGCACGCTGCCATTCTGGAAGAACCCCTGCGTCTCCCCCTTTATGCGGAACTCCTGCGCATTACCCACCAGCAGCGCAACGCGGAAGGATACATCAACGGTCTGCTGCTGATGGGCCTCGCCCTGGGGGAAGGCGGGGCGACCATCCAGGAGCGCATGCGGCGGGCCGGCATGAATCTGGGCCCCCATCCTCTCTGGGACGTTCTGGCCGCGGCCCATGGCAAGACGGAGATCCTCCGCCAGCTGGCCGCGGAGCGGCAGCTGCGGGTTTCCCCGAAGCTCCAGGACCGCTGATCCCCGGAAGTTGTGCGGTCCCGAAACCGGTCCTCCCAATCCGGCGGGGTGGCGGCCTGGGCGACCTTCCGCCTGCCCATCCGGCCCTCTTCCCGTGCGTTTTTTCAGGCCAATCATGTGTGCGGGTATCCTGGATCCCTTAAAAAATCTCACGGACGTGGTCTGGACCCTGTCGCCTCAGCCGTGCAAGGACTTCTGTCTGCCAGCTCCCCTGGCCGAAGCCGCCCAGGGGGGTAGCCCATCTGGAGAGGCCGCGAATTTTCACTGTGGAGCAATGGCCGTTCCCGCCAGTCCATGAATTTCAGACCGGCCACGCGGGGACCTGAACGGACCGGGTGCCCGGGTTCTGGAGATGGCCGGTTTCCCCGTGTGGGGGCGGTCCGGCACGAACGTATATACCGTCAATCCGCTGGTGGCTTTCTGGGAGATTTCCGTGGTTTCTTCCATTCTGCGAGGAAGTCATCACCCTGCCCCTTCCACTCCCGAATCTGGCCGGATTCCGGTTCTTTCCTGAAGGCGTCTGCCAGCTCGAGCAGGCCACCCAGAAGGGCACCTTTATCGGCCTCCAGCAGACCAGCCATTTCGACCAGAGCACCTGCCGAAGCAATGGCCTTGCTGCGGACCTTGCTGGCGGCAAGCCTCGCGTTCCGGTTCTCTTCGCGGCGAAGCTTTTCGAGCCTGGCCTTGAGTTCGGCTGTTCTTTTTTGGCTTTCTTCGTAGTTGCGTTCGGCGCGTTCCAGTTTTTTAAGCATCCGTGTACTCCATGAGAAGGGTATACACCAGGAAACCAGACAAGATTTCCTGTCCAATAGTTCGATGTGATGATAGATGATATTCTTTGATAAAATTGCAGGCGCGCTTTAATGTTTCTCAAATTCAGGAATCCTGATTCACGACGGAACAGGCAGGATTTGCTACCATGGCAGAATACCATCTGCATGCAAAGACGCACAGTCGTGGTGCCGGTAAAGGCGCCGGTGGACATGTGCGGTATATTTTGCGGGAGGGCACCTATGCCCACAAACTGGTGGAATCCGGGGAAGGAATAACCGCCACACGCCATCGAATTTCGCGTGCTGAAGAGGTGGTCTATGCCGGGTCTGGCCACCTGCCGGTATGGGCCGCGTTGCCCATGGACTACTGGGATGCGGCGGACCTGCATGAACGGGCAAACGGTACGGTTTACCGGGAGATTGAATTTGCCCTGCCGCGAGAATTGCCAGAGGGCATGAACGTGCATCTGGCCCGGGAATTTGCCAGGCGTCTTTCGGCGGTGCCAGGGGGCGTCACGCCCTATACCTTCGCGATTCACCGCAGCGAGAGGGATCCTGCTCTCCTGCACTGTCACCTGATGCTGTCAGACAAGGTGCACGATGGGATGGCGAGAGATCCCTTTCTCTGGTTCCGGCGGGCGGCAAACCATGGAAAAGATCCAGCCCAGGGCGGGGCCCCGAAGACCCAGGCCCGCATTTCCCGGAGCTGGCTGGGTGATGTGGTGCGCCCCCTGTGGGCGGATCTCGCCAATGACGCACTCGAACAGGCAGGTGTTCCTGTGCGCATTGACCACCGGAGTCTGGAAACGCGGAGAAGAGAGCAGGAAATCCTGGCGGAACAGCTGCTGGCGGCGGGGGATCGTGTGGGCCATTCCGCCGCCCTGGAAAGGGTTGTGGCACTGGACCGGCCCCCGCAGCCCAAACGTGGCCGGGTGCTTACGCATGGAGGACCGGCACCAGACCGGGAAAAACGGATGAGGGAGCATGCACAGGCCGTTTCGGCACGAAAAGCCGCATCCATGGCTGCGGCGGTTGCGCATTTCGAGTCGCTGATTCTGGGGGATGAGCTGGCGGCGGCGCAAAAGCGCCGGGAGAAAGCCCGGGAGCGCCTGCCCAGGAT
This sequence comes from Pseudomonadota bacterium, assembly GCA_021821885.1. GTDB lineage: Bacteria > Pseudomonadota > Gammaproteobacteria > Acidithiobacillales > Acidithiobacillaceae > Igneacidithiobacillus. The sequence goes on from JAKARO010000034.1 coordinate 3,151, forward strand.
GGCGGCTGCGCGGGCAAAGCGGCTGAGGCGGGAGGCTGTACTGGATCGTGCCCTGCTCCGCCAGAGAGGCAGAAACCGTCTGGATATCCAGGAACGCTGGGCCTGGCGCCGGCAGCAGCGTGAAACAGGCCGGGAGGTAGACCCTGTTCTGGAGAACCGGGAGGTTCTGAAACAGGAAAAGCATGCCCTGGCGGATCAGGACGCTGCGAAAACTGCCCCGAATGCCCGGGATACCGGTCTCTCCAGCGGCTAGGGCAGGTATGGCGGCTTGTGGCACCTGTCCGGCACCGTAACGGGTGCAGTCCCCAGCGACGGGTTGCGCCTGCTATCCGGGTTTTTCCACTTTTTTGAAACTGTTAAGTACCGGGTCCAGGAACGGCAGTAGAAACGTACCTAGGCCGTTCCCCGAAATACCTCAAAAGCCGCCCAGAACGCAGTTGCGAGAAGAAGGAAAAACGTCCACATGCAGCAACCGGAGAGCGCATCAGACATTTGACGGCAGGACACCGGACATGATTTGCTTCGCCGGATTGCCGCAGGACAAACTTGCTACATGAAACCTGTGTTACCCACTGCGCCGGCCGCCCAGGGTCTGAACGGACCTTTGGCATCTGTCACCCGGATAACGCTACTCCGCAAGGCTCCACTCGACCCTGCGGTAACGCTGTCCGATCAAACGGATTCAGCTCACACGGTTTTGGGCGGGAAAAGGAGGATCCAATAAAAGAATTATCACGGGGAATGCCAGCACTTCTGGTTTCAGTTGTGGTCCCCTTGCATAACGAGGCAGAGAACGTTTCCCAACTTTATTCCGGGATCCGGTCCGTTATGGACCGTTTGCCCTGCGCACCGACCGGGCAGGCTGTGGACTGGGAAATGGTTTGTGTCAATGATGGAAGTTCGGACGATACACTGCAGCATCTGGTGCTTCTCCGTGTGCGGGACCCAAGAGTCCGGGTTCTGGATCTTTCCCGCAACTTTGGGAAGGAAGCTGCGCTTACGGCAGGCCTCGACCATGCGGCGGGTCATTGTGCCATCCCCATGGACGCCGATCTTCAGGATCCACCTGGACTGATCCCAGAATTGCTGGCCCGCTGGTACGATGGATATGAGGTAGTCAATGCCGTTCGCCTTTCCCGTAAGGGGGAGAGCTGGCTGAAGAAAACTACGGCACATTTTTTCTACCGTATTATCAACAGGATGAGTAGTGTGCCCATTCCTGCTGATACGGGCGACTTCCGGCTGCTTTCCCGACCGGTACTGGACGCGCTGAAAACGCTTCCGGAACGGCGGCGCTTCATGAAAGGACTTTTTGCCTGGGCCGGATTCCGGACTGCGGAAGTCCATTACCGCCGGGAGGGAAGGCTAGCGGGCAAAACGACATGGAATTACTGGAAGCTTTGGAACTTCGCCATAGAAGGGATTACTTCCTTCAGTCAGGTTCCCCTGCAGCTGTCCGCCTGGCTGGGTTTTCTGGTTTCGGGATCGGCATTTGTCTGCGCGATTTTTCTCCTGATCCGGACCCTGATAGAAGGAAGCGTGGTAAAGGGGTATCCATCCCTGATGGTAACGCTTCTTTTTCTGGGGGGCCTAGAGCTGCTGGCGCTTGGTGTGATTGGCGAATATCTTGGGCGGATTTACGAGGAAACCAAGCAGCGGCCTGTCTATCTTGTCCGTGCTGCCTGGAACTGCGATACCGCTTACCCGGAGAGGGGCGTGATATGGGAAGGAGCGGCAAGAGCCGGCGTCGTACATCTGCCATATTCCATTCCTTCTGCAAGACAGCCCTGCGGTGTCCCGCCAGTACCGTCTGCTGATTTGACGGTGGCAGGGCAGTGCTGTGGAAATTGCCAGTAATGGGAAATGGGATTTTTCAGAAAGTGTGGCGGGGAAGAGATCCCACATCAAAAGAATGCGCTATCAGGACAGTCTGACCGCCAGCTTTTCCAGCGGGTAGCGGCTGAAAAATCGGCCATGCGTGCGGAAAGCCCGGTATGTTGTGTGCTGTTTCCCTGGAGGAAAACAGGGTGGTCTGGGCGGATTTTTGGGACAAGGAAAAGTTGACCCCGTCAAAGCCCGAAATTCAGGCTAGCGCGTGGTCTGGCGGGAGCGGTTCAGGTTACGCCTGCTCCCACCCGGAATCTGGAATTTGGCATGGCAGTAACGGTAACCCGGAGCATCAACTGGCGCTGGATTTTTGCCAGAAATGAACGCCATAGCTGCTTCCTGGAGTGGGGGAGGCAGGTGGCTGCCAATCCTGCTGGATCTGCTGTAAGTAATAGAGTTTATTTTCTGGCAGATTTTTTCTGCCGGTGTTCCCGGAACCAGCTATGGCTGTGGCCATGGGGGTCACCGGCTGGTATGGCATTCAGATTGGGTTCCGGGAAAATCGTATCCAGGGAAAACCAGCCTGCGGACGGACAGAAGGAGGACTTGGGTAATTATGACGCTGAAAAAGCGCGCAGCATGGGGAGCAGTTCTTTTTTTCTCGGCGATTTTTCTGGCCGCAAGCCTGGGGAGTGCTTTTAAGTCGCTTCCCCTGAACCCGGACATGGCAGAAATGGCCCTGATCTATCAGGGTACGGCCAGCCATGGCTGGTGGTTTCCCTTTACGTGGAGGTTTACTGAAGATAACCAAATCCTGAGCCTTCTCCCTTTTACGGAAATCTATTATGCGATCGCCGGCGTATCTGGGATCAGCATTATTGTTCAGGGGTGGCTAATCTTTGTGGCAAATGCTGCACTGGCGGCTTTCCTGGCCAGGGTCTCCGGCTTCCCGGGAATCTGGGCGACCGCTGTTTTCTGTCTTTGTCTTGGCGCACCGCCGGATGTGCTGGGAAGTCCGGCTATTCTTGCTTACCCGGTTACGCATAACAGTTCCTGGGCATTTGGGCTTCTAGGAGCTGCAGCTCTCGTTCGATACATTACAGCCCGCCCCCGCTGGGCTCTGCCTGTGGTTTTGGGCTGTGTGTTTGTCGGGACGGTGTCAGACCCGTGGTTTGATGCCGCATTCACCGCTCCTGCAGCAATTCTGGCCTGGAAATCCGTCCAGTGGTTTGGCATGGATCCGGCAGGAAGGCGCAGACTTATTACGGGCCTGGTCGTGAGCTATGTTTCGGGAAGGCTTGGTTACGCCGGGCTTGAGCTCCTGCATATGGTTCCGGGAAGGAGCCTGACCATCGCCTCTCCAGAGGCTATGGTTTACCATTTCCAGCTTTTTCTTCGTAGCCTGGGCCTGCTCCTCCAGCTGTATCCGGTACCTGCTGGCTACAGGCTGTGGGTCTGGCTGTTTTATATATTTATATTCGGTATTTTTGCGTTTTCAGCTATCAGGAAGTCCTGCAGGCAAACACCGGCCGCGCAGGTTCTCCTGTTCTTCTGCGGATTTTCCGTCGGGGTGATAGGAGCAGCTTTTGTACTTACCGGGTTCGCTTCCGGGATGGGGTCTAGCCGTTTTCTGGAGAACGTCTATTATCTTTCCCTGATCGGGATTGTGGCAGCTGGATTGAAGCTCTGGCAAAGCGGAAGCGGATTTCAGAAGGCGCTTCCTTTCTTGTTTTTCCTGTCATTTCTGACCCTGTCCATCACCGCTGGCAGTCAATCGGGATGGAGGTATCATCCAGACTGGGGTAGATCAAGTAATCTGGCAGGGTTTCTGGAGAAGAAAGACCTCCATTATGGATATGGCACATATTTTTCATCCGGTTCACCGCTTTTTTCAATTTTCAGCAATGGAAAGGTAACATCCAGACCTATATCCTGTAATAACGGGTTTATGGTACCGCGGCTCAGTAGTGCTGATTACCAGTTCTGGTTCAAAATGCAAACCCTGCATGGTTCCAATAAAAATTTTGTGATTTTTCCCCGTGATAAAAACTGGAAAAATTGCACCATGAAGGCATTCGGAATCCCGGATGAAAAATTTTTCCATGACGGTTTCAATGTTTATGTGTACCAGAAACCGCTCATCGAACCGCTTCTTGCATCAAAAGGGGAATTTGACCGTAGCTGGGAAAGAAACAATATCAGAAGAAACCGGAGGG
>JAKARO010000023.1:0-12742 GCA_021821885.1 Pseudomonadota bacterium
CCAGCGTTCAATCTGAGCCAGGATCAAACTCTCTCGTTCAATCCACTATAAACTCCAGACAGACAGCTTCCGCTATCCATCTCCAGGGCCTAAACCCCACACATCTCCACTCGGTTGGTAAAGAACACCGGACCCCCTTGGGTGTCCGCAGCAGCGTCTCCGCTGCATCGTGGGGCGCATTATACGCAGGCCCAGGAGCCTGTCAACACTTTTCTGCCACAACGCTCCCGCCGTGCGGAACTCAGCCCTGCCGCAGGGAAAGGGCCCCTTCAATGGCCGGACCAATCCGTTCTGGCGCGGTCCTCGGGGCATAGCGCCGAAGCGGCCGCCCATGCGCATCCACCAGGAATTTTGTGAAATTCCACCGCACCGGCGCCCCAAACCAGCCCGGGAGACTGCCTGTCAGATGGCGGAACAGTGGATGGGCATTTCCACCCTTCACCTCTATCCTGGCAAATACCGGAAACGTGACCCCAAAACGGCTGTAACAGGTTTGCGCGATGGAATCGCCGTCCCCGGGCTCCTGGTTCCCAAACTGGTTGCAGGGAAACGCCAGGACCGAGAACCCCCTGGAATGGTAGCGCCGGTAGAGGGTCTCGAGCCCCGCATACTGTCCGGTGAAACCACACAGGCTGGCCGTGTTGACAACCAGGAGAACCTGCCCGGCAAAATCCGCCAAACTGCAGTCCTGCCCATCCAGGCCTATTGCATGGAAACCATACAGGAGCGCATCCCGGCCTTCAGGCACGGTCCTCTCCGAAGGATGGCTCCCGGAGAACGATGCGCGCGGCATGCCGCTTGCCGTACTGGAGCAGGTATTCGTGTGCGAAGTCGAGAGACTGGCGGGGATCCCGGATCTGTTCCCCTCCAATGCGGACGGCGCCTTCCCGGATCTTGCGGATGGCCTCGCTGGTGCTCGCCATCCACCCAAGGACCACCAGCACCCGCGCAAGACCGGCCACGCCTTCCAGGACCACCTCCTGGAGTGGCAGGCCCCGGGGCTGCTCATGCCGCTGGACCCGCGAGATAAAATCCTCCCGCGCCTTGCGGCTCCTGCCGCTTCCCAGGAAACGGCCAACCAGCTCCTCGGCGAGATCCAGCTTGCAGTCCCGCGGGTTCATCTCCCCGGCTTCCGCCTTTTCGCGCAGCTTCTTCTGCGCATCCAGCGGAAGCCGGGACAGCAGGGCGTAATAGCGCCACATGAGAGTGTCGGAAATGGACATGATTTTGCCAAACATGTCCCCCTCCCTGTCCGCCATGGCAATGTAGTTTCCGAGGGACTTGGACATTTTCTGGACCCCATCGAGGCCTTCGAGAATGGGCATGGTCAGGACCAGCTGCGGGCGCTGTCCATATTCTCTCTGCAGTTCCCGGCCAACCAGCAGGTTGAACCGCTGGTCAGTCCCCCCCAGTTCCACATCCGCATGCAGGGCCACAGAGTCATAACCCTGCAGGAGCGGGTAGAGAAATTCGTGAATGGCAATGGGCTGGCCGGCCCGGTAGCGCTTCTGGAAATCATCCCGCTCCAGCATGCGGGCTACAGTGTAGCGCGCCGCCACCTGGATCAGCTCCTGGGGGCTGAGAGCGCCAAGCCACTCCGAATTGAACAGCACCCGGGTACGCCCGGGATCCAGTATCCTGAAGATCTGGTCCCGGTAGGTCTGTGCATTGGCCTGCACCTCCCCGGCAGTCAGGGGTGGCCGGGTCGTACTTTTGCCGGTAGGATCCCCGATCCTGGCGGTAAAATCCCCGATAACGAACAGGATTTCATGCCCCAGGTCCTGAAACTGCCTGGCCTTCTGCAGCAGGACCGCATGCCCAAAATGCAGATCCGGGGCCGTAGGATCCATGCCCAGCTTGATGCGCAGGGGACGCCCCTCCCTTTCGGCAATTCCGAGGACCTCGGCAAGCGCACCCACGGGGAGGATGTCCTGGGTGCCGTGCATGATATTTTCCATGCCAGATGGCGGCTGCATTGAATTTTCCCGTGGCCCGGATGAACGGCGCAAATGGTAGCATCCGGCGGCACCGGCAGAAAACCCGGCCGGAGGGTACGGTTTGGCCCTGAACGGGCTGGACACGCCAGGGTGGTACCGCCCCCCCCCGGCGGCAGATACCGGAAGCCGTCGCATCGCAGCAGTGGCTCCGGTGTCCGGTTTCTGGCAGCCGGCTGGCCTCCTGTACCCCGTGACGCCGGGTCCGCCATCAGCCAGTTTTTGGCCGAAATAAAATTTGCTGGCGTTTCCTTGACCCGCCACACCAGCTATCCTGTAGAAGGATTAGCTTTCCCTCATGCTGCCCGAGGCCTGAACTTTTGCAAAAATTGCCATACACAAAATTTGATCCGCGGGAATTCATTCTCCGGGACTGGCTGGCACTGGACCGCACGGTACTGGCCAACGAGCGCACCTTTCTGGCATACACCCGAACCTCGCTGACACTGGTCCTGGCCGGTCTGACCTTCATCCGCTTTTTTGGCCCCGACATCTGGTCCCTGCTGGGCTATGTTTCCCTGGCGACCGGAACCGGCCTGTGGATCACGGGGCTCAAACGCTATCTGCACATGCTCGGGCACTACCGCACCCTGGTCCTGGCCGAGGAGAGAACCCTGGCGGATCCTGCCCAGGAAACCCCCATATCCTGATCCTGCCAGCCTCAGCCGCCACCCGGCAGCTGCCCAAGCCCCGGAAACAGCGCCGACAGCCCCCTTGCAATGAACGTCACCGCTATGGCTGCCAGAACCAGACCAAAGATACGCGTGGAAATATTGATGCCGGCCACACCCAGACGCCGGGAGAGCGGCCCCGAGAGCCGCAGGGCAAAATAGGCTACGCCCGCAATCACCAGAATATCGGCCACCAGAAGCACGCTTCCGAGCCAGGTGGCGCTCCGGTGATGGGCAATAATGACCGTGACCATCGTACCGGGTCCCGCCAGAAGTGGAATAGCCAGCGGAACGACGCCCACAGCGTCTTTCTGCATGCCTTCGGCCGCCTCCTCTGGCGTATGGCGGTAACCGCTGGAACGGGCCTGCAGCATGCTGAACGCCAGCAGCATGATCACCATTCCGCCTGCCACCTGGAAAGAGGCAATACTGATCCCGAAAAACTGGAGGATGTACTCTCCCAGAAAGGCCGCCACCAGCAGCACAATGGCCACCGCCCGCGCCGCCATTTTTGCGGTGGCCAGCCGCTCCTGCGGCGTCTGGTCGGCGGTCAGGGCAATAAATATGGGAATCGCGCCGATGGGATTGAGAATGGCCAGCAGGGCAATAAGGGTCCTCAGGGCACTGTGGAATTCCGGCCTCTCCAGCATGCACAGCCCTCCTGCCTCTTTTCTGCCTGCCTGGCAGGATACCCGGATTCTCCTTGCCCTTGCTCTTGAAAATCCTGCGGCCTGGACGTATTTATACTAGTATACTGATCGTCGTTACGCACCAGGAGTGTTTACCGATGCCAACCTATGAATATGCATGCAGCAACTGTGGTCACCATCTTACTGTAGAGCAGCGCATGTCGGATCCCCGTTTGGCCGACTGCCCGGCCTGCGGCACCCCCGGGCTGGAGCGGCAGCTTTCCGCCGGCGGCTTTGCCCTGAAAGGGGGTGGCTGGTACCAGACCGACTTCCGGGGCGGGGACAAGGCTCCAGCAGCCGAACCCGCTCCCCCCCCCTGTGCTGGTGGCAGCTGCGCCTGTCATTGACGAGTCCGCCATCACAGGACACCATGGGAGGCCCCATCCGGGGCCTTTTTCATAACCGCACCAAAGGCGAAACATGCGCACGCATTACTGTCACGAGATCAACGAAACCCTGGTAGGCGCAACCGTCAGCATCTGTGCCTGGGTGCACCGGCGGCGAGATCATGGTGGCGTCATCTTTCTGGACCTCCGGGACCGTGAAGGTCTGCTGCAGGCCGTTGCGGACCCTGACCAGTCTGCCGCCTTCACCGTGGCCGGGGAATGCCGGAACGAGTTTGTGGTGCGGGTTTCAGGAGAAGTGGCCCTGCGCCCGGCCGGTACGGAGAACCTCCATCTCCCCAGCGGCCGGGTAGAACTCCGGGCCAGAAAAATCGAGATACTCGCCCATGCAGAAGCCCTTCCGTTTCCCCTGGATGAGGAAGGAATCGCAGAGAACCTGCGCCTGAAATACCGGTACCTTGACCTGCGGCGGGGCAAAATGCTCCAGAACCTGCGTCTCCGCCACCAGGTAACCCGGTACATCCGTGGCCATCTTGACGCAGCAGGATTTGTGGATGTGGAAACCCCGGTCCTGACCCGCTCCACGCCAGAGGGTGCGCGGGACTATCTGGTCCCTTCACGGACACAGCCTGGCCATTTCTTTGCCTTGCCCCAGAGCCCACAGCTGTTCAAACAGCTGCTCATGGTGGCGGGTCTGGACCGGTATTACCAGATTACACGCTGCTTCCGCGATGAAGACCTGCGCGCGGACCGCCAGCCCGAATTCACCCAGGTAGACATTGAGGCGTCCTTCGTGGATGAGGAGGCCGTCATGGGTATCGCTGAACCCATGATCCGCGGACTCTTTTCCGGGGTCCTGGGCGTGGACCTTCCTGACCCGTTTCCCCGGATGGCCTATGCAGAGGCGATGTCCCGCTTTGGTATCGACCGTCCAGACCTGCGCAACCCCCTCGAGCTGACCGAGCTCACCGAGATCATGCGTGAAGTGGACTTCAAGGTGTTCCGCACGGCGGCAGACATGCCCCACGGCCGGGTCGCCTGCCTCCGGGTTCCCGGGGGGGCGGCACTAAGCCGCGCCCAGATCGATGCCTACACCGAATTCGTGGCGATTTACGGAGCAAGAGGGCTCGCCTGGATCAAGATCGCTTCCCTGGAGGAAGGGCTCTCCGGTCTGCAGTCTCCCATCGTCAAATTCCTGCCAGAAGCCGTCATCCGGAAAATTCTGCAGCACAGCGGAGCCACTGCGGGCGACATTCTCTTTTTTGGGGCCGACCGGGAGAAGGTCGTCAATGAGGCCCTGGGCAATCTCCGCAACCGTGTAGCGGCCGACCTGAATCTTCTCCGGGGAGAATGGGAACCGGTCTGGATCACCGATTTTCCCATGTTCGAATACGACGAGCGCGAAAACCGCTGGACATCCACCCACCACCCCTTCACCGCCCCGCAGAATCCAGATCTGGAATTGCTGCAAACCGCCCCGGGGAAAGCCCTTGCCCGGGCATACGATCTTGTTCTCAATGGCCACGAGATTGGCGGCGGCAGTATCCGTATCCACCAGGAACATGTTCAGAAGAAGGTGTTCTCCGCCCTTGGCATCCGCGAGGCGGAAGCCAGGGACAAGTTCGCTTTCCTCCTGGATGCGCTTCGCTTTGGCGCGCCTCCCCATGGCGGCCTCGCCTTTGGGCTGGACCGGCTGGTCATGCTCATGACCGGTTCGGAAACCATCCGCGACGTCATTGCCTTCCCCAAAACCCAGAAGGCCGGCTGTCTCCTGACCGAAGCGCCTGGCCAGGTTGCAGACCGCCAGCTGCAGGAACTGGGTATACGCCTGCGCCCAGGGGTACTGGATGATCCCCAAAATCCCTAGATCCGTTCTGGTACTGGTGCATACCCGCGACTGCATCCTTCTGCTGGAGCGACTCCAGCCGGCCGGTTTCTGGCAGTCCGTAACCGGAAGCCTGGAACCCGGGGAAAGCTGGGAAGAGGCCGCCTGCCGCGAACTTCAGGAAGAAACCGGCTTTCCGGGCCGGCGACTCGTGGATACCGGGATACGCAACCTGTTTCCCATTGTTCCACCCTGGAGTGCACGTTATGCCCCTGAAGACCAGATGAACGAGGAACATGTCTTTACCCTGCTGCTGGACAGGCCCGACCCACCCTGCCTGCAGCCCCTGGAACACCGTTCCTCCGCCTGGGTGCCACCCGGCGAAGCCGCACGGCGCTGCGGATCCCGCACCAACCGCCACGCCATCCTGCACCAGTTTCCCTGGGCGCTTGACGATCCGGCACAGGCTTCGTAGTTTCAGAAAATACAGGCCCCGCAGTCCGGGACAGGAGGTATTGCAATGCAGGTAGAAACCATCCGTCTGGAAGGGCGCAGTCCCCGGGCGGCAGCCGAACTGGACACCCGTATCCGGGTAGCGCGCGCGGCCCTTGGCCAGCGTGCAGTGATTCTCGGACACCATTACCAGCGCGAGGAAGTCTACCGGCATGCCGATTTCCACGGAGATTCGCTGCAGCTGTCCCGGGCAGCGGCAGAGCAGGAAGCCGAGTTCATCGTCTTCTGCGGGGTGCATTTCATGGCGGAAGTCGCCGACATACTAAGCCGCCCTTCCCAGGCCAGCATCCTGCCAGACCTGTCTGCCGGCTGCTCCATGGCAGACATGGCAGAAATCGGCCAGGTGGAACGTGCCTGGAAGGAACTTGGCACGGTTCTGGATCCGGAACGCGAAATCACCCCAGTGACCTACGTCAACTCCTCAGCTGCTATCAAGGCCTTCTGCGGTTCCCACGGCGGGACGGTCTGTACCTCATCGAATGCCCGCCGGGTTCTGGAATGGGCCTTCAGGCAGCGCCCCAAGGCATTTTTCTTTCCGGACCAGCATCTTGGCCGGTGGACCGGACACCAGATGGGGATTCCCCTGAGGGACATGCCCGTTTGGGACCCGGCACTTCCCATGGGCGGACTGGAGGCAGAAGAAATCCGGCGCGCCAGTATCCTGCTCTGGAAAGGGCACTGCTCAGTGCACCAGATGTTCCAGCCTATCCATATTGAGCGCTGGCGCGCTGCCCATGCGGAAGGACGGGTCATTGTCCATCCGGAATCGGCTTTCGATGTCTGCGAGATGGCCGACCATGTCGGCTCTACGGATTTCATTCTAAGGACCGTCAAGGCCTCGCCCCCCGGCAGCCAATGGCTGGTAGGCACCGAAATCAACCTCGTGAGCCGCCTCGCGGAGGAAGTGCGGTCCGAGGGCAAGACCGTGGAATTCATGTCTCCCATGGTCTGCATGTGCTCCACCATGTTCCGTATTGATCCGGAGCAGCTGGCCATTACGCTGGAATCCCTGGTTGCCGGACGGATGCGCAACCGCATTCTTGTGCCGGAAGACACCGCGGCCAGTGCACGTCTGGCACTGCAGCGCATGCTGGACGTCTCCTGAGCAGAACCATGCACCGCCCCTGCTCTGGGGCAGGCCTGCCAGGGGAGGAATGGTCTCTGGAAGCCCGCATGCTGCGCCGGGTGATCTGCCTGTATGTCCGTATATACCAGGGTGGGGAGTGGGACCCGAGCACCCTCCCGGATCATGGAGCGGCGATCCTCGCCTGCAACCACCTTTCGGTCCTGGACCCCCTGCTTCTGGTTGCCAGCAGCCAGCGTGCCGTCTCTTTCCTGGTGGCCCAGGAATATTATGACCTGCCCTGGCTACGCCCCCTCCTCGATCTGACCTACTGTATTCCTGTCCGCCGGGATGGCCGGGACCTGCGCGGTCTCCTGAAAGCCCGGCAGCTTCTCAGGGCCGGCCGTACCGTTGGCATTTTTCCGGAAGGGGGAATTGCGCGCCACGGTATCCAGAAAGGCCTGGCCTGGCTGGTTCGGGAAAGCCAGGCACCCGTTATTCCTGCCCGTATTGATGGTGCCCGCCAGTACCAGTCCGACCTCGCCACCCTCCTGCACCGGCAAAGGCCACATCTCCGCTATGGAGTACCGCTCCATTTCCTCCCGGGGGCCGGCACAGAAGAGATTCTGGGGGCAACCGTAAGCGCCATTGCCACCCTGGCATGACGGCACGCGGCGCCTTGCGCTATGATGCCTCTGAGCCATCCAAACAGTGGCCAGCAGATCTTTCAAGGAGTCTTTGTCATGGCCGGTCACAGCAAATGGGCCAATATCAAGTTTCGAAAGGCGGCACAGGATGCAAAGCGCGGCAAGATTTTTACCCGCCTGATCCGGGAGATCACCGTGTCCGCGCGCGCCGCGGGCGGGGATCCGGCTTCGAATTCCCGGCTGCGGACAGCACTGGACAAGGCCTATGCCAACAATATGGCCAAAGATACGGTGGAGCGGGCCATCAAGCGCGGCACCGGGGAACTGGAAGGCGTGGACTACGAGGAAGTGACCTATGAGGGCTATGGCCCAGGCGGTGTTGCTATCCTCGTTGAAACCATGACGGACAACAAGGTTCGTACAGTGGCGGAAATCCGCCACATCTTCTCAAAACGGGGAGGAAACCTTGGCACATCCGGTTCGGTCGCCTATCTCTTCCGCAGGCGCGGCATGGCCATCTTCCCGGGGGAGGCCAGTGAAGACCGCATTCTGGAAGCTGCCCTTGAAGCCGGGGCCGAGGATGTGGTCAACGAGGGCGAGCGCATCGTGGTATACACCGAACCCGCAGATCTCGAAACCGTTACTGCAGCCCTGCGGGAAGCGGGGATTCCCCCGGAAGAGTCGGAAACTGGCCTGATTCCGGAAACAACCGTAGAAATTGCAGGAGAGGAGGCGGAAAAGCTTCTTCGGCTGCTGGACGCCCTGGAAGAAAACGACGATGTCCAGAACGTCTACGCCAATTACAGCATCAGCGATGCGGAAATGGCGCGTCTGGCTGCTGGCGCCTGACTGCGGCGGATGCGGATCATCGGCATAGATCCAGGTTCTCTCCGCACAGGCTTCGGGATCATTGACATGGCCGCAGGCGGGCGTCTCAGCCATGTTGCGCATGGCTGTCTGGATGTGGCGGGCCAGCCTTTCCTGTCCCGCATCGCCGCCATTCACTCCCGCCTCACCGGGATTCTGCAGGATTTCTCCCCGCAGGGGGCTGCCATTGAATCGGTTTTCATGGCCCGGAACGCCGATTCTGCCCTAAAACTCGGGCAGGCTCGGGGGGCCGCCCTGGTTGCCCTTCTGGAGCACGGCCTCCCAGTGGAGGAATATACGGCCCTGCAGATAAAAAAGGCTTCTGTCGGCGCCGGGCACGCAGGCAAGGAACAGGTTCAGGAAATGGTACGCCGGCTTCTGAACCTGCCGGAACGTCCCCAGGCGGATGCAGCGGATGCCCTCGCGTGCGCCATCTGCCATGCCCATCACACCACGACACGCCAGCACTGGCAGGAACGGAGAATGTCTACCCCATGATTGGCATCCTGCAGGGTACCATTCTCCAGCGTCGCCCCCCCTGGCTGCTACTGGATGTCCAGGGTGTGGGGTACGAGGTTGAAATGCCCCTTTCCAGCTTTTATGACATGCCTGCCGATGGCTCTCCGCTGCGGCTGTTCACCCATCTTGCAATACGGGAGGACGCCCACCTGCTCTATGGTTTTCTGAACGCTGCAGAGCGGGACCTTTTCCGCCAGCTCATCCGGGTGAACGGGATTGGTGGCAAGGTAGCCCTGGCCTGTCTTTCCGGACTGGAAGAGGGGCATCTGCGCCAGGCACTCATAGACGGCAACACCCGCGTGCTCACGGCCATCCCGGGCATTGGGGCCAAAACCGCCGAACGCATGGTGATGGAACTGCGGGACAAGCTCGGGGACACCTCTCCGGACAGCAGTGGGTCTTCCCTCCCTGGCGACCCACGACAGGAAGCTATCGCTGCCCTGCTCAGCCTTGGCTACCGGCAGGCCGAGGCCAGCCAGGCCATGGCGAGGCTGGATGGCGGGCTTGCCGTGGAGGAGCTGATCCGCCAGGGACTGCAGATCCTGGCCAGGCGTTGACAGGGGAATTCCGGAGCTGCAGGATGGTCATACACCCATGATGGACAGAGGCCCACTGAATTCCCAGGAACATCCCGGCGATGGGGCCGATCACGCCCTGCGTCCGCGCCGTCTGGACGAATACCTTGGCCAGGCCCGGCTGCGGGAAAGCCTGTCGCTCTTCATTGATGCGGCGCGTGCGCGCAGGGAAGCCCTGGACCATGTGCTTCTTTTTGGTCCACCGGGACTCGGCAAAACCACCCTGGCCCACATCATTGCCATGGAAATGGGGGCCGGACTCAAGGTAACCTCTGGCCCGGTCCTCGACAAGCCCGGGGACCTGGCCGCCATCCTGACCAACCTGCAGCCGCATGATGTGCTTTTTGTCGATGAAATCCACCGCCTGAGCCCGGTCGTGGAAGAAGTGCTCTATCCAGCCCTGGAAGACTTTGAACTCGATATCCTGATCGGCGAAGGACCTGCAGCGCGCTCCATCAAGATAGGTCTCCCTCCTTTCACTCTCATTGGTGCTACCACCCGGGCCGGGCTGCTGACCTCTCCGCTCCGGGACCGCTTTGGTATCAGTTTCCATCTGGAGTTTTACAGCGTGGATGAGCTGGCGCAGATTGTTTCGCGTTCAGCCGGGATTCTGGAGACCCCTTTCAGCTCTGGCGGAGCGCGGGAAATTGCCCGCCGCTCCCGGGGAACCCCCCGCATTGCCAACCGCCTGCTCCGCAGGGTACGTGACTATGCGCAGGTACGTGGAAATGGCAACATTGACCAGGAAACGGCCCATGCCGCCCTGAAAATGATGGAAGTCGATGAGCATGGGTTCGACAGCCAGGACCGCAAGCTGCTAGGAGCCGTCATAGAAAGATTTGGCGGCGGTCCTGTCGGCGTTGAAAGTCTGGCTGCCGCCATCGGAGAGGAGCGGGGGACCATAGAAGATGTTCTGGAACCCTTCCTGATCCAGAGCGGATATCTGATCCGCACCCCCCGTGGCCGCTGCGCCACGGAACAGAGCTACCTGGCACTGGGATTTCCACGGCCGGCGTCATCCCGCCAGGGAGGAGGGCTTTTTGATAGCAGCTGACCCCCCCCACGGCCAGCCTGTCCGGGGGGACTTCATGGTGCGGGTCTATTATGAAGATACGGACCATGGCGGTGTGGTGTATCATGCGAACTATCTCCGCTTCATGGAACGGGCCCGTACTGAAATGCTGCGCGTCCACGGACTGGAGCTGGACCGGCTGGAACGCGAGGATGGCGCCGTTTTTGCCGTCCGTCGGGCCACCCTGGATTTTGTCGCGCCGGCGCGTTTCAACCAGCTCCTGCTTGTGTCGACCCGGATTGGGCGGGCCACCCCCGTGCGCATGATTTTCCGTCAGGAAATTACCGCGGACAAGCAGCTTCTCTGCCGGGGAGAGGTTGAGGTTGCCTGCCTGAATGCAGCGACCTTCCGTCCCCAGCGGATACCCCAGCAGATTCTGCAAGCTTTCTTTCCTACTTTACTTCCGTGAGTTGCTATGGATCTCCAGTCTACCGTACCGCATGCCCAGTCCCTTTCTCTCAGCCATCTGGTCCTTCATGCCAGTTGGGTAGTACAGGGAATCCTCCTGCTCCTGCTTGTTGCATCCGTCGTCTCCTGGTTTGTCATCTTCCAGAAGGCCATGGTATTTGCCAACGCCCAAAAGGGACTGAAACGCTTTGAGAAGCGGTTCTGGAGTGGTGGAGAGATGTCCCAGATCTACCAGGGGGTCAACAACAACCCACAACTGGATATGGGGGCTGGCAGCATTTTCTGCGCCGGATATGAGGAATTCCAGCGCCAGCGCAACAAATCCCGCGGCCCCGATGCCCTGGACGCAGCCAGGCGGGCTATGCGTGGGGCCCAGATCCGTGAAGTTGGACAGCTGGAAAGCAATCTTCCCCTTCTGGCATCCATTTCCTCTGTTAGTCCATTTGTTGGTCTGCTGGGCACGGTCTGGGGGATCATGACGACTTTTATGAACATTGGGGCCGCCCAGCAGGCCACACTGGCGACCGTTGCCCCGCCAGTAGCCGAGGCCCTGATTGCCACACTGGCCGGGCTTTTCGCTGCCATTCCTGCAACATTCTTCTACAACCGCTTTGTGCACCGCCTCGATGAACTGGATGCGCATTACGAAGTTTTCATGGACGAATTCACCAACATCCTGCACCGCCAAATTCCGGAGTCCCACCCATGAAAAGGCGGCGCCTTCTGGCCGAGATGAACGTCGTTCCTTACATTGATGTCTCCCTGGTGCTGCTGGTGATCTTCATGCTTTCTGCTCCGCTGCTCACGCAGGGCGTCAATGTGAATCTTCCCAAAGGTGTCAGCCGACCGGTATCCGACAAAACTCCGCCCATTGTCATTTCGGTAACCAGGACCGGTGCGCTGTCCCTCCAGTACAAGGACCAGCACCAAAACCCGACGGTTGCCGGCCTGGTCGGGGCCATCCATGCGATTGCCGGAGGGCATGCTGCTCAGGCCCAGGTTCTGGTCGGCGGAGATGCGCACGTCAATTACGGTACGGTCATGGCAGTCATGGCCCGACTGCAGAAAGCCGGGATATCCCATGTTGGCCTTCTGACCCGGCCGGAGGAACATTGAAGCGGGACCCGAAAATACGGCCGCTTCTACTTGCAGCGGCCCTGAATGTGGCAGTTCTGGCAGCTCTGTTCCTGACATTTCATGTCCAGATTCCAGGAGCATCGCCAGCACCGATGGAGGCCAGTCTGGAACCGGCTTCGCCGCCCCCCCAGCCAGCACCGGTGCCACAGCCACAGCCACAGCCACAGCCACAGCCACAGCCTGCAGTAAAACCCGTGCCTGTGCCGGAGCCACACCCCAAGATGGTGCCGGTTCCTCCAGCCCCAAAAACTGCCCCCGTACCAGCGACCCGCAAAATCCAGAGTTCAACCAGCCAGCTTGCGGCTGAACGGGCTCGGGCAGAAAAAAATGCGGAAAAACTGGCGTTAAAGAAGGCGGCGGTGGAGAAAGCAGCCGCGGAGAAGGCAGCGGCGGAGAAGGCAGCGGCGGAGAAGGCAGC
>JAKARO010000023.1:12842-30506 GCA_021821885.1 Pseudomonadota bacterium
GCGGAGAAGGCAGCGGCGGAGAAGGCAGCGGCGGAGAAGGCAGCCGCGGAGAAGGCAGCCGCGGAGAAGGCAGCCGCGGAACGGCGCGCCGCTGCCCTTAAGAAGCGGCTCGCAAGGGAAGCTGCCAGAGCAGTTGAGGCTGCACGGGCGAAATCTCTCCAGCAGCAGCTCGAAGCGAGGGCAAAACTTCAGGCAGAGGCCAATCTGGCTGCTGCCCGTGCCCAACAGGCAGCTGAGAACCAGAAACTTTCCTCCCTCTTTTCCCAGGAAATCCATCGCCGGGTTTATAATGCTTGGGATACGAGCTTTGCCGCATCCCTAAACTGTGTGGTGCAGATTGAACTGGGCCCGACTGGTAACCTCATTGGCCGCCCTGTCATTGTCCGCTCCAGTGGAAGTGCCCAGTTCGACCAGGCGGTTGTCCGGACAGTGGAGCGGGCGGCTCCCTTTGTCCCGCCCATTGGCCTATCCTATGGGGTGTATAAAGAAGTGATGATCAAATTTAATGCTGAGGATCTCAACCATGGCTAAACGGTTCTGGATGCTTCTGTTCGCGCTCACCGGATTCAGTATTATGCAGTCTGCGCAGGCTGCACTTACCGTTGATGTCACCAAAAGCGTGTCTACTTCACTCCCTGTCGCCATCCCTTCTTTTGGTCCGGGAGTCCCCGGACAGCCGACGGTCGCTCAGGTGGTCCGGGATGATCTCAGCCATAGTGGACTGTTTAACGTCCTGGCACCTGCTGTCTACCCTTCGGATCCACACGGTCCCGGTGGCGTCAAGGCGGGCCCATGGGCAGCGGCGGGCGCTACCGGCCTTGCCGTGGGTTCCGTCGCACCAGAAGCCGGAGGATATGCTGTCAGCGTCTATGTCTACAACGTGGCAACGGGGAAAGAGCTGGCTGCAAAACGTTTCAGCTGCCCCGCATCCGAACTCCACATGACCGCGCACCATGTCGCAGATACAATATATGAAGCCTTTACTGGCAAACCAGGTCCTTTTGCCCACCGCATTGCCTATGTCCGGAAACTCGGCCGGCAATATGAACTGCTGGTCGCTGAATCTGATGGCTGGAATCCCCGTGTAGTCGTCCGGGGGCTAATGCCTATTTTTTCGGTAACCTGGTCCCCAGGCAACCACAGCCTGGCTTATGTCACCTACCTCAATGGCCGGGCAACCATCTATGTCCAGAACCTGGCCACGGGTGAACGGCGGGCAGTTGCTCCTGGGGGAGAAATAGTTAGCGCCCCGGCCTTTTCTCCTCGAGGAAACCGGCTCGCCTACGCCCGGGCGCAGGGCGGAGAAACCAACATCTATGCTGTCAACCTGGCAACAGGCCAGAGGCAGGAGCTGACCCACAACCAGAGCATAAACACGTCTCCCACCTGGGCACCAGGAGGCCAGCAGATCGCCTTTGTTTCCGACCGTGCAGGCAGTCCGCAGATTTACGCAATGGATGCCAGCGGCGGGAATGTACACCGGCTGAGCTACGCTGGGAGCTACAATGCGGGACCGGTCTTTTCCCCGGCGGGAAATGCAATCGCCTTCATTCACCGGACCCGTGGTGTTTATTCCCTGGCTGTGATGCGACCAGATGGCAGTGGCCTCAAGGTTCTGGATGCCCAGGGGAACTGTGACCATCCCAGTTTTTCCAGCAATGGCCAAATGGTGCTGTACGGTACGGAACGGGGTGGGCGCAAAGTCCTTGCCGAAGCCAGTGTCGATGGAAAAACTCTGGCCATCCTTCACAGCACACTGGGAGACGACAGCCAGCCGGCATGGTCCCACTGATCCGGCCCTGCCTGATGGGGGGATGGCTACTGGATGATACCTGCTGTTGCAGAGGGCCTGCGTACAGGCAGGCCCCATGTACTGGCTTCAGATATAGGGTGCCGGATCGGGAATCCCGGCCTCGCGGAACCCCTCACGACGTAGGCGGCAGCTGTCGCACCGGCCACATGAGCGGCCTTCAAGGTCCAGCTGGTAGCAGGAACGGGTTAATCCATAGTTCACACCAAGGTGTTCACCCAATCGGATAATTTCACTCTTCCGCAGGAACTGCAGAGGTGCATGGATCCGCATGGAACGTCCTTCACTGCTGGCCCGGGTGGCCTCATTGGCCAGATCCTCAAAGGCTTGCACAAAACCTGGGCGACAGTCCGGATAACCGCTGTAATCCTGGCTATTGACCCCCACAAAAATGTCCTGGCTACCGAGAACTTCGGCCCACGCCAGGGCAATGGACAGAAATACGGTATTGCGGGCAGGCACGTAGGTGGGTGGGATACCTCTTCCCTCTTCTGCACCATATTCAGGGACGGCGAGATTTTCATCGGTAAGCGCCGATCCACCGATGGCCCGCAGATCCAGTGGAAATACCCGATGGCTTTCTACGCCCTGAATCTTGGCTATCTCCTGCGCGTAGCGCAGTTCGGTGGAATGCCGCTGTCCGTAGTCAAAAGAAAGGGTATGGACCGCATAGCCATCCCGGCTTGCAAGAGCCAGGACGGTCGCGGAATCAAGACCTCCGGAAAGCAGTACGACTGCGGGCCTGCGCATTGGCCGTCCCCTTGCTTAATGCCCTGGCTCATCTCCCCAGACCAGCTTGTGCAACTGGATCTGGAGGCGGACAGGAAGCCGGTCTGCTAGAATCCAGGAAGCCAGGTCCTGAACGGGGAGCTCTGCGTAGGAAGGAGAGAACAGAATTTCACATCGGTGCCAAAGCTTCTGTTCTGCCAGAACCTTTCTGGCCCAGTCATAGTCTTCCCGGCTACAGATGACTACTTTTATCTGGTCACCAGACCCAAGAAAATTCAGGTTGGGCCAGTAGTTCCGCACGGCCTCCCCGGAACCCGGGGTCTTGATGTCAAGGATTTTGACCACTCTGGGATCGACATCCGCCACGGAAAGTGCGCCACTGGTTTCCAGGTAGACCTCATGGCCGCGATCGCAGAGGGCCGTGAGCAGGCCATGAACTTCCGGCTGTGCCAGGGGCTCACCGCCGGTCACCACGACCAGGTGGCTACCATGGACAGCGACCTGGTCGAGAATGACGCTGGTCTCCAGCCATTCCCCGCCATGGAAGGCGTAAGCCGTATCGCAATACTGGCAGCGGAGGGGACAGCCGGTCAGCCGCACAAAAGTGGCTGGCCGTCCCACACTCGCTGTTTCCCCCTGAAGACTGTAAAAAATCTCCGTAACACGCAGCCTCGACATGACAGGTCAGTGGGAGAGGGCCTGCAGCTCGGCCTGGGCTCTCTGTGCGGCCGGGGTGCTGGAATATTTCTTCAGCACCAGGTTAAGCGCCGACCTGGCCCGTCCCGGCTGCCCCAGGGACTGGTAGATCTCTGCAATGCGAAGCAGTGCCTCAGGCGCCTTGCTGCTTTGCGGATAATTGTGGACGACGGTTTCCAGACTGCCAATGGCTGCCTGATTCTGTCCGAGAACGTACTGGGCCTGACCGAGCCAGTAATAGGCATCAACCACCAGGCTGCTCTGGGGATACTTCCGGATAAAACCCTGCAGTCCGGTCACGGCACGACCATATTTTCCTTCCCGCAGGTAGTCGAAGGCCCTGGCATACTCTTTCTGTCCGAGACCCTGGACCACGGGTGCAGATGCACTGCTGGCCGCCGAGGTTACGGTTTCCCCGGGCAGCGCCAGGGCGACAGCCCCGGACCGTGCGGGGGCACTCACGCTGCTGGCCGTCAGGGCGGTTGCGCTCCCTCCGTTCATCGCTGCAACGGTCGCAGCCAAGGCATCCAGTTTGGCACTCATGGCATTCTGGCGGGTTTTCAGGTCGTGCGTACGCATTTCCAGTTCTCCCCGCAGGTTCCGGAGTTCCTGGTCCATGCGCTGGGATCGGTTCAGGAGATCTCCCAGTGCGGCCTGGCTGCCCCGGCTGGCTTTCTGGATAGCGACCAGGCTGTTCAGTTCACCCTGCATGACCGCTACCTGCTGCTGCAGCTGCTGGATTTTGGCCCGGGAAGATTCGGCGGATGCCCAGGGACTCACCATGCAGAGTGCGGCAGCCGCCATACAGGACACCATCCTGCGTTTCATCTGCTCGAAACCTCCTTACTGTCCCTGGTAACCGCCGCTGTACACAAAATCCACGCGGCGGTTCCGTGCCCAGCAGGTGGAATCGTTCTGCGTACAGAGCGGGTTGTCTTTTCCGAAGCTGACCGTGCTGATACGGGCCCCATTGACCCCCTGGGATTCAAGATACTGCTTTACTGTTTCAGCCCGCCGCTCACCCAGGGCGAGATTGTATTCCTGGGTTCCCCGCGCATCCGTATTCCCTTCAAGGCGCACCTTGACATGGGGATGGTTCATCATGAACTGGGCATTCTCCGCCGCAATGGTCTGGCCATTCGCATTCATGCTGTCACTGTTAAATCCGAAATGGACCCGGAGATGGCGTGGCAGTGCTGCCAGTTCCGCCGCAGTCAGACCACTATTCCCCCCACCAATGGGGCCGTTGTTGCCCAGGCTCTGGGATCCGATACCGCCCCCTCCATAGGCCGCCGTCCCTGCAGAAAGTGCAGGTGCCACTGGCCCTGCCGCCTTGGGAGCGCCGCTGCCGACGTTACGGGCACAGCCTGCGAGGGTGACGGCACCAGCGGCCACCAGAATCACGAAGGTATTCTTGAATTGCATTTGCGGTACTCCCCAGAGCCGGATAGCATCGGAAAAACTTGCCTGTAATTGTATCTTGCCTCCTCCTGCAAGGGCAATTGTTTCCCGGAGAAAAAGCGTCCATCGCGATGCCCGCCTTGACATGAAAGCGCGCCCTGATATGGTGGACTTCGTTTATCCGTATCCGGATACCCGATGCCGATCCCGGAAAAAATCCGCCCGGGATGCTGGGGGGCTCCGGGCCGGTATCCATCGACCAGGATAGCCTGACTAGAGGAGGAGCGGGACCAGGGTGGCCCAGAGGCCGCCGCGCTATCCCTCCCCGGCATGCATGCCGGGGTTTCCCGCCAGCAGGATGGACAGATCGGTTGTGCGCATTGGAACCCGCGCCAGTCCCCTCGCCCTGTGGCAGGCGGAACATGTGCGCGCGGAACTGCTATCCCGGAATCCGGATCTGACTGTGGAACTTGTTGCAATGACCACGGCTGGAGACCGCCATCTCGATAGCCCCCTCCAGCTGGTGGGGGGAAAGGGGCTGTTCGTCAAGGAAATTGAAACTGCCCTGCTCGCCGGGGAGGTCGACCTGGCAGTCCACTCCATGAAAGATGTTCCCTCCGTGCAGCCAGAAGGACTTGAGCTGGCAGCCATCCTGGAGCGGGAGGATGTTCGGGATGCCCTTGTCTCCAACCGCTACCAGGATCCCTCCGGTCTGCCTGCGGGTGCGCTGGTCGGCAGTTCCAGCCTGCGCCGGCGTGCCCAGCTTCTTCACCGGTTTCCCCATCTTGACGTCCGGGACCTGCGCGGCAATGTCGCCACCCGGCTGCGCCATCTGGACAGCGGCAACTGGGATGCGATCATCCTGGCCGCCGCCGGCCTGCGGCGGCTCGGTCTTGTAGAGCGAATAGCCGGATACCTGCCCATTGAAGATTCTCTCCCCGCCGTGGGCCAGGGCGCCATCGGGATTGAAATCCGCGCGGAAGATCCGGCCACCCGCCATCTGGTCCTACCCCTGTCCCACCATTCCACAGAGTGGTGTGTCCGGGCAGAAAGGGCCATGAACCGGATACTTGGGGGAGACTGCCGCCTGCCCGTAGCCGCGCTGGCACGCTGGAAAGGGGGAAACATGGAGATGGAAGGGCGTGTAGCCAGCACGGATGGCGTCACAATTCTGGCTGCCAGGGCCACTGGCAATGATCCGGATCTTCTTGGGCAGGCTGTGGCAGACGATCTGCTGGCACAGGGGGCCGGCCAGATAATCCGGGAAATTCACCAGACATGAGCCGGTTACTGCTGGGCAAGGGGATTGTGGTTACACGCCCCAAGGAACAGTCAGAAGAACTGGTGGGCCTGCTGGAGAAAGCGGGTGCGCGGGCAATCACTTTCCCGGCGGTGCGCATCGAGGCCCCAGAAACGTGGCACTCTCTTGATACAGCCCTGGACCGGCTGTGCCGGTTTTCCTGGGCCATTTTTACCAGCCGGAACGCCGTCCATTTTGCGCTCAGCCGTTGGCAGGCGCGTGAACCAGGAACTCCCTGGCCATCTGCCGTCCAGATTGCCGCCGTCGGGCGAGAAACTGCCAGGGCCCTGCGTGAATTCGGGGTTAATGTCCACCTGGTCCCATCCCGGTTCAGTTCGGAGGGTCTCCTGGAGATCCCTGACCTGCAGGACGTTGCAGGCCAGAAAATTGCCATCTTCGCCGGCGACCAGGGTCGCGAGCTTTTGGAGGCCACGCTGCGCCAGCGCGGGGCGCTGGTAGAAAAAGTATTCTGCTACCGCCGCACCGTCCCAGGTGCAAACCCCACTCCGCTGCTCCACGCCTGGGCAAGGGGCGAACTGCACGCCGTCACGGTGACCAGCCCTGAAATCTTCAGCAATTTCTACCAGATGGTTGGAGGACTTGGGCAGCGCTGGCTGAAAAATACCCCCATTATTGCCATCAGCAGCCTGACCGCTGAAGCCGTTACCAGCAAAGGGCTTCCCATCCCATGGGTCGCTCCTGAGGCAAGCAATGCTGGACTCCTGGCGGCACTGGAAACCTGGACAGCATCCCTGGAGAAAAACGTATGACCCCCTTCTGCTCCCATTCCCGACACCAGCCACGCCGTCTCAGGCGCCATCCCGCCATGCGGAGGATGCTGCGGGAATATCACCTGAGCCCCGCAGATTTCCTGCTGCCCATTTTTCTGGTGGAAGGAGAAGGCATCCGCAAAGAAATTTCCAGCATGCCCGGGGTATTCCGCCACAGCATTGATTCCGCCCTCCGGTTCTGCGGCGAGGCCGCAGCCCGGGGCATTTCCGGGGTGCTTCTTTTTGGCGTGGTGGACAGCAGTCGCAAGGACCCGAGGGGAAGCCTTTCCTGGGCACCGGAGGGCCTGGTCCAGCGGGCGGCACGCGCCATCCGGGAGCACCACCCGGAACTGCTGGTAATCGCCGATGCCTGTTTCTGCGAGTATACCAGCCACGGGCACTGTGGCGTGCTGGATATCCACGGAGACAGGGACGACAGCGCCACGCTGGAAAATCTCCAGTTGCAGGCCCTCTCCTACGCGGAGGCCGGGGTGGACATAGTGGCACCGTCCGGGATGGCTGATGGCATGGTCATGGCCATTCGGGAAGCACTGGATTCGGCAAGGCACGAAAATGTGGCGGTACTTTCCTATGCGGTCAAATATGCCAGCGCATTTTATGGCCCCTTCCGGGAAGCCGCTGACAGTACACCAGGCTTCGGCAACCGGCGCGGCTACCAGATGGATCCGGCCAACCGCCGGGAAGCGTTCCGGGAACTGCAGCTGGATCTTGAAGAAGGAGCGGACATGGTGATGGTCAAGCCTGCGGCCGCCTATCTGGACATCATCCGGGATGTCCGGGAGCGGTGCGACTTTCCGGTACTTGCCTACCAGGTATCCGGAGAGTACAGCATGCTGCAGGCTGCCGCACAGGCAGGGTACCTTGACCTGCGGGACAGCGTAATGGAGTCGCTGCTTGCAATCCGCCGCGCTGGAGCGGATGCGATTATCACCTACTATGCCATGGAGGCCGCGAACTGGCTGGACTGAAACCGGTTTCCGCGGAGACGGGGCTCCAGAGACACCTTCTTCTCCCTGCCAGAAAGCTTGTGCGTCTGGAATTCTGGCTGCGTGCGGCCCACTCGCTTCTGGCCCGGGGACTGTCTGGAATCCCGCGCGTCACGCGGGTATCCGACTGGGACAGTCTCTTTCCCTGGCTGCTCCTGTCCATCACCATTAATGCTTCCATCTGGCTTCCGCTTTTTCTCTGGCTGCCCGGAAGGAATCCCTCACCACAGGGCCCGGTCGAAACCTCTCTCCTGGAAGTCCATATCCAGGAAATCCCGCAGATACCGGCCGTTTCTGCAGCGACCACGTCTATCACGCTCATCCCTGTCCGTGCCCCCAGCCTGGAGAAACGTGCAGAGATGCCGTCTGTCTACCAGCACCCACACCCGCATAGGGAGAAAACCCTCGAGCTCCAGGCCTGGCTCCGGAGCTGGCAGCGGCGGATTATGGAAACGGCCAGCTCCCATCTCCCTGATGCATCCCTTCTGCGTGGAAAGATCGTGGTCGCCGTCACGGTCGCCCCTGACGGCCACCTCCTCCGGATCACCGTATTGCAGGGCACAAGCCATCCCCATCTCGTCACGTCGGCCCTGTCCATCATCCGTGCGGCCACACCATTCCCTCCCCTGCCCCAGGCCTGGCAGACCCCTCCTCACCCACTCCGGGTGGTCCGTACCTGGAATTTTGGCAGATAGATTTCCCTGAAGCGGCTGTTTCAGGAATGAAAAAAAGAAGCGGGCCCGATGTCCTTCGGGAAGGCCAGAACAGAACCTGCCAGAGATGGCAGGTTCTGCCTTTGGGAGCAGAAGGTCCGGAGGAACGCCTAAAAACCGTCAGGAGGAAGCATGCACATGGGTACTGCTGCCTTCCGCCGGAAGTTCCAGTTCTTCCAGGGAAACCCGCCGGGTTTCCAGGGCAAAAAGCCTGGTTACGATTACGGCGGCCAGCGCCACACCCCCATTCAGCAGCAGGAGGACCGCGATACCCCACTCGCGCTCCAGAAAAGGGAAAAAGAGCGCCGAGAATACGGCCCCCAGACGGGATATGGCCGTGGCCATACCCGCAGCGGTTGCACGGAGATGGGTGGGAAAGATTTCGACCGACAGGGCAAAGACCGTCACGGCTGGTCCCAGACCAAGACCCATGGCATAGAGTGCCGCTCCCGTGTACACCGCAGCGGGCAGATGCCAGGCAGCACCTCCCCCAAAAACGGCGAGTCCACAGGACATTAGCGCAAAACCGCCTGTCTGCAGCGGGATCCGCCCCCAGCGGTCAACACGTGGAAGAATGAACACAATACAGGAAGCGGAGATGGCAAGGAAAAGGGCATTGATGGCGGCAGCCGCCTCCTGGCTGCCCGCCAGACCATACTGTCTCAGAACCAGGGGAAAATACAGCGCGATGCCCAGACTCACAACATCCAGAAAAAACCACGGGATAATGGCCAGCCCGAGGCGCCGGGGCCAGGGAGAATGCAGCAGCCGGACTGCGGAAAAGTTGTCTCCCACATAGGTCTTCAGATGGATTTCCAGCGATTCTTCGGAGAGTTCCGGCCGGATGGCCTTCATGGCCTCCGTGGCCTCACTCCAGCGTCCCCGCCGTACCAGCCAGCGGGGTGACTCCGGCAGCCCACGGCGCAGCCAGAAAAGCACGGCGACGGGAACCACGGCACTGCCCAGCATCCAGCGCCATGAGCCAGAACCCATGGACAGCAGTATCCAGCCGACCAGGGTCGAAACCAGGGCTCCGGCAAACCAGGCGAGGTTGATCCAGGCAAAACCACGCCCCCTGGTCATGCTCCGCCCATATTCCGCAACAATGGTGGCCACCAGGGGATAATCCAGACCGATCGCCAGCCCGGTCACAAAGCGGGCCGCATAGAGACTGTCCAGATGGGGACTCAGGGCACTCCAGACCGCTCCCGTTCCGTATAACAGAATATTGGGCAGGAGAAGGCGCCGTCTACCAAAACGGTCTGTTACATATCCTCCCAGAAGCCCTCCCACAAAGGAACCCGCAAGTGCGGCCGCCATCAGGGTCCCAGTCTGGGCAGCGGTCAGGTGCCAGGCGCTGGAAAGCGATAGCAGCACAACGGCCATGATGCTGAGATCGTAGCCATCCAGCAGCATCCCCAGCATTGAGGCGGCCAGTGCATGTTTCTGTGCAGTACCCGGTTTCCTGTCCGGCATGGAGTTCCTTTAACGAACCAGAACTGCCGGCCGCCCACAGCAGAAGGACAGGATCCGGGCCGCTGAAAGCGTACCACGCTGCTGGTATTTGGAGATATCCTCCACCGGGTCGCGGAAAGGAGACCGGACTCTCCGAACGGCTCCCTTTACCCTGGCAGGACTGGCTTCCCAGCAACACCAACGGCCCCGGAAACCGGTCTGCGGAATAGCGCGCAGGAGAAGGGGGGCAGCGGTTTATGCCGCCAGACAGGGAGAAACTCCGCGCTGGGCCGGCAAAGAAGGCGTTCACTGAACATACATCTGCCTTACCTTCCGGACCAGCCACTCCAGTAGCGCGCTGGCTGCCTCCTTCTGTACTTTCCCGCCATTTCTGCCATGGATCTGTTCATGCCAGAGCAGAACTTCCGGGTCAGCAACTCCCTCCGTCCGGAAGAAACGTGTCAGCAGGCAGTGCTCTATTGGCCCAGGATGGCGCGGAGAGAGAAAATCATGCATGCCCAGCCAGTGGTAGGCCAGGGCACCGTGCCAGGTGTGCAGGCTGCCCGGATCGGCAGGAATAGTGGGGCGGGTCTGCAGCCAGCCGGGGAAATCGGAAACCGGCATGGGCCGTGCCAGCCAGAAACCCTGTCCAGAACCAGCACCGGCGAGACGGGCCACTTCTGTAACCCCCTCATCCTCAAGACCTTCGATTATGGTAGTCTGCGCAAACTCAAGACCGATACGGACAAGGGCCACAAGGAGCTGGATGGTCTTGATGGGATCTCCCCGAAAATCGCGAATGAGTGCCTGGTCAATCTTGACCGTATCAATGGGCAGGGAAGCCAGTCGTGTCATGCTGCCATACCCTGAACCAAAGTCGTCGAGTGCCAGACGGACGCCGAGTTTCCTCAGCGCATGCATGGAATCATTGCCACGGGCATGGTCCAGATCCTCAGTTTCCAGGATTTCCAGGATCAGATGGCGCGCGGGAACCCCTATGCTTCCGAGTTCCTGCTGGACCCAGGACGCGCACTCCGGATGGACCATGACCGACGGAGGAAGATTGACTGAAATATCGATGTCCAGCCCTCTCTCCCGCCATTCATGTACATAACTGAGCGCCCTCCGGAGACTTCTGTGGAACAGCACCTTCAGTTCCTGCTGGCCGAAGGCCGGCAGGAACTGGCCAGGGAGAAATACTGTACCGTCCGGGGCATGGAGCCTCGCCAGAACCTCGACGCGGGAAACTGTTCCGGTCTGCAGGTCCACAATAGGCTGTACCCACATCTGCAGGCCCTCTCCATAAAGCAGCAGACGAAAGGCACGCTCTGCATCCTGAGCGATCAGGGGGTGGGCATGGGCAGCGGCAGCAAACAGGGTATTGAGGTGGCTGTGCAATACACTGAGCCATGATTTCGCCCAATGGGATGAAAACTGGTGGGGAAAGGCGCCAAAAAGCATCAGCACGCTATCCATATCGTGGTCACTGGCAATGATGGGAACGGTTGCAGCACTGCGCCACCCGAATTCCTGTGCCAGGGGATACCAGGGCTTCAGACGGCCGTCCAGAAGATAGGCATCTACCACCTGGACCTGACGTGACAGCCAGGCCATGGCCAGTGGTCCTGGCTCCTCCTTGCCCTGCACCGGGGATATGGAAGGATAGAGTTCCCGCGAACGCAGGATATTCCATAGCCGGGGAAAATCCGCTCCCGCTCCGGTGAGGATCCTGAATCTTCCCTGCTCGTCCGGACGGAAAATGACAGCATACTGCAGGCCTGGCAGATCCCCCAGTTTCTGGAGGAGAGTGGGCAGCTCATCTACCCAGAGGGAAGACGGCCTAAACTGGGTCTTGAGGGTGGCATAATAGGCATCAGTGGTCTGGTCAAAAGCCGCCAGCTGCCCCTGAAGATCCAGGCGCAGCCTTTCTGCTGCCACGCGCAGCGTCAGATAGCGCTGGCGGGGGGAAATCGCGGATTTTTCCAGCTGGGTGCGCAAAATCTCTCCGTACAGTCCCGAGGCCTCCTCTAGGGCTGCTCCGGAAACCCCGACAAGGGCGTGGACCTGACCAAGACTCGCGGCCTTTTCCTCCAGAGCCTCCCGGGTCGTCTCCGGATGTAGCAGGAACCGCAGATGGGTGGCCTGGCTGTTTTTCAGTCTTCTGATTTCTTCCGGGGAAAGAGAATTCAGAATCTGTGCATTGATGCTGTCTTCCCTTAGTCTCCGGTAGAATGCGGATGTGAAATCCGCCTCCACACTCTCGAGCCAACGCGGATCCAGGTCTTGCAGGAGGGCGGCGGCCCGACTGTCAAAAGCACCAAAAGCAGTTGCCGTCTGGTCGTTATCCAGCACGGCGGAGGAAGACCCTATACACCACCATTCGGACCGGTCCATCTTGCGGCTTTTACAGGCATACATCGCCACATCCGCCAAACCCAGCAGCTTCCTCGGCTCTTCTGCGTCCTGGGGGTAGAAGGCGAGCCCCATTGTCATTCCGACATGGGCGCTGCGCCCCTCACCCAGCGCAAACGGCAATTCTACGGCAGCATGCAGACGGTTCAGGGCTATACGGATCTGCCGGAAGGCGTCGGCCGGTTCCAGGTCTTCAAATACGACGACAAATTCGTCCCCTCCCAGACGCCCTACAAAGTCCGTCTGGCGGACAAGCTCCTGTAGTGCCCGTGCAAAGCCTTGTAACAGACTGTCCCCCGCGGCGTGCCCGAACCGGTCATTTACGGGCTTGAAATCATCCAGATCCAGCAGGCCCACAGCCACCATCTTTTGCTGGCGGGAGGCACGCGCCAAGGCTTGGGGCAGGTACTCCTCCAGCGCCAGGCGGTTGGGCAGACCGGTGAGGGCATCGGTCCGTGCCCGCCGGCTTTCTCCATGCTGCAGGGCCTGCAGGGCCTGCCTCCGGTCCAGCGCTTCCAGACCAAAGCCAAGCAGCGCTGCGACCTGCTCACAGGCTACGCGGGTATTCTCATCAAACGAGCCGGCACGTGCAGCGGCCAGAACAAGCACACCCCAGGGCTTCCCCCTCCGGTGAACGGGAACAGCCAGGTTGGACGGCCATCCCCTCTGCTGTCGCGGAGCAGTATATCTGGACGCATGCCGTCCACCAGCACGATCTTCCTCCTCCTGGTGGATGACCGCACCCTGGCTACGCCACGCCATTGCGACCGCATCCTCCGGATCATTCACAGAAATGTACCGGGCACCAGGCGCAGCGGGATGCCCGGCATTCCTGGCGGCCCTGCCGACCGTCTGGAAAAGGCCCTGCACATCCGGGCATGCGATCCAGACCTCCGCAAAGCCTGTGCCATCCAGCAGGCGTTCGCAGAGCCGCGAAATCATGTCTCTTTCAGTTTCGCCCTGCAGCAGGGACTCGGCAGCTGCAGCCAGGGCATGGTATACGCCCTGTGCACGCTGCAGCTGCCGGGTCTGCGACTCCCGTTCGGTTACATCCGAAAACGTCCACACCGATGTCTGGCCATCGGCCAGCAGACGGCCCTGCAGGTCACAGAGCAGGAATGTGCCATCAGCACACTGTATGCGCACACCCGTCATGTAGGCAGCCCCATCCGAGGAGAGGTGCTCCAGAAGCATCCCGACACGGACAAATTCCACGTCATCCCGGTACAGAATACGGGTACTCTGGCCTGGCAGGGTCTGCGCCTCCCGTCCAAGCATCTGCGCCATGGTCGCATTGGCCGTAATGATGGTCCGCTGCCGCGCGACCAGGATACCTGAGGCGGTGTTCTGCAGGAGGGCCGCCTGCATGTCCAGGGCTTCCCGTTCCCGGGTAATGTCACGCTGGATACCAATGAAATGGGTGATGCGACCCTTGGCATCGGTGACCGGATCAATGTGCAGGCGGTTCCAGAAGGTCGATCCGTCCCTCCGTACATTCCGGATTTCACCATCGAAGCTCTGCCCGCTCTCCAGTGTTTCGTGGATGCGCCGGACGGTTTCCGGATCGGTATCTGGCCCCTGGAGCAGCCGGCAGTTCCGGCCCAGCACTTCTTCTGGCAGGTATCCGGACATGGTGGAAAAACCTGCATTTACAAAAATCACGTTCTGCGCCGCATCGGCAATCACGATGCCATCAGAAAATGCCGCAGCTGCAGCATCCAGCAGACGTAGCTGCCTGGAGTGGGCGATCCGTTCGAGTACACGTCCAACATCGGCGGCAAGGTCGACGAAAAACCCCTGTACTGGCAGCTCAAAAAATCTCCCGTCATTCTGGCTGAGCAGTAAAAGTGCCCAGATCCGGCCTTCCCGTGCTACCGGAAGAATGGCACCCATACGGATACCGGTGGCCTGCATCGCCGGCGGCCTCCAGGGTGCCAGCCAGTCCTTCTGGGAGCCAGTGCTGAAAACCGCCGTTTTTTCGCGCCAGGCCTTGCCTGCAGGTCCATGGCCTTCGGGTACGCCCGGGAGAATGGAAATCTCCAGATCCTCAAGACAGGCCGTCTGGCCCGCTGCTGCAGGGAACAGGAGGCGGCCATCCGCTGCCGGACGGGCAACCGCTGCCATGGCCATTCCTCCCTTGCGGATGGCCAGATCGCATACGTCCTGGAGAAACCCGGCCTCATCCTCAGCCTCGGCCGAACGCTGGTTGACCTGCGCAAGAAAGGACTGGATTTCTCCTGTCCGGCATAGCAGATCCATAGTCTTCCCGCGCTCCCGGTTCTGCCTGCCCAGACGCCAGAGCAGAAAGGACAGGAATCCGGTGGAGGCTGCAAGTATCGCCACCAAACATCCCATAAGCAGGCCAGGGCGCAGGAGTGCGGTATGTACCGTGAAAAAACACACAGCCAGGAATATCCCCAAAACCACTGGTCCAGCAAGGGCTACAAGAACCAGCAGGGGATTCTTCAGGAACACACCGCTCAAAGTTGCCATATCCCGGAATAGCCAGACCAGAAACCATCTGCCGTTCCCCGCGGCAGGCAGAAACTGTACGGCAGGAGCCCGTCCAGAAAGGGCGGCGCCCAGTGGGCCCGATTGGCACTGCCGGCAACTGCACCAGAACGCCCGTATTGACGCATGGACCGTTCTCCCTACATCTGGAAACTGGAGCCACCCCCAACCCCAGGCCTTCGGGCATCGTCCGGTTTCCGGCGCCATAACAGCGCAGAGATCCGATCCTGGAAATGCAGGATCAGCATTATCGGAGAGGGCTGTCCCATCTGCCTGGTATCATTTGTTACTTTCCCGTATAGGGCTTAAATCCATAATGCTCGAAGATCTGGAGCGCAGTGGGGGATTTCAGGAAATTCAACCATGCCTTAGCCCACCCGGGATGGGCCGCACCCTTGACCACCGCCGCGGCATATACCGCCGTTGTGTTGTCCTTGGCCGGGATCGGCACACGGGAAATCGGGTGTCCCGCCAGCTCCTGGAAAATGGCCTCAGACGTCCATGTCACTCCGGCGTCCGCCAGCCCCTGCATCAGGTAAAGGGGCGTCTGCCGGTGATGGATGTGGGTCAGGATCGTCTCGCCTTTCCTGACCTTGGTGTCATACACCATTTTTTCCAGTGCCGGGCCACCGGCCTTGGTGAGTGACATCTTGATTTGCCGGGCCACTCCCTCCCACTCGGGGTTGGGCATGGACAGACTCACCCCAGGTTTCCCAAGGTCCTGCAGGCTGGTGATGTGGGCTGGATTTCCCTTGGGGATCATGATCGTGAGGTCATTGGTGACATAGGGTACCGCCGGGCCCTGCAACATCCCATGCCGGATATAATAGTCCACCTTCTTGAGTCCCGCTGCGTAGACGTCGGGCTTGACCGTCCACGTCATATTGCCGACGCTGATGGTCCCGCCATGCTTCATCTGGCTGATGAGGATACCGGGAGGCAGGGTCTCGTAGTAGATCTTGCCCCTGATTCCAGGGTGCTCTTTCTCGAAGTCCGCCACCAGAGGGGCCATCGCAAAGTAGTAGTTTCCCCCGACAAAAATCACCAGTTTTGGGTTGTCGATACTGCCGTGGAAATCGGGCAGATCATCCACCTCCGGCACCGTAAACTCCAACCCCTTGTTGCGCGCCGGATCGTTCTGCCCGTGGCTCCAGGGCGGAAACACCGCCTCTTTATACTGGGGGGCCTCAGCCTTGCCTCCCCAGCCCCGGCCCGCCGCCTGCACGGTTCCCGATGCCAGGAGCAGGATGCCCAGGGTACCGAGCATGGCGCCATACAGTGGCACACGCTTCTGTCGATGCTGCATCATGGCCTCCGGTCCGCTCTTCTGCCCAGGATACCGTTTACGGGCGACGGGATCACGGTAGAAGCCTCCGGGGCAGCCATCGCCCCGACTGGCTTGGGCTGCCTTTCCCCGCATGCGGGACAACCCTGTGTCCTCCTCATAACCCATCTGCATAGACATACCCGCCTCCCTATAGTGGACCCATGAGTCAAGACAATCTGGTTTCTTCCATTGCAGCGGAATGGCGCTGCCCCAGATCATCCCTGAGTAATGGTTATGCTGCGACTTTCGGATAGCGGTCCACAATGCAGGCTTTCTCTGCGAGCCAGGAGAGTGATCACCCGGCCAAGGTCTCCGCAATCAGTACATCGGCTGGGATGCCCAGGCTCTGGTGCAGTCTGCGGATCATCGCCAACGTCAGTGGACGCTTGCGGTTCAGCACTTCGTAAACGCGGTTGCTCTTGCCGATAATCGGCTCAAGATCTTTGACGGACAGACCGCCTTGATCCATTCGAAATTTAATGGCCTCCACCGGATCAGGCTCAGCGATGGGGACATGTCTGGCCTCGTAGGCCTGCACCAACATGACCAGGATGTCCAGACGATCACCATCGGGCGTACCCGGATCAGGATCGGAGTCCATCAAGACTGAGATCTTTTTGAGAGTGGCCTTGTAGTCTGCTTCGGTGTGGATAGGGCGGATGTCCATACTTTCCTCCGTAGCCAATCAGGCCATTTCAACGGTTTTTGCGTCCACTGCGCCGTATTCCTTGTGGGTACCGGCAAACTTCACGCAGACAATCTGCAACTTGTACGCAACGGCCACGATCAGCCGGCAGTCATCACCCTTGATGTTGAAGACGACCCGACGGTTCTGCAGCACGCTGGCGCTTCGGTACTGCACCTTGATGTCGGCGGGCTGAGTCCAGGTCGCGCTCGTCGCTTCCGCGTACCAAGCCTTCAACGGCTGCTCGGCGTCGGGATGGCGCTCCCAAAAGTCTCGAAGGGTAGACACGGCAATCACTCGCATTGGATGAACTGTAGTCCCATGATGGGACTATTGCAAGTAGCATCTCAGACAAGCCTCTGGTACCCGCGTCGGTGGTACAGCTCCGCCGGCGTCACCCAAAAATCCACGGCGGCACCCTGCACATGCAGGCAAAGGATGTCATCCTGATGGTCGGGCCCCAGAACCGGTATGGTGGATCCATTGGTCAAGACAGATAGAGGGTGAGTTTAAGCTGGTCCGGTTACTTCCACTGCAGCGGAATGGCGCTGCCCCAAATCATCCATGAGTAACGGTTACGCTGCGGTCTTTGGATACTTGTCCACAATACAGGCCCCGCCGCCCTGGCCGGTCAGATAAACCTGATCCGGTGTAACGTAACCGAGGGACTGGTGCAGACGGCGACCATTGCAGAACTCAAAGTAGGCGGTCAGCCGAGGGTGTTTCCGGGGAGGCGGAACCGGAGGTGGAGGGTGGTTCTTCCCGCGGAAAGATCAACATCTTCAACAGGGATGTCAAATGGCAGTGAAAGTTTTACTCCCTACGTTAGGTCCGCTCAAGCACTTTTG